>DATLRO010000062.1:0-4227 GCA_035534615.1 Vicinamibacterales bacterium
CGAGGCTCCGGGCGCCCCGAACACCGGGCCCCGGGCCCTGAACGTTCATCCCCGCGTCTTCGCGATCCCGGGGGCCGATTCCTCCTGCGGCCAGGCGGACTTGAAGTGGCGTTCCATCAGCTGCGTGCGCAGCAGCTCGAACGCCTCCTGCGGCGAATCGACGAAGTGCATGAGGCCGAGGTCGCGCTCCTCGATGGCACCCCACTCGATCATCGGCCGCAGGTTGAGCACCTGGTTCCAGTAGTCGCGCCCGTAGAGCAGGACGTCCAGCCTCTTCGAGAGCTTCTGCGTCTGCACGAGCGTGAGAATCTCGAACAGCTCGTCGAGCGTCCCGAATCCGCCCGGAAAGACGACGAGCGCCTTCGCGAGATACGCGAACCAGAACTTGCGCATGAAGAAGTAGTGGAACTCGAAGTGCAGGCCGTCGGTGATGTAGGGGTTGGCGCCCTGCTCGAACGGGAGCCGGATGTTGAGGCCGACGCTCTTGCCGCCCGCCTCGTAGGCGCCGCGGCTGGCCGCCTCCATGATGCCCGGGCCGCCGCCGGAACAGACGACGAAGCGGCGGTAGGGGGCGTTCAGCGTCTGCGTCCAGGCCGTCAGCAGGCGCGCGACCTCGCGCGCGTCTTCGTAGAACTTCGCCCATTCGACCGCCTTGCGGCAGCGCGCGACCTCCGCCTCGTATTCCGGCGTGCCCTGCCCGCGCTGCGCGACCGCGCGATCGAGCTGCCGCGTGGCGCGCTCGCGGCTCTGGACCCTGGCCGACCCGAAGAACACCACGGTGTCCTGCACGTTGTGCAGCCGGAACCGGCTGAGCGGCTCGAGGTATTCGGCGATGATGCGGATGGGACGGGCCTCCTGACTGTCCAGGAACTCCGGCATCAGGTAGGCCAGCGGCTGTGCTTCCATCCGTAGCACTTTATCATCTTCGGACTTCTACCCGGGGCCACACCCGCGATACGATCAGCCGACCGCGGCCGCGCTCAGCGGCCCGGGACGGACACTCATGTCTTCAGGATCTTCGGAACGGACGACCCGGGCGGCGGCGCGACGACCGGCCGGTCTCGATCGCACGATCACGATCGCGGCGCCGCCGGCGCGCATCCTCGGCGCCTTCTTCGATGCGCAGGCGCTGGCCGTGTGGTGGCAGGTGCGCCGCGCCGTGACCACGCCCCGCACGCTCGGGGCGTACGCGGTGGAATGGGCGCCGACCGACTTCACGGACGGGCTCCTCGGCCGGCTCGGCGGCGTCTTTCACGGCACGGTGATCCAGTACCAGGCCGGCCGCAGCTTCTTCGTGGCCGACGCGTACTGGCTGCCGCCCGACGGCGAGCCGATCGGCCCGATGGCGCTGGACGTGACGTGCAAGACGGTCGACGCGCGGGGCTGGATGCGGCTGCGCCGGCCGGGCAGCCAGGAGAACGTCGCGCGGCTGCACGTCGTGCAGAACGGCTACGAGGACAGCCCGCGCTGGCGCCGTTACTACGAGGTCATCGACTCCGGCTGGGCACGGGCGCTCGATTCGTTGAAAGCGTATCTGGAACACCAGCGGCCGGCGTCCTGAGCGATCGCCGTCCGGGAAGGATCTGACCGCGCCGTGCCGGACGCCCCCGCCGATCGCCCCGACGCGAGCCTGCGCCGCGTCCTCTCGCTGCGCGACGTCGTCGGCATGACGATCGTCGGCGTCGTCGGCCTGCGCTGGATCGCGCGGAGCGCCCGCGCCGGCGCGCCGGCGGTGACCCTCTGGGTGCTGGCGTGCGTCGCGTTCTTCGTGCCGCTGGCGTTCACCGTCGCCGAGCTGTCGAGCCGCTATCCCGAGGAGGGCGGGCTGTATGCCTGGACGCGGCGCGCGTTCGGCCCGCGCCACGGCTTCCTGTGCGCCTGGTGCCTCTGGCTGAACAACCTGTTCTACTTTCCCTCCCTGCTGCTGTTCGCCGCCGCCAACGCGTTCGTCGTCTTCGGCGACCGCGGCGCCTGGCTCATCAACAGCCGCGGCGCGTCGGTCGCGTTCGTGCTCGTCGTGCTCTGGATCTGCGTCTGGATCAACGTCGTCGGGCTGGACCTCGGCCGATGGCTGCAGAACGTCGGCAGCGCGGGCGTCTGGCTGCCGGCCGGCCTGCTGATCGCCATGGGGGCGATCGGGCTCGCGCGGTTCGGATCGGCCACGTCGTTCGCCCCGCACGCGCTGCTGCCGCGCGGCGACGTCTGGAGCACGGTCAGCCTGTGGTCCGCGATGTGCTTCGCGTTCTCGGGCTTCGAGATCACCGCGTTCGTCAGCCGGGAAATCAAGGATCCGCGCCGCACCATTCCGCGCGGCGTCGTCATCGCCGGCCTCGCGACAACCGCCATCTACCTCGCGGGCGCCGTCGCGGTGCTGGTGGTCGTGCCGGCGTCGGCGCTCAGCGAGCGGAGCGGCATCCCGGACGCCATCGCGCTCGTGGCCGGCCGCCTCGGCCTGCCGGGCTTCGGCGCCCTGACCGGCGCGCTGATCGCGCTCGGCTCGATTGCGGGCACCAGCTCGTGGTTCGCAGCGGCCGGGCGCGTGCCGTTCGCGGCGAGCGAGGATGCGCTGGTGCCGGCGTGGTTCGGCCGGCTGCACCCGCGCTACCAGACACCGTACGTCGCGCTCCTCGTCCAGGGGGTCGTCGCCTCGCTGCTGTTCCTCGCGTCGGTCTTCCTGAGCGTCACCGGCGCGGCCACGAGCGTGCAGGAGGCGTACGACATCCTGGTGAACCTGACGATCCTCATCTACTTCATTCCCTACCTGTACCTGTTCGCGGCGCTCGTCCGCCTGCGGAGGAAAGGCGACGAGGGCGCGCCGGCGGCCGCAGTCCGGGTCCCGGGCGGACGCCCCGGCCTGTGGACCACCGCGGCCCTCGGCCTGCTGGCCACGGTCATCTCGCTGGGACTGCTGTTCGTGCCGCCTCCGGGGACCGGCAGCGTCGCGAATTACGAAGCGAACCTGATCGGCCAGTCGGCCGCCGTGCTGGCGCTCGGCGCCCTGTTCTACCGGCTCGGACGGCGCCGGCGCCGGACGGCGGCACCACTCGCGTCATGACCGCCGATATTCTCATCATCGGCGGCGGGGTCGTCGGGTCGAGCGTCGCCTACCACCTCCGCCGCGACGGCTTCACCGGGCGCGTGGTCGTCGTCGAGCGCGATCCGTCGTACGCGCGCGCCTCGTCGAACCTCGCGATGGGCGGCATCCGCCAGCAGTTCGGCTCCGCGGTCAACATCCGGATGGCGCAGTACAGCATCGCGTTCTACCGGGAATTCAACGCGCGGATGAGCACCTCCGCACGCCCGGTCGACGCCCGGTTCACGCAGCGCGGCTACCTGTTCCTGATCGACGCCGAATCGGCCGGCCGCGTCGAAGGCCGGCTCGAACGGCAGCGCGCCCTCGGCGCCCGCGCCGAGCGGCTGAGCGTGGACGAGGTCCGGCGCCTCGTGCCGGACCTGTGGCTCGACGACATCGTCTTCGGCGTGATGGGATCCGAGGACGGGTACGCGGACCCGAAGGCGGTGCTGGCCGGCTTCCGGAGCGGCGCGGAGGCGGCCGGCGCCGAATATCTGACCGGCGAAGTCGTCGCCATCCACCGCACCGAAGGCTGGGCGACCGGCGTGACGCTGGACGACGGCGATGAGATCGACGCCGGGATCGTCGTGAACGCCGCCGGGCCGTACGCGAGCCTGGTGGCGGAGATGGCCGGAGTGTCGATCCCCGTGCAGCCGGTCCGCCAGCACCTGTTCCGCTGCGCGCTGCCCCGCGTCTGGCCCTACCGGTTCCCGATGGTGATCGATCCGGGCGGCGTGCACTGGCGCCACGTCGACCCGGTCTCGCCGGGCGACCCGGACCGGATCGTCCTGGCGTTCACGAAGCCGGACGAGCCGGCGGGCGAGAACTTCGCGTGCGACGACAGCCGCTGGGAGCGGGAGTTCCTGCCGGCCCTCGTGCGGCGGATGCCGGTACTGAAGAACGCGAGGCTGCCGGTCGAGGGCTGGGCCGGCCTCTACGAGATGACGCCCGACCACAACCCGGTCATCGGCGAGCACCCCCGCCTGCGCGGCTTCTATCTGGCCAACGGCTTCAGCGGCCACGGCCTGATGATGGCGCCGGCGACCGGCAAGGCGGTGTCCGAGCTGATCCGGCTGGAGCGGTCAGAGACGGTCGACGTCAGTCCGTTCGCCGCCGATCGCTTCGAGCGGGACGCGCTCGTCCGGGACGAGGCG
>DATLRO010000063.1:0-10277 GCA_035534615.1 Vicinamibacterales bacterium
CGCGAACAGTCTGGGCCGGCGCGCGTCCGAACGGTATCAGCAGGCCAGTGCCCGTGTGGGCGACGCGGTCGATGAGCTGACCCGGAAGGGGCAGGTCGTCCGTGACCACGTCGCCGAGGCCGTGGCACACGGCGCCCGCGAGGTGGAGCGCACGGCCACCGCCGCCATGAGCGACCGGGGCAGCGAATCCGGAGCTCATGCGCCTGACCGCTCGACGGCCCCACGACACTCTGGCTGAGTGCACGACGACCCGCTCCAGGCAGGCGCGTCTTCCTGAGCGCCATCGCCGCACTCCCGTGGTTTCGGGGCACGACCATGATCCACTTCTTCGACCCGGTGCGTCACGACGCGCTCGTACGGCTGCTGGCGCGAGCCGATCCGGCGGACCTGCCCCGGCGCTCTCATGTCTATCGCTGTGAGGGCGACCCGAACCGGCGTACGACGCGCCTGCCGCTGATCCTCATGGGGTGGTTGCAGCAACACCATTGCGCCGTCGACCTCGAGGATCTGCCGGCGCCGGTCGCGCAGTCACCGCACCGTCAGACGCATGTGGCGGGACCCGCCCTGCGCGTGCTGCGTCCAACGGGCACGGGCTAGCGATGTGCAATCGGGTACATGCCGCGACCGCCTCGCTCTTCTACGATCATCAACGCCGGCCGTCCTCCCGCACGATCGCTCCGCGACGCCACTCGAGAAGGAAGTGTCCGCTGAAAGGCCTGGTCATTGCCGCGGCGATGAGCCCGGGCGTGGTGTCGCTGGCGGCAGGGCACGACACACCGCGGCGGATGGGAAGTGCCGGGCGATTGTCGGGCGAGCGGTGAGGAGCGCGTCCGGCCGCGTGATTGTCCCGGCTCAGTCCAGTGGTTCAACTGGTGATCCGGCGCAGGGGCTCACGAGGGGACGCGATGTCCACGCTCCCGCGAACACGGTTCTGGGGTTCAGGCTGGACCGGGCCGTGAGGCCGCAGCCGGAACGGTCGAGGCACGGAGTGTCGAGAGACGGTTTCACATGGTGTTCAGAGAGAGAAGGGTGTGATGGTCAAGAAGACAATCTGGATCGGGTTGGCGCTGTCGCTGCTGGGGTTCGCCACGGCGCCCAACGCCAGGGCGGACGACTGGAACAACAAAACGGTGATCACCTTCAGCCAGCCGGTGGAGATCCCGGGACACGTGCTGCCGGCCGGCACGTACACGTTCAAGCTGGCGGATTCGTTGAGCGACCGCCACATCGTGCAGATCTTCAATGCGGACGGCTCGGACATCATCGCCACGGTGATTGCGATTTCCGACTACCGCCTCTCGCCGACGGCAAAGACCGTCGTCAGGTTCCACGAGGTCCCCGTCGGTTCACCGGAAGCGATCCGCGCATGGTTCTATCCCGGCAACAATGTGGGGCAGGAATTCGTGTACTCGAAGCGGCGCGCCATGGAACTGGCGAAGGCGTCGGACACCGTCGTGCCGGCGATCGCCGTTGACAACATGGCCAGCGTCGGCGATTTGAAGACGGCGCCGATCGTCGCCGTCACCCCTGAGCAGAAGGAAACGGCCGTGACGGCCGCCATCCAGACAACCCCGCTCGATCACGCCGCCACCGATTCATCGTCCATGGCGGGTATGACCGGTTCGTCGTCCATGGCCGATGCGTCCGGCGTCACGCAGCTGCCGAAAACGGCCAGCACATTGCCGCTGACCGTACTGCTCGGCCTTGGCGCCATCGGCATCGCCTTCGGCCTGATGCTGTTCGGCAAGCGCGACGGCGCGTCCTCGGTGTAACGACCCGTCTGGGCGCCGCGGGACGACCGGATGGACCGGCTGTCCCGCGGTGTCACAAGGGGCGAGGAAGACCACTGGGGCACGCCATGAGCTGGACACATCGCGCCGCACGCCGAACCGCCTACGTCTTTCTGGCCGCCGGCCTCCTGGCGCTCGGGTATGCCGCCTACGTGGTCGTCGACGCGAAGGCCTATCAGGCGATCGAGCAGCATCGCTTCGAGCAGGCGCGCGCCGACCCGGCGAGGCAGGCCGTCGTGAGGGCGCCCGCTCCGGTCGACGGCGATCCGATTGGTGAAATTCAGATTCCCCGGCTCGGCCTCACGGTCATCGTGGCCCAGGGGGATTCGGCGGCGATTCTTCGACGGGCGATCGGTCACCTCGCCGGCACCGCACTGCCGGGCGAACCAGGAAACGTGGTCCTGGCGGGCCATCGCGACACCTTCTTCCGGCCGTTGAGGCGGATTCGCGCCGGCGATGCGATCGTCCTGAAGACGCGACACGGCGACTTCGAGTATCTGGTGGAATCGACGGCCGTCGTGTCACCCAGCGACGTTCAGGTGCTGCAGCCGACCGGCCGACGGATGCTGACGCTCATTACCTGTTTTCCATTTTCCTATATCGGCGCGGCCCCTGACCGCTTCATCGTCCGTGCCCGCGAAACAGCATGGCCGCAGTGAGGATGGTCCTCGGTTTCGGGGCCCACGGTGGTGCGCGTCCGGGGATGCGGCCTCACATGGAGGATGCATGAGCGTTTCGAAATACCTGATGACGGCGGTTCTCGTCGGTCTGGCCTTTGGCGGTCAGGCGTGCACGGACAGGGCCGTGAACGAGACGAAGGAGAAGGCCGGCGCGGCGCTCGACGCGACCAGGGCGGGGGCCGACAGGGCCATCGACGCCACGAAGCGCGCCGGTGATGCGACCGCGGACGCCGCGCAGCGGACCGCCGGCACGGCGAAAGCGATGGCGGGCGACGTCGTGCAGCAGGGCGGGACGCTCGCATCGGCCACGGGCGGCGTGGTGGCCGACGACTGGATCACGACGAGGGTGGACGCGAAGGTCTCCGACGACACCATGCTCGAGGGGAGCGACATCACCGTCGACACCCGCGATCAGGTGGTCACGCTGTGGGGCACCGTGCCGTTTCCCGCGGCGAGGGCTCGAGCAGCGGCCATTGCCCGCGGCACCGAGGGCGTCTCAGCCGTCGTCAATCAGCTCGTCGTGAAGGAGCCATGATCGCCGCTCGACCGGTCCGTGCGCCGGCTGATCATTCCGCCCGTTCCGGCTTCACGGCGACGGTTGCGAGCAGGTAGCCGTGGCGCCGCACGGCTGGAACGTGACGATCCAGGAACACGAACGGCTGCACGAGGGCCCCGGTCACTGCGGCGAACGGCCGGCACCATGCGTGGCACGCCAGATCGAGCATCCTCAGCCACCCGGGGATGAAGAGGATCGCCGTTTCCGCGACGACCTCCAGGCCGGCGCCTTCGAGCATCCGTCTCAGGGCGCGACGTGAGTAGGACTTTTCGTACCCGTACCCGTAGAGTCCGACCGCCTGGAGCGTCGTGGCGAACAATGGCCGGAGAAACGGATCGTGGCGGTTCGGCACGCCGACGATGGCACGCCCGCCCGGTCTGAGCACCCGCGCGATCTCGCCGACGGCCCCCTCGGTGTCGTCGAAGTGCTCGATCGTGCCCATCGAGTAGATCGCGTCGAAGCTCGCGTCCAGGAAGGGCAGGTTGCGCACGTCGCCGACGGCCCCCTGCAGCCCATGTCGCCCGCCCCGGCCGGCGTCGAACGCGGCGCGCGCCTGCACGACCGTCGGCTCGGAGATGTCGACGCCGTAGGCGCGGGCGCCCTGACAGCCGGCCCACGCGAGGATGCGCGTGTTCTTCGCTTCGTCCCACAGATCGGTCTTGAGAATCTTCAGACCTTCGAGCGCCGGAAGGTGCTCGGCGAACAGACGTCGTTCGTTCTCCGAATAGTAGCGCGTCGAGACGGCTCCGCCCAGGTCGGGGAAGCGTTCGCCGACCCTGGCCCAGAAATCCTGGTACGCGGATCGAGGCGTCATGGTCGCTCACCCTGCACGCTCCAGTGCCACGTGCCGAAGGCGAACGACAGGCGGCGCGGGTCGCCGTTGTGGATGACCTCGTCCGCCACCGTCGGCGCTTCGACCGGATGAAACACGAGTTCGTGGTCGCCGGGGGTGACGGTCAGGGGACCAATCTGATAGAGGCGACGCGGCGGATCGACAACGAGCGTCTGTACGGGCCGCCCGTCGACGCTGACGGCCAGATGCCGCGGACGGTGAAAGGCCGACAGTTCGAGGTCGAGCGTCGCACGGATCGGCCGGACGCCGGTCGTCACGATCATCCAGGTCGCATCGGTGCCCATCCATCGCCAGGTCCAGTCCGCATCGTACTCGCGCGGAAAGAACCCCTTCATCGACGCGGTGTAGATCGCCGGTGTGCGGGCGGTGACGGCGAAGACCTCCCCATCGTCGAACCGCGCGGCGACACGCAACCCGTCCGGCACGGGGTGCTCTGCGAACCATTGCCCGTCGGTGGTGTCGGACCGTACGAGCAGGTACGTGTAACCGTTCGCCGCCAGCTTCTGGGGAAGGTCAGGCTCCATGCAGTCGCTGATCGAGCCGCCCAGCAGCGTGACGCGAGAGTGCGTCAGCCACTGGACGGACTCGGACTCCTGAGTGAGCGGTGTGCAGTCGAGGGCCCGCACGCGACCGGGCTGCTGCATGATCCACCGGTGCGCCTTCGTCGGCAGCACGTCGCGCCACGACGCCGACGGCGACACCGTGTACTCGCCGATGGCCAGCGCCACGAGCGCGACGCACAGCATCTGCGCCCGTGTGGTGCCGGCGAGGCGAAGCCGATCGAGGCCGATGCCGGCCAGCAGCACCGCCATGAGCTGGACGACGACCCCGAACCGCGCGTATGACCGGAACATCGGCACGACGTGATACAGCAGCGCAGAAGGCCGGACGAAGGTGAACGCTCCGATGGTCCGCTCCGGCGACAGCGAACAGACGAGCGCGGTCAGGGCGACAATGGCGAGGACCGGCACGCGTGCGAGCGAATCCGGCTGCCGATCGCGGGCCAGCCAGCGGAACACGGCGACGAGCCCGAGCCCGACGATTCCCCAGCCGAGGCTCACCTGCTGTTCGAGCAGCCCGTCGCGGACGCCCACCGTCGCCCAGAAGTGACGCACGGCCGGGCCGAGCAGCGGATTCTCGACCGGTGGCACCAGGTAACTCCACCACTTCGCGCTGTAGCGGAAGAGGTCGTCGCGGGAAAACGCGAAGGCCGCGCGGTCGACCACGGCGGCGTGGGCCGCGTACCACGCGTATGCCATGCCGGACGCGACGAGGAGGACGAGACTCCCGACCGTGATGCCCAGCCGCCGCACCGACCGCCCGTGTGACCCCCACGGGGCGAACCAGTAGGCCGCCACGGCGACCGGGGTGATGACGGCCGCGATCAGCCCGCCGTAGAAGTTCGACAGCGTCACGGCCACCGTGGCGGCGCCAAGCAGGCCGACCGCCGCCGGCGACGCGTCGTCGAGACAATGCCACAGCGCGAGCAGGTACAGCGGCACCCACTGGGTCTGGGCGATGTCGGGGTGATAGGCGGCCTGCGCCAGATGGAACGGAGAGAACGCATAGGCCATGGCGGCGAGCGTCGCGGCCGCCCGTGAAAGCGTCAGATAGCGCGCCAGGAGGTACGCGGCCGCGGCCGACAGCGGGAAGCTGAGCAGAACCAGCCAGTTGTAGGCCGCCACCACCCCTGAGAGGCGGGCGAGCAGCGCGCCGGTCACGTCGGTCACCGGCTGCCAGTACACACCGGGGCTGATGAGCGGGCGCCCGAACCGCTCCATCGCGACGAAGGGATCGTAGTGGCGCCCGACGATGGCCATGCCGAACAGGCGCTGCGAGGGCGCACGGAGAACCGGCGCCGCGACGGTCGCGGTCACGATCGTGGCCAGGGCCGAAACGGCGACGACTTCAGTGAGGCGGCCTGGCAACGTTGATCACCGCGGCAAAGATGACGAGAGGGCCGACGACCGCCCAGGCGCGGACGTCGGGCACGGACGCCGTCAGGCCGGCGTGGCTGGCAAGCGCGTGCAGGGCGAACACACCGGCCGTCTGGGTGAGGCCGAGAACCGCCAGTCCGGCGAAGAAGCGCTTCCACCCGACGGCGACGAACGCCGCGATCCAGAGCGCGAGATAGAGGCCGGTCTGGTAGGCGGGCAGGAAGGCGATCGCGCCCTGCGGGTCGTCGAGCGGCGCGCCGGCGTGAAGCGTGACCAGTCGCGAGTAGAGCGGGCCGAGGAAGTGGATGAACGCCACGCCCGCGAGGACGCCGGCGAGCGCGTAGCCGAACGCCGCTCTGCCGCGGTGGCGCCACAGCGCGGCGACGACCACGACCATGGCGCCGACGAGCAATTGGAAGAAGGCGTGCACCAGGAATCCCGGGGAGGCCACCAGCGTGTCGGGCAGGGCGACCACCAGGAGTCGCACGATGCCGAGCACGGTGAACAGCGGCAGCGTGGCGAGCACACCGAGGATCAGCCGCCGCCAGGTCGTCGCGTAGGCGCAGACGGCCGCCAGGTACACCGGGATCAGCGGCGTCGAGATGCACAGCTGCGTGACCTGGAAGGCTCCGCGCGGCGTCCAGAGCACGTTGGCGGCGGCGTGCGCGGTGACGCCGACGAGACCGAGAAGCCTCGCGGCCGCGCCGGCGACGAAGCCGGCCAGCGCGAGCACGCCGGAACTCTCGAGGTAGAGCGGCGAGGTGACCGAAAACAGGACCAGAAACACCGCCGCCAGCACCACGAATCGTCGCGATGGCAGCGGGAGCCCGGGGGGAAGCGGCTCGCCCGGTGCGGCCGCTGCGTCCTCCGGCGTGTGCCGCCGGTCCGCGCCGCGCATCCACGCGAACACGTATCCGGCGATCGCGACGGTGAGCACGGCCGGCCAGACGTAGATGTGGAGCGCGTGGAACCACGCCGGCGACGCGGCCACCCGTCCCAGGGTGCCGATGCGCAGCGTGTTGAGGCCAAGGATTACGGCGACACCCACGGCCGCGCCGGTCAGGCGTGTTTGCCACCTCACCGGATAGGCGAGGACGGCCCCGAGGCACAGCGCCAGCGCGTCCGCCCCGCTGCACGCCAGCGTGGCCTGGATGGGGGACGCCGGTCGGCCGAACAGTCCCGTCGCCAGCCCCGCCTGCATACGGGTGAACGGCAGCACCACGTGCGCGGCGGTCCAGGTCAGACGAAGCAGGCCGAAGAGGCCCAGGCTCCACGCCAGGGCCCGCAGCACGAACCTAGCGGCGTCTGTCGGCGCGCGGGCAGTGTCCGTCAGCACGGGGAATCTCCTGGACCGACACGTCGGCTGCACCGAACGACCGACCCAGCTCCACGATGGCCGCCAGACTCTTCAGCTTGGTCGAGCACGAGAAGATGTCGATGTTCACGGTGCCGGTCTCGGGCCAGGTGTGCAGGACCGCGTGCGACTCGGCCAGGATGAGGATGCACGTCAGGCCCGCGCCGGGAAAGTGGTGCGACAGCGCCTGCACGACCGTTGCGCCCGCGCTCTCCAGGGCCTGGACGAAGGTGGCGGTCACGATCTCCGGGGCCAGCGTGGCGATGGTCGCGCACCCCTTGAGGTCGACCGAGTAGAGCACCGGCTGCTCGTCACGCATCATGCCGCACCGGACGAAAGAGTACTGCACCCACGTTTCACCCTGGTGTGCAAAAGAGGACAGTTCCGGTTGCCCTGTGAAGGTAAAGTCACCCGAAATGACCGGCAAAAGGGAAGAAGAGGGAGATCGATCCATGAAGCGCACATTCAAGCGCACAGGTATGCTCGTGACGGCAAGCGCGGGATTCGCCGCACTTCTCTGCGGGATCGCTCCGGCATCGGCCGCGACCGCGCCGCCGCTCGGTTCGGCGCAAAGCTTCGCCGTGCTGGCCTCTTCGACGGTCACCAACACCGGCTCGACCACCGTCACGGGCGATCTGGGTGTCAGCCCGGGCAATGCCGTCACTGGCTTCCCGCCGGGAACCGTCTCCGGCACGATCCACGCCGGCGATGCCACCGCAGCGGCGGCCCAGACCTCCAACACCACGGCGTACAACGATCTGGCCGGCCAGGCGTGCACCCAGGATTTGTCGGGTCAGGACCTGGGCGGCAAGACGCTCACCGCGGGCGTCTACTGCTTCAGCAGTTCGGCGCAGCTGACCGGCATCCTCACGCTCGACGCCCAGGGCAACTCCGGCGCGGTCTTCGTCTTCAAGATCGGCAGCACCTTGACGACCGCGAGCGGCTCGTCGGTCGTCGAGATCAACGGCGGGTCGCTCTGTAACGTGTTCTGGCAGGTCGGCAGTTCGGCGACGCTCGGGACCACCACGTCGTTCGCGGGAAATATTCTGGCGCTGGCGAGCATTACGCTGGACACCGGTGCGACCATCACGGGGCGGACGCTGGCGCAGACCGGCGCCGTCACGCTGGACACCAGCACGGTGACCGCCACCTGCCCGAACGGGCCGCCGTCAGGGTCCTGTTCGACGATTACGCTGTCTCCCTCCACGATGCCAAACGCCACCCTGGCGACCGCCTACAGCCAGACGATCACTGCAAGCGGAGGCACCGCTCCCTACACCTTTACCGTGACCAGCGGGACGCTCCCGGCCGGCTTGACGCTGACGTCGGGAGGAGTGCTCTCCGGGACACCCACGACCGCCGGCAGCTCCACGTTCACCGTGCGGGCGCTCGACACTAACGGATGCTTCGCAGACCACTCGTACACGATGACCGTCGCCACCTCGGTGCCGGCCCTGCCTGATGGCTTCCTGCTGTTGCTGGCCCTGGGGCTCGCGGGGATTGGATACGTCCTGTTGCGGCGGCGGGCGCGCGCGGCATAACCGGGGCGCGCGCTCGAGCGGCTCTGACGCGGAGGGCCTCTCGCGGCAACCTCGCGGCGACGACGCAGTGGAATCGTGGCACGCAAGTCGCCGAAGAACAGCAGGCAGTCGACTCAGCGTGGGCGACATGAGACGGTGCGCGACCCTGGTGGCTGGGGTGGGGTGCGCGGCCCTGCTGGGCATCCCGTCGCCCGCGCTGGCGCAGACCGCGCCGTCGCTCGGCTCGGCGCAGAGTTTCGCGGTGCCGGCCGGCTCGATGGTCACCAACACCGGCTCGACCACCGTCACGGGCGATCTGGGTGTCAGCCCGGGCAACGCCGGCACTGGCTTCCCGCCGGGGACCGTGTCCGGCACGACGCACCTTGACGATGCCAGCGGCGAGTGCGGCCCAGGCCGCCGACGTCACGGCCTATAACAACCTGGCCGGCCAGGCGTGTACCCAGGATTTGTCGGGGCAGGACCTGGACGGCAAGACGCCTCACCGCGGGCGTTTATTGCTTCAGCAGTTCGGCCCCGGCTGACCGCCACCCTCACGCTCGACGCCGAGGGCAACGCCGGCGCGGTCTTCATCTTCAAAATTGGCAGCACGTTGACGACCGCGGTCGGCTCGTCGGTTGTCGAGATCAACAGCGGGTCGCTGTGCAACGTGTTCTGGCAGGTCGGCAGCTCGGCGACGCTCGGGACGAGCACGTCGTTCGCGGGAAATATTCTCGCGCTGACGAGTATTACGCTGGACACCAGCTCCTGGGCCTCACGGCGGCCGGGGTGCTCTCGGGAGCGCCCACCGTTGTCGGCACCTCGACGTTCACGATGCGAGGAACCGACGCAAACGCCTGTGACGGGGAGCTTTCGTACATGCTGCCCATCACCACCCCGGTGCCGACCCTGCCTGATGGCTTCGTCAGGTGCGTTCAGTTGGAATCGAGCTTGTTCACATCCCGTATGTCTCGGAGGGTCCGCCGCATCTCCTCCACCACCTTCATGTGTTCGAGCGTCGCTTCCAGCGCTTCAGCCGTGGCATGCACCGCATTTATCGCGGCCTGACGGGCACCCTCGGCCGCGGCTCGTGCTTCCTCGCTGGCGAGCCGCGCCGCCTCCCCGACTTCCCGCAGGTGCTCTCGCTCCTGCCGGAGCGTTTCGAGCGCCTCACGGTGCTGATCGCGGACTTCCCGCGCGCCCTCGGCCAGCTGCCTGAATCGCTCCGCATCATCTCTGGCGGATTCCGCCGTCATGCGGTGCTCTTCGGTGAACCCGCGATCCTGCTCGGCATCCTGGCGGCTGCCTTCAGCCCGCGCACGCGCGCCTTCCGCCTGGTCGCGGTGCGGCTCCGGCGGGATGTGGTTGTCCGACATATCGCCTTCCGTCGCTCGCACGTGCCGGTCGCCAGGCCTGTGCGGGTTAGTCGTGCAGAACGACGCTCAGCAGGGAGCTGTTGACCTTGAGGCCGCCGTTGTACTCGATGAGTCCGAGCTTCCTGAATTTGTTCATGAAGAAGTTCACGCGTGAGCGCGTCGTGCCGACCATCTCCGCGAGCACCTCCTGCGAAACCTTCGGCAGCGTGCGCTG
>DATLRO010000064.1:0-21229 GCA_035534615.1 Vicinamibacterales bacterium
CGGGTCGCCAGTGTCACGCCCGATGCCATCGTCGTGCAGGTCACGCCCGACGAGCAGATCACCGTGCCAAAGGCGGTCGTGACGGCCGTCCATGCGGTCGATCCTGCGGTACCGGGGCCGGCGGCCGGCGGGGCGATGACCAGCGCGCCGGTGCCGCCGCCACCGGCGTTCCGCGATGTGGTCGTCGCTGCCGGGACCGGATTGTCCCTGAGGCTCGCCACATCGGCCGGCTCGACCACGAGTCTGACCGGCGATCCCGTGCGGGCGTCCGTCGCCCGTTCCGTGGTGGTCGGCGGTCTCGACGTCATTCCGGCCGGCGCGACGGTCATGGGGCGGGTGGTGCGGGCCGTGCGTGCGGGGCACATCAAAGGGCGGGCCTTGATCGCGATCCGGTTCGACCGGATCGACACCGCCGGCCGCCGGTACGCGATCCGCACGACGCTCTTCGAGCGGGAGGCGGCGTCGCACGTGAAGAAGGACGCCTTGTCGATCGGGCTGCCGGCGGCGGCCGGCTCGATCATCGGTGCGATCGCGGGTGGCGGCAAGGGAGCGTTGATCGGCGGTGCGGTCGGCGGCGGGGCTGGGACGGCCTATGCGATGTCCACGCCTGGCCAGCAGGTCGTGCTGCCGGCCGGCACGGTCATTCGAGCCCGGCTGGCGGACCCGCTGACCATACGCGTCCCGGAGGGGCGCCGCGGTGACTGACGGGTGGCTCTGCGGCGCGCCGTTGTGGCCGATTTTCGTTGCGCGACGGCCTGGTTCCGCCGAGAATGTCCGACACATGGACACGCGAGGCCTGCGGGTGGACTGCTGCCGCGGAGCCGTCCGTCAAACGCCGGCGGATGCGTGCGGCGCCGCGGGCCGGACGGCCCTGGCGCGATGGGCGGGGCGTGGCCGGCCGCAGTGGTCCTGTGCCCTGGCGCTGGTGGCGATCCTGTCCGCGCCGGCGACCGCCCGGGCCCAGGTGTTTTCGACCGGGCAGGCGACGGTCACGCTGGCGGGCAGCGTCCGGCGGCTGCCGCTCTTCGCCCTGCCCGAAACCATCGGCTCGTCAGGCGTGCGATCCGATCTCGACGGCCGGCCGTTGCTGGGACTGGATTTCGGCGAGGTGCGGCGCGGGGCGATCGAGGCGACCGTCCACTTCACCGTCGACCGTGTCCACGGACCGGGTCGGTATGGCGATGCCCAGATCGGCGCCCTGTCGGTGATGTATGGCGGCGGGGGCGAAACGTGGCTGTACGATCCCCGCCTGAACGCCTGCACCTGCACGCTGACGAAGCTCGATGGGAGCGGCGTCGAGGGGATGATCAGCTGCGCCTCGTCGCCGAAGAACCGCCCTCCATTCGGGACCATCCGGTTCGAAGCCGCACCCTGAACGGAGGCGGCGCCCGGCGCCTCCGGCTCACACGTGGTGACCGGCGAACTCCAGCTCGTGCCGGAGCACGGCTTTGATCGATTTCACCGACGGCCCGGTCTGTTTCAAATCCACGTCGATTTCGAATATGCGATGATCCGGCGCCGCCCGGTGGTTCGTGAAGTGATAGCAGAGCTGCGAACCCTGCTCCTCGGCCGAATCGAGATGGAAATCGAAGTCGAGCTCCCGCACGGCGTCGGTCCCGATCTTCCGCACCTCCTGCTGAGTCATTGGCGCCTCCTTTCTCTGGCTCCACTCTGCGCCTTTGCACGGCGCCCTGCAAGCTGATCGGCCTTTGAGCCGTTCGACGGGCCGGTTCCGGGCGGGCCGGTCAGGACGATGCGCGGGAGCGCGACTGGGGCCTGTCGTTCGCCGGGCGGCGGACCATGTCGCTCAGGCCGAGGCGCTCGAGGTGCCGGTACAGGGCGCGCCGGCTGACGCCGAGGATCTGGGCGGCGGCGTACTTGTTGCCTTTCGTCTGGCGAAGCACGCGCAGGATGTGTTCGCGCTCGGCGTCCAGCAGCGAGGCGACGGCGGCCGGCTCCTCGCCGGCCGGCCGGGCGGGGGCCGGCGGGGCCAGGCCGGCCTCGACCTCGCGCTCGGTGATCACCGCCTTGTCGGCGAGCAGGCAGACGCGCTCGATCGCGTTCCGCAGCTCGCGGACGTTGCCGGCCCAGGGCGCCGATTGCAGGAGGCGCTCGGCGCCGGGGGACAGCGCCAGCTTCTTGTCCAGCCGCCGCGCGAACTCTTCGACGAACGCGGCCGTCAGGTAGGGGATGTCCTCGCGGTGGTCGCGCAGCGGCGGCACCCGCACCTCGACCACGTTGAGGCGGTAGAAGAGATCGCTGCGGAACCGGCGCTCGGCGGTCTCGACCCGGAGATCCCGGTTGGTGGCCGCCAGAACGCTGACGTCGACGCGCCGCGGCTCGAGCCCGCCGATCCGCTGCACCTCGCCGGCCTCGAGCACCCGCAGCAGTTTTGCCTGGACGCCCGCCGGCAGCTCGCCCACTTCGTCCAGGAACAGCGTCCCCTGGTGCGCAGCCTCGAACAGGCCCGCTTTCGCCGTCACGGCGCCCGTGAAGGCGCCCCGCACGTGGCCGAACAACTCGCTCTCGAACAGCGTCTCGACCACCGCCGAGCAGTTCACCGCCACGAACGGCCGCCGGCTGCGCGGACCGAGCTCGTGGAGGGCGCGCGCCACGAGTTCCTTGCCGCTGCCGGTCTCTCCGGTGATGAGCGCGCTGCGCACGTGCGGGCCGAGCCGGCGCAGCAGGGCGAACAGATCCTGCATCGCCGGGCTGCGCCCGATCATGCCGCAGAAGGTGAGCTGCCGGGCCAGCCGGCTCTCGCTGGCGAGCAGCGCGCGCCGGCGTTCGGACTCCTCCCGGGTGGAGTGCAGGAGCTCGCGCAGACGGGTGAGATCCAGCGGCTTGGTCAGGTAATCGCGCCCGCCGAGCTTGATGGCTTCCACCGCCGCGCTCACGTCGGCGTGGCCGCTCATCAGGACCACCTCGCACTCGGGGACTTCCGCGCGCATCTCCCGCAGCACGTCCAGGCCGTTCACCTCCGGCATCATCAGATCGACGATCGCCAGATCGGCCGGCTGCCGCCGGAGTTCCTCCATGGCCTGCCGTCCGTTCTCGCACGTGACGACCTGGAAGCCCTCCTGGTGGGCGACCCGGGCCACCAGTTTCAGCATCTGGACGTCATCGTCGACCACCAGAACGAACGGGCTGCCAGTCACAAGGCCTCTGATTATCGACAGGCGCGGCGACAGGCCGGATGCGTCTGCCGCTCGGCCGGCCGGACGGGACGCCACGCTTCGAAGGTTCCCGCCAAGCATAAGCGGCCGCGCGCGGGAGGGGAAGACCTCTTCCGCCCGTCGGCCGCACCCGTGTGTCCCGATCGGCGTTCGATGCGCCGGGCGCCGGATCCGGGAGCCGGCGGCTGCGGACGTCGTCTACGGCACGATCGGCGCCAGGCCCGCCGCCTTGAGTTTCGCGTTCAACGCCACGAGATCGGTCGATTGCAGCTGGCGCCATGCGGCCAGCCTGGCGCCCAGCGCGCGCCCGAGCGTGCCTGCCGCCGCGATCGCCTGGGTGGTCGGCCTGGCGTCCGCTCCCTCGACGATTTCGTAGACCCTGGCGAGTTCGCCGTTGAGCCGGGTCAGATCGTCGGTTCCGGCGGCGGCTCCGGCCGGCGGCCCGCCGCTGGCCCCGCCGGCGAGCGCGAAGGCGCGGCGATCGAGCGTCCCGACGGCATCGGCCAGCGGACCCGCCCGCGGCCCGATGGCCTGCAGCTGGGCGCGGACCCGGCGCGCGGCCTGCAGCGCGGCATCGTCCCGGTGCAGTGCGGCGGTCAGACGGCTGGCCAGCGCGAACTGCTCGCGCAGGCCGGCGGGCGTCACCTGGACGCGCGGATCCATCTTCACGACGAGCGGCTGGCTCATCGTCCGACCGTCCACGGTCAGCCTGACCGTGTACCGGCCGGGCAGCACGGCAGGTCCCTGCGGCACGAGCGGGGTATCGTGCGGGATCGCCGAGATCGGGTACTCGCGCCGGAGCACGTCGGGCGGCGCCTCGTGGAGATCCCAGACGAACCGGTGCATGCCGGGACCGGCCGGCAGGATCTGCGGCAGCCGGACCCAGTAGGCCGGCACGTTCAACTCGGGATTGATCGGCGCCGGTACATCGGTACTGGAGAAGCGGCGCACGAGCGTGCCGGCCTGGTCGTAGACGGCCAGTGTCACCGGACCGGCGGCGGGCCGCCCGAGCACGTAATCGAGGATCGCGCCATCCGGCGGATTGCGGCCGGCCGACTCCTCGGGCGGCAGCGGAGTGTCGGTGTTGGTGTCGCGGCGGAGGCGGTACGCCGGCGCGGGGCTGAAGAGATGGGCCGCCGACCGCGCAACCGCCGGCGTGAGCTGCCGCAGCGGCGTGACGTCGTCCAGAATCCAGAACGACCGGCCGTGCGTGGCGACCACCAGATCGTCATCGTGGACGATGAGGTCGCGCATCGACGTCGACGGCAGGTTGAGCTGCAGCGGCTGCCAGTGGTCGCCGTCGTCGAAGGAGACGTAGACCGCCCGTTCGGTCCCCGCGTAGAGCAGCCCCTTGCGCACCGGATCCTCGCGGACCACGTTCACCGGCGCGTCGGCCGGCAGACCGTTCGTGATCAGCTGCCAGGTCCGCCCGCCGTCGTGCGTCCGGTAGATGTACGGCGTCAGGTCGTCCAGCCGGAAGCGGGAAACCGACGCGTAGACCGTCCGCGGATCGAAATGCGAGGCGTCGAGCTGGGTGACCTTGCTCCAGGGTGTCATCGCCGGCGGCGTGACGTTCTGCCAGTGCAGGCCCCCGTCCCGCGTCACCTGGATCAGCCCGTCGTCGGTGCCGGCCCAGATGAGGTTGACGTTCAGCGGTGACGGGGCGATCGAATAGATGACCCCGCGGTGCGGCACGCGCCGTGCCTCGGCCGCGTAGACGCCGAGGCTGGGCGGCACGCCCGGGTCCGGCCGCGTCAGGTCGGGACTGATGATCTGCCACCGGTGCCCGCCGTCGGTCGTCTTGAAGAGCACCTGCGCGGCGAAGTACAGGATGTGCGGGTCGACCGGCGAGAAGATGAGCGGGGCGGTCCGGTCGAACCGGTACTGTCCCGTGCGCAGCACGACCGGTCCGACGTCCTGGACCTGGCCCGTCCGCGCGTCGTACCGCGTCACCTTGCCGCCGTACACGACGCCCGGGTGAAGCGGATCGGGCGCGGCGTAGCCGTACTCCTCGGCGCCCACCGGGTGCCAGTCGCGGAAGGTGATCGCGCCTTCGTTCCCCCGGCTCGACACGCCGGCCGACCCGCTTTCCTGCTGGCCGCCGTACACCCGGTACGGAAAGCCGTTGTCCGCCGTCACGTGGTACAGCTGCGCGGTCGGCTGGTTGTACCAGGAGCTCCACGTCCGCCCCCCGTTCACGCTGAGGGTGGCGCCCTGGTCGGCCGCGAGCAGGATGATGTCGGGGTTGCGGGGATTGATCCAGATGGTGTGATAGTCGTCGCCGCCCGGGGCGCCCTTGATCGCCGTGAACGTGCGGCCGCCGTCCGCCGACCGGTACGTCGAGGTGTTGGCGACGTAGACGACGTCGGGGTTGCGGGGATCGACCCGGACGCAGGCAAAGTCGTCGCCGCGCCCCCAGATGCGGGTCTCGTCGTTCACCCGCGTCCATGTGCGCCCGGCATCGTCCGATCGGTACAGGCCGCCGTACGCTGGAGCCGCCTGCACGAGTGCGTACATGCGATCCGGCCGGCTCGGCGCGATGCCGATGCCGATCCGCCCGAGGCCCTCGGCGAAGGTCGGCAGGCCGGCGCGCAGCGCCGTCCAGGTCGTGCCGCCGTCGGTCGATCGGAACAGGCCGCTCTCCGGGCCGCGATAGGCGTTGTTGTACTCCCAGGGCCCCTGCCGGGCGGCCCACAGCACCGCGTACACGATCGAGGGGTTGTCCGGGTCGAACGCCAGATCGATCGCCCCCGTGTTCTCGTTCCGGTACAGCACCTTCTGGAACGTCCGACCGCCGTCGGTCGACCGGAAGACGCCGCGCTCGGCGTTCGGTCCGTACGGATGGCCGAGCACGGCCACGAACAGCCGGTCCGGATCGTGCGGATCGACGATGATCGCGCCGATCTGCTCGCCGTGCCGCAGGCCGAGGTGCGTCCAGGTCCGGCCGCCATCGGTCGTCTTGTAGAGGCCGTCCCCGACCGACAGGTCCGGCCGCTGCAGCCCTTCGCCGCTGCCGATGTAGATGATGTCCGGGTTCGACGGCGCCACGGCCAGCGCGCCGATCGAGCCGGTCGGCTGCCCGTCGAAGATCGGCGTCCAGGTGCGCCCGTAGTCCGTGCTCTTCCAGACGCCGCCGTCGTTGGCGCCGACGTAGAACAGGTTCGGCCGGCCCGGCACGCCGCTCGCTGCGACCGTGCGGCCGCCGCGGAACGGGCCGATGAGCCGCCATCGCATCGCGGCGTACAGATCGGGGTTGATCGGAAAGACGGGCGCGGCCTGCCCGGCGCCGGCCAGCAGGCCGGCGATCGCCACGACCGTCACGCACGCGAACAGGCGTCGCCCTGATGAGATCATGCGGACCCTCCGGAACAGCGAACTATTGATACCCCGCCGGCCCTCATCGTGGCAACTGGCGGGTAACTTCTGCCGGCCCCGGGGCGTTCCTGCGCGATCGCCGATCGCCGCAGGAGCCCCCGCGGCGCGGCCGGGGCCCTATCCCGCGCGCGATCAGTCAGATGGCGCCTGCCGCTCGTTCGAACCGGACGGCACGGTCGTTGCCCTGCACACGGGCGGCGCCGGCCGATCGGCCGGCGTTCGACGCGAACGCTTTCAGGGAGGTGGTGCATGCGCAGACAGGCGATCGGAATGGTCCTGCTGATCGGGCTGGCGGGCTGGCTGGTGCCGTCGCCCGCACGTGCGGACACGTTCGTGACACCGTTCGTCGGCGCGACGTTCGCCGGCGACGCGCCGGCGAGCGAGCCGGTTTACGGCGTCGGCGTCGGCGGGGGAGGGGTGGTGGGGCTCGAAGGAGAATTCGGCTACGCGCCGGATTTCTTCAGTCAGAGCACCGGCGTCACCAGCAGCGACGTCCTGACGCTGATGGCGAACCTGCTGGTCGGTGCGCCGCGCGGCCCCGTCCGTCCCTACGTCACCGGCGGGCTCGGGTTGATCCGCCAGCAGCGTGACCTGAGCGCCTCGGGACTCCTGAGCCACATCTCGTCGGACGACTTCGGGTTCAACGTCGGCGGCGGCGCCCGTTTCATGCTGACGAAACATCTCGCCGTGCGCGGCGATCTCCGGTACTTCAAGGTGCGAAAGAGCGGCGGCCTCGGATTCTGGCGCGCCTACGGCGGGCTGGCGCTGGGCTTCTGAGCCGGGCCGGGGCGCTCGTGCGGCAGTGGCCGGGGCCGGCCCGGCTCGAGGAGCCTCCGTGTCGCGGCCGGAAATGATGTACCTTGTGTTCGACGAGCATGGCGTCCCACTCCTCCGACGATCCCGACGCACGCGCCGCCGTCACGTACGGCCGGTATCTGTGCATCGACGAGCTCCTGTCGCTGCAGAAGCCCCGATCGCGCGGGCCGGAGCACGACGAGATGCTGTTCATCGTGATCCACCAGGTGTACGAGCTCTGGTTCAAGGAGCTGCTGCACGAACTGGATCACGCCGTGCACCTGCTCGAGATCGATGAGTCGCACCGGGTGCAGCACACGTTCAAGCGGATCCTGACGATTCTCAAGGTGCTGGTCGCCCAGCTCGACATCCTCGAAACGATGACGCCGCTGGAGTTCCTCTCGTTCCGCGAGCGGCTGGAGGCCGCCAGCGGATTCCAGTCCGACCAGTTCCGTCAGATCGAGTTCGTGCTCGGCCTCAAGTCCACGGGCGCCCTGCACCGCTTCGCGGAGGGGAGCCGTGCCCGCCTGGCGCTGGAGGCGAGGCGGCGCAGTCCGACGATCTGGGACGCCTTTCTGCAGTACCTCGCACGGGAAGGGTACGGCGTGCCGGCCGCGGCGCTCGATCGGGACGTCACGGCGCCGGTCGACCCGTCGCCGGACGTGCAGGCGCTCCTGGTCGGTGTCTACCGCCGCGATCCGAAGAACGCCGGGCTCTGCGAGCGCCTCGTGGATCTGGATGAAGGCCTGCAGGAATGGCGCTATCGCCATCTCAAGATGGTCCAGCGGACGATCGGCACGAAGCCGGGCACGGGCGGATCCACCGGGGCCGCGTATCTCAGTACGACGCTCGGCCATCCGATCTTTCCGGACCTGTGGGCGATCCGCGCCCTGCTCTGACCGGCGCATGACCACGCCACCCGCCCCCGCCGACCTGTACCGCGCGCCGAACGCCCTGGCTCCCGACTACTCGCGCTTCCGGGTCGACGAGCGGCTCCTGCTCACCGGCCATTCGCACCAGGCATGGCCGGACGTCGGCCTGGCGGCCCAGCAGCAGGCCTGGCTCGACGCGGCCGAGCGGGTGGACGAGAAATGGCCGCTCGCGGAGGCGCAGGCGGAGCGCGTCCGCGACGGCTGGCGACGCCTGCTGGGGGAGCCGCGCGCGGCGATCGCGCTCGGCCAGAACACGCACGAACTGGTGACCCGCCTGCTCTCGGCGCTGCCGCTCGACCGACGGCCGCGGCTGCTGACCACGGATGCGGAATTCCACACGATTCGCCGCCAGCTCGATCGACTCGCCGAAGCCGGGCTCGACGTTCGCCGGGTCGCCGGCCGGCCGGTCGAGACGCTGGCCGAACGCCTGGCGGCGGCGGTGGACGACCGCACGGCCTGCTGCCTGGTGTCGTCCGTGCAGTTCGAGACGGCCGCCATCGTGCCGCACCTGGGCCTGGTCGCCGACGCCTGCGCGCATCACGGCGCCGCCTGTCTCATCGACGCCTACCATCACCTGAACGTCGTGCCGTTCGACATCGGGACGATGAGGCTCGAGGAGGCGTTCATTGTCGGCGGCGGCTACAAGTACTGTCAGCTCGGTGAAGGGAACGGGTTCCTGCGGGTGCCGCCCGGCTGCGACCTGCGGCCGGTGCTGACCGGCTGGTTTGCCGAATTCGGGGCGCTCGATCGGACCGGCCCGCGCGGCGGCGTGGAGTATGGGGCTGGCGCCGCGCGCTTTGCCGGCGCGACGTACGATCCGACCGCGCATTACCGGGCGGCGGCCGTCTTCGACTTTCACGCGGCGCGCGGCCTCACGCCCGCCCTTCTGCGCGAGGTGAGCCGGCACCAGGTGGGACTGCTCGACGCGGCCTTCAGCGCCTGCGACGCCGATCCGGCGCTCGCCCGGGTCGAACCGCTGTCGGCCGAAGGCCGAGGCGGCTTCCTGGCCATCCGGTCGCCGCACGCCGCCGACCTCTGTGCGGCGCTGCGCGCCCGCGACGTGCTCGCCGACTGTCGTGGTGACGTGCTGCGGCTCGGACCGGCGCCTTATCTGACCGACGAGCAGCTGGGCGATGCGGCGGCACGGCTGGCGGAAGCGGTTGCGGAACTGGCGCAGTGAAGACGCGACGCTTCGAGGCGCGTGCATTCGCCGCTGTGACAGACGGATCTCCGCGAGCCCTGCCTGCTCGAGCACGGCCCGGCAGCACATCTGGCCGAGACGAGGTGGTCCGGCGGCGGAGGCGGGAGACGCGATGAGTCCGTTGACGATATTCGGTTTGTGCGCCGTGACCGCGATGCTTGTCTGTTACGCCATGGAAGGCCGCAGCCCCTGGTGGACGCTCGCCTTCGCCGGCGCGTGCCTGCTCGGATCCGCCTATGGCTTTCTCCAGGGCGCCTGGCCGTTCGGGCTCGTCGAGGCGGTCTGGGCGCTGGTGGCGGTGCGCCGGTGGCGTCGCGCCGCCGGCGGGTGACGCCGCGCTCAGCGGTTCTTCACCCGCGGGGCGGTCGGTGGCGACGGACCGGAGCGCTTCTTCGCCGGCGCGCCGCGCCTCGATCCGGCTGCGCCGGCCGGCTGATTCTCCAGCAGCGCCAGCATCCGCGCCCGGGCCCTGGCCCGGACCGGCGCCGGCAGGCGGGTCTGTCCCGATTCCCGGCACAGGGCGACCGTGCGCCGCAGGCTGCCGATCACGTGGCGGCACCTGGCGCACGTGCGACAGTGACGGGCGATCGTGTCGCAGTCGGCCGCCGGCAGCTCACCGTCGAGATATTCGGACAGGTGGGCGAACAGCGCGTGACAGCCGCTGTTCACTTGTGGGCGGGATGCCATGACGTCTCCTGTTCCTCCAGCTGCTGTCGCAGGAACAACCGCGCCCGGTGCAGCCGTGTCTTCACGTTCGCTTCCGAGATGCCGAGCACCCGGGCCACCTCGCGCGTCGACAGCCCCTCCATGTCCCGCAGGAACACCAGCACGCGATAGCGCGACGGCAGCGCCGCCAGCGCCCGCTGCAGCCGCCGGCCGAGCGCGCGGTTCAGCGCCTGCGCCTCGGGCAGCAGCCCCGCGTCCGGCACGTCGATCGGCAGCGGGCGCCCGTCCCGCGACGGCATCAGCTCGTCGAGCGACAGCATCCGGCGCGGCTCGTCGACCCGCCGCCGCCGGCGCATGAGGCAGGCGTTCTTCACCGTCCGGTACAGCCACGTCCGGAACGCCTCCGGGGCCCGGATGCGGCCCGCGTACCGGTACGTCTTCAGCAGCGCATCCTGCATGACGTCTTCCGCATCGTCCGCCTGGCCGCAGACGAGCAGGCTGAAGCGGTACGCCACTCCCTGCGCCTCCATCAGGAGACGCTCGAGGGCGGGACGGTCGCCGCCGGCCGCGCGCCGGATCAGGGCGGCGTACGCCTCGGCATCCGCCGGCAGGCCGGCGCCCTCATGATCGGAGAGACTCGGGTTCCTGGTTTTCGTCACAGCATTGCCCGCCCGCGGAACGCCGCAGGCGCCGCTCCCATTCTACGGGCAGCGGGCTCTGTCACCAATCCGGCCGGGCTGAATCTATGCGTCTGATGAGACCCGTTCGAGCCGTTCAATGGGCCCTGGCCCTGCTGCTGCTGATTCCACGCGGCGTGGGGGCCCAGGAGCCGCTCTCCCTGGAACAAGCCGTCGCCCTCGCCCGCGCCCACAATCCGGCGGTGCGGGCGTCCCGGGCCGGCGCCCGGCAGGCCGCCGATCACGTGGACGAAGCCCGCGCCGGCTGGCTGCCGCACGTGGACTATACCGAGGGCTGGCAGCGCGGCGATCAGCCGGTGTTCGTCTTCAGTTCGCTGCTCGCCCAGCGCCGGTTCACCGCGGCGGACTTCGCGATCGACGCCCTGAACAACCCGGCGCCGATCAACAACTATCACAGCGCGGTCAGCGTGGAGCAGCGGCTGTTCGACGGAGGCCGGCTCCACGCCGCCGTCCGCTCGGCGGAGATCGGCCGCACCATCGCCGATCAGGCGGTCACCCAGATGTCCAACGACATCGGGCTCGAGGCCACGCGCGCCTACGGCGCCGTCCTGGCGGCCCTCGCCGGCCGCCGTGCCGCCGAGGCCGCCGTGCAATCCGCCCGGGAGGATCTGGCGCACGCCGAGCACCGCCGCGACGTCGGCGTCGGTCCCGAGGCCGACGTGCTGGCGCTCCAGGTGCATCTCGCGCAGATGCAGGAGCGGCAGATCCAGCGCGCCAGCGACGAGGCGATCGCGCGGGCGCGGCTGAACCAGATCATGGGCGTGGCCCTGGAGACGCCGTACGTCCTCTCGGAGCCGCCGCTGCCGGCGGCGACACATACCCCGCTCGAGGCGCTGGAGCAGGAGGCGCTCGCACACCGTCCCGAAGTCGGGCAGGCCGCCTCGCGCGTCGCGCTCGCCAGGTCGGCCCGGGGGGGCGCCGAGGCCGGCTGGTGGCCGGAGGTGTCGGTGCAGGGCGGCTACGAACTGGACGGCGCGCAGTTCGACCAGCGTGCTTCGTCGTGGACGGTCGGCGCCCAGCTGCGCTGGAACGTATTTGCCGGCGGAGCGGACCTGGCGCGCATCCGCGCGTCGGGCGAGGCGGAAGCGGGCGCACGGGCGAACCGCGATCAGGTCGAGGCGGCCGTGCGACTGGACGTCCTGGCGGCGGTCCGGCAGCTCGACGCGGCTCGCGCCCGGGTGACCGTCGGACAGGCGGCCGTCGCGCAGGCGCTCGAGAGCCAGCGGATGATTCGCGATCGGTACGACGCCGGGCTCGCGACGGTCAGCGACGTCCTGCGGGCGGCGACCGCCGTCCTCGACGCCCGATCGCAGCGCACGGCCGCCGAGGTCGATGCCTGGACCAGCGCGGCGGCGCTCGATCACGCGCTCGGCCGCTGACGGCCCAGCTGAAACGGGGCCGGGTCGAAGGCCTCCGGTGGATGTGAGGATCCTTGTGAAGACGATGAACGGGGTACTGCGCGCGAAGGCCGTGTGGGGGGCGCGGGTGGGGCGGTACGGCACCCTTCCGCCGCTGGTCGGTGCGCTGGCCATCGCGCTGTGGGGCTGCGGCGGCACGCCGGCGGGACGCCCGCCGGCGGAGGCGCCTGCGGTCGCCGCCTCGGTCGCGCGCGTCGAGATGACCGACCTGACCGAGCCGTTCGAGGCGGGCGGCGTCGTCCGGGCGAAGACGACGGCCGTGATCGTCAGCCGGGTGATGGCCGAGGTGCGGGAGGTGCGCGTGAAGCCGGGCGACCGCGTGCGCGCGGGCGAGCCGCTCGTGCTGCTCGACGGCCGCGAACTCGACGCGCTGGCCGCCAGGGCGGAGGCGTCGCTCGCCGCCACGCAGGACGGCGTGCGGGCCGTGCGGGCCAACCAGACGGCGGCCGCCGCCGCGTTGCGGCTGGCGACGGCGTGGCACGACCGCGTGGCCGCGCTCCGATCGAAGAATTCGGCGACGCCGCAGGAACTGGACGAAGCCGTGGCCCGGCTGCGCGAGGCCCAGGCCGGGGCCGACGGCGCGGCGGCGCGGGTGGCGGAGGCGGAAGCGGCGGTGCACGCGGCCCGCGCCGGCGCCGAGGCGGCGCGCGTGAGCGTTGCCTATACCATCCTGACGGCGCCGTTCAGCGGCATCGTGGCGGAGAAGCGGGTCGAGGCGGGCAACATGGCCTCACCCGGCGTGCCGCTGCTGACCGTCGAGGACACGCGCGCGTTCCGGCTGGACGTGCGGCTGGACGAATCCCGCCTCGACTGGATCGCGCCGGGCGCGCCGGTCGAGGTCCTGCTCGATCCGCCGCCGGCCGCCGGCGCCGGTTCCGCGCCGCTGAAGGGCACGGTGGCCGAGATCGAGCGGACGCTCGACCCGGGCGGGCACACCTTTCTCGTGAAGATCGACCTGCCGCCGGACGCCCGCCTGCGGTCCGGCCTGTTCGGCCGTGCCCGCTTCCGGGGACCGTCGCGGCGCGCGCTCGCGATTCCGGCGTCGAGCGTCCTGCAGCGCGGCCAGCTGACCGCCGTCTTCGTCGTCGACGCGGAGGGGCACGCGCGCTTCCGGCCGATCACGACGGGTGAAACGGCGGGCGGCCGTGTCGAGGTGCTGGCCGGTCTCGAGGCGGGCACGACCATCGTCGTGAAGCCGCCGGCCGACCTGCGCGACGGCGCGCGGATCACCGTGCTGCCGGCGGCTCCGGGAGGCGGCCGATGAGCGCCCACCGGCCAGGGATCGCCGGACGGATCGCGGCGGCGTTCGTCCGCTCGAAGCTGACGCCGCTCATCATCCTCGGCTCGCTCGCGCTCGGCTTCTACGCGGTGATCATGCTGCCGCGCGAGGAGGAGCCGCAGATTGTCGTGCCGATGATCGACGTCTTCGTCAGCATGCCGGGCGCCGCGCCGGCCGAAGTCGAGCAGCGGGTGACGCGCCCGATCGAGAAGCTGCTCTGGGACGTTCCGGGCGTCGAGTACCTGTACGGGACCTCGAGCCCCGGGCAGTCGATGGTCATCGTCCGGTTCCTGGTCGGGGAGGATTCGGAGCGGGCGCTGGTCCGGCTGAACGAGAAGCTGGCGGCGCATCCCGACGTGATCCCGCCCGGCGCGACGCCGCCGGTGGTCAAGCCGCGGTCGATCGACAACGTGCCGATCATGGCGCTCACGCTCTGGGGGGCGCATTACGACGATTATCAGCTGCGGCAGCTGGCCGGCCAGCTGCAGGACGTCCTGAAGGCGACGCCCGACGTGTCCGAGGTGACGCTGATCGGCGGGCGGCCGCGCCAGGTCACCGTGTCCATCGATCCCGCCCGCCTGGAGGCGCGGGGCCTCGATCCGCTCATGCTCGATCGGGCGATCGCCGCGGCGAACGTCCGGCAGTCCGGGGGCGACATCGTGTCGGACAACCGCGTCGCGAACGTCCAGGCCGGATCGTGGCTGCAGACGGCGGCCGAGGTCGGCCACGTGGTCGTCGGGATGGCGGACGGCGGACCGGTCCGGGTCGACGACGTGGCGACGGTGCGGGACGGCGGCGCCGAGCCGACACAGTACGTCGCGTTCCATCCGAAGGCGGGCGAGGCGTACCCGGCGGTGACGCTCGCGATCGCCAAGCGCAAAGGGGCCAACGCCGTCACGGTGGTCGACCGCATCCGGCGCAAGGTCGACAGCGTGCGGGGCGTGCTGCTGCCCGACGACCTGCACATCACGGTCACGCGGGACTACGGCGCGACGGCCGAGCAGAAGTCGAACGAGCTGCTCCTGCACATGCTGATCGCGGTGCTGTCGGTGTCGCTGCTGATCTGGCTGGCGCTCGGCCGCCGCGAGGCGGCGGTCGTGCTCATCGCCATTCCGGTCACGCTCGCGCTGACGCTGTTCGTCTTCTATCTGTACGGCTATTCGCTCAACCGCATCACGCTCTTCGCCCTCATCTTCTCGATCGGCATCCTGGTCGACGACGCGATCGTCGTGGTCGAGAACATCGTCCGCCACGCGCGGATGGCGGGGAACGGGAGCACGCTGGAGCTGCTCGCGGTCCGGGCGGTCGACGAGGTGGGCAACCCGACCATCCTGGCGACGCTGACCGTGGTCGCCGCGATCCTGCCGATGGCGTTCGTCGGCGGCCTGATGGGGCCGTACATGCGGCCCATCCCGATCGGCGCCTCGGCCGCGATGGTGTTCTCGCTGCTCGTCGCCTTCATCGTCACGCCGTGGGCGGCCGTGCGGCTGCTGAAGAAGAGGACGGGCGCGCACGTGCACGAACAGGAGGATCGCCTCACGGCCCTCTACCGGCGCGTGATGGGGCCGCTCATCCGGCGCCGCCGCCTCCGGCTGGGATTCCTGGCGATGATCGCCGTCCTGCTGCTGGGCGCCGTGGCGCTCGTGCCGCTGGAGCTCGTGACGGTCAAGATGCTGCCGTTCGACAACAAGAGCGAGTTCCAGGTCATGATCCGGATGCCGGAGGGGACCGCCCTGGAGCGCACCGCGCAGGTCGCCTCCGCACTGGCCGACGCGACCCTCGCCGATCCGACGGTGACGAACGTCGAAAGCTACGTCGGCACGTCGGCGCCGTACAACTTCAACGGCCTGGTCCGGCATTACTTCCTGCGGCAGGCGCCGAACCTGGCCGACCTGCAGGTCAACCTCGTGTCGAAGGACGAGCGGAGCGCGCAGAGTCACACCATCGCCAAGCGCGTGCGCCAGCGGCTCGATCCGGTGGCGGCGCGCCTGGGCGCCACGATCCAGGTGGTCGAAGTGCCGCCCGGACCGCCAGTCCTGCAGACGCTGGTGGCCGAAGTCTACGGGCCCGACCCGGCGCGCCGCGTCCAGATCGCCGCGCAGGTCAAGCGGGTCTTCGAGCAGACGCCAGGCGTCGTCGACGTCGACTGGTACGTCGAAGGCGAGCCGCCCAAGTGGCAGCTCAGGGTGGACGGGGAGAAGGCGGCCGCGGCAGGGATTCCACCGGCGTCGGTGGCGACCGTCGTCCGGATGGCCGGCGCCGGCGTGACCGACGGCCTGCTGCACGATGAGCACGCCCGCGAGCCGATTCCGATCGTACTGCAGCTGCCGCGCGCCGAGCGCGGATCGACCGGGGCGGTGCGCAGCATCCGGCTGATGGGGGCCGAGCCGGTGGCCGTGGGCGAGCTGACCGACCTCGTCCGGACGCACGAGCACCGCGACCTGTACTCCAAGAACCTGCTGCCGGTGACCTACGTGACCGGCGACGTCGCGGGCCACCCCGAGAGCCCCGTCTACGCCATTCTGCGAATGAACCGCACGCTCGAGCACCTGAAGCTGCCCGAAGGGTACCGGTTCCAGATCTACAACGCCAGCCAGCCGTCCGACAGCACGCGCTACGCGATGAAATGGGACGGCGAGTGGCACATCACCTACGAGGTGTTCCGCGACCTCGGCCTGGCCTTCGCGGCCGTGCTGATCCTCATCTACATCCTGGTCGTCGGCTGGTTCCAGTCGTTCGTGACGCCGCTGGCCATCATGGCGGCGATCCCGTTCTCGCTGGTCGGCATCCTGCCGGCGCACGCGGCGCTCGGCGCGTTCTTCACGGCCACGTCCATGATCGGCTTCATCGCCGGCGCCGGCATCGTCGTCCGGAACTCGATCATCCTCGTGGACTTCATCGAGCTGCGGCTGCGCGACGGGATGCCGCTCGAGGAGGCGGTGATCGACGCCGGCGCCGTCCGGTTCCGGCCGATGGTGCTGACCGCCGCCGCCGTCATCGTCGGCTCCGCGGTGATTCTCTTCGACCCGATCTTCCAGGGGCTGGCCATCTCGCTGATGGCCGGTGAGGTCGCGTCCCTGCTGCTGTCGCGGATGACCGTGCCGCTGATGTATTACATGCTCGCCCGTCGCACCAGCACGGCCGTCGCGGCGGTCCCCGCGCCGCCCATGCCCGAGCCGGGGACGGCGCAGTGAGGTGACCATGTGGACCTATCCGCCCGCGCACGTCGTCGTGGCGGTCGATTTCGGTGAGGCGTCCGCGCAGGCCGTCGCGCTGGCCGCCGCCATCGCGGCCGCCGGGGGCGGCCGGCTGACGCTGGTGCACGCCGAGACGCTCGAGGCCCCGCCCTACTTCACGGCGGATCAGATCGATGCGATCGAGCATCAGCGCATCGCCGCGCGCGAGGAGGCCCGGCGGTACCTCACCCGGTTCGGCCAGCGCCGGACCGGCGGACACCCGTTTGCCGCCGAGATCGTCGACGGCCCGCCGGCCGAGGCCGTGCTGCGCGCCGGCGCGGCCGCCGATCTGATTGCCATGGGCACGCACGGCCGCCGGGGTCCGGGGCGCTGGTGGATGGGATCGGTCGCCGAGCGGGTGCTGCGGCGCACCGGCGTCCCGCTGCTCGTCACCCACGGGGACGCCGGCCGCGAGCCGGCTGCCGTCTTCCAGCGGCTCCTGCCGGCCGGTGACGGCGCCGTCCGCGAACGCGTCACCCGCTACGCCCGTGCGCTCGCCGGCAGCTTCGGGGGGACCGCGCTGGACGGAGCCGACGGCGACGTGGGCGAGGCGGCCCGCCGGCAGGCCGCCACACTCGTCCTGGTCGGGCTCGGCGCGGACGAGCGACGGCGCGGGCTCGATGCCACCGAGCGCCTGCTGCGGTCGTGCACGCTGCCGACCCTGTTTCTGCTGGAGCGCGAGCACGAACCGGCGCCGCGGTGAATCGTCCGAACGCGTCCCTCCCGAAGGGACCTCGAGGAGGCATGATGAGAGTCGAAGCCATGTTGAGGCTGATCGCCGGGGTGTTCGTGGTCGCCAGCGTACTCCTCGGCATGTACGTGCATCCGTACTTCCTGTGGTTCACGGTCTTCGTCGGCCTGAACCTGTTTCAGAGCGCGTTCACGCGCTGGTGTCCGATGATGGCCGTGCTGAGGAAGGCCGGCGTGCCCGACTAGGCGCGCGGCGCGCGCCGGCGGCGCATGCACGCGCCCCCGTTCGGGGCGGGTGGGCGAACGGTGCCCCCGGTGCATAATCGGGACTGGAGGCGCCGGACCGCGCCGCGGGCCGGCCGCCGGTTCAGGTGGTGACAGACCCGTTCAGCAGAGCGGGTGGGGAGGTGTGGGGTGAAGGACAGCCGCTACGGCTTCCGTGTCGCGCTGCCGATTCCGTACGAGGCGGCCGTGGACCAGGCGACCGCCGCGCTCAAGGCGGAGGGCTTCGGGGTCCTGACGACCATCGACGTCCGCCAGACGCTGAAGCAGAAGCTCGACGCCGACTTCCGGAAGTATGTCATCCTGGGTGCGTGCAACCCGCCGCTGGCGAAGCGCGCGCTCGACGCCGAGCTGGACGTCGGCCTGCTGCTGCCCTGTAACGTCGTGGTCTACGAGGACGGGCCCGGCCGCAGCGTCGTCGCCGCCATGGCGCCGGTCGCGGCGCTGGGGATTGTCGGCGAGCAGCCGGCGCTCCAGGGGGTCGCCCAGGAAGCCGAGCAGCGCCTCAGACGGGCGCTCGCCTCGCTCGAGGCGGCCGCCGGCGGCGCATGATGAGGTAGAGAAGCGAATGGGAGCCTGGTTCTTCGTCGTCCTGCTGGCCGTCTGGCTGGTCGTCAATCTCTGGCTGCTGCCGCGGCTCGGCGTCGGAACTTGAGCGCGGCCGGCCTGCCGCGTCGAGGATCGACGCAAGAAGGACGATTCGGAGAAATCTGCCTGAACGCGCCGCGCGAGCCGGCGTCGTGCTAGGCGACGAGGCGGTTCGCCGCCGGCGCGTGCGGCAGCAGGAAGCAGGCACGCAACCGCATCAGCGCCAGTTCCTGCAGCCGGCGGATTTCGTAGATCTTCGACGCAAACGCGCGCGCCTTCGTCAGGTGGAGCGCCTTGCGATCGAGGAACCGCTCGATCACCGCGACTGCGCTATCCACTTCGTCGCAGACATCCTGAAAGTCAGGCAGAGAGAGCGCAGACGGCGGCTGTTCGCACAGTCCCTGCAGATCGCCGATGAACCCATCGGCCGCCTGGACGAGCGACCGACCGGCCAGAAGGCCGTGGCTGCATCGTTCCATCTGATCGACACGCGCCTGAAGAAGGTCCCGCACCATGATCCGGCTCCTTGCCGTCTGTCATGGCAAGACCGGGGCCAGCAGCCGAGGTGTGGGAGACCGCGGCCCATGGACCGACAGTCACGTGCCCTAACCAGTCAGGATTCAGAGTCTTGACGCGCCAGGCGGCGGGTCGAGCGGCTCGCGGAGGGCCTGGCCGGTCCGTGTGCGCTCCTGCTCCGCCCGTGCGGGCCGTGCAGCGCCCGCACAGTCGGCCGCACACGCCCCGGACCGGCGCTGGCGATCAGACAGGCAGCTGGAGATGACGCCGAGCACATTTTCAGTCGGCAACCGGCCGCCTGCGGATGGACACCGTCTTCAGACCGTCGTCACTCCGGCGGCCGTGCGGGCCGAGGAGACGTGGCCGATTCGGCGCCTCGGAAATCGTGTCGAGCGGGCGCAGCCGGACAGGGCGTGTGAGTGACCCGGCTGCGCAAGCCCGGACGATCCGAGGCTACGCGGTGATGTTGAGCGTCGTGCCGCTGCCGTCGTTGTCGCCGTCGCTGTCGGTCGCCGTGCCGCTCTTCTGACCGGCTCCGTGATGCTGGTGATGCGACTGCATCGCCTGCTGTGCGTCGCTTTGCAGCTTCGCGAACGCCTGCTGCGCCGACGTGAGGTTGCCCGACTGCAGCGCCTGTCCCAGGGCGGCCAGGTCCTGGCCGACCGGAGTGCTCGCGCCGGGGCCGGTCAGGCCGTTCGCGGTCAGCGACCCGAACGCCTGCTGGGCCTGCGCCAGATTGCCCGACTGCAGGGCCTGGGTCAGCTGCTGAAAGGCGTTGCGCCGCTGCTGCATGTTGAACACGCTGTAGCTCTGGTTGAGCGCGTTGGTGGAAATCCCGCTGACGGACATCGTGAACCTCGCTTTCGAGAACGGCCGGTGTGTCGTGAACCGTCGATCAGGTCTCGACCATCCGCCGGCTGATGGCCTGAATTGGCCGGCGTCGGCGCCCGGCCTCGTCCTGCGACCCGGTGTGCGATCGCACGTTCGATGCCGCGTGGTCGCCTGCCGCGGCAGCAGAAAAGCGGCCTGTTTTGGGGGCCAGGCGGCAGCGGCCGAGCCGCGCGACCGGAAATGCCGGTCGCCATGCCGACAGTTCGCGCCAGACGGCGGGGGCCGGGTTAAACGTCCGCCCCCTCAGGGCGGTCGAAGTAATCAGAGGAAGACGGAGAGGGAACAGCTCAACCTCGCAAGGAGAATGCGCGCATGACTCGCATGGCACATCGCTGGAAGACGCTGGCGGCCGTGGCGGCCTTTACCGGGCTGGTCGGCTTCGGAACGTTCGTCGCGGCGCAGACGCCCGGTGGCGCGCCGCCGCCGGGCGGGGGGGCGCCGCCAGCCGGGGCGCATGCCTGGGGCCCGCGGCACTGGGGACCGCCGCGCGGGCGGATGATGATGATGGGCGGGCTGCCGGGCCTGTGGCGGATGGACCTGACGACCGCGCAGCGCCAGCAGATCGGGGCGCTGGTTCGACAGTACATGAAGACGTGGCAGCCCCAGCTGCTCCCGCTGCGACTCGCCCTGCAGCAGGCGATTGAGCTCAGCCCGGTCGACCCAGGCACGATCCAGGCGCGGAGCGCGGATCTGGCCGCCGTGGAATCGCAGGCGGCGGTCGCCCGGGCACAGCTGCGGGCGCAGATACTGACGCTCCTCACCCCGGCGCAGCAGCAGCGGGTGGCCCGGTTCGAAGCCCGGATGAATCAGCGGATGCAACGGATGCTGCAGCGCTTGAGCGGACAGCCCGGCGGCGGTCGCTGACCGGCTTCTTCGCGACGACAACGGGGAGGGCCCGTGGCAGACATGGGGCCTCCCCGGCCCTCATCCCAGGTTCCTTCCTGACCTTCTCCCCATGGCCTGCCGGGCCCGATCGGCGACCGGCGCCGTACACCTCCTGACCCCCCGCAGCCATTGTTGAGGTAATACTGCCGCCGAGGGGAATTTTCTCGCGATCGATCGGCCGACCGCGGCTATAATGCCGACACAACGGATTCGATCGGGCAGTCGTCCGTCGGGGGGCGGCGCAGGAGCGCACCAGGGGGGCAGCCGGGCACGAACTCGTCCTTTTGCTGCCGACCGCCGCTTCATCTCGCCGCAAGCAGATTCGGTATGATCGCCACCACACCCGAGCAGCCTCTGAGCCGACTGCACTTCAGCCGGCGGGCACTGGTGGCGTGCGTCCGTCCATACCGCCGCGATCAGCCGGGGCCGGGCCCCGTGGCCGGTTCCGGCGCTCGCACAAGAAGGTGACGTAGTGCAGGTTCGTCTCGTCAATCCGAGCCATCTGTCCTTCGGCGTCGGCGTGATCACGCCACGCTGGCTCTACGTGCTGGCCGCCGCGACGCCCGCTGCATTCGGCGATCCGGTGATTACTGACGAGACG
>DATLRO010000065.1:0-8876 GCA_035534615.1 Vicinamibacterales bacterium
CTAACCGTGCCCCTTGTCGCTGCCCCGCGACTCCCACCCCGTCAGCCCCGGGCCGATGCGGATCGACGGCGAGAACCGCCATTCGTGCCGCGGGCGGTAGATGCCGACGTCCTTGTAACGCGATTTCACCCGGAACGTGTACAGCAACCGGTGGTAGTCGTACGGGTAGCCGTCCACCTTGTGCACGGCGACGTCGAGCTTGTAGGTGCCCTCCACGAGATCGAGTCCGCTGATGGCGAACGTCACCTCGGCCTCGCCTTCGAGGTATTCCGACTTGAGCTCTTCGATGTCGGTGTTCGTGCCGTAGCAGCACATCCCCTCGACATTGAAGATGCTGACGCCGAAAACGAAGTCCTTCACCGGCTGCGCGGCCCGGATCTTCAGGCGGATGTCGACCGGGGCCCCGGTCTGGAACACGTGCGCCGCCTCGCCGCCCGGACCGATGAGCGCCACGTCGGTGATCTCGACCTCGCGCGAGCCCCAGCGCCCGGCGTTCGCCCTGAAGCCGTCGCGCAGCTCCGCGCTCTCCGAGTCGGTCCCCTCTGCCCGGTCGCCGTCGGCCGCGCCTTCGCCCGGCCGCACCGGCGGCACCCGCCCGCCGGCCGGCGTCTCGGCCGCCCGATCCTGCGCCCGCGCCTGGCCGATCGTCAGCTCGGCTTCCTCGCTGCGCGCGACGTCAACCACGTAGGTGTCGATGACGCGCTTGGGATCGCCGGTCGCCTTCACGTGCCCGCCGTCCAGCCACACGGCCTCGTCGCAGAACCGCTGCACGAGGCCGAGCGAGTGGGTCACGAGCAGGATCGTCTTGCCCCGCCGCCGGTACTCGGCGAACTTGTCGAGGCACTTGTGCGTGAAGCCCTCGTCGCCGACCGCCAGCACCTCGTCCACCAGCAGGATGTCCGGGTCGACGTGCACGGCAATCGCGAAGCCGAGCCGCATGTACATGCCGGACGAGTAGGTCTTGACCGGCGCGTCGATGAAGTCCTCGAGCTCGGCGAACTCGACGATCTCGTCGAAGCGCTTCGCCACTTCCCGCTTCGTCAGGCCGAGCATGATGCCGTTGATGAAGACGTTCTCGCGGCCGGAGATCTCCGGATGAAAGCCGGCGCCGAGCTCGATCAGCGCGGAAATCCGGCCGTGCACGCGCACGACGCCCGTGGTCGGCTTGGTGATGCCGGCCACCAGCTTGAGCATCGTGCTCTTCCCCGAGCCGTTCCGCCCGACGACCCCGTAGGTCGAGCCTTGCGGCACGGTGAACGTCACCCCCTCCACGGCATGGAAGGTCTCGTCCGCCTTCAGATTGCCGATCAGACTGCCCGACAGCAGGGCGCTCTTGAGCGTGGTGAGCTGGTGCCGGCGCGAATGGCGCCGGTAGACCTTGGAGACGTCGATGACTTCGATGGCGGAGGGGGTCATCATTTGAATAGCGGGGGCCCCTGCACCCCGCCAGGCTCACGCCGCTGCGCTCGCGCTCCGTCACTCGCTCCGCTTCGTTCGCGCATCAGACTTCCTCGGCAAACGAGTCGCGCAGCCGATCGAACACGAAGTAGCCGAACAGGAACACGAAAATCGACGCGAAGCCGAGTGCGAGCAGCCACTTCCAGTGGCCGAACGCCCCCTGATAGAACAGGATCTCCTGGTACGAAATCGCCAGGTGCGTGAACGGGTTCAGGTTCAGGAAGCGCCGCGCGCCCTTCGGCGCGTCGCCCATCGAGTAGATGATCGGCGTCGTGAAAAACCAGAGCGTGAGCAGGTTGACCAGGATGTCCTTCAGGTCCCGGAAGTGCACGGTCAGCGCCGCCAGCACGAACGCGATCCCCATCGTCAGCACGAGCTGGACCAGCAGCACGACGGGGAACCACACCAGCTTGTCCAGGCTCAGCGGAATCCGGTAGTACAGGATGAACAGCGCCAGGATCGGCAGCCCGAAGGAGAAGTGCACGAGGTTCGCGAGCACGTTCACCATCGGCAGCACTTCGGCCGGGAACAGCACTTTCTTGATCAGATTGCCGCCGGCAATCAGGCTGTTCGCCGATTCGATGAGCGAGGTCGAAAACCAGGTCCACGGCAGCAGTCCGGCGAACAGAAAGACGGAATACGGCCGCACGTCCGGCGGGGCGCCGCCCGGCAGCACCACGGAGAACACGAACGTGTACACCAGCAGCAGCAGGAGCGGGTTGACGAAAGACCAGAAGAACCCGAGGACCGAGCCCCGGTAGCGGGCCTTCAGCTCGCGGGCGACCAGGCTCAGGATGAGTGCGCGGTAACGTGGGAGCTGCGCCAGGTTCTGAAACATTACGGCCGATCGCCGCGCCAGGACGCTAACTCCGCATGCGGGCCCTGGTCGCCACCTGCAGTCGAATCAGCGACTTGAGCAGCGCCATCCGGGCCCGCTCGAAATCCAGGTCGGTGTCGGTGGCTTTCAGGCGCTCCTCGGCCCGCTGCTTCGCCGCTTCGGCGCGGACGACGTCGATCTCCTCCGCCTTCTCGGCGATCTGAGCCAGCAGCGTAACACGATCCGGCTGCACCTCGACGAACCCGCGCGAAATCGAGAGGTACGTCTTCTCCGTCCCCTTGCGGTACCAGAGCTCGCCGATCTGCAGGGTCGCCAGCAGCGGCGTGTGCCCCGGCAGGACCCCCAGGTAGCCTTCGGCGCCGGGGATCTCCACCTCGTCCACCGCCTCGTCGCGGACCAGCAGCCGCTCCGGCGTCACGATCTCGAGCGTCAGGTGGGCGGGGATCGCCATGCGCTACGCCGCCTTCGTCTTCGCGGCCTTCTCGACCGCTTCTTCGATCGTCCCGACCATGTAGAACGCCTGCTCGGGCAGGTCGTCGTGCTTGCCGTCCACGATTTCCTTGAAGCCGCGGATCGTCTCGGCCACCGGCACGTACTTGCCGGTCAGGCCGGTGAACTGCTCGGCCACGAAGAACGGCTGCGAGAGGAACTTCTGAATCCGCCGCGCCCGGGCGACGGTCAGCTTGTCGTCTTCCGACAGCTCGTCGATGCCGAGGATCGCGATGATGTCCTGCAGGTCCTTGTAGCGCTGGAGGACCTGCTTGACCTGGCGCGCCACCTGATAGTGCTCGTCGCCGATGATCCGCGGGTCCAGGATGCGCGAGGTCGACGCCAGCGGGTCGACGGCCGGATAGATCCCCAGCTCGACGATGGCGCGCGACAGGTTCGTCGTGGCGTCGAGGTGGGCGAACGTCGTCGCCGGCGCCGGGTCGGTGTAGTCGTCCGCCGGGACGTAGATCGCCTGCACCGACGTGATCGACCCGTTCTTGGTCGAGGTGATCCGCTCCTGCAGCTCGCCCATCTCGGTGAGCAGCGTCGGCTGGTAGCCGACCGCCGACGGCATGCGGCCGAGCAACGCCGAGACTTCCGAGCCGGCCTGCGTGAACCGGAAGATGTTGTCGATAAACAGGAGCACGTCCTTGTGCTCGGCGTCGCGGAAGTACTCCGCCACCGTGAGCGCGCTCAGCGCGACGCGCAGCCGGGCGCCCGGCGGTTCGGTCATCTGGCCGTAGACCAGCGCCGCACGCGAGCCGGCCGCGTCGTTCGGCTTCACGACGCCGCTCTCCTGCATCTCCAGCCAGAGATCGTTCCCCTCGCGCGTCCGCTCACCCACGCCGCCGAACACGGAGACGCCGCCGTGCTTCAGCGCGATGTTGTGGATGAGCTCCATGATGATGACCGTCTTGCCGACGCCGGCGCCGCCGAACAGCCCGATCTTGCCGCCGCGCAGGTACGGCTCCAGCAGGTCGACCACCTTGATGCCGGTCTCGAACATCTGCGACTCGGTCGACTGATCCTCGAGCGACGGCGCCGCGCGGTGGATCGACCAGCGCTCCTTCGTCTCGACCGGCCGGTCGGGGAAGTCGACCGGCTCCCCGAGCACGTTCAGCACGCGGCCGAGCGTGTTCGGTCCGACCGGCATCGAGATCGGCCCGCCGGTGTCGACCACGCGCATGCCGCGCTGCATGCCGTCGGTCGCCTTCATCGCCACCGTGCGGACCCGGTTCTCGCCCAGGTGCTGCTCGACCTCGGCGATGATGTCGAGCTTTTCGCCGCCCGCCTCGCCGTCCGAGGTGATCCGCAGGGCGTGGTAGATCTGCGGCAGATGCCCCGCCTCGAACTCCACGTCGACCACCGGCCCGATGACCTGGACGACCCTTCCGACCTTTCCGGCTGCTGCTTCGATCATGTGATCCTTCTTCAGTGCGCGCGGGGCCCCACCCCCGCGCGGAACTGACGTCGATGCCTCACCTCGGAGTCCCTTGTCCTCGGTTCGGCATGGCCGCAGGCGCCCTCTTCGTTCTGCGCCCAGGGCCCCACTTGTTCCCGGCTCGGCACGGCCTTCGGCGAAGTCCGCTCTCGAACAGGCCGAACGGCGAACGCCCGCGCTACAGCGCCTGCGCCCCGGAGACGACCTCGATGATCTCCCGCGTGATGGCGGCCTGCCGCACCTTGTTCATGTACAGCGTCAGCTGCTCGATCATGTCGGCGGAGTTCTTCGTCGCCGTGTCCATCGCGGTCATCGACGCCGCGTAGAACGCCGCGTTCGATTCGAGCAGGGCGCGGTAGATCTGGACCTCGACGTGCCGCGGCACCAGGTCGCGCAGGATCTCCTCGGCCGCCGGCTCGTACAGGTAGTCGGTCGCCGTCGCCCCGCCGGCGATCTCCTCGCGCGGAATCGGCAGCACCCGCGTCGTCACGACGCGCTGCTGCATCACGGACTTGAACTCGGTGTACACGAGCTGCACGCCATCGACCCGGCCGCTGGTGAACTCCTCGACGGCCGCCCGCGCAATCGCCTGCGCATCGCCGTAGCTCAGGCGCTGGAACAGGCCGACGTGCTCGAACGCGACATCGAAGCTCCGGCGCCGGAAGAAGTCGCGCCCCTTCCGGCCGACCAGGCCGAGCGTCACCTCGCGGCCCCGGCTGCCGACGATGAACGCCGCGGCCGCCTTGATGATGTTCGTGTTGAAGCTGCCGCACAGCCCCTTGTCGGCCGAGACGACCAGCAGCAGCGTCCGCGCGCCCGGCCGGCTGTCGTCGCGCAGCGCCAGCAGCGGATGCGCCGACGGGTCGACCCGGTGCGCCAGGTTGCCGAGCACGCGCCGCATCTCGTCGGCGTACGGCCGCGCGGCGAAGATCCGCTCCTGCGCCCGGCGCAGCTTCGACGCCGAGATCATCTTCATCGCCTTGGTGATCTGCTGCGTCGACTTGACCGCGCGGATCCGGCGCCGAAGGTCGATAAGAGATGGCATGGTGACTCGTTAGTCTTCACTGCGCGCGGGGCCCCACCCCCGCGCGGAACTGACGCCGATGCCTCGCCGCGGATTCCCATGTCCCCGGCTCGGCATCGCCTTCGGCGAAGTCCAGGTTCGGACGCCCGAGCGCCCGGCGCCCAGGTACCGAAGGACCGTCGTAGCGCCGAGCTTCAGCTCGGCATCCGTCGGACGAGCCCCGGCCCGCTCACGCCGCCGTGGTCTTGCGGGCCGCGGCGAACTGGGCCCCGAATTCCTGGAGCGCGCCGTTCAGCTCGGCCTTCAGCGCCTCGTCCAGCTGCTTCTTCTCGTCGAGCGTCGTGAAGATCCCCGGCCGCCGCGTCTCGATGAAGCGGTACAGCTCCTGCTCGTAGGCCAGGATGGCGCCCTTCTCGATCGCGTCGAGGTAGCCGTTGGTCGCGGCATAGATGATGACGACCTGCCGCTCGACCGCGAGCGGCTGATACTGCGGCTGCTTCAGGATCTCGACCAGCCGCTCGCCGCGCCGGAGCTGCTGCTGCGTCGCCTTGTCGAGGTCGCTGCCGAACTGCGCGAACGCCGCCAGCTCGCGGAACTGCGCCAGGTCGAGCCGCAGCGTGCCGGCCACCTGCCGCATCGCCTTCACCTGCGCCGCGCCGCCGACGCGCGACACGGAGTTGCCGACGTTGATGGCCGGCCGGACCCCCTGGTGGAACAGGTCGGTCTCCAGGAAGATCTGCCCGTCGGTGATCGAGATCACGTTGGTCGGAATGTAGGCCGACAGGTCGCCCGCCTGGGTCTCGATGATCGGCAGCGCCGTCAGCGAGCCGCCGCCCAGCGCCTTGTTCATCTTCGCCGCCCGCTCCAGCAGCCGCGAGTGCAGGTAGAAGACGTCGCCCGGATACGCCTCGCGGCCCGGCGGCCTTCGCAGCAGCAGCGAGATCTCACGGTAGGCCTGCGCGTGCTTCGACAGATCGTCGTAGACGCACAGCGCGTGGCGCCCGCGGTCGCGGAAGTACTCGCCCATCGCACACGCGGCGTACGGGCTGATGTACAGCAGCGGCGCCGGATCGGACGCGGTCGCGGCCACCACGATCGTGTACCGCATCGCGTCGGCTTCCTCGAGCGTCTTCACCACCTGGGCGACGGTCGACTGCTTCTGCCCGATCGCGTTGTAGATGCAGACGACGTCCTTGTCGCGCTGGTTGAGGATCGCGTCGATCGCCACCGCCGTCTTGCCGGTCTGCCGGTCGCCGATGATGAGCTCGCGCTGCCCGCGGCCGATCGGCACCATCGCGTCGATCGCCTTCAGCCCCGTCTGCAGCGGCTCCTTGACCGACTGCCGGTCGACGACCCCCGGGGCGATCCGCTCGACCGCCATCAGCTCCCGGGACAGGATCGGCCCCTTGCCGTCGATCGGCTGGCCGAGCGCGTTCACCACGCGGCCCAGCAGCTCGTCGCCGACCGGCACCGAGATGATCCGGCCCGTGCGCTTCACTTCGTCGCCTTCGCGGATCTCGCTGAACTCGCCGAGCAGCACGACCCCGACGCTCTCCTCCTCGAGGTTGAGCGCGATGCCGAACAGCCCGTGCGGGAACTCCAGCATCTCGCCCGCCATCGCCCGCTCGACGCCGTGCACCCGGGCGATGCCGTCACCCAGCGAGATCACGGTGCCGACTTCGGCCACGTCCACGTCGACGGCGTAGCTGCCGATCTGCTCGCGGATGATCTTCGATATCTCTTCAGCCTTGATGTCCATAGGGGCTCGGGGCTCAGTGCTCGTCTTCGCAGCGCCGGGCTTCAGCCCGGCTTCGCTCGGGACTCGGTGCTCGTCGTCTTTACGATTCTCCGACCAGCCGCGCCTGCAGACGCGCGAGCTGCCGGGTGACGCTGCCGTCGTACACGGTGCTGCCGATCCGGGCGACGACCCCGCCGATGATCGCGGGGTCGATCCGGGTCGCCAGTTGCACGTCGCGCCCGGCCACGGTGCGGAGCCGCTCGACGAGCGCCTGCGTCCGATCGGCCGGCAGCCCGACGGCGGTCGTCACTTCCACGCGCACGACCTTCCGGTGCTCCAGCACCCGGTCGCGGTACGCCGCCAGCAGATCCGGCAGCAGCACCAGCCGATCGCGCCCGGCGAGCAGCTGCAGCAGCTTGCCCAGCACCGGCGCCACGGGAACGCGCGCCAGCAGCGCCGTGATCACCGCCTGCTTGCGCACGGCCGGAATCGCCGGACTGATCAGCACCTCGCGCAGCTGGGGATTCGCTTCGACGAGCGCCACGAACCCGCCGAACTGGCGCTCGACCAGCTCGGGATCGCTTTCCGCGATGCTGACGTCGAGCAGCGCCCGGGCGTAGCGGACGGCGGCGGCGTGATTCGTCATCGGGTCGCGTCCAGCTGCTGCACGTACCGATCGACCAGCCGGAGCTGATCGGCCTCGGTCATCGACCGCTTGATCCGCTCGGTCGCCAGCGAGACCGACAGCTCGGCGGCCCGCACGGTCAGGTCGCGCTCGGCCGCGCGCAGCTGCAGGTCGATCGCACGGCGGGCCTGCTCGAGCAGCCGCTCGCGGTCGGCCGCCGCGACCCGCTCGATCCGCGCCTCCTCGGCCTGGATCTCCTCGGCGCCGCGGACCTTCAGCGCCTCGAGCTCCGCCGGCAGCGTCTGCATCCGCCGGTCGATCTCCGTCAGGCGCCCGGTCGCGGCTTCCCGCATCTCGTCGGCCTTCACCAGCTCGGCCCGGATCTGCGTCCGCCGCTCCTCGAGGTACTTGGCGAACGGCGAACGCAGCAGGTAGACGAGCGCGCCGGCGACAATCGCGAAGTTCGCCAGCCGGGCCAGCATCGCCCAGGGGCTCTCGCCCGACTCTTCACCGGCCGGCGGCGTGGCAGCCTGACCGGCGTCGGCCGCCGCGAAGACGGTCGCCGGCGCGAACAGCGGCAGCCGGCCGGCGGGCGGCGCCATCAGGGCGCCGGCGAGCAGCAGCGCCAGGCCGAGGCCGAGCGCGGCCCGAGGCCGGCGGCCCTTGCGCCGAATTTCACAATCTTCTGCGAAGCGTGCGCGCGTCACCGGCGTGCCCACTCTCCCGTCCACGACCCTGATTACGAAGCTTGTCTGCCGAGCACCCGCTCGACAATGGAACTGGCAAGGCTGTCGGCGTCGCGCTCCAGCTGCGTGCGCGCCGCCTCGGCCTGGGCCTTCAGCGTCGCGCTGGCGTCGGCAATCCCCTGCTCGACGTCCCGCCGCGTCTGCGTGAGGATCTCCGCGCGTCGGGCCAGGGCCTCACGCCGCCGGTCGTCCATCTGCCGATAGATTTCGGCGCGCGCCGCCTGCGTCCGCCCCTCGAACTCCTCCGCCGCCGCCCTGGCCCTCGTCGTCGATTCGTCCGCCAGCCGCCGCGCCGACACGACCGCCTGCCGGCGCTCGGCCATCACGCGATTGACCGGACGAAGCAGCAGCCGGTCCAGCAGGAGGGCCAGCAGCAGGACGAAGCAGATGATCGTGATGATCGATGTGGGGACCAGGACCACGCGGGCGTCTCCTTACGCGCACGGGCTCGACGAACAGACAAAACAACCATTTATACCATCCGCCAGCCGGGCCGCACAAGAGGGGAATGGATGGG
>DATLRO010000066.1:0-26566 GCA_035534615.1 Vicinamibacterales bacterium
CGGTGGTCGCCGGCTGGTTCAGGAGGATTCCATGAGGACACCGCACAGGGGGAAGCGATGGGCCGCCACGCTTCTCGTGGCCGCCGGAGCGGCGACGATGCTCGTGTTATCGGGCCATGCGCAGAGTGAACCGGCCGCGCCGGCGAAAGACCCGCTGAGGGCGCTTCATTTCAGGGCGATCGGCCCCCCGGGGAACCGGCTGTCGGCCATTGTCGGCGTGCCGGGCGATCCGGCCGTGATGTATGTCGGCGCGGCCGACGGCGGCATCTTCAAGACCGATGACGGCGGCATCAACTGGCGGCCGATCTTCGACCATCAGGACGTGTCGGCGATCGGCGCGCTGGCGATCGCGCCGTCGGCGCACAACGTCGTCTGGGCCGGCACCGGGGAAACGTGGCTGATCCGGCCGTTCTATGCGATGGGCGACGGCGTCTACAAGTCGACCGACGCCGGGCGCAGCTGGCAGCACATGGGCCTCGACGAGACCGGGCACATCGCCCGGATCGTCGTCGATCCGCAGGCCGCCAGCCGCGTCTTCGTCTGCGCCCTCGGCCAGACGTTCGCACCGGGGCAGCAGCAGGGCGTGTTCCGCACGCTGGACGGCGGCAAGACGTGGCAGCGCGTGCTGTTCGTCAACGACACGACCGGCTGCTCCGATCTGGCGATGGACCCGCAGGATCCGAACACGCTGTTCGCCGGCATGTGGCAGATGCAGATCCACACCTGGAACCTCGACAGCGGCGGCACCGGGAGCGGCGTCTACGTGTCGCACGACGGCGGCGCCACCTGGAAGAAGCTGGTGGGACACGGCCTGCCGGCCGCCGATCACCCGCTCGGCAAGGTCGCCGTGGCGATCGCCCCCAGCAATCCGCACCGCGTCTACGCGCTGATGCAGGACAAGACGCCGGGGCTCTACCGCTCGAACAACGGCGGACGGAGCTGGCGGCTCGTCAACCAGTCGCATGCCCCCGACGAACGGGCGCCGTATTACACGAGGTTCACGGTCTCGCCCGACAATGAGAACCTGCTCTACTTCGTCAGCGTCGCCTACAGCATCTCGCTGGACGGCGGCGACACCCTGCTCGTCCCGTCGCGGTTCCCGGGCGGTGCCGATGCCAGCGGCCAGGCGTCGGCCGGTGGCGACAACCACGACATCTGGATCGATCCGACCAACCCGAGCCGGATCCTCGTGGCGAACGATGCCGGCGCGAGCTGGAGCCTCAATCACGGGCGCACCTTCAACCGCGTCGTGCTGCCGGTGGCGCAGATGTACCACGTCGCGACCGACAACGACATCCCGTACCACGTGCTGGGCAACAAGCAGGACGGGCCGTCCTACCGCGGGCCGAGCCGGGTGTTGTACGCCGGCTTCGGCGGCAGCGGCATCACCGCGGGCGACTGGGTGACGACCGCCGGCTGCGAGGACGGCTTCGCCGTCCCCGATCCGACCGACGGCAACATCGTCTGGGGCGGATGCGACAACGGCCGGCTGGACCGGATGGACCACCGGACCGGCATGTCGCGCGACGTCACCGTCTGGCCGGTGGCCGGCCTCGGCTGGGCGCCCAAGGACATGAAGTACCGCTGGCACTGGGTGTTCCCGATCGCCATCTCACCCTTCGATCACAACCGCGTCTACGTCGGCAGCCAGTACGTCCACGAAACGACCGACGGCGGCCAGACGTGGAAGGTGATCAGCCCGGACCTGACGCTGAACGACAAGACCCATGAGGACAATTCCGGCGGCATCAGCTACGACAACCTCGTGACCTACGACGGCTCCACCGTCTGGGCGATCGCCGAATCGCCGGTCAAGGCGGGCGTCATCTGGGCCGGCACGAACGACGGGCAGGTGCAGGTCACGCTGGACGGCGGCGCGCACTGGACCAATGTCACGAAGAACATCCCGAACCTCGGACCGTGGGGGACCGTCTGGGACATCGCGCCGTCGCCGTTCGACGCCGCCACGGCCTACGTCGTCGTCAACCGGCAGCATCTGGGCGACTACAACACGTACGTCTTCAAGACCACGGATGACGGCAGGACGTGGACGCTCATCACCGGCAACATCCCGAAGTCGGTGAACGGATCGGCCCACTGCATCCTGCCCGACCCGGTGCGGAAGGGGATGCTGTACCTCGGCACCGACAACGCGCTCTACGTCTCGTGGGACGACGGCGGACACTGGACGCAGATCCGGAGCAACCTGCCGCCGGCGCCGATGTACTGGATGGTCATCCAGCCGACGTTCAACGACCTGGTGGTCGCGACTTACGGTCGCGGGATCTACATCCTCGACGACATGACGCCGCTCCGGGACTACCAGCAGGCGCAGCAGCACGACGTGTACCTGTTCAAGCCGCGGCCGGCGTACCGCTTCCACGCGGTCGACGCCGCCCGGCAGTCCGAGCCGGGCGGCCACGTCATCGGCGAGAACGCCAGGTACGGCGCCGACTTCAATTTCTGGCTGAAGTCGCCGCAGAAGGACGTGGAACTGACCGTACTCGGACCGAACAACACGGTCGTCCGGACGCTGAAGGTGCGCGGCCACGAGGGCCTCAACCGCGTCTGGTGGGACCTGCGGTACGAATCGGGCGAGAAGCTGCACCTGCTGACGTCGCCGCCGGGGGCGCCGTGGGTCCCGGCGGACCGGCCGGTCGTGGCGTACGGCACGCAACTGCCGATGGTCGGACCGATCGTGCCGCCCGGAACCTATACCGTGCGGCTGACGGTCGGGGCGCAGCCGTTCAGTGCGCCGGTGCAGGTGCTGGCCGATCCGCACTCGCCCGGGACGCCGGCGCGCATCAAGGCGCAGGTCGACTTCCTGCTGCAGGTGCGCAACGAGGGGACCGAAGTGGCTGACATGATCAATCACCTGGAGCGGACGCGGAGGCAGGCCGAGAACGTCGAAACGCTGCTCGAGAGCCAGGGGGCGCAGTACGCCCCGGTCGTGAGCGCGGCGAAGGCGTTCGCGGACCAGGCGGCGGCGCTCGAGGGACGGATGTGGGACGTGCACAACACCGGACGGGGTGAGGACGTCTTCCGCCATCCTGTCCAGGTGTACGAACGCCTGGCGTGGATGGTCGATGAAATGACCGGCCGGCCGGGCGGCGGCAGCGGCGGGGCCGACCTGGGGCCGACCTCGCAGCAGGCGGCGGTGAACGCGGGGTTCCAGACGGAGATCGCGCAGCTCCAGACGGCGTTCAAGCAGTTCACCGGACCGACGACCGCGGCGTTCAACGACACGCTGAAGCAGCACAACCTGAAGCTGACGATCGAACCCTGACGGGAGATCCCTGACCGGGAACCGAAGACGCAGGAAGGGGGCAGGCCCGCGCGGCCGGCCCCCTTCCACCCTCTCCCTTCCCCGCCCCCGCCCCCGCCCCCGCCCCCGAGCCCCGAGCCCCGAGCACTGCCCAAGCACCGCCCCCCCTAGAGACGTATGATGGGCTCATGCCCGGACCAGCCGTGCTGCAACGCGAGGCGTTCGGCGATCTGCTCGCGGCGCTGCAGGGCCGGGGGTACCGCGTCGTCGGGCCCACGGTCCGCGATGGCGCGATCGTGTACGGCGACCTGCACGCCGTCGACGACCTGCCGATCGGCTGGACCGACGAGCAGGACGGGGGAACCTACCGGCTGAAGCCGAGGGGCGACCGCGCGCTGTTCGGCTACAACGTCGGCCCCCAATCCTGGAAACAGTACTTTCACCCGCCCGTCGTCCGCCTCTGGCGGGCGTCGCGCGACCGGAACGGGCTCCACTTCGACGACAGCACTCCAGACGGGCCGCCGCCGAAGCTGGCGCTGATCGGCGTGCGATCGTGCGAGCTGCACGCGATCGCCATCCAGGATCGCGTCCTGCTCGGCGGGGCGACGGTCGATCCGCTGTACGAGGCGCGGCGCCACGGCGCCTTCATTGTCGCCGTGCAGTGCGGGCAGGCCGGGCGCACCTGTTTCTGCGCGTCGATGAACGCCGGCCCGACGGCCACGGCCGGCTTCGACCTGGCGCTCACGGAGGTCCTGGACGGCGCGCGGCATTACTTCGTGGCCGAGGCGGGAACGGCGGACGGGGCAGACTTGCTCGCGCGGCTGCCGCATCGCCCGGCCGCTGCTTCCGATGTGGCGGAGGCCGACGCCCGTCACCGGCAGGCGGCGGCGCAGATGGGCCGGACGATGGACACGACCGGCATCAAGGACCTGCTGTACGCGAACGCCGATCACCCCCGCTGGAACGACGTGGCGTCGCGCTGCCTGACGTGCGGCAACTGCACGATGGTCTGCCCCACCTGTTTCTGCACGACCGTCGAGGAGGTCGGCGATCTGGCCGGGCAGTCGGCCGAGCGCCGGCAGACCTGGGACTCCTGCTTCACGATGGACTTCTCGTACATCCACGGCGGCAGCATCCGGCGGTCCGCGAAGTCCCGGTACCGGCAGTGGATGACGCACAAGCTGGCCAGCTGGATCGATCAGTTCGGCAGCTCGGGCTGCGTCGGCTGCGGCCGCTGCATCACCTGGTGTCCGGTCGGCATCGACCTCACCGAAGAAGTCCGGGCGATCCGGGCCGGCGGCGGCCGGACCGCGGCGGACGGGGAGCCTCGCGATGGAAACGCTGGAACCGCTGCTCGCTGAGCACCCGTTCTCGAGGACGCTCCAGGCGCGGCATCTCCAGGTGCTCGTCGGGTGCGCGTCGAACGTCCGCTTCGAGGCGGGCGCGTTCCTCTTCCGCGAGGGGCAGGCGGCCGACCGCTTCTACCTGATCCGCGAGGGCAAGGTCGCCATCGAGATCGCGGCGCCGACGGCGACGCTGACGATGCTGACGGTGGAGGGCGGCGAGGTGCTCGGCTGGTCGTGGCTCTTCCCGCCGTACCGCTGGAAGTTCGACGCCCGCGCGATCGAGCCCACGCGCGCAATCGCCCTCGATGCGCAGTGCCTGCGCGCGAAGTGCGAGGCGGACCACGATCTCGGGTACGACCTGCTGAAGCAGTTCGCGCTCATGGTCGAGCAGCGCCTGCACGCCACGCGTCTGCAGCTGCTGAACGCGTATGACGTCAACGCCTGAGCCGGCCGCCGCCGGCGTCGCGTCTGCCACGGCTCCGCGGCCGTTCCGCGTCATCCGCGTGCGGCACGACACGGGCGACACGACGACGCTGACGTTCGAGGCGGTGGGCGGCGGCCGTTTGCCGCCGTTTGCCGCCGGCCAGTTCAACATGGTGTACGTCTTCGGCGTCGGCGAGGTGCCGATGTCGATCACCGGCGACTCCGCCCGTCCGGACGTCGTCGTCCACACCGCCCGCGGCGTCGGCCCGGTGTCCTCGGCGATCGCCCGGCTGAAGCGGGGCGACCTCGTCGGGCTGCGCGGCCCGTTCGGCCGCGGCTGGCCGGTGGACGAGGCGGCGGGCGGCGACCTCGTGATGATCGCCGGCGGCCTCGGCCTCGCGCCGCTGCGGCCGGTCCTCTATCAGGTGCTCGCGAACCGGGCGGCGTTCGGCCGCGTGTCGCTCCTGTACGGCGCGAAGACGCCCGACGTGCTGCTCTACCGGAAGGAGCTGGAACGGTGGCGGTCGGACGGGACGGTGCGCGTGGACATCTCGGTCGACCAGCCGGCGGCCGGGTGGACCGGCCGGGTGGGGGTCGCGGCCTCGCTGATTCCGCGGCTGGCGATCGATCCGGCGCGGACGGTGGCGATGATCTGCGGACCGGAAGTGATGATGCGCTTCACCGTGCGCGAGCTCGAGCGGAGCGGGCTGGCGCAGACGGCGATCTACCTGTCGATGGAGCGGAACATGAAGTGCGCGGTCGGATTCTGCGGGCACTGCCAGCTCGGGCCGCACTTCATCTGCCGGGACGGCCCGGTGTTTCGCGCCGATCGCCTCATGACGGCGCTGGCCGTCCGCGAGCTGTGAGATGAGACGAGCGAGGAAGCCCCGCCTGGCGGTCTGGAAGTTCGCGTCGTGCGACGGCTGCCAGCTCAGCCTGCTCGACTGCGAGGACGAGCTGCTGGCGCTGGCCGGCGAGGTGGAGATCGCGCGCTTCGCGGAAGCGTCGAGCGCGACCGTCCGCGGGCCGTACGACCTGTCGCTCGTGGAGGGCTCGATCACGACCCCCGGCGACGCCGAACGGATCCAGCAGGTGCGGCGCGCGTCGAAGCGCCTGGTGACCATTGGCGCGTGCGCGACGGCCGGCGGGATCCAGGCGCTCCGGAACTTCGCGGACGTCCGGGACTTCATCGCGCTCGTGTACGCGAAGCCGGAGTACATCGACAGCCTCGCGCGCTCGACGCCGATCGCCGATCACGTCCAGGTCGACTTCGAGCTGCGCGGCTGCCCGGTCAGCCGGGAGCAGCTCCTCGAGGTGATCGGTGCGTTCCTCCGCGGGCGGCGGCCGAACACGCCGGCCTCCAGCGTCTGCCTGGCCTGCAAGCGGCGCGGGATCGTCTGCGTGATGGTGGCGCACGGCACGCCGTGCCTGGGGCCCGTGACGCAGGACGGCTGCGGCGCGCTGTGCCCGGCCTACGATCGGGGCTGCTACGGCTGCTTCGGCCCGATGGAGACGCCGAACACGGCGGCGCTGAGCCGGCACCTGGCCGCGCTCGGCACGACCCGCCGCGGCCTCGTGCGCCTGTTCCGGAGCTTCAATGCCGGCGCGGAGCCGTTCCGGCGCGAGAGCGAGATTCATGACGAGCCGGACGCTTCGCGTTGATCTCCTGGCGCGCGTCGAGGGCGAGGGCGGGCTCTCTGTCCGCGTCAGGGACGGCGCCGTCACCGACGTCAAGCTGAAGATCTTCGAGCCCCCGCGCTTCTTCGAAGCGCTCCTGCGCGGCCGCGACCACCGCGAGGCGCCGGACATCACGGCCCGGATCTGCGGCATCTGTCCGGTCGCCTACCAGATGAGCGCCGTGCACGCCATGGAGGACGCCTTCGGCGTCACCGTCGACGGGCCGCTGCGCGCGCTGCGCCGGCTGATCTACTGCGGTGAGTGGATCGAGAGCCACGCCCTGCACGTCTACCTGCTGCACGCCCCCGACTTCCTCGGCTATCCCGACGCCATCCGGATGGCGAAGGACCATCCCGCGGTCGTGCAGCGCGGGCTCCGGCTGAAGAAGGCCGGAAACGCCCTGATCCGGCTGCTCGGCGGCCGGGAGGTGCACCCGATCAACGTCCGCGTCGGCGGGTTCTACCGGACGCCCGCCAAAGCGGCCCTGCAGGAGCTCGCGGACGAGCTCGCATGGGCCCGGGACGCCGCGCGCGAGGCGGTCCGCTGGGCGGCGTCGCTGCCGTGTCCGGAACTCGAGCAGCCGTACCTCTTCGTGGCGCTGCGGCATCCCGACGAGTACCCGTTCAACGAAGGGCGCCTCGTCTCGAGCGGCGGGCTGGACATCGGCGTCCGCGAGTACGACGGCCATTTCACCGAGGAGCACGTCGGCTATTCCAACGCGCTCCACGCCGTGCTGGACGGCGGACAGGCGTACTGCGTCGGGCCGCTGGCGCGCTACGCGCTGAACGGCGACCGGCTGTCGCCGGTGGCCCGGGAGGCGGCGCGGGACGCCGGCCTCGGACCGGTCTGCCGGAACCCGTTCCGGAGCATCGTCGTGCGGAGCGTCGAGATCCTGCAGGCCTGCGACGAGGCGGTCCGTCTGATCGAGCGGTACGAACGGCCCGAGCCGCCGGCCGTCGCTGTCCCCGTCCGTCCGGGGATCGGTTATGCGTGCACGGAGGCGCCGCGCGGCATCCTCTATCACCGGTACCGGATCGACGAGCAGGGGACGATTCTCGACGCGAAGATCGTGCCGCCGACCTCGCAGAACCAGAAGACGATCGAGAACGACCTCCGGCAGTTCGTCCCCGGGCACCTCGACCTGCCGGCCGGGGAGCTCCGCCGGCGCTGCGAGCAGATCGTGCGCAACTACGACCCGTGCCTGTCCTGCTCGACCCACCTCCTGACCCTGGAGCTCGACCGGGCATGAGCGGACCGGCCGTCCTGGTCGTCGGCGTCGGCAACCCGCTGCGCGGCGACGATGGCGCGGGGCGCGCCGTGGCGCGGCTGGTGCGGGCGCGCGCGATCCCGGCCGTCGACGTGATCGAGCAGGACGGCGACGCGGCCTCGCTGGTGGATGCCTGGCGGCAGGCGGGCGCGGTCATCCTCGTCGACGCGCTGCAGTCGGGCGCCGAGCCGGGGAGCATCCGCCGGTTCGAGGTGTCGCACCGCCCGTTGCCCGGGCGGATGTTCGGGCCGTCGACGCACGCCTTCGGCCTGTTCGACGCCGTGGAGCTGGCGCGTGCGCTGAATCAGCTGCCGCCGGTGCTGATCGTGTACGGGATCGAAGGGCAGTCGTTCGCGATGGGCGGCGGCCTGTCCGCCCGCATCCAGGCGGCTGTGCCGGAGCTCGCGGCGCGCGTGGCGGACGAGGCGCTCGCGCTGCGGGCTCCGGCATCATAGGCACCGGGGCCGGCGACTCCAGCGCCGCGGAGCGGGTCAGTGCGTTCGCCCTGGAGAAGAGCCCGGCTTGACAGACGCGGCTGCGCTCTCCAGCATAGAGGCGCAACTGGACGGCCGGCGGCGCCGCCCGCCGGCCGGCATCCGGATTCCCGTTCATGCACATCATCGTCCTCGGCGCCGGCGCCATCGGCACGTTCTATGGCGCCCGGCTCTCCACCCACCACGACGTGACGCTCGTCGCGCGGCCCGGGCACGTCGATCGGATCACCCGCGAGGGCGTCCGCATCACCGGCCTCGACGATGTCACCGTCCGCGTGCGCGCGGCCACGGCCGTCGAGGCGGTGCCGCCCGGCTCGCTGATCCTGCTGACGACCAAGGTGTACGATACCGAGGCGGCGATCGGCGCCATCGTCGACCGGCTGGGGCCCGACACCTGCATCCTGTGCCTCCAGAACGGGCTCTACAGCGAGGAGATCGTCCGGCGGATCGTCGTCGGCCGCTGCCCGGTGCTGAGGGGGATCACGATGTTCGGCGTCACCTTCGTCGCGCCCGGCGTCGTCGCGCTGAAGGGGGAGGGCTGGACGTCGATCGAGGCCGGCCCGCGCAGCCGGGCGCTGGCCGACCTGTTCAGCGAATGCCGGCTGGACGGGCGGGTGTCGCCGGACATCCGCGCCGAGATGTGGCGGAAGGTGATCGTCAACTGCGTGATCAATCCGCTGACCGCCATGACCGGCATGGACGTCGGCTGGATGGCGGACGAGCGGATCGATCCGCTGAAGCGATTGATCGCGGCCGAGTGCGCGGCGGTGGCCGAGAGGGACGGCCTCGTGATCGCCGAGGACCTCGTCCGGATGATCAACGACGTGTACCGCCCGTCGCACAATCTGTCATCGATGCACCAGGACCTGCTGAAGGGACGCCGCACCGAGATCGACTATCTGAACGGCGCCGTCGTCCGGATGGGCGAGCGCTACGGCCTGGACTGTCCCGTCAATCGGGCCCTGGCCGGCATCATCGGCCGCATGGAGACGGTGGCGGCCGGCCGGCAGGACGGCTGAGCCGGCGGCCGGGCCCCGGCCGGCCCGGCGTCGGGGTTGATCGGACGGGCGTGTCCGCGTAGGCTGCCGTGGTCCTGCGGGCGCCGCGCCTCGACTCGCCGCGAAAGGAAGGGTGGGATGGAGACGATCGGATTCATCGGGCTCGGGAACATGGGGCGGCCGATGGCGTCGAATCTCTGCCGGAAGGGGTTCCGGCTCGTCGTGCACGATCTGAACCGCGAGGCCGTGCACGCGCTCGAGCGGCTCGACGCGCGGGGCGCGACGAGCGTCGCGGAGGTCGCGTCGGCCAGCGACGTGGTGATCCTGATGCTGCCCGACTCGGCGGTCGTCGAGCAGGTCGTGCTCGGCGACGGCGGCATCCTCCCGCACGCCCGCGGCGGCGCCTTGATCATGGACATGAGCACGGTCGATCCGCTTCTCACCGACCGCCTCGCGCAGGCGGCGTCGGCCCGCGGCCTGTCGTTCGTCGACGCGCCGGTCGGGCGGCTGGCCAGTCACGCCGACCGCGGCGAATCGCTGTTCATGGTCGGGGCCGGACAGGCCGAGTTCGAGCGCGTGAAGCCGCTGCTCGATGCCATGGGCACGACGATTCACCACTGCGGCGGCGTCGGCACCGGCATGCGCACCAAGCTCGTCAACAATTTTCTCGCGATCGTCTCCTGTCAGCTCAACGCGGAAGCGCTGGCCCTGGCGCAGCGCCTCGGCCTGTCGCTGGAGAAGACCCTGGACGTGATCCATGGCACGACGGCGACGAACGGCCAGCTCAAGATCGCGTGGCCGTCCAAGGTGCTCCGCGGCGATACCGAGCCGGGCTTCACGATCGATCTGGCCCACAAGGACCTCACGCTGATCGTGGGGGCGGCCAACGCCGTGAAGGTGCCGATGGCGGTCGGCGCCGCGGCCCGCGAGGCGTTCAGCGCCGCGCGCGGACGCGGGTACGGGCCGCAGGATTTTTCGACGATGGTCGATGCGCTCTGCGATCTGGTCGGGATCGCGCGCCCGCGCCTCGCCTGACCCGCGGCGCAGGGACGCCGTCGATGTCCCCGTGCGTACCCGTTCCTGCAGGACACCAGAAGGAGATTTGTCGATGAGTCAGGTGCTGCCCAATCTGATCGACGCCCGCCCGGTGGAGTCCGGTGACCGCGAGGCGGACGTCAACCCGTCGAACATCAGCGAGATCGTCTGCGAGTACTCGGTGGCGACGACCGCCGACGTCGACCAGGCCGTGGCGGCCGCCCGGCAGGCGTTCACCGCCTGGTCGCGCTCCACGCCGCAGGAACGGTTCGACGTGCTCGACCGCGCCGGCACCGAGATTCTCGCCCGCCGCGAGGACCTGGGAAGGATGCTGGCCCGCGAGCAGGGCAAGCCGCTCGCCGACGGCATCGGCGAGGCGGCGCGCGCCGGGGCGATCTTCAAGTACTTCGCCGGCGAGGCACTGAGGCTCGGCGGCGAGAAGTTCGATTCCGTCCGTCCCGGCATCGATGTCGAAATCACCCGCGAACCGGTCGGCGTCGTGGCGGCCGTCACGCCGTGGAACTTTCCGCTGGCGATTCCGGCCTGGAAGATCGCCCCGGCGCTGGCGTGCGGCAACTGCCTCGTGCTGAAGCCGGCCGAGCTGACGCCGGCGTCGCCGTGGGCGATCGTGGACATCGTGCTCCGGGCCGGCCTGCCGCCCGGCGTGCTCAACCTGGTGATGGGGCCGGGCGCCCTCGTCGGTGCCGCGCTCGTGCGGTCGCCGCACGTGGACGCCGTCAGCTTCACCGGATCGCAGGCGGTGGGCCAGTCGGTCGCCGCGGCGGCCGTCTCGACCGGCGCGCGCGTGCAGCTGGAGATGGGCGGCAAGAACCCGCTCGTCGTGATCGACGACGCCGACCTGGCGACCGCGGTGGCGGTGGCGGTCAACGGCGCGTTCTTCCAGGCGGGACAGCGCTGCACGGCGTCGAGCCGGATCATCGTCACCGACGGCATCTACGACCGGTTCCTCGCGGCGATGGTCGAGCGCACGAAACGGCTCGTGGTGGACGATGCGCTGAAAGCGGGCACCGAGATCGGGCCGGTCGTCGATCAGCGGCAACTCGACAAGGATCTGTCGTACATCGACATCGGCCGGCGCGAAGGCGCGCGGCTCGTGTGCGGCGGCGAGCGGCTGCAGCGGGCCACGGACGGCTACTACCTGGCGCCGGCCATTTTCACCGACACGACGCCCGAGATGCGGATCAACCGCGAGGAGATCTTCGGGCCGGTCGCATCGATCATCCGGGTGCGCGACTACGAAGAGGCGCTGGCCGTGGCCAACGACACGCCCTTCGGCCTCTCGGCCGGCATCGTGACGACGTCCCTCAAGCACGCCCGCCACTTCACACGCCACGCGCAGAGCGGCCTGGTGATGGTGAACCTGCCGACGGCCGGGCTCGATTATCACGTGCCGTTCGGCGGTCGCAAGAAGTCGAGCTACGGCCCGCGCGAGCAGGGATCCTACGCGCGGGAGTTCTACACGATCGTCAAGACCGCGTACATCGCATCCTGAGAAACCGGCTGGCGACCGCGTGGCTCGTGCGCCCCGGGAGGGCGGGCCACGCGATCGCCGGCTGAACGGTCACGATTCTTCTGTCATCAATCTACGGCGATCGCTGTCCGGCGTGACGGCCGACAGCCCACGCACGTGCGCGCTGCACGGAAACCGGCCGCGCCCGTCGGTTTGATCGAGTCATGATCGCGAAAACCTCGTACAGTCGACATTCGTGCAATCTCAATGGCACCAACATTGAGAGACATAACCCGTCCCCATCTGCCATTCGTGCTGGACGGCACCGCTGTGTTCACGGTGAAGACCGGCGCGGCGGCGCCGGACGAGCCGCTGCCGGCGGTCGCCGGTGTCGTGCTGGATGTCGACACGCATGCGAGCGCCAGCCGGCCGGTCCTGCTCGGCGCCCCGGGATCGTGGAGCGTTGCGCTCAAGACGAACGCCGGCGTGCAGGTGACCGCGATCCGGCGGAGTGACGCCGGCCTGGTGCGGGAGTACGCGCTCGAGTCGTACTTCGCGACCCACCCGGACGATCTCGTGCTGATGCTGAGCGTGGGGATGCGCGCGGACCGGAGCTTCGCCGGGACGTTCCGGTACGCGGCCCTGACGGTCGGGGCGCCGCTCGAAGCGGGCAGAGACGTCGGCCTCCTGTACGCGCGCGGCTGTGCCGCGGACGCGCCGCTGGCCACGCTGCTTCCGGACTTCTTTTCGCACGTCCGCCTGCCGGCAATGGTCACCACGGCGCCGGGGCCCGGCGAAATCATCCGGATCGACTACGGCGGGTATCTGCGGTTCGGCGCGAGCGTCGGCCTGAAGTGGGCCTTGAAAGGGACGCCGTCGCTGGATCTGGGCCGGCTCCAGCTCTCCGAGCACTATCAGACAGGCCTCGCGGGAATGATCGCCTGCAACGCGGAGGCGGGCGGGTTCTTCAGCGTGGAGGTCCGGGCGGCGGTGGACGAGGAAGGCCAATCGATGCCGGCGTGGGCGCGCGTGATCGTCCGCCGGACCCGGACGTCCGAGCTGACCTTCGCGGCCGACGCCTCGGTCACCGTGAAGACCGCGCCGCGGAAAGTGCGAGGCACGCCGCCGGAATTCCTGGGGGCCCTGCTCGGCGTCAACGTCGGGAGCTGGCTCAACCTGCTGCGGCACGTCAGCAGGCTGACGGACTGGAACCAGCTGACGTCCGAGCTGGACGACCTGGCGTTCGACTTTCTGCACACCTGGTTCGGACGAACCGTGACCACCCGGGACCTCCGTCCGCTGCTCGCGAAGGTCAAGGCTGTCGTGGACGAAGCCGGCAGGGTCGACGCCACGGTCATGTCGGTCGTGGCCCAGGAGTTCGAGGCGATCACCGGCGCCGATCCGGGCGGCCAGGACGTGGCGCAAGGGCTCCAGACGCTGGCGGACCTGCCGTCCTGGCGGGAGCTGCAGGGCGAGGTGCCCCCGACGGTGTGGCGCCTCGCCGACATGCTGACCGACGGCGATCCGCTCGCATGGATGGCCGGCAGGCCGGTTGGCGAGCTGCGACAGCGGGCGGCGACCGTGCTCGCGGTCGCCCGGGCGGCCGCCACGAGCGAGCTGGGCGCCGTGATTCGGCTGGCCCGGGCGCAGTACCGCATCGAGTCGCTGCTCGCCCAGCTTCGCGCCGTCGACACGCCGCGCAAGCTCGAAGCCGCGCTGAAGACGCGCGCGGGGGCGCTGCTCGCGCGGCTGCTGGGGCCGGAGATCCGGGCGGTCTCGGCGACGCAGCTGGGAGGCGTCGTGTCACGGCTGCACGCCGTGCTGGCCGGGATCGACCGCTTCGAGCAGCAGGTGTATGACGCCCTCACCGGCGCCCTCACGCAGTCGCTGTCGCTGAAGCTCCATGCCGAGTACAGCCGGGCGTCGAGCGAGGAGGCGCTGATCGACCTGTCCATCAAGACGTCCGCGGCCGAGGGACGGGCGCTTCTGCAGGCGGCCGTGCTCGGAGACTGCGCGGCGGCACTCGGCGGCCGCCGGCCGGACCTCGTCCGCCTCAATCGGGGACGCCTGACGCACGATCTCGTGCGGACGAGCACGCTGGACATCAATGTCATCGGCTGGCACGACGGCTGGCGCTATCAGTCGGTCGAACAGGTCATCCTGCACACCGAGCAGCAGATGGTGCCGGAGGAGGGCGGCGGGCTCACCGTGTTCTCGACGATCGACCTCACGAAGAAGACGGAGGAGGCGCGGCGGCGCGTGCGATCGGCGGCGCGCGATCTGGTCCATACGAACTTCCTCCTGCGTCTCCTCGGCGAATCCCACGGCATCATCGCGGCGGAGCCGGTGGATCGGCAGTATCTCGTCGACGCCATCACGCGGATGAGCGCCGGCTATCAGCTCAGCTTCGATGACAGCCGGACGACGGCGAACGATCTCGCGTACTACCTCGGTTTCGCCAGGGAATTCGGCCTGGTCGATCCGGCGCTGGCGCCGGCGGCGCTCGAGGCGCTGCTGCCGCTGCAGGGCGCGGACGACTACGGCCGGATCGTGGCGCAGTACGACGTCCGCTACACGGACGAAGGGCTTCGGATGCTGTTCGCGCAGCCGCCGGACGAGCCGACCGTGCGGCGCCTCATGCGGAAGGTGGTGCTGGCCGGCTATCTGGCGAAGGGGCGCGGGATCGCGGATGAAGGCTGGGCGTACTGGACGCCGGCCGTCCGCGACCTCTGGAAGGCGGCGCCCGGCTCGTTCGTGCGTCTGGGCCCGGTGGTCCATGCCGTCGCCCCTTCGCCGTTCTCTTCGAGGAGGGCGCCGGCGTCCGTCACGCTTCCGGTCGGGCGCCAGGCCGCGCTCGGCGCGCTGTACGGCATCGAGGACGACTTCGTGGCCGGCTTCCAGGCGCTGTCGGCGTTGATCCAGGCCGGCCGGACGATCTCACCGGCCGCCTTCGAACGGGCGCTGGGCCGGATTGGCGCCGCGCTGCAGGCCCTCGACCGTTTTGCCGAGTCGGTCAATGCGACGTTCGCCCTGTTCGACGCGCTGGTGATGCACGCCGGCGGCCGCCGGGCCTCGTCGCTCACCCTGAAGTCCTGGGTTGCCGGGCGCCGCGTCACGAAGGTGTTCGTGGCCCCCGAGCGCCCGAGCGCCCCGAGCGCCTGACCGCCCGACTGCCCGACCGCCCGAGCGCCCGAGTCCGGCGAGGGGTATCATGCTCCAGGCACGGCAGCCGGACGCGGATCGGAGGGCGGCATGTTCAGGGCAGGCACGTTCGCGCGGGCGCTGCGGGTGGACCACGGCCGGCACTTCCGCCTGAAGTACGTGCATCCGGGCCACACCGGCGGCATCCGGTCGAAGGACGAGGCGGAGCACTGGCTCGCCCGGGGCGTGGCGGAGCTCGCCGGGAGGCAGGAGCGGCTGTATGCGCAGGATCGCTGGGCGGTCCTGATCATCCTCCAGGCGATGGACGCGGCCGGCAAGGACGGCATCATCAAGCACGTGATGTCGGGCGTCAATCCGCAGGGCTGCCAGGTCTTTTCCTTCAAGACGCCGTCGGCCGAAGAGCTCGATCACGATTTCATGTGGCGGACGACGAAGCGGCTGCCGGAACGTGGCCGCATCGGGATCTTCAACCGCTCCTATGACGAGGAAACCCTCGTCGTTCGGGTGCCTCCCAAGTTCTTCGCGAAGGAGAAAGTCCCGCCGCCGCTCATCGGGCGGCACGTCTGGAAGGAACGGTTCGAGGACATCTGCGCGTTCGAGCGGTATCTGACGCGCAACGGCGTCGCGATCCGGAAGTTCCTCCTGCACCTCTCGCGCAACGAGCAGCGGAAGCGGCTGTTCGCACGGCTCGTGGTCGCATCGGCCATCGTCGACACGCTGGATGAGTTGAAGCTGGCGCTGCCGAAAGCCGATGCGCGGCGGCGCCGGGAACTGCAGGCCGCCCGCCGCTATCTCGAGCGGTCCTGACCATGGATCTCCCGTCCTGCGCTGAGGCGAGACGCGCGCGATCATGCTGACGACCCTGTTCCAGGCGGTCCCGACAGACGCGGCGAAGCTGCTGCTCGTGCTGTTCCTGTCGTTCCTGATCGGCATGGAGCGCGAGGAGCACAAGGCCGGCTCGGATCGCTACGCGTTCGGCGGCGTCCGCACGTTTCCGCTGATCGGTCTCGTCGGCTACGCCATGGCCGTATTGGGGAACGGCCGGCTCCTGCCGGTGACCGCCGGCTTCGCCGTCATTGCGGCGTTCCTGCTGCTGTCCTACTGGCACAAGCTCACCACCAGCGGCGGCGGCGTGACGACCGAGATCTCCGGGCTGGCCACCTATCTGGTCGGCGCGCTGGTGTACGCGGAGCACTTCTGGCTGGCGACGGCGCTGAGCGTGGCGAGTGCGCTGCTGCTCGAGTTGAAGCCGGTCCTCGAGAGCCTGACGAAGCGGCTCGGCGAAGGCGAGCTCTTCACGTTCACCAAGTTCCTGCTCCTCACCGCCGTCATCCTGCCGCTGCTGCCCGACACCGAGATCGGACCGTTCCACATCAACCCGTTCCACACCTGGCTCATCGTCGTCGCGGTCAGCACCCTGTCGTACGGCAGTTACGTGCTGCACCGCCTGACGCGCGGATCGGGCGGCGTGCTGCTGACCGCCGTGCTCGGCGGCGCCTACTCGTCGACCGTGACGACCGTGGCGCTGGCCAGGCGGGCGGCCACCGAGGACCATCCGCCGCTGTTCGCCGGCGGCATCCTCATCGCATCCGGCGTCATGTACCTGCGGCTCATGGCGCTCGTCGCCCTGTTCAACCGGCAGCTCGCCGGCCTGCTCGGCCCGTCGTTCCTGGCGCTGGCCGGTTTGGCCGCCGGCGCCGGCTGGCTCTGGTCGCGCCGGCCGGACGGCCGGACGACGCCGGCGGCGCACGGGTTCCAGCCGGCCAATCCGCTCGAGCTGCGCGCCGCGGTCGGGTTCGCGCTGCTCTTCCTGCTGCTGGTGGTCGCGACGCACGAGGCGGTCGTCTATCTGGGACAGGCGGGGGTGTACGGCCTGGCGGCGCTCATGGGCGTGACCGACGTCGATCCCTTCATCATGGGCCTCACGCAGTCGGCCGCTGTCGCCACGCCGCTGCACGTCGCCGCCGCCGGCATCGTGATCGCCGCCGCGAGCAACAATCTGGTGAAGGGCGTCTACGCGTTCGCGCTGGCGGATCGTCGCACCGGGCGCCAGAGCTTCGGCCTGCTGCTCGGCCTGGCGGTGCTCGGGCTGCTGCCGCTCATCTGGCTGCGGGGCTGACGCGCCGCCGATCGTCCACGTATCACCCGGAGGGAGTGATGGCCGTCTTCCGTCGGATCATGATGGCGACAGACTTTTCCCCGACGTCCGCGCAGGCGTTCAAGACGGCCGTGTCGCTGGCCGGGACGATGGAGGGACGGCTGGTCGTCGTTCACGCGCTGCTGCCGCTGCTCGACGCGGACTACCTGGGCGGAGAAACGTTCGACCAGCTCGAAACCGCCGGGAGGATCTGGGCCGAGAAGGAACTCAAGGCGCTGGTCGCGAAAGCCGTGCGCGCCGGCGTGCGCGCCCGGCACCGGCTGTACGTCGGCGGCGGCGCGGCCGCCGACACGATCGCCGACGCGGCGAAGGCCGAGCGCGCCGATCTGCTGGTGGTCGGCACGCACGGCCGCACGGGCGTGGCGAAGATGTTCGCCGGCAGCGTGGCGACCCGGCTCGTCGCGGTGGCCCCCTGTCCGGTCCTGACCGTGCGCGGGGGCTAGAGTCGCGGCCGCGCGCCCGGTCCGCTTATGGCCGCGGGGCCCCGATCGCCTCATGACGCACACGTTTCCACCCGCCGTCCGTCAGGATCCAGGTGTCCTGCGCGCGGCTCTTCTCGGTTACCGTGTGCATGGCCCCCTTCGTGCCATGGCGGCCATCCGTGTCGACGATCGTCCTTGTGCTTTCGATGGCGATCTCCACGACCGCCTGGCGCCCGCTCAGGGAGAGCCGGCGGATCGTCTCGGTCAGCGAGTCGAACGGCGGCTGCTGCAGGAGCTGCGCGATGGCGGGGCGGACCTCTGACCAGGACTGCGATTCGCCCTTGCTGTCGACGAAGGCGCAGTCCGGCGTGTCGATGGCCGTGTGGATCATGTCGGCGCGAACGCCGGCGTCGGTCATGGTCGTGGATTGCGCCGCGATCACCAGCTCGCTGAGTTCTTCATACATCGCCTGCAGATCGCCGAGTGCCGGCGCACGATCGCCGGCCGGCACCGGACTCTGGAGAAGAAGTAATGTCAGCAGGGCCACATTTTCCATGATGCCTCCAACGATGCTGCGCGGTATCGCGCGAATTCCGGCAACGGGTGAAAAATCGCCACGCTCGCGCACCGGCTTCTCTCAATGTGTTTGACCGTCGGATCGGCAACGGAGTTACGCAGGACGGCTGAGGCCGGCGGCGCTCCACGTCGATGGCCCGCCCCTGCGGTCACCGCCGTGTATGCTCTGGGGCGTTGCAGGCTGATGTGGGTGCCGCAGGCGAGTCGCAGGAGAAGATCGTGCGCGGGTTGAGCGCGAGCGCCCCGGTTGCCGGCGGCGTGCGCATCTGGCTGATGGTGATCGCGGCCGGCCTGTGGGCCGTGCCGCCGGCGCGCGCGCAGGCGCCACCGCAGCCGCTGGTGACGCAGTCGCCCGTCACGGTCGGGGCCGGTCTGGTTCAGTTCACGACCGGGATGGACTACGGCCACGGCCGATCGTTTCCAACGTCAGGGTTGACCGGCAACTTCTGGCGGGCGCCGCTCCTGACGATGCAGATCGGGCTCGGCTCCCGGGTGGAGCTGCAGATGGCCGGGGGGCTGCACGATCAGCTGAACATCACTTCCCGCCGGCCCGCGCCGCTCTCCGGCGCGATCGTGGGCACGGGCAACAGCAGGACCGACTACGACGACCTGACGGTGTCCACCAAGGTCCAGGTGGCCGGGAGCGCGACGGATCCGCGCCGGCCGGCGTTCGGCGTGCTGTTCGGCACCGAGCTGCCCAATGCCAAGCACTACAGCGGCCTGGGGCAGGACACGACCGACTTCACGGTGCTGGGCCTGGGCGCCGTGCAGGTCGGCGTCGTCCGGCTGATCGGGAACCTCGGGCTCGGAGTGCTGGGCGACCCGCTGAACGGTCATCACCACGAGAAGGTGATGGAGTACGGCCTGGCCGCGACCCATGCGATGACGCGTGCGTTGTGGATCGTCGGCGAGGTGAACGGCCGGATCGATCTGCCGGCCGGGCCGCCGCCGCCCGGGACCGAGGATGCGGGCGAGGGGCGGCTCGGTCTGCGGTACCGGCGCTGGCGCGGCTGGTTCGGCGTCGCGGCGATCTTCGGGCTCACTCCTCGCGATCCCGGTTTCGGCGTCGCGGCCAGCTACGCCTTCGCCCTCCACCTGTTTCGCACGTCCTGAACGCCGCCGGCCGGCGGCGCGGCGGGCGCCGGTACGGCGGCGGATGCGCCATGCCGCCGCGCGCCGCGCGTCGCGGCCTCAGCGGCCGGCGCCCTGCACCGCCGGGTGCAGAATCAGGTGCTGCACGCGCCAGTTCAGCAGCTCGGCCACCCAGAGATCGTTCTCGGACGGACAGGCGATCTCGTGAACCCATCCGAACTCACCGGGCTGTTTGCCCGCCTTGCCGAACACGCCCAGGATGCGGCCGCTCAGATCCAGCTTGTAGATCCGGCCCGGCACCGAGTCGGACGAGTAGAGCACCTGGTGCGGACCGGGTGTGATGCAGATGGCCCAGGGCGATCCGACGCCGGTGATCTGCCGGAGGAACCGGCCATCCTTGTCGAACACCTGGATGCGCTGGTTCTCCCGGTCGCCGACGTACACGTGGTCCTGCGCATCGACCGCAATCGAGTGGGGCGTGTGGAACTCGCCGGGACCGGTCCCGCGGCGTCCCCACGAGGTGATCCAGTGGCCTTCCTTGTCGAACTTGGCGACGCGGGAATTGTTGTAGCCGTCGCTGACGAAGATGTCGCCCGCCCGGTCCCACGCGACGTCGGTCGGCCGGTTGAACAGTCCGACGTGCGCGACCGGCGGCGGCGCGTCCGGCTTCGGCTGTGCGGGCGGGCCGTCGACCCGCTCCCATTTCCGGCCCAGCAGCATCCTGACGCGGCCCTCGGGGTTGAACTCGATGACCATGTTCGTCCCCTCGTCCACGCACCAGATGTTGCCCGCGCTGTCGACGCGCACGGCGTGCGCCTGGTAGAAGCCGTACAGGTTCCGGCCGATCTCGCGCAGGAAGTCGCCGTGCCGATCGAACTCCAGGAGCTCCGTGCCGGCGGCGCCGCCGCGGCTGTACACGAAGATGTGGCCGTGCGAGTTCAGGGCGACGCCGGCGACCTCGCCCAGGTACCGGCCGGCCGGCAGGTGGAGCGGGTGGGGGACCGAGGTGAACGGGATCGTCGGGATCGACGGCGGCTGGGCGCCCAGGCCGAGGCCCGGCAGGATGAACGCGAGGACGACGAGGCAGCGTTTCACAGGAACCTCCCGGCCGGCGGGCGGGCCGCCGGCGATGCGAGCGAGGAACCGTCGCGAACGGTCGAGCTGTGCGGGAGCAGGCTACCGCAGGCGGCGGAAGAAATCGAGCGCCGGGCGCGGCCCCGGGGCCGGGGCCGCGCCGGCGTTGCGCGGCGCGCCGGCCCGGCCGTTGCGGCGTCTTGACAACTACGACAGCTGTCGTAGATCATCCGCTCATGTCCGGTGGATCACCGTTACCCGGCGCGGATCTCGAGCTGGCGGTGCTGGAGGCGCTCTGGGATCTGGGCCGCGCGTCCGCGCGCGACCTGCACGACCGGGTCGGCGGCCCGCGCGGGCTCGTCTATACGACGACGACGAAGGTGCTCGACCGCCTCCAGGCCAAGGGGCTCGTCACGCGGCGGCGTGACGGCCGCCGCTTCCTCTACCTGCCGCGCCGCCGCCGCGAAACCGTCGAGCGGGCCCGCGTCCGGGACGCGCTGGCCCGGCTGCTGCGTCCGGCGCCTCGGCCGGTCATGGCGACGCTGGTCGACGCGGTCGAGTCGCTGGATCCCGATCTGCTGGAAGAGCTGTCCCGCCTCGTGCAGGCCAAGCGGAGGCAACGCCGTGGACCGTGAGTTCGTCTTCACCGTCCTCATGCTCGTGCTCGTCGGGTCGACGCTGCTCCTCAGCGCCGCGCCGCCGGACGCCGCCGACCCGGCCGGCGACGCGGAGGAGCGGGAGCGGCGGTGCTGGCGCCGCATCTGGGCGCCGCTGATCCCGGCCACGGTGATGCTCGCCGCCCTCCTGGGGTGGCTGGTGCTCGAGCCGGATCCCGCCGAGCGCCTGCCGCGGCTGCTGATGGTCGCCGCGCTGCCGTTCTCGGCGATCTGGGCGCGCGCCGTCTGGCGCGCGATCGCTGCGCTCCTCACCGGGCCGTCGGACGTCGCGGCCGTCACCCTCGGCATGGCGCGGCCGCGCGTCCTCATCTCCCCGCGCTTCGCCCGCGCGGTCGACGAGCGGGCGCTCGACGCCGCCTGCGCCCACGAAGACGCCCACGCGTGCCACCGCGATCCGCTGCGCCTCTGGGCCGCTCAGCTGGCGAGCGACCTGCAGTGGCCGCTGCCGGCGGCCCGCGCCCGCCTCGACCGCTGGCGGCGTGCGGTCGAGCTCGTGCGCGATGACGAGGCGCGGCGGAGCGGCGTCGAAGGGGCCGACCTGGCCGCGGCCATCCTCGCCGCCGTTCGCGTGCAGGCCGCCGACGCGCGGCCGGCCGCCTGCCTGTGCGACGCGGCGTTCCTCAAGGAACGCATCACCCGGCTGCTGGCGCCGCTGGAACCGCGCGGCGCCGCGATGGCGGCGAGCGTGCGTCGGCTGCGTCCGATGTCGGCGCTCCTGGTGGCATGGGGCCTGGCCACGCTGCTCGGCGCGCAGTTCGGCGAGTCGATCGTGCGGGCGCTCCTGCATGCGGTCTGACCGCCCGCGTCACCGCGGGCGGCGTGTGTCTCCGTGCCGGCTGTGAACAAGCGGCTCCGTCGCTGCCATCTCCTCGGCCTGCTGCTCCTGCCGCTGGCGCTGTCCTGCGCGCCGGTGGCGTATCGGGCCCGCCCGATCGCGCCGTCAGCGACGGCGGCCGCGCTGGCGCAGCGGCGGCTGACCGCCCCCGGTCTCGAGAGATTTCTCGAGGCCAACAAGGCTCACGTGCGCGGCTGGCCGCCGGCGACGTGGGATCTGAACAGGCTCGTCCTCGCGGCCTGGTACTTCAATCCGGTCATGGCCGTGGCCCGCGCGCAGGCGCAGGTCGCGGACGCCGCCGTGATCACGGCCGGCGCCCGTCCGAACCCGACGGTCACGCTGGCGCCGGGGATTCCCGGCCCGTACCTGTTCGATCTGAGCTTCTCCGTGCCGCTGGAGACCGCCGGCAGGCGCGCCGACCGGATCGTCCAGGCGCGGGCCCTCAGCACCGCCGCCCGGCTGCAGATCGGCGAGACGGCCTGGCAGGTGCGGAGCGCCGTACGGACGGCCCTGCTCGACTACCTGCTGGCCGTCCGGCGCCGCGCCCTGCTCGACGCGGAAGCGCACGTGCAGGCGCGTCTGGCGACGCGCCTCGCCGGGCGGGTGGCCGCCGGCGAAGACGCGCGCCCGATCGCGGACGCGGCGCGCGTCGCGCTGCTGACGCAGCAGGTCGCCGTCGGCGCCGCCGACGAGCAGGTCGCCGCCGGGCGCGCCGCGGTGGCTGCCGCGATCGGCGTGCCGGCCGTCGCGCTCCGTCATCTGACGCTCACGTGGCCGGATCTCGGCCGGCCCCCGGCGGCCGGCGACGTGGCGCCGCGCGTCATCCAGCGCGACGCCGTGCTCAATCGGCTCGACGTCCGGCGGCGCCTTGCCGAGTACGCGGCGGCCGACGCCGCGCTGCGTCTCGAAATCGCGCGCCAGTATCCCGACGTTCACCTCGGTCCGGGGTACCAGTTCGAGGAAGGACACAACTACTTCACCGTGGGGCTGTCGATCTCCCTGCCGATCTTCAATCGGAACCAGGGGCCGATTGCCGAAGCGGCGGCGCGACGCCGGGCGGCGGCGTCGCGCCTGCTGGCCACGCAGGCGCGCATCATCGCGGAGAGCGAGACGGCCCTCGCCCGGTACCGCGCGGCGCGCGCCGAGCTCCGCCAGGCGCAGACGGCGCTCGACGAAATTCAGCAGGTGACCGAACCGGCCGCCCGGCAGGCGGTCGCGGTCGGGGAGACCGATCGGCTGCCGCTCGATCGCCTGAGCCTGCAGGCCCTCCAGGCCCGTCTCGTCAGGCTCGGCGCGTTGACGCGCGTGGAAATGGCGCTGGGGCAGCTGGAGAACGCCGTCCAGTGTCCGCTGGAACGGGGGCACACGGTCGAGTCGCCCGGCGCCCCGCCCGGGCCGCGCAGACAGGAGACGCCATGACACCCTCGGGCAGACGACTGACAGCCTCGCTCGCGATGGCGTTCGCGGCCGTCTTTCTGTTGAAAGCGTTCGGGCCGACCGCCCGGACCGCGGGCGACGACGATGATCGGGCGGAGGCGATCGCGAGCGCGTCGCACGTGGTGGTGCGCGATGGCAGGACGATCGTCACGCTCGATGCCGCGATGCAGGCGCGGCTGGGTGTCGCGGTCGGGCCGCTGCGACCGGCCGCGATCCGTCCGACGGTTTCCGCGCCGGGGCTCGTCCTGTCCGTCCAGAGCCTGATCGCCGCACGCGAGACATTCGTCGCGTCGCAGTTCGCGCTCCGGAGGGCGCGGATCGTGGCCACGGCCGCCCGCCAGGAGTTCGACCGGCTGAACAGGCTGTATCACCAGCGACAGAACGCTTCCCTGAAGGCCCGTCAGGCCGCGCACGCTGCGCTCCGGACCGACGATCTCGACGTGGACGAAGCCCGTCAGGCGCTGGCGCTGAAGTCTGCGGCGGTCCGCCAGCGCTGGGGGCCGGTCGTCGAGCGATGGCTGACGGCCGGGTCGCCCGATCTGCAGCGCGTGATCGATCGCGACGATCTGCTGATCCAGGTCAGCCTGCCGCCGGGCGGCGACCTGTCGCCCGGCCGGGTGGTGGCGGTGGCGCTGCCGGGGGGCGAACACGCCTCGGCCCGGTTCGTCTCCGCGTTCCCGCGGGTCGACCCGCGCGTGCAGGGCCTGAGCTTCCTCTACGTCATGGCGGCCCGCGCCGGACTGGCGGGCGGCACGACCCTCGTGGTGGAGATGCCGGCCGGGCGGATCGAACGGGGCGTCACCGTGCCGGATCGCGCGGTCGTGTCGTGGCAGGGCCGGTCGTGGGTCTACCAGGAGCTGGCGCCCGGGCAGTTCGCGCGCCGCCCCGTGACCGCCGGCCAGCCGCTCGCCGGCAGCCTGCTCGTGACGCGCGGGTTCACGCCCGGCACCCCGGTCGTGCTGGTCGGAGCCGAGGCGCTGCTGTCGGAAGAGTTCCGGGCGCAGATTCAGCCCGAAGGCTAATTCGTCAGGCCCGGGTCCTTCCTCATGCTCCGTGCGATCGTCCGCTTCTCCCTTCGCTTCCGCGGCATCATCGTCGCGCTCGCCTGCGCGCTGCTCGGCTACGGCCTCTACGCCCTCATGCGGGCGCGCTACGACGTGTTTCCGGAATTCGCCCCGCCCGAGGTCTCGATTCAGACCGAGGCGCCGGGCCTGGCGCCCGAGCAGGTGGAGGTGCTCGTCACGCAGCCGATCGAGAACGTGATCGTCGGCGCGCCCGACGTGCAGCGCGTGCGGTCCCGATCGATCCAGGGGCTGTCGGTCATCACGGTGACGTTCAAGACCGGCCCCGGCATCTATCTGGATCGGCAGGTGATCAGCGAGCGGCTGGCCACGCTGGCCGGCCAGTTGCCGGCGGGCGTGCAGGCGCCCGTCCTCACGCCGCTCACCTCTTCGACGAGCGTCGTCCTGACGGTGGGGCTCACGTGGCCCGGTCATTCACCGATGGATCTGACGACCGTGGCCGACTGGACGGTGAAGCCGCGCCTGCTCGCGGTGCCGGGCGTGGCCAAGGTGGCGATCTTCGGCGAGGCGCCCGAGCAGTTGCAGGTGCAGTTCGACCCGCAGCGGCTGGAACGGTACGGACTGACCGTCCAGGACGTCGTGGCCGCGGCGCGCGGGGCGACCGGAATTCGCGGGGCCGGCTTCATCGACACGCCGAATCAGCGCCTCGTCCTGCGGACGGCGGGGCAGGCGGTGACGCCGCAGGCGGTCGCCCGCACGGTGGTGGTGCAGCGGCAGGGGGTCAACGTCACGCTGGGCGACCTGGGGCGCGTCGTCGACGCGCCGGCGCCGGCGGTCGGCGCCGCCACGATCCGCGGCGTGCGCGGCCTGGTCCTCGTGGTGTCGTCGCAGTACGGCGCGAACACGCTGCAGGTGACCTCGCAGCTGGACCGGGCGCTGGCGGAGCTGCGGCCCGACCTGCAGGCGCAGGGCATCGCGCTCCACCCGGACGTGTTCCGGCCGGCCGATTTCATCCGGACCGCGCTGCACAACGTCGGCACGTCGCTGCTGGTCGGAGGGCTTCTCGTCATCCTGGTGCTGGTGCTCTTCCTGTTCGACCTGCGGACGGCGGCCATCTCGTGCACGGCCATTCCACTCTCCCTGCTCGCCGCCGTACTCGTGATCACCGGCCTGGGGCAGAGCATCAACACGATGACGCTCGGCGGCCTGGCGATCGCGATCGGCGAAGTGGTCGACGATGCGGTCATCGACGTGGAGAACATCCACCGGCGTCTCCGGGAGAACCGGACCCTGTCCGAGCCGCGACCGGCCTGGCGGGTCGTGTTCGACGCCTCGCTGGAAGTGCGCAGCGCGGTCGTCTACGCGACCTTTGCCGTGGTCCTGGTGTTCCTGCCGGTGGTGACGATGTCCGGGCTGGCCGGGCGGATGTTCGCGCCGCTCGGCATGGCCTACATCTGGGCCATTCTGGCCTCGCTCGTCGTGGCGCTGACGGTGACGCCCGCGCTCTGCCTGCTGCTCCTGGGGGGGCGCGACCTGCCGGCCCGCGAGCCGCCGATCGTCCGAGGCGCGACGGCGGTCTACCGGCGGGTGCTCGGCGGCGTGGAGCGTCATCACCGGCTGGTGATGGCGGCCGTCGTGCTGCTGATCGGCGCGGGCGCCGTCATGTTGCCGATGCTCGAAGCGTCGTTCCTGCCGGCGCTGCGCGAGGGCGATCTCACCGTGCATATGACCGAGGTGCCGGGGACGTCGCTCGATGAATCGCTGCGGCTGGGCGATCGGGTCACGCAGGCGCTGCTGCGGATTCCGGCCGTGCGGTCGGTGGCGCAGACGGCCGGCCGCGCCGCGCTGGGCGACGACACGAATGGCACCCAGTCGAGCGAATTCGACGTGAGCTTCCGGCCGCTCGACGGCCGGCAGATCGCCGCGGCGCAGCAGGCGGTCCGCCGGACGCTCGGCCGGTTCGCAGGTCCGACGTTTTCGGCCAACAGTTTTCTCACCGAGCGGATCAACGAGACGCTGTCCGGAGAGGCCGGCGGTGTGGTGGTCAACGTCTTCGGCAACGATCTGACGGCGCTGGATCGGGAGGCGCGGGCGGTCGCACGTGCCCTGGGGCAGACCCGCGGCGCCAGCGCCGT
>DATLRO010000067.1:0-18692 GCA_035534615.1 Vicinamibacterales bacterium
CTGCCGCGCCACCAGGTGACCGTGCTGCTGCTCGGCCACGAACACGAACGGCTGCCCGTTGATGCGCGTGATCGACAGCACCGGCACCACCAGCCCGGTCGTCGTCCGCCAGACGATCCGCGCGCGCACGTACTGCGCCGAGCGCAACGCGCTCGAGCCGGCCAACCGCCCCTTCACCAGCACCGTCTGCGTGTCGGCCGAAACCGTCGGCGAAATGAAGAAGATCTTCGTGCGCGCCAGGACGGCGTCCGTCGGCCCCAGCAGCTCGATCGCCAACCCGGGCCGCAGATCGCCGATTCGATCCAGCGGCACCTGGACATAGACCTCCATGTCCTGATTGCGATTGACGGTCGTCAGCACCGTGTCGGTGGTGACGTGCATGCCGACACGGACCGGAATGTCACCGACGATGCCGTCGGTCGGGGCGAGCACCTGATAGTACTGCAGCGTCACCCGGCTCTGGTGCAGGTTGGCCCCCAGCGCGCCCAGCTGCGCCCGCGCGGTCTCGTAGGTCGTCTGTGCCTGCTCGAAGTCCTGCTGGCTGATCGCACCGGCCGCCAGCAGCGTCCGCGAACGCTCGAGCTCCTGCTTCGCATACGCGACCGTCGCCTGCTGGGCCGCCAGGTTCGCGTGCTGGCTCGACACCACGGCGCGTTGAAAGCGCGGATCAATCTGAAAAAGCGGCGCGCCGGGCCGCACTCGCTGACCGGACCTGACGAGAATCCGGGTGACCTGCCCCGCCACCTCCGGCTGGATGCTCGTCGTGGACATCGACTGGAGCGTCGCCACGTACTCCGACGCGTCCTCGAGCGGCACCGGCGTCAACGTGCTGAGCTTCACCAGCGCCGGCGGCGGTCCCTGCGGCGCCCGTGCCGCCGGCGGCGTACCGCCGCCGCACGCCGCCAGGGCGACCAGCGCCAGCCCAAGCCCGGCCATGCGCCCGCGCAGCCCTCCCGGGCGCGGTACGTCCGCGGAACTCATCAATGCAGATCGCGCGCTGCGCGGCCCGTGCGCCGGCAGCACGCGCACCCGTTCGTGACAGAAGAACACCAAGAGAATCTCCCGGAAAACGCTGATTCGCTCGTCCAGCGGGGCCCGCTACGTCGGGATGTCAGGATGGCCGCGATGCACAGGCGCCGACAGATATCCAAGGCAGGCCAGGCGCGAGCGTACTCCTACACAATGACGCGCACCAGCCGCCTCCGGTTCCAACCCCACTTGGGAATACGGTGCGACCGGCGCCGGCGTTGCTTCGCGGTGCACACCGATGAGGCGCGCGCACCTCACTGGGCCATCCCTCTAACTTGGCTGAACTGCCCCTGTCCGGTCAAGCTGGATCGACCGGCGGCGGCGATGAATGCGGAAAAACTCCCGCCCCTGCTGCCGATTCGATACAGACTCGTCAGATCCCGGCCCGGCTGCTCGCAGGGGCACGTATAATGCGGGCCGTCTCAGGCGCCCTCGACGGCACCCGGCCCGGACGGCCTCCGGCCCCTGCGGATCCGACATCGATGCGCCTCTGGAGGCCTGACCCATGACCGATTCAATCCGCCACCGTTCAGTGACCGCGTCGACCCTGCCGGCGCCCGCCGGTCCGTACTCGCCCGGCGTCATCTTCGACCGGCTGATCTTCGTGTCGGGACAGGGCGCCGTGGATCCACACACCGGCCGGCTCGCCGGTCCCGGTGTCGAAGCCCAGACCGAGCAGTGCCTCAGGAACATTCAGGCCATTCTCGAAGCGGCCGGCTCGGACCTGCAGCACGTGCTCCGGTGCGGCGTCTTCCTGATCGACATGAAGGAGTTTCCCCTGATGAACGCGGTCTACAGCCGGATGTTCGGCGATCACCGCCCCGCCCGCACCACCATCCAGGCCGCGGCGCTGCCGGGCGAAGGGATGCGGGTGGAAATCGACGCGATCGCGTATCGGCCGTAGCTCAGGGCTCGGGGCTCGGTGCTCAGTGCTCAGGGCTCAGTGCTCGGGCGCCCGCGCTTGACGCTCCCGGGGCCCGGGGCTATCGTGACGCGTGATGTTCACGACTCTCGTCAGCCCATCCATCGTCGCCGATCATCTGGGCGACGACCGCTGGGTCCTCGTCGACTGCCGCTTCGACCTGCAGAATCCCGACGCCGGCGAGCAGCTCTATCGCGACGCGCACGTGCCGGGTGCGGTCTATGCCCACCTCGATCGCGATCTCTCCGGTCCCCGCACCGGGGCGAACGGCCGCCACCCGCTGCCGTCGCCCGAGGCGCTCGCCGACACGCTCAGCGGCTGGGGCATCGAGCCGGGCGTGCAGGTGGTGGTCTACGATCAGAACACCGGCATGTTCGCCGGCCGCCTCTGGTGGCTGCTGCGCGCGTCCGGACACGAGGCCGTGGCCATGCTCGATGGCGGATTCGCCGGGTGGCAGGCAGAGGGCCGCCCGACCCGCGCAGGCGTGGAGCGGAGAACGCCGCGGCCGTATCGCGGGGCGCTGGCCCGCGAGCGCTGGCTGAGCGCGACCGAAGTCATCGAGCGGCTGGGGGACAGCCGCCACGTCCTGATCGACGCCCGCGCGCCCGAGCGCTATCAGGGACTGACCGAGCCGATCGACGCGGCGGCGGGCCACATCCCGGGCGCGGTCAATCATCACTACAGCGACAACCTCGGCCCCGACGGGCGGTTTCGCAGCCCGGACGAGCTGCGCGCGCTCTTCGCGGACGTGGTCGGCGTCGCGACGCCCGACCGCCTGATTGCCTACTGCGGCTCCGGCGTCAGCGCCTGCCACAATATCCTGGCGCTGGAGCTGGCCGGCTATCGCGGCGTGCGGCTCTATGCCGGCTCCTGGAGCGAGTGGTCCAGCGATCCGGACCGGCCGGTCGAGACCGGGCCGGGTGCCGCCGCCGGGCGCCCGGCGCCCCGCCAGGCGAAGTAGCCGCGCGGCGCGATCAGATCCAGGTCTGCCGGCGGTACTCGCGGTACGCGTCGCCGAACGCCTGCTCGAGCACCCGATCCTCCCGCCGCGTCCTCACCCACTGCAGCAGCACGATCACCGCGACGAGCCAGAGCATCCCCAGCCGCCCGGACGCGAGAATCAGGCCGAAGATCCCCAGCGTGCCGAACAGATAGACCGGGTGGCGGAAGCGGCGATACAGGCCGCGGGTGACGAGCGCGTGCGCCTGGGGCCCGACGGAGAACGACTGCCCGAGATTCACCCGCGCAACCGCCCAGAGGACAAAGGAGACGACGGCGATCGCGGCGCCGGCGATGCGCAGCGGTGTCCGCGGCGCATCGCGGAAGACCACGAAGAACGCCACGAGCCCGGCGAACACGATGAGGATGGAGACCGCCGTCAGGAACGGTTTCATGGCGCGAAGTATACGCAATGCGCCGCCGGCAATCCACGGCACGCCCGCGCGAGTCCCCGCCGCGCGGGCCCGAGCGCCTGATGGTTCAGATCCGCCGCCGTCCCTGTTACCATCAGTGACTATGCCTCTTCTTGATGAGCCGGACGCGCCACGGCGATCCGGTCGATGGCCGCTGATTCTCGTCATCACCGTCGTCGTGGTCGCGCTCGGGTATGCCGGGTTCCGGCTGCTCGGCCCGTCCCGCGAAACGGCGGTCCAGGAGCCGCCGGTCGAGCGCGCGGCCCCCGCGCAGCCGGCCGCACCGGTCGCCGCGGCGCCGGCCCCGGCCCCCGTGCCGGAAGCGGCGCCGAGACGGCGGGCGCCGCGGCGGCCGGCCCCGAAGCCGGTCCCGGCCGCGCCGGCTCCTGCGCCGGCGCCGACCACCGGGACGCTGACGGTCGACAGCGACGTGCCGGGCGCGCTCGTGTTCATCGACCGGCGTTACATAGGCAAGGCGCCGATCACGCAGCCCGGCATCGCGGCCGGGAGCCATCGCCTCAACGTGTCGGTCTCCGGCTACGATCCGTACGCGAACACGATCGACGTGAAGCCGGGCGCGCAGCAGGTCGACGTCCGGTTCAAGGACATCACGCTGCATCAGGCGATTCAGGTCATCCACAAGCACGCGTTCGGATCCTGCCAGGGGACGCTGCAGGCCACGCCGGACGGCATGCAGTACATCACCACGCACACGCCGGATGCCTTCGACGTGCCGCTCAGCCGGCTCGAGGTGTTCAAGGTCGACTATCTGAAGAACAACCTGGAGATCAAGGTGCGGGGCGGGCGGACCTACAACTTCACCGAGCAGAAGGGCGGCCCGAACGTGCTGTTCGTCTTCCACCAGAAGGTGCAGCACGCCATCGACATGCTGAAGAAGGTCGGCAAGCTGAAGTGACCGCCGGGGTTCGCTATCGCTCGTACGATTCCCGCCGCGCGGCGTCCGACAGCACGATCACGTAGCGATCGGGATCGGCCAGGAACAGGCGGCGGAGCTCGTCGAGGCTGCGGGCGCCGCCGTAGCTGATCGCCGAGCACAGGTGCTTGATCATGTCCTGGACGATCGGCCGGACGGATCCGCGCGCCGGCACGCTGATTTCCATCCCTTCCGCGCCGATCGCCTGCAGGTCGACCTCGTCCGCCTCTTCGACGTCGAGGCGGTCCTTGATGGCCTCGATCGACGCCATGCCGCGCAGCACCTTGAACGGCACCTTGGCCACCTTCTGCGATTCGGGCAGCAGCACCGGTTTCTGCACGATCTCACCCGGCGTCTCCCACGTGCCGGCGAACGCGCTGCCGAGCATGACGGTGTCGCCGCCGAACAGCAGCGCCATCACCAGGCTGCCGTCGCGCCGCACGCCGCCGTCGGCGATGAGCGGCACCGGGCAGTCGGGCCCCAGGGCGGCCCGGCACCCGGCGAGCGCCTGCAGCTGCGGCACGCCGAAGCTGGTGTTGAGCCTCGTCGTGCAGCCGCCGCCCGGCCCGATGCCGACCTTGATGCCGTTGGCCCCCCGGTCGCGCAGGAACCGGGCCCCTTCCGCCGTTCCGACGTTGCCCGCCATCAGCTCGACGTCGCCGAACCGCCGCCGGACCGCCTCGAGCGCGCCGGCCATCACGCCCGAGTGGCCGTGCGCGATGTCGATCACGAGGAGGTCGACGCCGGCCCGCACGAGTTCGGCCGCCCGCTCCAGATAGTCCCCCGTGGCGCCGATGGCCGCCCCGACCCGCAGCCGGCCCTGCGCGTCGCGCGTCGCCCAGGGCAGCCGCTTCTGCCGGACGATGTCCTTCGCCGTAATCAGGCCGACCAGCACGCCGCCCTCGTCCACGAGCGGCAGCTTCTTGATCTTCCGCTCGACCATGATCCGCTCGGCGCGCTCGATGCCGATCGGCGCGGTGTGCACCACGAGGCGGTCGAGCGGCGTCATCCGCGCCGCCACCGTGGCGGCCGCGCCGCTCACGAAGCGCACGTCGCGCTCGGTCAGCAGCCCGCGCAGCCGGCGCTCGCCGTCGACGACAACGAGCGTGCCGACGCCGCGGCGCGCCATCAGGGCGGCCGCGTCGGTCAGGCTCTCGGCCGGGCCGATCGTGTACGGATCGGCGATGACGCCGTGCTGGGTCCGCTTGACGATCTGCACTTCGCGGACCTGCGGTTCGATGTCGCCCGGCCTGAAGCCGCGGTCGATGATCCCGATCCCGCCCTCCTCCGCCTGGACGACCGCCATCGGCGCACGCGTCACCGTGTCCATGTTGGCCGACACGATCGGCCGCTTCAGCGTCAGGTGCTCGGACAGCCGGCTCGTCAGGTCGATCCGATCGGGATCCCGCCGCTCGATCACGCTGAACTGCGGCGCGAGCAGCAGGTCGTCGAACGTGCGCCCGCGCGCCAGCTCGCACAGGCGGGCCAGGCCGGCGGCCCGCCGCGCGCTGTCGTCCGGAAGGTCTTCTGCCCCCATGGTCCCGCTCCCTCCCGCTCCCTGCTTCGTCCATCAGCGCCGGGCGCCGCGCCCGGCGGAAGCCCCGCCCCGCCACGTCCCGGACGGTCACCGCCTCACGGCCGCCGCGGGTTCCACAGCCGGACGCCGCCGATCAGCCCGTCGGTGTTCGGCACGATCGTGGCATCCGCGCCGAGCTTCAACGTGACCTTCTTCGCGTTGCCGCCGCCGATGTACAGGTGGTCGAAGTGGACGAGCGCGCGCAGCGTCTCGATCGCGATCTCCACCCGCCGGTTCCATGTCTTCCGGCCGACCTTCTTCAGCGCCTGCTTCCCGAGCTGCTCCTCGTAGGTCTGGCCATGACGGAACGGGTGGTGCGCGATCTCCAGGTGCGGGGCGACCAGGCCCTGGTCGAACAGCCCGGTGCCAACGCCCGTGCCGAAGGTCACCACCAGCTCCACGCCGCGTCCCCGGATGGCGCCGAACCCCTGCATCTCCGCGTCGTTGATGACGCGCACCGGCTTGCCCAGCGCGCGGCTCAGCTCGCCGGCCAGATCGACGCCGGCGTACTCCCCGGCCGGCCCGAGATTCGGGGCGGTGATCACCCGGCCGTCCCGGACCATGCCGGGAAAGCCGACCGCCACGCACTGGAACGGCGACAGCGGCCTGACCAGATCCGCCAGCTGCCCCAGCAGCACGTCGGGCGGACAGGGATCCGGCGTCTTCACGCGGACCCGCGGCGAGAGCATCCGGCCCCGCTCGCCGAGCACGCTCGCCTTGAGTCCGGTGCCGCCGACGTCGATCGCGAGAATGCGCGACCACCGGCCGCCCCGCGGACGGTCGAGCTGGCTGCCTGACCCGGACATCGCCCCTCCTTTGTTCTGCGGCCGTGCCGGCCGCCTGTCTGGCGTTCCCGCGATTATCCCACCGGCGGCGCCGCGGCCGCGGGTCCGCCGATCGGCCGGCAGTCTGATAGGCTAGGCGGCACTGATCCGATGGTCGATCCCCTGCATCTCGTCCTGCTCTTCGGCGTCGGCGCCGTCGCCGGCTTCTTCAACGTCTTCGCCGGCGGCGGGTCGAGCATCGTCCTGCCGACCCTGATCTTCATGGGGCTGGACGCGACGCTCGCCAACGGCACCAACCGCGTCGCCATCGCCCTGCAGACCCTCGCGGCGGTCCTGTCGTTCCACAACGAGGGCCACTCCGAGGTCCGCCGCAGCTTCACGCTGGCCGCATGGACGCTGCCCGGCGCCGTCGCCGGCGCGCTGGTGGCGCTGCGGGTGACCGACGCGCTGTTCGAGCGGATTCTCGGCGTCGTCATGATCGGCATCGTGCTGTCGATGTTCGCGTCGCCCGCCGGGCGTCAGGGCGGATCCGGGCGCACGCGGTCCCGCTGGATCTACCCGGCGATGTTCGCGCTCGGCTTCTACGGCGGCTTCATCCAGGTCGGCATCGGCTTCATGCTGATGGCGGCGCTGTTCCACCTCGAAGGGGCGTCCCTGGTCCGCGTGAACATGCACAAGGTGTTCATCGTGATGATCTACACGCTGCCGGCGGTCGCCGTCTTCGCCTGGTCCGGGCAGGTGGACTGGCTCATCGGCATCGTGCTCGGCGCCGGCAACGCCCTCGGCGCCTGGTGGGGCGCGCGGCTCGCCGTCCGCCGGGGCGACCGCTTCATCCGGCTGGCGCTGATCGCGGCGATCGTCCTCATGGCCATGAAGCTGTTCGGCCTGTACTGACGCGCGCATCCCGGACACGGAGGGACACGATGACCCGACTCTACCTGGTCCGCCACGGCGCCACCACCACCAGCGGCGAGGACCGGTTCGCCGGCGCGATCGACGTCGAGCTGTCGGAGGAGGGGCGGGCCCAGGCGGCGGCGCTCGCGCGGCGCCTGTCGCACACGCGGCTCGCCGCCGCCTACTGCAGCCCGATGAAGCGCACCCGCGAGACGGCGGCGATCCTCGCCGCGCCGCACGGGCTGATCGCGACCGAGACCGACGGCCTGCGGGAGGTCGACCACGGCCACTGGGAAGGACTGACGCGCGCCGAGGTCGAAACGCGGTTCGCCGCGGAGTACGCCTCCTGGGAAGAGGATCCGTTCACGTTCGCGCCGGACGGCGGCGAGTCGGGCGTGCACCTGATCGCGCGCGCCCTGCCGGTCATCCGCCGCATCGTCGTCGAGCACCAGGACCACGCCGTCCTCGTCGTCTCGCACAAGGCGACGCTCCGGCTGCTCATCAGCTCACTGCTCGGCTTCGATCCGCGCGGCTACCGCGATCGCCTGGACCAGTCGCCCACCGGCCTCAGCATCGTCGACTTCAAGGACCCCGTCCGCGCCCGCCTGATGCTGTTCAACGACACCTCCCACTACGAACCGTGCCCGCTGCCGGCCGGCCCGCGGCTGTCGAAGTGGTGGGGGGGAGGGCCGTCCTCCACCACCACCACGTAGAGCGCCTTCGGGCCGTGGACGCCGATGGTCAGCGTCAGTTCGATATCGGCCGTACGGCTCGGTCCCCGCACGAACGTCAGGGCGCTGTGGCGCCCGAACAGATCCCCGGCCGCAATCTGCGTGAACAGCGGAAACAGGCCGGCGACGAGCCGGCTCGCCGGCAGCAGCGCGATGTGCACCGGCGGGAACAGCGAGTCCAGGCGGTGATCCCCGGCCGACGAGGCGAGCACCAGCGTGCCGGTGTCGGCCAGCCCCCACGCCGGCACCGTGATGCCGGCGTCGGCCTTCAGCACATCGTCGTGCAGGTCGTTGCGGGCCGGTGACCGGACGATGAACGTCACGCCGGACAGGGCCGAGGTCTCGACGCAGCGCCAGGGGTCGCCCGCCGCCTCCGGGGAAACGAGCACCTGCGAGGCGCCTTCCGCGCGCAGAATGTCGCCGACGAGACGGCAGGCGTCCGCCGGCCCCGACGCCACCGACACCCGCGCGTCGGCGGCGCGCGCGGCGTTGACGAACTGCTCGGACAGATCGCCGGGCGGCGCCTCCTGGCGGGCCGGCCGCTGCGGCCGCTCGCCGGGCGGCGCCTGGTGAGCCGGAGCGCGGGCCGCGGAGGCGATCGCGCTCCGGATCCGCGCGAGGACGAGATCGCGCTGGGTCACTCGTGCCGCCTCTGCGCCGCGGCGCCCTCGCTCCACAGCTCCCTGAAGCTCTTCGCCGCCGGCACGGGAAAGTCGCGGACCGCGGTCCAGCCGGCGAGCGGACCGGGCAGGCGCCGGAGGCGTCCGTCCCTGGCCAGCGGCCGCAGCACGCGCCGCAGCAGGCCGAACGCCAGGCGGTAGCGGCGCGGCGTCCGCATCGCCATCGCCCACAGCTTCATGCCGGCGCGCGACGTGCCGCGCCCCGGCAGACGGCCGACGTCGAGCGTGCCGTCCATCGTCCGGTTGCGCAGGCGGATCAGCACCGCCGGAATGTCGATCTTGACCGGACAGACCGACGCGCAGGCGCCGCACAGCGACGAGACGAACGGCAGGTCGGGCGGCGAGTCAGCGGCGTCCAGGAACGGGCTGACGATGGCGCCGATCGGTCCGGCATAGACCGGCCCGTACGCGTGCCCGCCGATCGTGCGATAGACCGGACAGACGTTGAGGCAGGCGCCGCAGCGGATGCAGGCCAGCGCCTCCCGGGCGTCGGGATCCTCCAGCAGCCGCGTCCGGCCGTTGTCGATCAGGACGACGTGCACCTCGTCCGGGCCGTCGAGCTCCTCCCGACGCCGCGGCCCGGTGATGAAGGAGACGTAGCTCGACATCGGCTGGCCGGTCGCGCTGCGCGGCAGCAGCGTCAGGAACACCGACAGGTCCTCGACGCGCGGGATGATCTTCTCGATCCCGACCAGGGCGACGTGCACGCGCGGCACCGAGGTGCTCAGGCGCGCGTTGCCTTCGTTCTCGACGATGACGATCGTGCCGGTTTCGGCGACGGCGAAGTTCGCGCCGCTCACGCCGAGGCCGGCCGCGCAGAACTCCTCGCGCAGCCGCCGGCGCGCCGCCGCGGTGAGCTGCTCCACGTCCTCGGTGTACGGGAGTCCCAGTTCGCGCTCGAACAGCCTCGCCACGTCGCCGCGCGACTTGTGCAGGGCCGGCGCGATGATGTGCGACGGCCGTTCGCCGGCGAGCTGGATGATGTACTCGCCGAGGTCGGTCTCCACCGGCACGACGCCCGCGTGCGCCAGGAAGTCGTTGAGATGGACTTCCTCGGAGACCATCGACTTGCTCTTGACGGCGCGCGTGATGCCGTGGGCCGCCACGATCCGCTGGACGTGGCCGCGCGCCTCCTCCGCCGTCGCCGCCCAGTGGACCTGGCCGCCGTGCGCCACCACCTGCCGCTCGAACTCGACCAGGTACCGATCGAGGTGCTCGCGCGTGTCCTGCTTGATCTGCCGCGCGCGCTCGCGCAGCGCCTCCCACCCGGGCACCGCGTTCGCCGCGGCCAGCCGGCGCTCGCCGAAGCGCGCGGTGACGCCGCCGAGCAGGTCGCGCAGCGGCGCGTTGGCGATCGCCCCGCGGCTGGCGCTCATGAACCGGGCGTGCCCGTCAGCCACGGCCGGCCTCCGCCGACAGGATTTCGGCCAGGTGCACCGCGCGCGGCGCCACCGGCTGCCGGGCGAGCAGGCCGCGCAGGTGCATCAGACAGCCGGTGTCGTTGGCGACGAGGTACTCGGCGCCGGTCCGCTCGACGGCGGCGATCTTCTCGCGCCCCATCGCGCCCGAGATCTCCGGATACTTCACGGCGAAGGTGCCGCCGAATCCGCAGCAGGTGTCGGACGCCGGCAGCTCGATCAGATCGAGGCCCCGGACGCCGGCCAGGAGGCGGCGCGGCTCGTCCCGCACGCCGAGCTCCCGGAGCAGGTGACACGAGTCGTGGTACGTCACCCGGTGGGGAAACACCGCGCCCACGTCCGTCACCCCCAGGCCGCGGACGAGGAACTCGGAGAATTCGTGGACGCGGGCGGCGATGGCCGACGCCTCGGCCTGCTCCGGCGTCCCCGGCGCGAACAGCCCCGGCAGGTGCACCTTCGCCATGGCGGTGCACGAGCCGGACGGCGCCACGATCACGTCGGCCGACGCGAACGCCGACAGGAACTGCCGGCCGACGATCCGCGCTTCCGCCGGACAGCCGGAGTTGAACGCCGGCTGCCCGCAGCAGGTCTGCTGCGCCGGCACGTCGCACGCGACCCCGAGTCGCTCCAGGACGCGCACCATCCCGAGCGCCACCTCCGGATGAAACTGGTCGACGAGGCAGGTGATGAAGACGGACACGCGCATCGGGCGGAGGTCTCCGGTGTTCAGCGCGGCTGCGACTGGATTATAGTCAAGCGACTATGAATCCTACCGCGGATGTTGTCATTGTCGGTGGCGGATGCATGGGCGCCAGCACCGCCTACCACCTCGCGCGCCGGGGCGTCACGAAAGTGACGCTCGTGGAGCGCGAGCCGGTCCTGGGCGCCGGATCGACCGGGCGGAACGCCGGCGGCGTGCGCCACCAGTTCTCCACCGAGGCCAACATCCGGCTGTCGATCGAATCGATCGCCGCCATCGAGCGCTTCCGGGACGACATCGGGCAGGAAGTCGATTTCCACCAGGATGGCTACCTCTTCCTGATCTCGAGCCCGGCGAACGTCGAGGTCTTCCGCCGCAACCTCGCGCTGCAGCGGAAGCTCGGCATCGACGCCGACTGGCTCTCACCGGACGAGGCTGCGCGCCTGGCGCCAGGGGTCGACGTCGACGGCGTCATCGGCGCGACGTTCTGCGGCCGCGACGGCATCGCGGATCCCAGCGGCGTCACGACCGGCTTCGCCCGGGCCGCCCAGGCGATGGGCGTGGAAATCCTGCGCGAAACCGACGTCACCGGCATCCGGGTGGCCGGCGGCCGCGTCTGCGGCGTCGACACCTCCCGCGGCCCGATCGACGCGCCGGCCGTGGTCAACGCCGCCGGGCCGTACGCCAGCCGGATCGGCCGCATGGTGGAGCTCGACGTGCCGGTCGCGCCGGTGCGCCATCACATCTTCATCGCGCAGCCCTCCTCCAGGCCGGCCGGCGACCCGACCGGCTTTCCCGGCGCGCCGTCGAACCACATCATGGTGATCGACTTCGAGACCACCTTCTACTTTCACCGGGAGGGGGCGAACCTGCTGTTCGGGATGGCCGACCGCGACGAGCGTCCGGGCTACGACCTGAGCGTCAACTGGGAGTTCCTGGAGCGGACGACGGCGGTGGCCGTCAGGCGCCTGCCGGCGCTGGCCGACGCCGCCGTGTCACATGCCTGGGCCGGCCTGTACGAAATGACGCCCGACGCGATGCCGATCATCGGCCCGGCGGGCGATCCGGCCGGCTACCACCTGATCACCGGCTTCAGCGGCCATGGCTTCCAGCACTCACCGGCCGCCGGCCGCATCCTCGCGGACGTGATGACCGGCGCCGACCCGCATTTCGACCTCGCACCGTTCGCGTTCGACCGCTTCGCGCGCGGCGCCACCGAGCGCGAGGCAAACGTGGTCTAGCACTTCACCGTCGCCTCGTACCCGAGATTCGGCGTCAGCCAGCGTTCCGCCGCCTCGATCGGCACACCCTTGCGCGCGGCGTATGCGCGCATCTGGTCCTCGCCGATCCGGCCGACCACGAAGTAGCGCGCCGCCGGACTCGCGAAGTAGAGGCCGCTCACGCTCGCCGCCGGCTGCATCGCGCCCGATTCGGTGAGGTCCATGCCGATCGCCCGTGCGTCGAGCAGATCGAACAGCTTGAACTTCTCCGAATGATCGGGACAGGCCGGGTAGCCGAACGCCGGACGGATGCCCCGGTACCGCTCGGCCACCAGGTCGTCGCGGGAGAGCTGCTCGTCGCGCCCGTAGCCCCACTCGGACCGCGCGCGGGCATGCAGGTACTCCGCGAACGCCTCCGCGAGCCGATCCGCCAGCGCCTTGACCATGATGGCGCGGTAGTCGTCGTGGTCGCGCTGGTACTTCGCCACCAGCGCGTCGACGCCGAGGCCGGCCGTGACGGCGAACGCCCCGAGGTAATCGAGCCGGCCCGAGTCCTTCGGCGCGACGAAATCAGCCAGCGACCGGTTCGGCTTGTCGTCCGCGATCACCTCCTGCTGGCGCAGCATGGGGAAGCGCAGCCGCTCCGGCCCACCGGGCTGCGTCACACCCGGCTCGTAGAGGATGATGTCGTCCCCCTCGCTGTTCGCCGGCCAGAAGCCGTACGTCCCGCTCGCCGTCAGCAGCTTGCCCTGAACGATCTCCCCCAGCAGCTCCCGGGCGTGGTCGTACAGCTCCTTCGCCGCGGCGCCGTACTGCGGATGGTCGAAGATGCCAGGGACGCGCCCCTTCAGCTCCCAGGCGGCGAAGAAGAAGGTCCAGTCGATGTAGTCCGCGAGCGTCTCGAGCGGGACGGTCAGGGGCCGCGCGCCGGTGAAGGCCGGCACCGGCAGACCCGCCGCCGCCCAGTCGATCTTCAGCCGGTTCGCGTGCGCCGCGTCGTACGCGAGCAGCGGGCGCTGCTGGCGCGCGGCATGCCGCTCCCGCAGCTCTTCCTGCTGCCGCCGGTTCTCTCCGTCGAACGCCGCCTGTCGCTCCGGGCTCAGCAGGTTCGCCACCACATCGACCACGCGTGAGGCGTCGGCCACGTGCACGGTGCTCCGCCCGTACTCCGGGGCGATCTTCACCGCCGTGTGCTGCCGGCTCGTCGTCGCGCCGCCGATCAGCAGCGGCAGCTCGAAGCCCCGCCGCTGCATCTCGCGCGCGACGAACGCCATCTCGTCCAGCGACGGCGTGATCAGGCCGCTCAGGCCGACGATGTCGGCCTTCTCGTCGATGGCGGCCTGCAGGATCCGGTCGCACGGCACCATCACCCCCAGGTCGACCACTTCGTAGTTGTTGCACCCGAGCACCACCCCGACGATGTTCTTGCCGATGTCGTGCACGTCCCCCTTCACCGTGGCCAGCACCACCTTCCGGTGCGAGTCTCGGCCGACCTCACCCGCCGCGGCGGCCCTCGCCTTCTCCGCCTCCATGTACGGCAGGAGGTAGGCGACCGCCTTCTTCATCGCCCGCGCGCTCTTCACCACCTGCGGCAGGAACATCTTGCCGGCGCCGAACAGATCGCCGACGACCTTCATGCCGTCCATCAGCGGCCCTTCGATCACGTCCAGCGGCCGCGGCAGTTTCTGCCGCGCCTCTTCGACGTCCTGCTCGATGAAGTCGACCACCCCGTGCACGAGGGCGTGCGAGAGCCGCTGCTCGACCGTCGCCTCCCGCCAGGCCAGATCGACCTCGCGCTGCTTGCCGCCCCCCTTGATCGTCGCGGCGAACTCCACCATCCGCTCCGTCGCGTCGGGCCGGCGGTTGAAGATGATGTCCTCGACGTGCTCCAGCAGGTCCTTCGGAATGTCCTCGTAGACGATGAGCTGGCCGGCGTTGACGATTCCCATGTCGAGGCCGGCCGCGATCGCGTGGTACAGGAACGCCGCATGGATCGCCTGCCGCACCACCTCGTTGCCGCGGAAGGCGAACGACAGGTTGCTGATGCCGCCGCTGATTTTCACGCCCGGGCAGGCCGCCTTGATCCGCCGTGTCGCCTCGATGAAGTTCACCGCGTACTCGTTGTGCTCCTCGAGGCCGGTGGCGATCGCCAGCACGTTCGGATCGAAGATGATGTCGCGCGGCTCGAAGCCGGCCTTCTCCGTCAGCAGCTTGTAGGCCCGCTGGCAGATCGACACCTTCCGCTCGATCGTGTCCGCCTGTCCCTGCTCGTCGAACGCCATGACGACGGCGGCGGCGCCGTACCGGCGCACGAGCCGGGCCTTGCGGAGGAAGTCGTCCTCGCCCTCCTTCAGGCTGATCGAATTGACGATCGGCTTCCCCTGCACGCACTGCAGGCCGGCTTCGAGCACCGACCATATCGAGCTGTCGATCATGAACGGCAGCCGGGCGACCTCGGGCTCCGTCGCCAGGATGTTCAGGAAGCGGTGCATGGCCGCTTCCGAATCGATCATCCCTTCGTCCATGTTGACGTCGAGGATGTTCGCGCCGCCGCGCACCTGTTCCAGCGCCACGTCGACCGCCGCGCCGAACTCGCCGCCCCGGATGAGCCGCGCGAACCGGATCGAGCCGGTGATGTTCGTCCGCTCGCCGATCATCTGGAAGTTGCTGTCGGGCCGGATCGTCAGCGTCTCGAGGCCGCTGAATTGGGTAAACGCCTCGGTACTCGGTGCTCGGTGCTCGGCGCCCGGTCCGCCCGGGTCCCGCGCCTCGCGCGGCGCAAGCCCTTCCATCGCCGCACCGATGGCGCGAATGTGATCGGGCGTCGTCCCGCAGCAGCCGCCGACGATGTTCACGAGGCCGCGGCGGGCGAAGTCGGCGAGCTGGCCGGCGGTGTCCGGTGGGCGCTCGTCGTACTCGCCGAAGGCATTCGGCAGCCCCGCGTTCGGGTAGCAGCTGACGAAGCAGGGAGCGAGCCGCGACAGCTCCGCGAGGTACGAGCCCATGTCGCGCGCGCCGAGCGCGCAGTTGATGCCGACGCTGAACGGCCGCGCGTGCTCGATCGAGACCCAGAAGGCGTCGATCGTCTGCCCCGACAGCGTCCGGCCGCTGCGGTCGGTGACCGTCACCGAGATCATCACCGGCAGCTCGATCCCCTTCTCGTCGAACACGTCCTGCACCGCGACGATGGCCGCCTTCGCGTTCAGCGTGTCGAAGATCGTCTCGATGAGCAGCAGATCGCAGCCGCCGTCGATGAGGCCGCGCGCCTGTTCGGCGTATGCCTCCCGAAGCGTGTCGAACGTGATCGCGCGGAAGGCCGGATCGTTCACGTCGGGCGACAGCGACAGCGTCTTGTTCGTCGGCCCCATCGACCCGGCGACGAACCGCGGCCGGTCGGGAGTCTGCGCCGTCATCGCGTCGGCCGCCTTGCGCGCCAGCTTCGCGGCTTCGAGGTTCAGCTCATAGACAATCGACTCCAGGCCGTAGTCGGCCTGCGACACCGACGTGCTGTTGAAGGTGTTCGTCTCGATGATGTCGCTGCCGGCCTCGAGGTACTGGCGGTGGATGTCCTCGATAACGTCCGGGCGGGTCAGCACCAGCAGGTCGTTGTCGCCCTTCAGGTCGGAGGGATGATCCTTGAACCGCTTCCCTCGGAAGTCGGCCTCCGTCAGTTTCGCGCGCTGGATCATCGTCCCCATCGCGCCATCGAGCAGGAGGATCCGCTCCCCGAGCAGCTGTTCGAGTCGCCTCCGCGTCGAAATCGTCATGTCGCCGCCTCTTCCTTTAGCGCGCGTTGCAAACTGGCGACAACGGGTCCTGTCGCCGGACAGCCCCACCCGTCCTCGGCCCGAAAAGCCCTTGTCACGGCCGTCGGGCCTGCGCGGCGGGCGGGGCGGCCCCGTCCGGCGCCACCCGCGCGCGCCAATCCTTGCAACGAGCGAATAGAGAGTTCCCGCAGGAGCCGTCCGGGCCGCGATCAGGGCCGTGTGCCGGTCCCTGACCTCGTCTTCCTCGTCCCGTGCGTCGCCGAAGCCTCACCCGTCGCCGGCCGCCTCCCGCTCGCAATCAACACCGTGAACGGATCGCCCTTGTGGCGCGCGCCGACCCGCACGCTCACCTGCTCCAGGCCCGCCTGCTTCATCAGCTTCGTCAGCCGCTCATCGTCGAACCCAAGCCATCGATCGCCCAGCTTCGTGCGGACCCACGCCTGGTCGTGCGCCCGCAGGTCGAGGACCAGCACCCGGCCGCCCGGCACGACCACGCGGACCGCTTCGGAGAGGGCTTTGGCCGGATCGTGCGCGTGATGGAGCGCCTGGGACAGCAGCGCGACGTCGACCGAGGCGTCGGCCAGCGGCAGCTTCTCGAGCTCGCCGCGTTTCCAGGTGATGTTCGACACGCGCCGTCGGCGGGCCAGCGCCCGCGCGCGCTTCAGCACATCGTCCGAGCGATCGACCGCGACGACATCCCCGGCCCAGCGGGCGGCTTCGATCGTGAGGTAGCCCTCGCCGCAGCCGAGGTCGGCGACGCGGAGCGGCGGCAGCAGCTCGCCGAGGGCGCGGGCCCAGGCGGCCCAGCTGCGGCCGGGCACGAGCTGGCGCGTGTCGCGCGTATCGGGGCCGCGGTGCGCCTCGAAGTTCTCCTTGCGGAGCCGCAGCACTTCCTGCAGCCGTGCCTCGTCCGCCCGGACCGCCGGGTCGGCGGCGGCGGCGGCGGCCCCGAATTCGGCCTGCAGCAGGTGCCAGAGTTTCCCCTGCCCGTTGCCGGCGGCCGCCGCCTCGCTCTGGAGCGCCGGCGCGAGGCGATAGTAGGTGAAGCCGGCATCGCGCTCCTCGGCCACCAGCCCGGCGTCGCGCAGCAGACCGAGGTGGCGGGAGACCCCCGACTGGGCGATGCCGAGCACGCCGGTGAGCTCCGTGACGTTCAGCCGGTCGCGGGCCAGGACGCGCAGCAGCCGCAGCCGCGCCTCGTCCCCCAGCAGCCGGAACAGCGAGGAGGCCTGACGCATATCTATAAATCTACATGTAGTGATTAAGTATTGGCAAGTCCGGCTTGCGCCGGCCTCGGCCGGTCGGGAATCAGGGGCGAGGGAACGCGCCGGCTGACGAACCTGCCTTTTCCCCCGGCGTCGTCACGAGCCGTGTGTGGTGTGGAGGCGGTGAGTCTGTTTGCGCAAAGTCACGAATGCTATTACTTTATGCGCATGGAAGGACCAGCCGGGAACGCTCGGTAGCGCACTCCCCGTGAGAGGGGCGACCTGAACGAGAACAGCGCCGCGTCGATCTGGTGTGGATTCAGATCGACCTGGGCATCGACCAGCGCGCTGGCCAGCCGGTCGTCGCACCTCCACTACGCCACGTCCAGCAGGGCTCGGGGGTTCTTGGCCGCGATCAGGAGCAGTGTCCTGGCCGCGCCTGATGGCGCGCGCCGCCCTTGCTCCCACTCCTGGAGCGTGCGAACGGACACTCCGAGTAGCTCGGCGAATCGTGTCTGCGAGAGGCCGGTCTTCTCGCGAACGTCGGCGACCGACGGCAGGTTGATGATCCGGCCGTGCTCGCCCCGCTTGAGTTGTCGCAGGCCCTCCAGAATCTCCAGACCGACGTTGCGAGCGCGCTTAGCCATCGATCTCCTCCTTGATCTTCTTCAGGATGTGCGCGGAAATGTTCTCCGACACGTTCTTTGCGTACAAGGTCAACATCCAGATCTGCCCCTGACGTAACCGCAGGTAGTAGATCACCCGAATCCCTCCGCGCTTGCCACGCCCGGCGACGCTCCAGCGCAGCTTTCGAACACCTCCCGAGCCTGGGATGACGTCGCCGGCTTCAGGATTCGCGACGAGAGCCTGCTGCAGTGCACCGTACTCGTCGTCCGAGAGGTACTGCTGCACGAGTTCTGTGAAGAGCCTCGTCTCGACAAATGTCTGCATAGCATTATACGTCAATGCCGTACTACGTCAAAGACGGATGACTCGCCAGGAACGCCCGTCCGCGTGAAGAGCGCCCGCACGACGTAGCCCGGGAGGGCGATGTGGATGATGTCGAGGGCGATTGTCTGCCTCGGCGTCACGGCGGAAATTGCGCTTGATCCGATTGCGCGGACGGTTCAGCTACAGTGCTCGAGTCGGTCGTCGTTCGAAAGCGGCGGGGCTCGTGCGTCCCGCCGACGGGTGCCGACGCCGCTACCCGACCCTCACCCCCAGCATCGAGATCGATCCCCCGTCCACCCCTTCCACCGGAAAGCTGATGGCGTCGTGCTGCTGGCGGGTGCCGATCACGTAGAGCAGGGGCAGGTAGTGGTCCGGGGTGGGGATGGAGAGCATTGCCTCGGGGCCGAGGGACTCGTAGTTGACGAGCGGCTTGTGGTCGCCGGAGGCCAGCAGGCCGCGGACCTCGGT
>DATLRO010000068.1:0-71325 GCA_035534615.1 Vicinamibacterales bacterium
TCGCGCTTCATTGACCTGTTTCAGGCGTCCAGGGTGGAAGCCAGCCGCCGGGGACGCTGGGACGGGAAAGACAGATGAACACGGCGCCTGGTTTCGTCACTCGTTACTCATTCAAGGGAGAGGCACTGTGAAACGCCTTCGATTGCTCGCAACACTGACGCTGGCTTTGACCGTGGGTGTCTCCGGCGCCTACGCCAAGGGGCCTGGTGGCCACCACTATGGGAAGTTCGACCGTCATCTCCGGCAGACGCTGACGCAGACCCAGACCGGCAAGAACAAGCGGATCATCATCGGGTTCAAGCCGGGCCAGGCCTGGACGGTGTACCAGCGCCTGCTGAAGCAGGGGGCGACCGTCACCGGCTACTACCCTCGCCTGCACTCGTTCGCCGTCACGATGCGCGACAACGACCTGCAGAAGCTGAACAGCGATACGAACGTGACGGACGTGTCGACCGACGCGACGGTTCACGCGTCCGCGACGCTCGGGGACCTGCTGGGCGGGAACACGGGCACGACCGACACGCTGCGCGCTGACCTCGGCCTGGGCGTGGCGAGCGGGAGCGGGGCCTTCACGGGGCCGACAGGGACTGGCATTACCGTCGCCCTGATCGACTCGGGCCTCAATCCGTCGTCTGATGTCGACGCCTCGCGTATCGAGGCGTTCTACGACTTCACGCAGGGCGGCATCCTCACCACGCCGTCGGACGGCTTCGGTCACGGCACGCACGTCGCCGGGCTGATCGGCGGCACGGGCGCGCTCTCGAACGGCCAGTACGCCGGCGTCGCGCCGGGGGTGAACTTCGTTGTCTGCAAGGTGCTGGACAGCACCGGCGCGGGGGACACCAGCAACGTGATCGCCGCGCTGCAGTTCATCACGGCGAACAAGGACGCGCTGGGCATCCAGGTCGTCAACATGTCGCTCGGGCACCCGCCGTACGAGAATGCGGCGACCGACCCGCTCGACCAGGCGGTCGAGCAGGCGGTGCAGGCGGGCCTGATCGTCGTGACGTCGGCCGGCAACTACGGCGAGAACCCGACGACCGGTCAGGTCGGCTACGCCGGCGTCGCGGTGCCGGGCAACGATCCGGAGGCGTTGACGGTCGGGGCGGCGATGACGCAGAACACGACGACGCGGACCGACGATCAGGTGGCGCCGTACAGCTCGCGCGGGCCCTCGTGGTTCGACGGCTTTGCGAAGCCGGACGTGGTCGCGCCGGGTCACATGCTGACGTCGGACTCGTCGCCGAACTCCTATCTGGTGAACGAGATCCTGGGGCTCGGCTACAACAACCTGCTCGTGGGCAGCGACTACATCACGCTCTGCGGGACGAGCATGGCGGCGGGCGTGACGACCGGCGTCGTGGCGCTGATGCTGCAGGCACACCAGCTGGCGGAGCCGAACTCGCCGCAACTGACCCCGAACGCCGTGAAGGCGATGCTGGAATTCAGCTCGACGACGCTGACCGATCCGACGACCGGGCAGGCGTACAACGCGCTGACGCAGGGCGCCGGGGAAATCGACGCCGCGGGCGCCGTGGCGCTGGCCTCCTCGGTCGATACGACCCAGCCGGTCGGTGCGAACTGGCTGATGTCGTCGGTGACGCCGTCGACGACCACAGCCGACGGCCAGACGTGGAACTGGGCCCAGAACATCGTCTGGGGAGATGCCGCTGGCTCGGGTGGTTCGGTGTACACGAACTCGGCCGCGTGGGCGAACAACATCGTCTGGGGCAACAACGTTGTCTGGGGCAACAACATCGTCTGGGGGAACAACATCGTCTGGGGGAACAACATCGTCTGGGGCGAGAACATCGTCTGGGGCGAGAACATCGTCTGGGGCAACAACATCGTCTGGGGCGAGAACATCGTTTGGGGTGCGGTTCCACTCAATTAACCGGGATTAATGGAGGGCAGCATGGAGATCATGCCTTACCAGCCCGGTGTGGAGGTCGAACAATCCGCCTCAGTGGTGTCTGAGGCGGGGAAGGGAACCGTCACCTCGGACTGGCGCGAGAAACTGCCGACGCTGGCTGGACGCCAGGTCACCCTCCGGCAGCTGCGACTCAGCGACGCGGAGTCGCTGCTGGCGATGCTGACGACGGAGGAAGTGACCCGGTTCATCTCACCGCCCCCGACGACCGTGGAAGGGTTCCGGCGCTTCATTCAGTGGACGCAGGAGGAGCAGTCAGCCGGCCGTTACTGTTGCTTCGCCGTGGTCCCCGAGGGAATGGATGTCGCCGTGGGTCTCTTCCAGGTGCGGTCGCTCGAACCAGGGTTCGGGACCGCAGAGTGGGGCTTCGTCCTGGGTTCGCCATACTGGGGCTCAGGGATGTTCGTTGATGGCGCGCGTCTGGTTGTCGATTTTGCCTTTGAGACCCTCGGGGTCCACCGGCTGGAAGCCCGGGCGGCCGTCCGGAACGGCCGGGGCAATGGCGCGCTGAGGAAGCTCGGTGCGGTGCAGGAGGGGGTGCTCCGGCGCTCGTTCCTCCGCCGCGGCGAGTATCTGGACCAGGTGCTCTGGGCCATTCTCGAAGAGGAATGGCGGCGGACCACGACGGTCCGGGTCCCGGCGGTCGTTCACTAGAGCGCCGTCGGACTCGTTCGGATCACCGGGGGCCGCAGGGGGTCGTCCGCGAGGACGGGACCCTGCGGCCCGTTGGTGTCTCTGCCTGATGCCATGAACGCAGCGAGCCTCCGGGCGGAACCTCCGGCACTGGCGACCCAGCCGACCGCGCGCGAGCGGACGGTGGAGGAGGCGCCCGCCTCGCCGCGCATCGGCCAGATTTACGTCTACGGCGTCATCCTGCTCGGCGCCGCCGTCCTTCTCACCTTCTTCCCGCACAGCTGCGCGCGGCCGACGCTCTTCATCCTGTTCCTGGGGGTGTCCTCGGCGGCCGCCGGCTTCAAGATCAACCTGCCGCTGAGCAAGGGCGGGTCGACGATGTCGGTCTCGTATGCGGCCGACTTCACCGCCATGCTCCTCATCGGGCCCAGCCAGACGATGCTGATCTCGATGGTCAGCGCGTGGGCCCAGTGCGCGTTCAACACCCGGCGGAAGAACCCGTTTTCGCGCACGGTGTTCAGCATGGCGAGCCTCATCGTCACCGTGCAGCTGGCCGGGCTCGCCTACCGACTGCTCGGGGGCCGCTTCGGCCATCTGGACCTCGGCGGCTCCTTCGCCGAGCCGCTGGTCGGGGCGGCGGCCGTGTACTTCCTGGCGAACACGCTGTTCGTGGCGACGGCCATCGCCCTGTCGAGCGGCCAGTCGATCCGCCGGGTCTGGTACCAGAACTTCCTGTGGACGGGACCGAGCTACTTCGTCGGCGCGGGGACCGCCGCAGTGCTCGCCCTCATCATCGACCGGACGGGGCAGTGGTTCGCCCTGCTGGCGGCGGCGCCGGTGTACCTGACGCACCGCACGTACCAGATCTATCTGGGCCGGATGGAGGACGAGCAGCGGCACGTGGAGCAGATCAAGGAGCTCCACTGGGCGACGATGGAGGCGCTCGAACTGGCCAAGCGGTCGGAGAAGGCGCTGGCCTCGGAGAAGGAGCGGCTGGCGATCACGCTCCGGAGCATCGGTGACGGCGTCGTGACGATCGACACACGCGGTCAGATCGTCATGCTCAACAACATGGCGGAAGTGCTGACCGGCTGGTCGCAGGCGGAGGCGCTCGGCAAGCCGCTGGACGCCGTGCTGCACGTCCTGGACCCCGACACGCACGAGCGGCTGGCGGACCCGCTGGTCGAGGTCGACGGGGCCGACCACCCGGACGGGCGCCGGCAGGCGCTGCTGCGGGCGCGCGACGGCGCGGAGCGGGTCATCGAGCGGATCGCGACGCCGCTGCACGACAAGGACGGCGTGGTCGGCATGGTGCTCGTCATCCGGGACGTCACCGACGCGACGTCGCTCGAGCAGGAGCGGCTGAAGGCGAGCAAGCTCGAGTCGCTCGGCATCCTGGCCGGTGGCATCGCCCACGATTTCAACAACATCCTGATGGCGGTCGTCGGCAACCTGTCGCTGGCGAGCATGGCCGCGGTCGACGAGAAGACCCGGAAGCGGCTCTCGGAGGCCGAAAAGGCGTGCGTGCGCGCCCGGAGCCTGACGCAGCAGCTGCTGACCTTCTCGAAGGGGGGCGCGCCCGTGCGGAAGACGATGGCGGTCGGCGCGCTGCTCGAGGATTCGTCGCAGTTCGCGCTGCGCGGCGCCAACGTGAAGTGCGAGGTCGCGATCCCGCCGGACCTCTGGCAGGTGGATGCCGACGAAGGGCAGATGAACCAGGTCATCAACAACATCGTGCTGAACGCCAAGCAGGCCATGCCGAAGGGCGGGACCGTGCGCGTCAGCGCCGACAACCTGGTCATCGGCCCGGACGACCGGCCGGCCGGCTTCGATCAGCCCGACGGGCGCTACGTCCGGCTGTCGATTGCCGACGAAGGCACCGGGATTCCGGAGGAAATCCGGCGCCGGATCTTCGATCCCTACTTCACGACCAAGCCGAAAGGCAGCGGGCTCGGCCTGGCGTCGTCGTACTCGATCATCCGGAAGCACGACGGCTGCATCGGCGTCGAGTCGCAGGTCGGTGTCGGCACGACGTTCCACATCTACCTCCCGGTCTCGGCGAAGCAGATCCGGGCGGTGGCCGCGCCGCAGGAAACCATGGCGCGGGGCCGGGGGCGCGTGCTGCTCATGGACGACGAGGACGTCGTCCGGGACGTCGCCGGCGAGATGCTCCAGTTCATCGGCTACGAGGTCGTCGCGGTCGCCGACGGGCGCGACGCCATCGAGACCTACAAGCGCGAGATGGCGGCCGGCCGGAGGTTCGACGCCGTCATCACCGACCTGACCGTGCCGGGCGGCATGGGCGGCAAGGACGCGGTCAGCGCCCTCCGGGAGTTCGACCCCGACGTGCACGCCATCGTGTCGAGCGGCTACGCCGACGATCCGGTCATGGCCGAATTCCGGCGGTACGGCTTCCGGGGCGTCGTGGCGAAGCCGTTCACGGTGAAGGAGCTGGCCAAGGTGCTCCACACCGCCGAAGCGGCGGCCGCGGTGGCCTAGTCTGCGCGGCGTTCCGGTGTCCGATCCGGCGCCCTCCGGCGGCGCCCTCCCGGGTGCTATGCTCTACGCGACGGCGCCAGCCTCAACGCGGAGCACACCGTGGCCTTTCCCTACGAGCTGTTCGATCTGTCGGGAGTCCGGACCTATCCGCTGAAGTCGCGCGACAGCAAGGTCCGGGTCGAGGCGTTCGCCCGGCCGCACGCGGCCGGCCAGGGGGTCGGCGGGCTGCTGGCGTCGCTGCCCGACATCCTGGCCGGATCCGACTTCCGGGCGGTGGTCCGGGCCATCGTCGAGGCGCGGCGGGCCGACGGCGGGTTGCTCTGGGGGCTGGGGGCGCACGTCGTCAAGACCGGCCTCGGCCCGATCGTGATCGACCTCATGGAGCGCGGGTTCGTCTCGGGCCTCGCGGTCAACGGCGCGACGATGATTCACGACTTCGAGGTGGCGCTGGTCGGCGCGACCTCGGAAGACGTCGATGCGGCGCTCGGCCCGGGCCGGTTCGGCATGGCCGACGAGACCGGCCGGCTGCTGAACGGCGCGATCAACGACGGCGTGGCGGCGGGGCTCGGGATCGGCCAGGCGGCCGGCGCGTACCTGCTCGGGCGGCAGCCGCAGTATCTCCGGTACAGCGTGCTGGCGCAGGCCGCCCGGCTCGGCATTCCGGTCACCGTGCACGTGGCGATCGGCACCGACATCATCCACATGCATCCTGCCGCGTCGGGAGCGGCGCTCGGCGAAGGCAGCCTGCGCGACTTCCGATATTTCGCGTCGAACGTGGCGCGGCTGGACCGCGGGGTCTACCTCAACTGCGGATCGGCGGTCGTGCTGCCCGAGGTGTTCCTCAAGGCGATCGCGCTCGCGCGGAACCGGGGCGTGGCGTTCGCCGGCCTGACGACCGTGAACCTCGACTTCGCGAGGCTGTACCGGCCGCAGACGAACGTCGTGTCGCGACCGGTGGCCGGCGGCGGGCGGGGCTACGCGCTGGTCGGCCATCACGAGCTGCTGATCCCCCTGCTGGCCGCGGCGGTCATCGAGGAGGCGGGAGCGATCGGCGGCTGATTGGAGGCGGGCGGGTGCCCGCGGTACCGTGGCGGGGCCCGTCCCGGAGACCGGCGCCGACTATGGTAAACTTGAAAGTTCACGCCGGTGTAGCTCAGTTGGTTAGAGCACGCGGCTCATATCCGCGGCGTCCGGGGTTCAAGTCCCTGCACCGGCACCAAATTCATTCGGGGCTCTGCCCCGAGCCCGCGCCTTCGCGCGAAACGCTCCGGCGGGCCGCCGGAGCCTTGGCGAAGGCTGGCCGGCTCGCTTCACTGCGCTCGCGACGCTGGCTCGCTCCGTTCCGCTCGCGCCCCCTCGATGCCCTCAGGGCGCCTCGAGCTTGCCGAGAGGCGGGCGCGCGTTGCGCGCCGCCGCGCACGTCCTCGAGGCACGTGCGCGGTTTCGAGATGGCGTCTCTCCTCGCCCGGGTGATCGGCACAATTCGGGAGCACGACCTGGCGCCGCGCGGGGCGGCCGTGCTGGCGGCGCTGTCGGGCGGGTCCGATTCGGTCGCGCTGGTGTCGCTGCTGCGCGAGGCGGAGGACGCCGGTGAGCTGCGGCTGGTCGGCCTCGCGCACTTTCATCACGGCCTGCGGCCCGGCGAGGCGGATGCCGACGAGCAGTTCTGCGTGGCACTGGCCGGGCGGATCGGCGTGCCGATCGACGTCGGCCGGGGCGACGTGGCCGCGCTCGCGCGGGCGCGCCGGCTGTCGATCGAGGACGCCGCGCGCGTCGCCCGCTACGCGTTCCTCGAGGAGGCGCGCCAGCGCGCCGGCGCGGCCGTGGTGGCCGTCGGGCACACCCGCGACGACCAGGCGGAGACGTTCCTGCTGCGCGTCGTCCGCGGCGCCGGCACCCGCGGGCTGGCGGCCATTCGTCCGCGCGCCGGCTGCGTCATCCGGCCGCTGCTGGACTGCGGGCGCGACGAGCTGCGGCGCCACCTCGCGGATCGCGGACTCTCCTTCCGCGACGATGCGACGAACGCCGATCGCCGGATTCCCCGCAACCGCGTCCGCCACGAGACCCTGCCGGCGCTGCGCCGGCATTTCAACCCCGAGGTGACCGCGGTCCTGGCCCGCGAGGCCACCCTCGCCCGCGACGATGCCGCGCTGCTGGAGCAGCTCGCCGGCGAGGCCTACGGCGCGCTCGTGACGGAAGGGGACGGGGAACTGCGCCTCCACGCGGACCGGCTCCGCCGGACGCCGCGCGCGCTGGCGCGGCGGGTGGCCCAGCAGGCGCTCGCGGCGACGGCCGGCGGGCGGTTCGTCGGCTTCCATCATGTCGAGGTGCTGCTCGCCCTGTGCGGGCCGGACGCCCGGGGCGGCGTGGATCTGCCGGGGCAGCGGGCGGAACGAAATGGCGGAGAGGTCGTCTTAGTGAGTAGGGCCGGCGGCGTCGCGCCACCGGCCACGGCCGCGTTTCAGTATCCGCTGGCCGTTCCGGGAACCGTGGAGGTCCCCGAGGCCGGCTGCCGGATTTCGGCGGTCCTGCCCGGGCCGGGCGGCGATCCGGCGGCCGACCCGGGCGCCTGGACCGGCCGCGGGCCGTGGGCGCTGGTGGCCGCGGGCCGGGTACGGCCCGGCCTGGGCGTCCGCAGCCGCCGGCCGGGCGACCGGTTTCAGCCGGCCGGATTCGGCGGGCACCGGAAACTGCAGGATTTCTTCGTTGATCACAAAATTGCCCGACCCGACCGCGATCGGGTGCCGCTGGTGGTCGACGCCGAGGACCGGATCGTCTGGGTGGCGGGCCACCGGCTGGCGGACGAGTTTCGTGTGACTGACCGCGCGGCAGGCATGGTAATCTTGAAGCTTGAGGCTCGGGGAGGCACGGCTTGAACACGACCCTGAAGAGCTTGTTGTTCTGGATGGTATTGGTCGTCGTCGCGGTCCTGATCTGGAACTTTTCCACCAGGTTCCAGGAACACGACCGGTCGGTGAGCTTCAGCGAGTTCATGTCCTGGGTCGATTCGGGCCAGGTGGCCCGGGTGACGATCACGGGCAATGACATCACCGGCTTCACCAAGGGGAACGACAGCTTCCGCACCTACGCCCCGACGCAGTACGAGGGGCTCGCCAACAAGCTGATCGACCACAGCGTGGTCGTGCAGGCGAAGGAGCCGTCGAGCAGCCCCTGGGCGTCCTTCCTCTATTCGTGGGCGCCGGTCCTGCTCATCATCGGCTTCTGGATCTTCTTCATGCGCCAGATGCAGAGTGGGGGCAACAAGGCGCTCTCGTTCGGCAAGAGCAAGGCGAAGCTGTCGTCGAGCTCCCAGAAGAAGGTCACGTTCAAGGACGTCGCCGGGGTCGACGAAGCCAAGGAGGAACTGCAGGAGATCATCGAATTCCTGCGGGAGCCCCAGAAGTTCCAGAAACTGGGCGGCCGGATTCCCAAGGGCGTCCTGCTGATGGGCCCCCCGGGGACCGGCAAGACGCTGATGGCGCGCGCCGTGGCCGGCGAAGCCAACGTGCCGTTCTTCTCGATCAGCGGGTCGGACTTCGTCGAGATGTTCGTCGGGGTCGGCGCCTCGCGCGTCCGGGACCTGTTCGAGCAGGGGAAGAAGAACGCCCCGTGCATCATTTTCATCGACGAGATCGACGCGGTCGGCCGTCATCGGGGCGCCGGCCTGGGCGGCGGCCATGACGAGCGCGAACAGACCCTGAACCAGCTGCTCGTCGAGATGGACGGGTTCGAGTCGAACGAGGGCGTCATCCTCGTGGCGGCCACCAACCGGCCCGACGTGCTCGACCCGGCGCTGCTGCGGCCGGGACGGTTCGATCGGCGGATTGTCGTCAACCGGCCGGACGTGAAGGGGCGCGAGGGCATCCTGGGCGTCCACACCAAGAAGATCCCGCTGTCCGACGACGTCAACACGACGATTCTGGCGCGGGGGACGGCCGGCTTCTCGGGCGCCGACATCGCGAACCTGGTGAACGAGGCGGCGCTGAACGCGGCGCGCTACAACCAGAAGACCGTGCGCATGCACGACTTCGAGTTCGCCAAGGACAAGGTGCTGATGGGCTCCGAGCGTCGCTCGATGATCATCAGCGACGAGGAGAAGCGGGTGACCGCCATCCACGAGGCGGGTCACGCGCTGCTGGCGGTGCTGCTGCCCCATGCGGATCCGATCCACAAGGTGACGATCATCCCGCGCGGCATGGCGCTCGGCCTCACGCAGCAGCTGCCGACCGACGAGAAGCACAACTACTCGCGCAACTACCTCAACGATCAGATCGCGATCCTGCTGGGCGGCCGGATTGCCGAGGAGCTGACGACCGGCAACATGACGACCGGCGCCGGCAACGACCTCGAACGCGCGACGGACGTGTCGCGCAAGATGGTCTGCGAGTGGGGCATGAGCGACGTGATGGGCCCGCTGACCTTCGGCAAGAAGGAGGAACAGATCTTCCTCGGCCGCGAGATCGCGCAGCACCAGGACTACAGCGAGGACACCGCGCTGCAGATCGATCACGAGGTCAAGCGGATCGTCACCGACAATTACCAGCACGCGCTGACGCTGCTGACCGAGCACAAGGACGCGCTCGTCCGGATCGCCGAAGAGCTGCTCGCCCGCGAGGTGCTCGACGCCGATCAGGTGACGCGGCTGGCGGCCGGTCTGCCGCTCGACGAGCCGCGGCCCGCCGTGCCCACCGCTGCGGCGTCCGAGGAACAGGATGCCCGGGCCCGGCAGAAGGAGCGGCCGCCGATCGTCGCGCCGCTCAACAAACCCCTGCCCCAGGAATAGGCCCGGTTCTCTGCGCCCGCCGTCCGGCGCCGGCTTCGGCCGGCCCGGCGCGCCGGGTGCCGGGAGCCGGTCGTGATCTCCCGCCGACACTACGACCTCCCGCTTCCCGGCGGCCGCCGGCTGGTGCTCGGCCCGCGGACGCTCGTCATGGGCGTGCTGAACGTCACTCCCGATTCCTTCGCCGAGGCGGTCCCGCGCCTGGATCCCGTCCAGGCGGCCGCCGACGCGCATCGGATGGAAGCCGAAGGGGCCGACCTGATCGACATCGGCGGCGAGTCGACGCGGCCCGGCGCCGGGCCGGTGACGGTCGAAGAGGAACTGGCGCGCGTCATGCCGGTGATCGACCGGCTGCGCGGGCGCATCGGCGTTCCGCTGGCGATCGACACCAGCAAGGCGGCCGTGGCGCGCGCGGCGCTCGACGCGGGCGTCGCGATCGTCAATGACGTGAGCGGGCTGCGCGCCGACCCTGCGCTGGCCGGCGTGGTGGCCGCGCACGGGGCGGCCCTCGTGCTGATGCACTCGCGCGGCACGCCCCGCGACATGCATCACGAGGCGCGCTACGAGTCGCTCCTCGACGAGGTCGCGGCCGAGCTGCGGGCGGCGATGGCGCGGGCCGTCGAGGCCGGGGTGCCGGCGGCGCAGCTGATCCTCGACCCCGGAATCGGATTTGCCAAGCGGCCGGCGCACAGCTATGGTGTGCTGGCGGGGTTGTCCGCCCTCACCCCGCTCGACCGGCCGCTCCTGGTCGGCCCGTCGCGCAAGTCGTTCCTGTGCACGGCGATTGGCGACGTGCCGGCCCCTGAGCGCGACTGGGCGACGGCGGCGGCCGTGACGGCTGCCGTCCTGGAGGGCGCCCATATCGTCCGCGTGCACGCGGTGCACGCCATGGGACAGGTGGTGCGTGTCGCCGACGAGCTGCGGCGGCACGCGGACGCTTCGGCATGGACAGGCTGACCACTCTGCTGCATCGGCCGCCGGGCTGGGGGGACCTGGTCGACATCGCGGTCGTGGCGATTGCGATCTACCAGGGTTTGCTCCTCATTCGCGGGACGCGGGCCGTGCAGATGGCGCTCGGCAGCGCGTTCATCGTGGCGCTGTACTACGTCTCGCGCTGGGGGCACCTCGACACCGTCAACTGGCTGATCCGCAATATGGTCGGCTACGTCGTGTTCGCCGCGATCGTCCTCTTCCAGTCGGACATCCGGCGGGCGCTCGCCCATCTGGGGCGCGCGCCGTTCTTCCGGCACTTCGCGAAAGCGGCGAGCCAGGACGAGACGATCGAGGAGCTGGTGGTCAGCGCCGGCATGCTGTCGGCGCAGCACGTCGGCGCCATCATCGTGGTCGAGCGCCAGATCGGGCTGCGGACGTACATCGAGAGCGGCATCCCGCTCGACGCCCGCCTGACCTACGATCTGCTGCTCAGCATCTTCCACACGTCGTCGCCGCTGCACGACGGCGCCGTCATCATCCAGGACGACCGGATTGCCGCGGCGGCCTGCTTCCTGCCGCTCACGGTCAACCCGGTGCTGAGCACGGAGCTCGGCTCGCGACACCGGGCCGCCATCGGCCTGAGCGAGGAAACCGACGCCGTCGCCATCGTCGTGTCCGAGCGGACCGGGCGGATCTCGCTGGTCTGCGAAGGCGACATCGAGCGCGGCGTCGACCAGGACCGGCTGCGGGAGCGCCTGCGGACGCTGATGGCCGAACGGCCGGCGGCGGCCTCGCGGGCTTCACGGGACACCGAACGCTGATGCGCTATCGTTTCCGGCCGTTCCGGCATTTCGGGCTGAAGGTGCTGGCCGTCGTGCTGGCGTTCCTGCTGTGGCTGGTGGTCGCCGGCGAGGAGACGGTCGAGCGCAGCGTGCGCGTGCCGCTCGAGCTGCAGCAGGTGCCGGCCGGGCTCGATCTGGTCAGCGAGCCGCCGGCGACGGTGGACGTGCTCGTCCGCGGCGCCTCCGACGCCGTGAGCCGCATGTCGCCCGGCGATCTGGTGGCCGTGCTCGACCTGCGCACCGCCCGCTCCGGCCGCCGGTTCTTTCCGCTGACGCCGGAGGAAGTGCGGGCGCCGTTCGGGGTCGACGTCGTCGAGGTCGTGCCGAACACCGTCGCGATCGTGTTCGAGAAGGAAGGCCGCAAGCTCGTGCCGATTGCCCCGTCGGTGGAGGGCCGCCCGGCCCCCGGCTACATGATCGGGCAGATCACGTCGGACCCGGCGTCCGTCACCGTGATCGGCCCCGACAGCGTGCTCGACCGGCTGCCGGCGGCGATGACCGAGCCCGTGCTCGTCGCCGGCGCGAAGTCCCGGGTGCAGGAGGCGGTGACGGTCGGGGTGGCCGATCCGCACCTGCGGCTGCAGGCGCCGGTCACGGCGAAGGTGACGGTGAATGTCATTCCCGCCCCGGCGGAGCGGACGCTGCTCCACGTCCCGGTCCGCATCCAGCACCTGGGCCCGGGGCTCGAGGCGCGGGCGCTCCCGCCGGTCGTGAAGGTGACCGTGCGCGGCAGCGAGACGGCGGTCAGGGCGCTGCGGGCCGATTCGATCATCGTCTCCGTCGATGCCAGCGGGCTCGGGGCCGGCCGCTACACGCTGACGCCGCGCGCTGCGCCGCAGCGCGACACCGGGATCGTCCAGATCGAGCCGGCGGAAGTCCAGATTACAATCAGATAGCGGGCGCGGCCCGCGACCTCGCCATGGCGGACCACCTCTTCGGCACCGACGGGATACGCGGCAAGGCGGGTCAGCCGCCGCTGGATCGCGCGACCGTCCGTCGCGTGGGCGCCGCGCTGGTGCGGGCGCTGCGCGCCGACGACCCGCTCCGGTTGCTGACCGGGCGCGACACGCGCGAGTCGGGCGCCTGGATCGAGCGGGAGCTGGCCTGGGGCGCTGCGCAGCAGGGGGCGCGGGTGGCCAGCGCCGGCGTCGTGCCGACGCCCGCCGTGGCCTATCTCGCGCGGACCGGCGGGTACGGCGCCGGCGTGATGATTTCCGCCTCCCACAATCCGTTCGACGACAACGGCATCAAGATCTTCTCCGGCAGCGGCGAGAAATTCACCGAGGAGCTGGAGCGGCACGTCGAGGCGATCGTCGCCGATCCCGCCTGGCAGCTGCCCGACGGCGACGCGCCGGACGTCCCGGCGGTCGATCTGGTGGACCGCTACCTCGCGCATCTGCGGGCGATCCTGCCCGACCCCGGCCGGCTGGGGCGCCTGCGGCTGGCCGTCGACTGCGCCAACGGCGCGATGGCCGCCGTCGCGCCCCGCCTGTTCCGGGAGCTCGGATTCGACGTCGACGGCCTGGCCTGCCGGCCCGACGGCCGGAACATCAACCTCGACTGCGGATCGACGCACCCGCAGCACCTGGCGGGCGCGGTCCGCGCGGACGGCTACCGGCTGGGCGTGGCGTTCGACGGCGACGGCGACCGGGCGATCTTCGTCGACCGCACGGGCCGGGTGATCGACGGCGACGCGATTCTGCTGCTGTGCGCCACGCAGATGAAGGCCGAGGGCCGCCTGCGCGGCGACGCGGTCGTGGCCACCGTCATGAGCAACGTGGGCCTCGAGGTGGCGCTCCGCCGGATCGGCGTCAGCCTCATCCGGACGAGCGTCGGGGACAAGTACGTGATGGAGGAGATGCTGAAGCGCGGACTGTCGCTCGGCGGCGAACAGTCGGGGCACATCATCTTCTCCGACTACCTGTTCACCGGCGACGGCCTGTGCACGGCGCTGAACGTGCTGCGCACGATGGCGGCGACCGGGCGGGAGCTGGACGCGCTGGCGGCGGGCCTCGTCCCCTATCCCCAGGTGCTGCTCAACGTCCGGGTCGGTCGCAAGGTCGAGCTGCGCACCGTGCCGGCGGTCTCGGCAGTGCTCGATCGCGTCGAGCGCCGCCTGGCCGACCGGGGCCGGCTGCTGGTGCGCTATTCAGGCACGGAGCCGCTGCTCCGCGTGATGCTGGAAGGACCGGATCCGGATCAGATCCGCCGCTGGGGCGAGGAAATCGTCGCCGCGGTCCGGGAGCACCTCGCCTGACGGAACGGAGCACGCGACACGTGGCCAGCATCAGTCTCAGCGTCAACGTCAACAAGGTGGCGACGCTGCGCAACTCGCGCGGTGGGCAGGTGCCGGACGTGCTCGAGGCGGTCCGCACCTGCGTGGCGGCCGGCGCGCCCGGCATCACCGTCCACCCGCGCGCGGACCGCCGGCACATCACCCCCGACGACGTGCGGGCCATCGCCGCGGAACTCAGGGCCTGGCGCGACGATGCGCCGGAGACTGAGGGCCGGGCGCAGCCCGGCGGCCCGCACGGCGGGCCCGAGGTTCGGGGCGGAGCCTCGACTGAGCGGATCGAGCTCAACATCGAAGGCGACCCGCGACCGGAGCTGCTGGCGCTGGTGCGTGAGGTGCGGCCCGACCAGTGCACGCTCGTGCCGGTCGTGCCCGGCGAGGTGACGAGTCAGGCCGGCTGGTCCCCCGCCACCCGCTCGCTCGAGCTGGCCTCGATCATCCGGGATCTCCGCGGCGACGGCGTCCGCGTGAGCGTGTTCGTCGACCCGCAGTCCGAGCCGATCGAGTGGGCCTCCTCCGTCGGGGCCGACCGCGTGGAGCTGTACACCGAGCCGTACGGGCGCGCCTTCGAACACGGGCCCGAGGCGGCGGAGGCGAGCTTCAGGCTCTACGCGGACGCCGCCACGCTGGCCCGCACCCTGGGCCTGGGCGTCAACGCCGGCCACGACCTCGATCTGCACAATCTGACGCTGTTCCGCCGACTGCCGCACCTGGACGAAGTCTCGATTGGCCACGCGCTGATCAGTCGCGCGCTGTTCGTCGGCCTCGACCGCGTCGTCCGGGAGTACCTGGCCGTGCTGGCGGGCGACCGGCCCGACCCGGCGCGCTGAGGCAGATCCTCCCTGATCGTCCCCTGCACTCCGCCTTCCCTCGCGTCCGGCCGGCTCGTGGGCGGCGGCGGTCCGCCTATTCTTCCAGCGCCAGCCTGCCGAAGAGCGGCTGTCCCGTGCGGGCGGCGTAGAAGCCGAAGCAGGTGATGCCGACGGCGAGCAGCAGGGCGATATTGCCCGACAGCGCCCACCAGGCTCCGGGGGAGCGCGACAACGGCACCGAGGAGAGCAGGTTGTCGAAGAAGAGCGCCACGGTCACCGTGAGCAGACCGAAGCGGAACACGGCGACCGTGATCAGCAGGATCACCACCACGCCGACGAGGGCGACGGGCCACCCGTTGCTGATGTAGGCGCCGCTGTTGGAGGCCACCGTCACGATTGCCACGACGAGGGCAATGGCCAGCCAGGCGCGCCGCACCAGGAGCCGCAGGATGACGAAGAAGAGCGCCAGCAGCAGCGCGCTCTCCAGCGCGCTGTAGGCGACCTGCACCGCAGCGAGCGGCAGGGCGGCGGAGTGGGCCAGCAGATTCACCTGGTCGCCCAGGGGCGGGGTTCCCGCTTTCGTACCGCTCAGCGCCGGCGCGAGTCCCCGGGCCACTTCCGTCAACAGGAGCACGACGCCCAGGGCGGCGCCGGCGAGGATGTCGTGGCCGACCCGCGGATCGCGCAGGCGACCCGACATGAGGCGGCTCCAGCCCAGCAGGCCGTCCGGCCAGTAGCGGCGGGCGTAGGGCTCGATGGCGACGTACATCACCCAGACCTGGGCCACCTGCAGCAGGGCGATGCCGACGGCGACCAGGAGATGCTGCAGTTCGACGTACGGCGACGGCGTGTGGTGGGCGGCGAACAGCCAGCCGACCGTGATGCCGCCAAACAGCGCGAGGGTCAGTCGTGTGGCGGCGCGCCAGTCGGCACGGCGGGCGCGCACGTGCCGGTACGCAAGCAGCGCCGCGCCGAAGAGCGACAGGTTCCAGACCATCAGGTTGAAGAGACCCGAGAGAAACTGCGCCGCGGACTGCCGGGCCGGCTCCGGCGGTTTCATCCACGGCCCGATGACGGAAAAGGCGGTCGGGCGGCCGCGGTAGGCGGCGGCTTCCACGCGCACCGTCACGCCGGGCCGATCGCCGAGCGGCCCTTCCCAGGCCTGGCGCACGTCGGCGAACGCCGGCGGCGTCCATTCGGGCGCCACCGGATGGAAGGCCGCCAGGTCCAGGCCGGCCGCGGTGAACAGCGGCTTCCACTGCGGGGCCGGCGCCGGCCCCGTGTCGGGCTCGAACGCGGGTGGCACGGCCTGGAACTCGACCAGGCGGCCCCGCGTGTCCGTGACGACGGTCTGCATGCCGGACGTGGTGGCCGGGGGATCGGTCAGTGAAATGTTCGACGTCGGCCCACTGGGCGTCATCTGCTGCGGGCTGGTCCGGTACCAGAAGAGGAGGGCCGGCGGCTCGTCGCCGCGCAGGAGGTTCCACCATCCGGTCTGCCCGCTCGTGGTCCGAACCCAGGCCAGATTGGCCGACGGAATCTGGAAGTTGGACGCCGCGTCGGCCGGCGTCCCGTGGTAGCCGAACGACGCGGTCATCTGCTGAATCCGGTCGATCAGCACCGCAGGCGGCTTGTCGAGCGGCACGAGCGAGGGAAGCGACGCGCGCGGCCCGAGGACCGCGAAGGCCGCCAGCACGGCCAGCGAGGCGGCCGTCATCGCCAGCGCGCGGCCGAGCGGCATGGCCGGGCTCTCGCCGGCGGCGATGAGCAGCTCGGGCGACGGCGTCTCGCCGGCGGCGAGCGCCGCGGCGAGCGGATCGGCGCCCGGCATCGCGGCGGCGACGGCGAGCGCCGATGCCGGCCGCCGCGGCGGATCCTGTTCGAGGCACCGGAGGATGACGCGCTCGATGGCCGGGTCCAGATCGGGGACGACCGCGCTCGGCACCGGGCGGCTGCCGCTCTCGTGCAGGGCGACGAGCTCGTGCAGCGATTTGGCCTCGTGCACGCGCCGGCCCGTGAAGATCTCGAACAGCACGAGCCCGAGGGCGTAGAGGTCGCTGGCGACCGATGCCGGCTCGCGCCTCAGCTGCTCCGGCGCCATGTACTGCGGCGTGCCGGCAAGCCCCTCCTCGCGTTCGCCGTCCATGGCCGCGAGGCCGAAGTCGGTGAGCCGCACGTTGCCGCGGCCGTCGATCATCACATTGGCCGGCTTCAGATCGCGGTGGAGCACGCCGCGCTCGTGCGCCGCGGCGAGGCCTGCGCACAGCTGCCGGGCCAGCTCGACGGCCTTATCCTGCGGCACCCGTCCGATCCGGCGGAGCAGCGACGCGAGATCCTCGCCGTCGACGTACTCCATCGTAATGAACGGCCGGCCGTCGGCCTCGCCGAGGTCGTAGAGCCGGCAGACGTTCTTGTGCGACACCTGGCGGGCCACGCGCAGTTCCCCGTGGAACTGCGCCAGCCGCGCGGCGTCGTGTGCCACCTCTTCGGGGAGGAATTTCAGGGCGACCGGCTGCCCCAGCGTCAGATCGTCGGCGCGGTAGACCTCGCCCATGCCGCCCCTGCCGAGCAGCGCGACCAGGCGGTAGCGTCCCGCCAGAATCGCGCCCGACTCGAAGCGGACGGTCGGCGGCCGGCGGTCGCCGGTGGACGCCGGCGTGACGCCCGGCGCGACGGTCCGGGTGGCGGCCGGGTCGTCGAGGCCGGGAGCGGACCCGGCCGCGGCCGGCGCGGGATCGACCGCGGCGCCGCACGATGGGCAGAACCGCGCGGCGGCCGGCCGGGCGGTGCCGCACGCGGGGCAACAGGGCACGGCGAGATTGTAGCGGAGATGTCCGGCGCCGCGCCCGCGCCGGAGAGCTCGGCCCTGCCGCCCCGTGCCGTCCGAAGGCGGGCACCGGCGGACGCGACGCGTCCTCTTGCCCACGCGGATCCGGACCGATGGCCCGGGGCGAGCTGGACCGCCGGCCCGCCCGGGATGAATCGCCCGGTGGACTGGCTTCGGGAGTCACTGCTATGATCGGGGCTTTCAGCGGGTGACAGCCCGGGTGCGCCGGTGCGTTCGCCGGGGCGCGGCGGGTCTCGAGACCTGAATCCGTCCGCGGCGAGCATCTTTATGAAGTCCGAATCGATTGTTTTCGGCCTTGCCGGCGTCTGTTTCGGCCTGATCGTCGGCTGGGTGATCGCGAACCAGCAGGTCCCGGGACGCCAGCCGGCCATCGCGGCCGCCAGCGCGTCGGCGTCGCAGCCGGCGCCGACCATGCCGGCGCAGGGGTCCGGCACGAGTGATCAGAGCACGAGCGCCAGCGGCGACCAGCCGGTCCCGCTCGACGCGAGCCGCGTGCAGGCGCTGACGGCCCAGGCGGCGCAGCACCCGAACGACGCCGGCCCGCGCATTCAGCTCGGCAACATGTACTTCGACGCCGAACAGTACCAGACCGCGATCAACTGGTACCAGCAGGCGCTCAAGCTGGCCCCGCGCGACGTCGACGTCAGCACCGACCTCGGCGTGTGCTTCTACTACACGAACCAGCCCGATCTCGCCCTGAAGCAGTTCAATTACTCCCTGTCGATCGATCCCCGGCACCTGAAGACGCTGTTGAACATCGGCGTCGTCCGCGCGTTCGGCAAGCAGGATCTGGAGGGCGCGGCCAGGGCGTGGCAGAAGCTGGTCGATATCGCGCCGAACAGTCCGGAGGGCCAGGCGGCGAAGAAGGCGCTGGAGAGCATGCGCCAGGCCCATCCTGGCCTCGGCACCGGCGGGGCGTCCGGCCCCTGAGCCCCGATGGTCCGGCTGCTGCTCCTGCTGCTGTTCCTGGTCTTCCTCGGGCGGGCCGTGTGGCGGTTCCTCCAGGGGGTCGTCGAGGGAGCGACGCGGCAGGGCGGGCGCCCGGGCACGCCGTCGCGCGGCGTCCAGATGGTCCGGGATCCGGTGTGCGGCACGTTCGTCGTGCCGGCCCGGGCGTACGCACTCGGCGAGGGCGATCGGCAGGTCTTCTTCTGTTCGGAACGGTGCCGCGAGCAGTATCGCGCGGGAGCGCGGTGAGCGGGTTGGGCAGGTCCGATGGCTGAGCGGTCCGAAGCGCGCCTGCGCGCCGACATCGTCGAGATCGGGCGGCGTCTCCACGAGCGGGGGTACGTCGCCTCGAACGACGGCAACATCAGCGCCCGGCTGGATGGCGCGCGCCTGCTGACGACCCCGAGAGGCGTGTCGAAGCGCGACATGACCCCCGACATGATGGTGGTCACGGATCTCGACGGGCGCAAGCTGGCCGGCGAGCGGACGGCCTCGTCGGAACTGCTGATGCACCTCGAGGTCTACCGGAACCGGCCCGAGGTGGAGGCGGTCGTGCACGCGCATCCGCCCGCAGCCACGGGGTTCGCGGTGGCCGGCATCCCGCTGGACCGGGCGGTGCTCGCGGAAATCGTCACGACGCTCGGCAGCATTCCGATTGCGGCCTACGGCACGCCGTCGACGCAGGAACTGGCCGACGCGGTCCGCCAGTACATCCGGGCGCACGACGGGCTGCTGCTGGCCAATCACGGCGCATTGACCGTCGGCGGCGATCTGTTCACCGCGTACTACAACATGGAGCGGGTCGAGCACTTCGCGCGCATCAGTCTGGTGGCGCGGCTGCTCGGGCGCGAGTATCTGCTGTCGCGCGAGGAAGTCGAGCGGCTGCAGGGCCTGCGCGGTGCGTACGGCGTGGCGGCTCCGGCGCCGATCTGCACGGACGGCAGCCAGGCGCCGGCCGCGGGCGAGGTCGCCAGCTGCCAGGTGATTCAGGCGCCGCCGGGGGGCGGCCTCCGGCTCGTGCCCGACGTCCCGGGGACGGCGGCCGGCGCGCCGCCGAGCGACGACACCGAAATTCGGTTAACATACCGCGAGCTGACGGCGCTCATCGAGGACGCGGTCAGGAACCTGACATAATCCGCCTGCGCGTCGCGGGTGGCGGCCGGCGGCCGGCGTCAGCGCCGGCCATGGCCTGGAGGAGAGTATGGGCGAGGCGCTCGGGATGATCGAGACGAAGGGACTTGTCGCGATGATCGAGGCGGCCGACGCCATGGTCAAGGCCGCGAAGGTCACGCTGGTGGGCTGGGAGAAGATCGGCGCCGGCTACGTCACGGCGCTCGTGCGCGGTGACGTCGCCGCCGTGAAGGCGGCGACCGACGCCGGGGCGGCCGCCGCCCGCCGCGTCGGCGAGCTCGTGTCGGTCCACGTCATTCCGCGCCCGCACGCGAGTCTCGAGGACACCCTGCCGATCGGCAGGTCGGGCGCCAAGAGCTAGACACGGGTTCCGATCGGCTCCCTCATGATTCTGGCCAAAGTCGTCGGCACCGTGGTCGCGACCCGCAAAGATCCCCGCCTGGTCAGCCAGAAGCTGCTGGTCGCCCGACCGCTGGATCCGCGCGGCAAGCCGGAAGGCCACTACCTGGTCGCGGTCGACACCGTCGACGCCGGCTTCGGCGACATGGTGCTGATCGTCAACGGCAGCTCGGCGCGGATGGCGGCCGGCCTCAAGGACTGCCCGGTCGACGCCGCCATCGTCGGCGTCGTCGACACCGTCGAGCTCGACGAATAGGGAAACGCCCGGCATGCAGCTCGCGCGCGTCATCGGCGACGTGGTCACCACCAGGAAGGATCCGGCGCTGATCGGCCTGACCCTGCTGATCGTGCAGCCGCTCACGCCCGATCACCAGCCGATCGGCCGCGCGGTGATCGCCGCGGACACGGTCGGCGCCGGCGTGGGCGAAGAGGTGTTCTTCGTCCGGGGCAAAGAAGCCAGTTTCCCGTTCTTTCCCGCCGAGGTGCCCGTCGACGCGGGGATCGTCGGCATCATCGATTACTGGACCGTCGACGCCCCGCGTCCCTAGCCGGCCGCCGTCATGCTGCTCGCCCGAGTCGTCGGCACCGTGGTCTCCACCCAGAAGCACCGGAAGTTCACCGGCGCCAAGCTGCTGCTCGTTCAGCCGCTGACGCTGGAGGAGACGCCCAGCGGCACGCCCGTGCTGGCGGTCGACGGGGTGGGCGCGGGCGTGCACGAGAAGGTGCTGATCGTCCTGGAAGGGCGGGCCGCCAGCGACGCCATCAGCCAGCGGGGCGCGCCGGTCGACGCCGCCATCGTCGGGATCGTGGACCACGTCGATCTGGGGACCGGCGCGGCTGCGGAGGCCGGCCGATGACCGGCATGAGCGAGGAGGCGCTGCGCGCGCTCGTCCGCGACGTCGTGGCACGCGGCGCGGCGCAGGCCGGGGGCGCCGGCGGCTCGCTGGACACGACGGTCACGACCGTGGCGGCGGTGCTGGTGCACGCCAGCCATCAGCGGTTCACGGCCCTGCCGCGCCCCGGCGACGCCTGTCTGATCGAGCCGGCCGTGCCGTGCACCCACTGCGGGTACTGCCAGTCGTACGGCCACTGAGCGACGCAAACGGTCATGCCCAAACCAGCCCTGCTCGTCACGCGGCGGATTCCGGCGTCGGTGCTCGCCCGTCTCGAGCCGGTCTGCGACATCGATCTCTACACGGGCGACGCGGCCATCCCCCGCGGCGAGCTGCTCGAGCGCGTCCGCGGCAAGCAGGCGCTGATGTGCCTGCTGACCGATCGTATCGACCGCGAGCTGCTCGAGGCGGGGCGCGACCTGCGGATCGTCGCGAACATCGCCGTCGGCTACAACAACGTCGACGTGGCCTCCGCGGCCGGGCGCGGCATCATCGTCACCAACACGCCGGACGTGCTGACCGAGTCGGTGGCCGACTTCACCTGGGCGCTCATCCTCGCGCTGACCCGGCGCGTCTCGGAAGGCGAACGGGTGGTCCGCAGCGGCACGTGGAAGGGCTGGGCCCTCGACTTCATGCTGGGCACGGACGTCCGGGGCAAGCAGCTCGGGCTGATCGGCATGGGGCGGATCGCCCGGGCCGTCGCAGCGCGGGCGCCGGCGTTCGGCATGCGCGTGGCGTACGCCGACGAGCAGGCGGTCAGCGTGCCGGGTGCCGAGGCGATGTCGCTCGATCGGCTGCTGACGACCTCGGACGTCGTGTCGCTGCACGTGCCGCTGACCGACGGCACCCGTCATCTGATCGACCGGCGGGCGCTGACCAGGATGAAGCGGTCCGCCTACCTGATCAACACGGCGCGCGGGCCGGTCGTCGACGAAGAGGCGCTCGCGTGGGCGCTCGGCCAGCATCTGATCGCCGGCGCCGCGCTGGACGTGTACGAGAACGAGCCGGCCATCCAGCCCGCCCTGATGACGATGGAACACGTGCTGCTGGTGCCGCACCTCGGCAGTGCCACGACCGAGACGCGGACGGCCATGGCGGATCTCGCGGCCAGCAACGTGCTGGCCGTTCTGGCGGGCAAGCCGGCGCTGACCGCCGTGCCGGCGTGACCCCATGCCGGTGACTGCCGCGAGCGTCCCGGCCCGCCGCGGGCGCGGACCGCAGGCCCGGCGGCCGGCGGTGCCGCCACTGCCCTCGCCGGCCGCGGTCGACGCCGTGCTGCACACCCTCGCGAGGGCCATCACCGGCCTCGAACTGCCGGCGGTCGAGAAGATCGCCACCGACCAGGCGGAGGATCCGTTCCAGGTCCTCATCGCGACGCTGCTGTCGGCGCGGACGCAGGACGCGACGACGCTGGCGGCCTCGCGGCGGCTGTTCGGGGTGGCCCGCACGCCGGCCGCGATGGCGCGGCTGACGGTCCGCCGGATCGAGCGGCTGATCTATCCCGTCAGCTTCTACCGGCACAAGGCCCGCTTCGTCCGGGCGACCTGCCGGCTGCTGATGGCGCGGTACGGCGGGCGCGTGCCCGGGACGATGGACGAACTGCTGCAGCTGCCGGGCGTGGGACGCAAGACGGCGAATCTGGTCCTGATCCTCGCCCACCGCAGCCAGGACAACATCTGCGTCGACACGCACGTTCACCGGCTGGCCAACCGGCTGGGCTGGGTCCGGACGCGCGTGCCCGACGAGACGGAGCAGGCGTTGTACCGGGCGGTCGATCGCCGCTGGTGGCCGTACGTGAATCTCTATTTCGTCACGTGGGGGCAGAACGTCTGCCGGCCGATTGCGCCGCGATGCGGCGCCTGCCCGGTTCAGGAGGCGTGCCCGCGCATCGGGGTCACGCGTACGCGGCGCACGGTCGGGCCGGGAACGCCCGGCCGCGCGTCGCACTCAGCAAAGGGAGCCGAACGATGAAGAACGTGTCTCGCGTTGTCTGGACCGCTGTGGCGGTCGTGTCCATGCTGGCCGTCAGCGGTCTCAAGGCGTCCGCCCAGGATCAGATTCCGACCGAGAAGGGGCCGATCCTGGTGGTGGAGACGGTCCGGGGGACCTTCGAGATCAAGACCTATCCCAAAGAGGCCCCGAAAACCGTCGCGCACATCGTCGCGCTCACCAAGCGCGGCTTCTACAACGGCCTGCGCTTTCACCGCGTCGTGCCGGGCTTCGTCATCCAGGTCGGCGACCCGCAGAGCCGCGACCTGTCGAAGCGGGCGCTCTGGGGCACCGGCGGCAGCGGCCATCCGATCGGCGTCGCCGAGTTCAGTCCGAAGCTGACGCACATCACGGGAGCCGTCGCCATGGCGTACGCCGGCACGCCGCAGTCGGCCGACAGCCAGTTCTACATCACGCTGGCCCCGCAGCACAGCCTCGACGGCAAGTACGTGGTGTTCGGCCAGGTGATCAAGGGCGACGACGTGCCGGCGAAGATCAAGGTGGGCGACCTGATCAAGAAGATGTACGTGAAACCCGGGACGGAGTAGTCGGCACGAAGGACGCCAGCTCGGGATACGCCGCGACGAACGCGGGCGGATAGTCGCCCGCGGTCGGCAGGCGGAGCCGGTGTTTGAGCATCAGGGCGTTGGCCGGCGCTTTGGCCGCGAAGTGGTTGTTCAGGTAGACGTACAGCTTCTTCACCAGGCGACCGGCCGCGTCGATCGTCCGCGCGAACTCGTCCACCTCGGCCGGCGCGTACAGGTAGTTGTACCGGTCCTCCGCGTGCTCGTGCCGCCACCAGGCCGCCGCGTTCCGCCCGTGCAGCCGCAGGTAGTACGCCGTCGGCAGGTTCGGCAGCTCGTTCTGGCGGATCGAGAAGCGGAATTTCGGCTCGTCGATCTGGACCCACGCGGCGCCGAAGCCGTTGAGCAGCGCCAGCGTGTCGCCGAGGCGGTCGCTCCAGCTCCGATGGCGCAGCTCGACCGCCATCGGATAGCCGGCGAACGCCCGGAGCAGGCCGGCGAGGTGGTCGCGCGAGTCGGCGGCGTCCTTGAAGCTCGGCGGGAACTGCGCGAGCAGCATGCCGAGCCGGCCGGCGGCGGCGATCGGCTCGATCCCGGTCCGGAAGGCGTCGAGATCGGCCTGGGTGACGCGCGCCAGTTCGTCCAGGACGCCGGCCGGCACGTCGCCCGCCGGCACCCCGGGCAGCGCCGCCTGCCTGAACATCTCCGGGTGCGTGAACTTCCGGTACAGCTTGAGGGAGAACCGGAAGCCGGGCGGCGTGCGGGCCACCCACGAGCGGGCGATGGCGGCGCGCGGCTGTCCGTAGAACGTCGTGTTGACCTCGACGGTGTCGAAGCGCTCGGCGTAATAGGCGAGCTCGTCGAACGGTTTCGGGCGCGCGGCCGTGGCCGGGTAGAACAGGCCGGTCCACGTCCCCCGGCCGGTCGGATAGTTCCAGCCGGACGTCCCGATGTACAGATCACCCATGACGGCTCATCCGAGCGCGCGATACCGATCCTGGTCGAAGCCGAAGACGACCGTCGTCCCCTTGATGAGGATCGGCCGTTTGATCAGGTTCGGCTGCTGCAGCATGAGGTCGATCGCTTCCTTCTTCGTCGTGGGCAGCGGCCGGGTCTTGAACACCGGGCTCCGGCGGCTGACGAAGTCCAGGATGTGGTCCGCGTCGACGTGGCGCTCGAGAAACGCCCGATCCGGCGGCTGGCGGTTGATGTCGCGTTCTTCGACGTCGAGTCCGATCTGCTCCAGAAACCTTCTGGCGTGGCGGCAGGTCGTTCACGTCGGCTTCCAGTAGAAGAGTGCGCGCGTCATGGGCCCCCCTTGATGCCCATTGTAAAGGGGCGGGGGCGATCGGGACGCGGAAAACCCGGGCCGGGAGCCGGCCCGCGCGTGCGGGTACAATTGACCCGGTGGCGCAGCCGGAGCGATCTTGACGATCAACGAGATTTTCCATTCGATTCAGGGGGAATCGACCCACGCGGGGCGGCCCTGCGTCTTCGTCCGCCTGACGGCGTGCGACCTCCGCTGTACCTGGTGCGACACGCCGTACGCCTTCCACGAAGGCCGCCGGATGAGCGTGGACGAGGTCATGGCGGCGGTGGAGGCGTACGCCTGCCCGCTCGTCGAGATCACCGGCGGCGAGCCGCTGCTGCAGGAAGACGTCTACCCGCTGATGGACCGCCTGCTGGCGGCCGGCCGGACCGTACTGCTCGAGACCGGCGGTCACCGGAGCACCGCCCGCGTCCCGCCCGCCGTCGTCCGGGTCCTCGACGTGAAGTGTCCGGGCAGCGGCGAGGCGGCCCGCATGGACTGGCGCAATCTCGACGCGCTGGCGCCGCACGACGAGGTCAAGTTCGTGATCCGGGACCGCGACGACTATCTGTTCGCCCGTGACGTCATCCGCCGGCATGCGCTCGTCGGGCGCTGCGCGGCCGTCCTGCTGTCGCCGGTGCACGGCGTGCTGGCGCCGCGCGAGCTGTCCGCCTGGGTGCTGGAGGACGCGCTGCCCGTGCGCGTGCAGCTCCAGGTGCACAAGTACATCTGGGGCGCGGACGTGAGAGGAGTGTGAGCGCCCGGTGAACGCGGTGGTGCTGCTCAGCGGCGGGCTCGACTCCTACACGGCCGCGGCCACGGCGAGGGCCGACGGCTTCACGCTGTACGCGCTGACGGTGCAGTACGGACAGCGGCACGCGCAGGAACTGGACGCAGCCCGGCGGGTGGCGCGCCACCTCGACGTCGCGCGCCACCTCGAGCTGCGCGTGGACCTGTCGCGCATCGGCGGATCCGCGCTCACGGCCGATCTGCCCGTGCCGCGCGATCGTCCGATCGACGCGGCCGACATCCCGATCACCTACGTGCCGGCCCGCAACACCGTGTTCCTCTCGCTGGCGCTGGCGTGGGCGGAGGTGATCCCGGCGGCCGACATCGTCATCGGCGTCAACGCCCTCGACTACTCGGGCTATCCCGACTGCCGGCCCGAGTACCTGGAGGCGTTCGAACGCCTGGCCGCGCTGGCGACCAGAGCGGGCGTCGAGGGCACCCGATTCCGCATCCACGCACCGCTGCTGCGGCTGACCAAGGCGGGGATCATCCAGCGCGGCGTCGCGCTCGGGCTCGACTACGGCCTGACGCACAGCTGCTACGACCCGGAGCCGGACGGGCGGCCGTGCGGGCGGTGCGACAGCTGCCGGCTGCGGGCGAAGGGATTCGAGGAGGCGGGCGTCACGGATCCGCTGATCGTGGCGTCCGGTCGTTCGACACGGTGAGCGGGCGCGTCGGCGCACGGTCGACGCCGGAGGAGGCCTCGTCCTGAGTCCGGTGCAGAACATCTTCACGCGACAGTCGCTCAGGCGTCAGGTCTTCATGGTCAGCGCGGCGCTCCTCCTGCCGCTCCTCGGGGCGATCGCCTGGTCGGCCACCCGGACCTATCGCGAACGCGAAGCCGACCTGCGCGAGCAGGCGTCGGTCGTCGTGGCCACCGCGGCGGCGTATCTGAACCAGCGGTTCGACAACCTGGACTCGCTCGCGGTCGTGCTGGGGCGCTATCCCGCCATCCGCACGCTGAACGCCGAGGCATCCCACCGGCTGCTCGGGGCGCTGCTGTCGCGATATCCCTTCCTGCTCGACATCGTCGTCACCGACCCGACCGGACGCCTCCGCGGCTCGGGCCTCGCTCCGCCGCCCGGCGGGGCCCCTCCGTTCGAGGGGGCGTGCCTGCAGCAGGTCCTGCGCACGGACCGATCGTGCGCCAGCGATTACATGGTCGATGCCTCGACGCGCCGGCCCATCATCGTGCTGGCATATCCGATTCCGGGCGACGACGGGCGCCCGGTGGGCGTGCTGAACTTCGCGCTGAACCTGCTGTCGCTGCAGAACGCGTTCGCGGCGATCCCGCTCCCCAGCGGGTCGGTGATCACGCTCACCGATCGCACCAGCCGCGTGCTGGTGCGAAGCCGGGATGCGCTCGAGTACGTCGGCGTCCGGATCGACCCGCACCACGCGCTGGCGCCCGGCCGTGTCCCTCCCATCAGGGTCATGCGGGGGCTGGATGGCACCGAGGAAATCTTCGGCAACGCGGTGATCGCGCGCGGTCCCTGGCTCCTGAGCGTCGGGATCCCGAAGTCGCTGGCCGTGGCGCGCGTCTGGCCGCTCTGGCGCCGTAATTTCCGCATCGCGGTCGGCGCCGTGCTCGCCAGCCTGATCTTCGCGCTGTTCCTCGCCCGCGGGCTCAGCCGGCCGCTCTCGGCCCTCACGACCGCGGCCCAGCGGATCGCCGGCGGCGACCTCAGCCCCCCCGCGCCGATGGTCGCGCCGAACCGCGAGCTCGCCCAGCTTCGCGACGCGTTCGGCACGATGGCGACGAACCTGGCCGAGGCCCGGGCCGCGCTCGACGCGCAGATTGCCCAGGAACGCCGGGCCCGCGAGGAGGTCGAGCTGCTGCAGGACCAGGTCGTCCGGCAGGAGCGGCTGGCGGCGGTCGGGCTGCTCGTGTCGGGCGTGGCCCACGAGCTGAACAATCCGCTGCAGGCGATCCTCGGTGCGACCGAGCTCATGCAGCAGCAGGCGCGGGTGGCCTTGCCGCCGCCGGTGCTGGACGAAATCGCCTTCATCCAGAAGGAGGGGGCGCGGGCGCGCGACATCATCCGCAACCTGTCGCGGTTTGCCCGCCAGGAGACCAGCCCCACCGCGGACGTCCGGCTGGCCGACGTCGTGGCAGCCGTGCTGCAGCTGCGCGAGCGCGATCTCACCCGGGCGGCGATCCGCTACCAGGTGGACATCCGATCCGATCGGCCGGTCGTCGCCGGATTCACCGAGCTGCAGCAGGTCGTGCTCAACTTCGTCGTCAACGCCGAACAGGCGATCGCCGAGGCCGGCCGACCGGACGGCCTGGTCGCCATCGACATCCACGACGTCGACCACCGCGTCCGACTGGAGGTCGCCGACAACGGGAACGGGGTTCCCGAGACGCACGAGCCGAAGCTGTTTCAGCCGTTCTTCACGACCAAGCCGGCCGGCTACGGCACCGGCCTGGGCCTGTCGGTGAGCTACGGCATCATCGATTCCTGTGGCGGAGCGATCGGGTACGCCCGGAACGAGTGGGGCGGCGCCACCTTCTACTTCGAACTGCCGGCCCGATCGGCTGGCACGGAGGCCGCCTCGTGACCGAGCGTCTGTACTATACCGAGCCGTATCGGACCGAGTTCGACGCCGTCGTCCAGCGCGTCGAGCCGCACGACGCAGGACTGCTCGTCGTCCTGGATCGGACGGCGTTCTACCCGACCTCGGGGGGACAGCCGTTCGACACGGGCCGTCTCGACGGCGTGCGGGTGATCGACGTCGTCGATCGCGATGATGGGGCCGTCGGCCACGTGATCGACGGGCGCCTGGCCGTCGGACAGGCCGTGCACGGCACCCTCGACTGGCCCCGCCGCTTCGATCACATGCAGCAGCACAGCGGCCAGCACGTGCTGTCGGCCGTCTTCGACCGCCTGCATCGCGCACGAACCATCAGCTTTCACCTCGGCAGCGCCGTGTCCACCATCGACCTGGAGCGCGAAGTCACGGCTGACGCGATCCGATCGGCCGAAGACGAGGCGAACCGGGTCATCTGGCAGAACCTGCCGGTGGCGATCCGCTTCGCCTCGGCGGCGGAGGCGGCGGCCCTGCCGCTGCGCAAGGAACCGACCCGGGACGGGACGCTGCGGCTGATCGCGATCGGCGACGTCGACCTCTCGGCCTGCGGCGGGACGCACGTGGCGCAGACCGGCGCCATCGGCTCGATCATGATCCCGGCGTGGGAGCGGTTCAAGGGCGGGACGCGGATCGAGTTCGCCTGCGGCGGCCGCGCGCTCGACCTCTTCCGGTCCCTGCGCGACCAGATGGCGGCGGCGATGCGGCTCCTGTCGGTCTCGGCGGCCGAGCTGCCCGAGGCGGTCGCCCGCCTGCAGACCGAGGCGCGGGACCTCCGGCGGGCCGGCAGGGGATTCCAGGAGGAACTGGCCGGACACCGCGCCGCGGCCCTCGTCGCGGCCGCGCCGGAGGTCGGAGGCTGCCGGCTTGTGGTCGATGCGCTCGAAGGCTGGGACGCGCCGGGGCTGAAGATGCTGGCGCAGGCGATTGCGGCGGCGCCGGGACAGGCGGCCGTGCTGCTGTCGCGCCCCGCGCCCGCGCTCGTCGTCATCGCGCGCGCCGCCGGCGTCACGCTCGACGCGCGTCGCGTGCTCGAGGCGCTGACCGGGCGGTTCGGCGGGCGGGGCGGCGGGCGGCCCGACCTGGCCCAGGGCGGCGGCCTCGAGGGCTCGATCGACGAGATGCTGGCCGTCGCGCGCGCGGCGGCCGCGGCCGGCGCCACGGGTGCTGCCGGCGGTTAGCGCGGCGGGAAGGCCGCCAGCCGGCGAACGGCCGCATCGATTGCGGCGTCGACGGCCAGCGGATCGCCGTCGAAGTTGTTGACCAGAATGGAGAAGACCAGCCGCCTGCCGTCCCGCGCCGTGACGTAGCCCGACAGCGCCCGGACGTGCATCATCGAGCCGGTCTTGGCGATGACGCGCGGGCCGGCGGCCCCCTCGAACCGATGGGCCAGCGTGCCGTCCACGCCGCCGATCGGGAGGGTCGCGGCGAAGTCGGCCGCACCCCGTGGATCGGCGGCGAGGTGCCGCAGCACGCCGGCCAGCAGGCCGGCCGTCACCAGGTCGTAGCGCGACAGGCCCGACCCGTCCGCGATCACGAAGCGGTCCGCCGGAAATCCCCAGCCCTCCAGCACCGCCCGTACCACGGCCGGCCCGTCCATGGCCGAGGTGCCGGCCTTCGCCCCGAGCGTGCGCAGCAGCGTTTCCGCGTACAGATTCTCGCTGACCTTCATCATCACCGTCGCGATCGCCGTGAGCGGCGGCGATCGGTGGTCGATTAGGACCGTGGCCGGCTGCGCGTCCGGTGCCGGGGGCGCGGCGTCGAGATCGACGGCATTGCCGCCGACCTCGATGCCCCGGGCGACGAGCGCCGCCCGCAGCGCGCGCGCGAAGAAGGCCGGCGGATCGGGGACCGAGGCCGTCTCGTAGAGATCCGGGTGTCCGGCCGGGACGGTTCCGTCGAGCTCCAGCGTGTCGGTCCCCGGCGCGCGCCGCAGGCCGACGACCGGGGCCGATCCGGCGGCGGTCGTCGTCAGCCGGTTCGCGAGCACGAGGCCGCTCAGGTCCGGCATCATCTCGACGGTGGCAGGCGCCCCGGCGGACGGCCCCGGGTGGATCGTCAGTACGACGAGGTTGTCGTGATACTGCAGCGCGCTGATCGGCGCCGCAAAGCCATAGGGCAGATCGTCCCAGGCCCAGCCGGATCCGAAGCGCGGCTCGTCCAGGGCGCAGCCGTCGCCGATGATCCGCCCGTCGATCCGGCGGAGTCCGCTCTGCCACAGCGAGTCGGCCCAGCGGGCGAACAGATCGGTCGAGGCCGGATCGCGGCCGTCGATCGTCGGGTCGCCGCTGCCGATGACGAGCAGGTCGCCGTGCAGCGCGCCGTCGGCGATCGGCCCGGCGGCGACCAGTTTCGTCTCGTACGTGAAATTCCAGCCGAGACGATCGGCGGCGGCCGCCAGCGTGAGGATCTTCAGGTTGGACGCCGGCAGCAGGAGGGTGTCCGGGTGGCGCGCGTAGAGCACGGTCCCCGTGCGGGCGGTTTCCATGACCGCGCCGACGATGGCATGCCGGAACGCGGGGCCGTCGAACAGGCGATTGAGATCGGCGTGGAGGCGCCGGAGCGGAGCGGCGGGAACGGTCGGGACGAGCCGGGGCGGGCGGTGTGTGCAGGCGGTGGCGAGCGCGAGGACCAGCAGGCTGGCGGCGGGGAGCCACCCGCGCCGCCGGCCGCCCGTCCTCGCGTCCGGACTCGGATTATTTCGCCACGACATCGAGCGCCTTCATGGCGTCGTCGAACGCGCTCACCCCCAGCGTGGCGGCTCCGGGCTGGTCGGCGCGTTCGGCGTAGACGTTCGACCCCTGCCGTCCGAATGTCACCGTTTCCTGTTTCCTGTCGTGCTCGAATTTGACGGACACCGTGGCGTACGGCTTGTCGAGACCGGTGTGCGCGGTCGAGGCGATCCACGACGAGGCGCGGAGGCCGGACAGCTTCGACAGGAAGTCCTCCATGTCGGCATCCTTGACCGTGCCGGCCGGCGACAGGCGGTGCCACTGGGGCGCGGCGTTCTTGCCCCGGCCCTTGACCTGCTGGAACGTCACGGTCCGGCCGTTGCGCCTGATCGAGATCCAGTCGGCGTTGTACGAGCGGAACGCGAACAGGTCCTTCTGCCGGAAGTCTGCCGGATCCTTGCGCAGGTCGTCGAGCAGGGATGCCTCGACGGTCACGATGCGGGGCCGCGACAGATCCCGGGCGTAGACGGTGCCGTCGGGCGACTTCGCGCCCAGCTCCAGCGTCGTCGTCGCGCTCCCGGCAGTCAGGCGGACGGTCACGGCCGGCTTGTCCAGGCCGTCCTTCTTCAGGTCCGCGGGGGTGGCCGTCTCCGTGACGATCGACTTCATCTTGGCGGTCTGCAGGCGGCCCAGCAGGTTCTCCGCCGCGAGATAGTCGCCCGGCGCGTGGAGCGGCGTCTGCATCATCCAGCTCGTCGTGCCGGTCTTGGTCAGCTCGACGGCGTGCTCCGGCGTGGTCACGTCGATGGTGTTGACCTTGTCGCGGTCGAACGTCAGCAGTGTCTTGTCGCGCAGCTGGAACGGCGTCAGGTTGAACGTCGTTTGCAGGTAGGCCGGAATCAGGAACACTTCCCTGGCGCCCTGCCGCTTCGCGTACAGGTCGATACCGGTCGCGTTCTTGTCGCCGATGAGCAGCCGGTGGGGCGTCGGGTCGCCCGCCGCCTGGAATCCGATCTCCATGCGGGGGGTCGCCAGGCCGAACGGCGTCAGGTCGGACGGGTTCCTGGCGATCACGCGGGCGACCGTCAGCGACGACAGGCTCGTGGTGATGTCGTCGACTTCGGACTCGTCGGCCGCGGCGTCCTGGGGCTGGACCAGGCGCCACTTGCCGTCGACCTGCTTCAGCGTGCTGGATTCGCCCGAGGTCGCCCGGACCGTCAGGCCGTCAATCTTGTCGGCCCGGACCGAGAAGACCTTGGGTTCGTTGGCGGCCGGGCTGGCCGGCTTCCGGGACCGGAGGAAGTAGACGTACCCCGCCAGGCCGAGAAAGATCACCACGAGAGCGAGCGTCGACCGTACCCCGCGCATCTACCGTCTCCGCCACCAGGTGTAGACCCCGGAACCGAGGATGAACCCCGGGATGATGAGCAGCGCCAGCCACGTGATGTTGATCTGCTGGGCCGCCGTGAGCGTGACCGGCCGGTCGCCGGGCGGGTGCGGCCGGATGGAAATCAGGTCCTCCTGCTGCGTCAGCCAGTCGACGATGTTCAGGAACAGATCGCGGTTCCCCTGGATGCCGAGGGCGGCGTTCGATGCGAAATCCGAATCGCCCACCACCACGACGCGCGTCTCCGGCTTCGGCGCGTCGGCCGCCGCCTTCGTCTTCGTCGTGGCGGCGGCCGCGATCGGCGCCGACACTTCGGCGGCGATCGAAATCGGTCCCTGCTGGTCGCCTTCGGCTGCGTCGAACTTCACCTGGCCGGTCGTCAGCACGGCCTTGACGTTGGCGTCCGCCCAGCTCCGCGGGCTCGTCTGGATGAACGACTGGGCGAAGTGGCCGCCGACGCCGCCGGTGATCGGATCCGCCGAGCGCGCCAGCGGAAAGGCGGTCAGCAGGTTGAAGTGCCCGGTGATCGGGTTGGCCGGATAGCTGGCCGCGACCGGCACCGAGGCGTCGGTCCCGATGAGCTGCCCCATCCCGCTCACGTCGATGACGACGTTGTCGCCGACGGCGATGTCCCACTGATGGGCGAGGGCGATGAGCCGGGTGAGCGGCGGACTGTCGGGCTTGGCCGGCGGGTCGAGCAGCAGGAGCAGCTTGCCGCCGCGGGCCAGGTACCGCGTGAGCGCGTCGATCTCCTGCGGGTAGAAGTCGGTCGTCGGGCCGGCGACGACGACGGCCGCCGCGTCGGCCGGCACGTCCGCCGTCTGCGCGAGCACGAGCGGCGCCACCTGGTCGTTCTCGTCCTTCATGGCCGCGTCGATCGCGCTGTACCCGCTCCGGCCGGTGTCGCTGATGTTCTTCTCGCCGTGGCCAGTCGTGAAGTAGACCTTCGGCTGGTGCCCCGAGATCACCTTGAGCAGGGTGTTAGTCAGGTCCTGCTCGCCGTCGGAGGTCGTCTTCTCCGTCCGGCCCTTGTACTGGAACACGATCGTGCCGTACGACTGGACGCCGTACCGCTTGGTGAGGAGCGGCTGCTTGTCGGCGTCGACGTACTGCACGGAGACGCGCTTCGAGGCGTACTGGTACTCGCCGAGCCGGTCGCGGTACTGCTGGAACTGCGGCTCCTGGGCGAAGACCAGGATCTTGAGCGGCGCGTCGAGCTCGTCCAGGACCTTCTTGCTCTGGGGCGAGAGGCTGAACGCCTTGCTCGCCGTCAGGTCCCAGCGCTTGTCCTGTTTGACCGCGATGTAGTTGAGCGCGGCCAGGATGCCGAAGACGGCCAGGATGCTCGTCACCGCCAGGCTGCCGTAGCGGGCCTGCCGGCGCTGGAAGATCCGGACGAATTCCCGCCACTGGCTCAGCAGGTAGACGAGGACGAGGACCAGGCCGGCCCAGGCGGTCCAGTAGGCGGCCTGATCCCACGCGGGCCGCACGAAGCGGATCGCCACGGCCCCGAACACCAGCAGGGTGCCGAGCCAGCCGATGGCGCCAAGGAATCTCTTCAGCATTTATCCCCGCCACCGTTCGCTGTCGACCGACTTCGCGGTCAGGAACAGCCCGAACGTGATGAAGCTCAGGTAGAAGACCAGGTGGGACAGATCCAGGACGCCCTTGGAGAAATCGTCGAAATGCTGGGTGATGGACAGGTAGTTCGTGATCGCGGCCACCGTCGGCCCCGAGAAGCTGCCGATCCAGTCGATCACCCAGAACAGCAGGAACACGGCGAAGGTGATCATGCCGGCCACGATCTGGTTTCTGGTGAGGCTGGAGATGAACAGGCCGACGGAGATGAACGAGCCCCCCAGCAGCAGCAGGCCGAGGTAGCCGCAGGCGACCGTCTGCCACTGCGGATTGCCGTAGACGAACAGCAGGGCGATGTGGATGAAGGTCACCAGCAGCATCAGCGCGTAGAGCGCCATCGCGCCGATGAACTTGCCCATGATGATCTGGAAGTCGGTGACGGGCGAGGTCAGCAGCAGTTCGATCGTCCCGGACCGCTTCTCCTCCGAGTACGTCCGCATGGTGATCATCGGCATGATGAACAGGACCAGGACGCTCGTGTTGAGCAGCAGCGGCCGGATCATCTGCTCGTCCACGTTGACCGTCTGCGGGCCGCCCATGGCGAACTGGCCGGCCTGCATGCTCTCGCGCACGAAGAACGAGAGAATCGCGACGTAGAAGTAGCCGAACAGGAGCGCGAAGAGCCCGATCACCACGAAGCCGATCGGCGAGGTGAAGTACGACCGCAGCTCCTTGCGGGCGATGGCGAGAACGTTACGCATGCGTGGCCTCCGCGGGCTCCTTCTCTTCTTCGGTGGTGAGGTGCAGGAAGATCTCCTCCAGGCTCATCCGCATCGGGCGCAGCTCCAGCAGCCCCCAGCCGTGGGTCACCACCGCGCGCGCCAGCTCCCGCCGCACGTCCTCGCCCTGCGCGCTCTGCACCTCGTAGCCGGTGCCGGCACCGGTGCCGGGCGCCTCGCCGGCCGCCACCCGCGTCACGCCCGGCACGCCCGCGAGCGTGGCCGTGACGTCGACGCCGCCGGCGTCCACCTGCAGGTAGAGCGTCTCGGATCCGCGCAGCCGGTGCATCAGGTTGTCCGGCGTGTCGACCGCCACGACCCGGCCGTGGTTGATGATCACCACCCGCTGGCAGGTCTGCGACACCTCGGGGAGGATGTGGGTGCTCAGGATGATCGTGTGCGTGCCGGCGAGATCCTTGATGAGCTGCCGCGTCTCGATGATCTGCTTCGGATCGAGGCCCGCCGTCGGCTCGTCGAGAATCAGCACGTCCGGGTTGTGCAGGATCGCCTGCGCCAGCCCGACGCGCTGCCGGTAGCCTTTCGACAGCTTCCCGCAGTGGCGGGCCGCCATGTCGGCGACGCTCGTCCGCGCCATCGCCTCCGACACGCGGCGGCTCCGATCGCCGGGCGCGATCCCCTTGATGCTCGCGACGAACGTCAGATACTCCCGCACGGTCATGTCGGGGTAGAGCGGCGGCGTCTCGGGAAGGTAGCCCGTCCGGCGCTTGGCTTCGAGCGGCTGGTCGAACACGTCGAACCCGGCGACCACTGCCTTGCCGGCCGTGGCCGGCATGTAGCCCGTCAGGATCCGCATCGTGGTCGTCTTGCCCGCCCCGTTGGGGCCGAGGAAGCCGAGGATCTCGCCCCGCTCCACGCGGAAGCTCACGTCCTCGACGGCGGTCACCCGGCCGTAGCGTTTCGTGAGGTGCTGAACCTCAATCACAACAGATATCTCCTGGGTGAACGGACGTGGCCATGGCTGCGGAGCGTGCGAGAGACCGGATCGGACGCAGCGTGCAGGACGCGAACGCAGGCATCAGTCGCAGGCGGGAAAGCGTCGTGACGACGCGCCCAGGCCCGATCCTAATCGAACGGCCCGCGACGGGCAAGTCGCGCGGCCGCCGAGCTCGGCCGTGCGCGGGGCGCACCGGCTCGCACACCTCCGTTTGGACGACGGACCCGCGCCGCCGGCCGGGGCCCGTTCCGGCCCCGGTTGCCAAGGCCTCCCGTGCTAGGCGATGCTTGAGGGTCGGCGTGTCGTCGGCGCACCCTGCGGAGCGCGCCCGCCCGGAGGCGGCGGGCCGCCGCTCCACATTCGTCATCTGGAGGATTCATGGCTGTCACCGTCGGAACGAAGGCCCCCGATTTCACCCTGCCCGATCAGGATCTCAAGCCGGTCACGCTGAGCACCGAAGCGGGCGTGCACAACGTGGTGCTGGCGTTCTTCCCCGCCGCGTTCACGTCGGTCTGCACGAAGGAGCTGTGCACGTTCCGCGACTCGCTCGCCAGACTGAACGGCGCCAGCGCGGCCGTGTACGGCATCAGCGTCGACACCCCGTTCAGCCTGAAGAAGTTCGCCGCCGAACAGCAGCTGAACTTCCCGCTGCTGAGCGACTTCAACAAGGAGGTCATCCGCCGGTACGACGTGGTGATCGACGACCTGCTCGGCCTGAAAGGCCTCGCGAAGCGGGCGGTGTTCGTGATCGACAAGGGCGGGATGGTGCGCCATGCCGAAGTGCTGGCCGACGCCCGCAACGAGCCGGACTACGCCAGGGTGCACGCCGCGCTCGCCGCGCTCTGACGCGGATCGGCGGCGGGCCGGCCGGCCCGCCGCCGGCCTCGCCCGCTCAGGCCTCCGGCCGCTCGTCCGGCGGGGCCTCCCCCTCGTGCTCCGGCGACAGCCAGACGCGCGCGACCCGCAGCCCGTCCAGCGTTTCCACCCGCAGCGTCCGCCGTTCCACGTCGATCGTGTCGCCCACGGCCGCGCGGCGGCCGAGCCGCCCCAGCACGTAGCCGCCGATCGTGGCGTACATCGTCTCGTCGATGTGCAGGTCGAACTGCTCGTTCACGTCCGTGATGAGCGTGAGGCCGTCGACGTACGCCGCGCCGTTGTCGAGCGTCAGGATCCGGGCGGGCGTGCCCCCGAACTCCCCGCCGATGTCGCCGACGATCCGCTCCATCAGCCGCTCGAAGGTCACCAGGCCGGCGGTGCCGCCGTACTCGTCGATCACGATCGCCTGGCGGGTCCGCCGCCGGCGCATCTCCGCCAGCAGATCGTCCGCCTTCATCGTCTCCGGGACGACGAGCGCCTCCCGCGTGAGCGCCGCCAGGCTGAAGTGCGCCGACGGCGCCGTCATGGCGCGGAACAGATCGGTCACGAGCAGCACGCCGATGATGTCGTCGAGGCTGTCGCGGTACACGGGCAGGCGGGTGTGCGGGCCGCGCGAGAGGCGATCGATCACCTGCGCGAGCGGCATGTCCGCCGGCAGCGCGACCATCTCCGTCCGCGGCACCATGATCCGCCCGGCGGTCAGATCGGCGAAGTCGAACACCCGGTGCAGCATCCGCTCCTCGCCTTCCTCGAGGACGCCCGCTTCCTGGCTGGCCGTGACGAGCATCTTCAGCTCTGCCTCCGAGTGCACCAGCGAGTGCCGGCTCGGCGCCCGCAGGCCGATGGCCGACACCACGGCGCGGCCCATCGCGTTCAGCAGCGCGATGAACGGCCAGAACAGCTTCATGAACAGTTCGGTCGGCTTGATGACCCACAGCGCCGTCCGCTCGGAGTACTGCAGCGCGACCGTCTTCGGCGCGAGCTCCCCGAGCACCACCTGCAGCGACGTGATGAGCGCGAACGCCAGCGACACCGCCACGCTGTGCGCGGTCGCCTCCGCGATGTGCGTCGGCAGGAAGCCGAACCCCGGCTCGATCAGCGACGCGAGCGCCGGCTCCCCGATCCAGCCCAGGCCGAGGCTGGCCATCGTGATGCCGAGCTGCGTGGCGGCGATGTAGCTGTCCGGACTGGTGGTCGCGCGCCGCAGCGTGCGGGCCATCCGGTTGCCCTCCGCGATGAGCTGGTCGATGCGGGTCTTGCGGACGGTGACGAGCGAGAACTCGGCGGCCACGAAGAAGCCGTTGGCGAAGACGAGCGCCAGGATTGCGAGCAGCCGCATCCCGATGTGCAGGGGCGCAGGGTCCATGGAAGGCCTCCCAGCGCGACTGTACCGGACGCAAGGCCGCCGCCGCAAACGCCCCCGCGGCGCGCGGCCGCCGCCCTCACGCGTCGGCGCCGCCGGCGTGGGCGTCCACGAACGCGTCGACCGCCCGCCGGGCCGCGGGATCCAGCCGGGTGAACTGCACCCCCATGCCCGTCCGCTGATCCGCCCAGGCCACCCGCGCGTCAACTTCCAGGTCGGTGTCTCCCCCGGGCAGCCGGAACCGCAGCCGGACCGCCGTGCCCGCGTCGACCACCGTCGCCGTGCGGAGCCCCATCCCGCCCCGGCTGATGTCGAACGCGATCCCGGCGACGACCGCGTCGCCGGCCCGGCAGGCGACCGCCGCGCCCAGCGTGACCCGCGGGCTGCCGCGGCGGTTGAAGCGGTCGGGGAAGAGGTGCGGCGCCAGCGCCGGCAGGATCTGCTGCGCGGTGCTGTGCTCGTTGACGTAGCCGGCGATCCCCAGCGCCGCCAGGGTCCGGACCTCCGCGGCGCCGGTCACCGACCCGCTGAAGACGACGATCGGCAGCGCCCGCGCGATCGGCCGGACGGCCTGCACGAGATCCGCGCCGGTCGGGCGCGGCAGCCGGAGATCGAGCAGCAGCAGGTCGACCGGCGCCGCACCGGGCGCGAGGTGCGCGAGCAGGGCGTCGCCGGTCGCCACCGCCACGGCCCGATGACCCGCGCCGTCGAGCGCCGCGACGAACCGGTCGCGCACGCTCCCGTCGTGGCCGGCGACGAGGACGGTCCTGCTGATGCCTGTGTGCGTGAGCATGGCTGCGAGCCCCGATTTTCCGTGCGTCCGTACCCCGGGGCGCGTTGCAGAATTTATCAGGTTCTCGCTATAATTCGAACGCGTATTCTCTGCCGTGGCACGTACCGTGCCGCGCGTCTGAACGTCGGATCCCACACCGGAAAAGGACACTGCTGAGACCGCCGAGGAGATTATGGCCACCTGCCCCGAATGCGACGCCGAGATCGAGATCGACGAGTTTGACGTCGACAAGGGCGATATCCTGACCTGTCCGGACTGTGGCTCCACTCTCGAGGTGATTGGCGTGTCCCCCCTCGAACTCGAAATCGCGTCGGACGACGAAGACGACGAACTGGATGAGGATCTGGAAGAAGAGGAAGAGGGCGACGACGAGGAGGAAGACGAGGACGAGGACGAGGACGAGGAGGAATGAGTGACATGCCGGCGGTCGGGGTGACGTCCATCGACGCCCGCCTGCTGGCGGCCAAGGCGCGGACGCTTCACGACCTGCTGAGCGGCCTGCAGTCGGTTCTGGTCGCCTACAGCGGGGGGGTCGACAGCGCCTACCTCGCTTGGGCCGCCACGGCCGCGCTCGGCGATCGCGCCCTCTGCGTGACCGCCGAGAGTCCCAGCTATCCCGAGCACCACCGGCAGCTCGCCGTGCAGGTGGCGGAGGTGGCCGGGCTGCGTCACGAGTTCATCCACACGGACGAGCTCGAGCGGCCCGACTATCGCGCGAACCCCGCGAACCGCTGCTACTTCTGCAAGCAGGAGCTCTACACGCATCTGACTGCCTTGGCCCGGGCCCGCGGCTTCGCGGCCGTCGTCGACGGCAACAACGCCGACGACCGGGGCGACTACCGGCCGGGCCGGCAGGCCGCCCGCGAGTTCGGCGTCCGCAGCCCGCTGGACGAAGCCGGCCTCAGGAAGGCCGAGATCCGCGAGCTGTCGCGTCGCGCCGGGCTGCCGACGTGGGACGAGCCGGCGTCCGCGTGTCTGTCCTCGCGTATTCCGTATCACAGCGAAGTGACCGGCGAGAAGCTGCGCCGGATCGAGCAGGCCGAGCAGGTGCTGCGGGATCTCGGCTTCCGCGTGTGCCGCGTCCGCCATCACGACGCGGTCGCGCGTCTGGAAATCGCGCGCGATGAGATGGCGCGGGCGCTCGACCCCGGCATCGCCGCCGCGATCGTCAGGGCCTTCCAGGCGATCGGCTACAGCTACGTCAGCCTCGATCTTCAGGGGTACCGCAGCGGCAGTCTCAACGAGCCGCTCCGCCTGCGACCGATCTGAGATCGGCGCCAGGCCTGGCCCGCGATGCGCGGCGGCGGAGCCGCCGTCGGGTCTCGGGCGTTTCGGAGCACGGTCCGACCATGGACGTGGCAGTCGCCCGGACGCGATCCGGGCGGCACGAACGACCAGCCTCCCACCACGCGGCTGACCTGTTCCTTCAACGGCTGAGTTTCGACCGTCGTGCGCGCGCCGGCGGTGCGGCGGAGCCGCAGCCGCTGCACCTCAGCGGTCACCGTCGCGGCGTGCAGCTGATCCATGGACCGTGACGCCGCCGTTGATCCATTGACAGAGCGTCGACGGGAAACTAAGCTCCAATCGACTCGAAAGGTCGATCTCCCTCAGGAGAATGATGATAATGACTCGCGTTCGCCGTAGTCTTCTCGTGGGCTCCCTCTGCGTCGGCGTTGGACTGGCTGCGCTCGGTTGTCACAAGCGCATTCCGCCACCGGCCGCGCCACCACCACCACCGCCTGCGGCCGCACCGGCTCCGCCGCCGCCACCGCCGCCACCACCACCGCCGGCTCCTGCGCCCGCGCCGAAGCCGCTGACCGAAGAGCAGATCTTCGCTCAGAAGTCACTGGCCGAACTGAATGCGGAGAAGCCGCTGGAAGATGTGTTCTTCGACTTCGACAAGTCCGAGCTGCGCGCCGACGGACGGGAGGCGCTGCAGAAGGACGCGCAGTGGCTGCAGAAGTGGACGAGCACGAAGATCACCGTTGAAGGACATTGCGACGAACGGGGAACCGCCGAATACAACCTGGCGCTGGGCCAGCGGCGTGCGGCGGCCGTGAAGGACTACCTCGTGAGCCTCGGCGTCGACGGCGACCGGATCACCGTCGTGAGCAAGGGGAAGGAAGATCCGTTCTGCACCGAGCATACCGAGAGCTGCTGGCAGCGGAACCGCCGCGGGCACTTCATCATCACCGCGAAGTGACGGCGGCCGCTCGTCCGTAGCACCGCGAAGACCGGCGTGGAAGCGGTGGCCGGCGCACCGGCGCCGCTTCCACGTCCCTCACCCGTCGGCGTCCCGGTTTCGGGAGGCCCGCGTCAATCCCTCGACCAGCCCGGCGTCGGTGATCCGGTGACGGGCGAGTTCCCGTCCGCCGGCGAGGAGCACCGGCACCTCCGTCCCGTATCGGGTCGTCAGCGCAGGGTCGGTCGTGATGTCGATCTCGTCGAGCGTGAGCGGCACGCGTGCCGCGGCGCGCCACACGGCGTCCCGCATCAGATCGCACAGGTGACAGCCCGGCCGCGTGTAGAGCGTCAGGCGGACGGGCAGGGCCTGTCCGCTCACGGCCGGCACTCGCGAACGAGCGCCTCGGCGGCGGCCCGCGGGTCGGCGGCCGCGATGATCGGCCGGCCGACGACGAGGTAGTCGGCGCCGGCGGCGATCGCCCCGGCGGCCGAGAGCGTGCGGCTCTGGTCGTCCGGTGCCGGCGCGGCGTCCGGCCGTGCGGCACCGCGGATGCCCGGCGTGACGATCGTGAAGCCAGGACCGCAGCGGCGGCGGATCAGCGCGGTCTCGAGCGGCGAGGCGACGACGCCGTCGAGGCCCGACTCGCGCGCGAGCTGTGCGAGCGCCTCGACCTGGTCCGGCGCCCGCCGCGGCACGCCGATCTCGATCAGGGCCGCGTCGTCCAGGCTGGTCAGCACCGTGACCGCGATGACGAGCGGCGGCGTGACGCCGAGGCGCGCGGCTTCCGCGGCGGCAGCGTCGCGCGCCGCGCGCATCATGGCGCCGCCGCCCGAGGCATGCACGTTCACCATCCAGACGCCGAGGCGGACGGCGGCCGTCACCGCGCCGGCGACCGTGTTGGGGATGTCGTGGAACTTCAGATCCAGGAAGACCCGGTCGCCGCGCGCGACGAGCTGGCGGACGAACGACGGGCCTTCCGCCGTGAAGAGGCGGCTGCCGACCTTGAGGCCGCCGGCCACGCCGCGCAGCTGGTCGGCCAGCGCCAGCGCCCCGGCCGCCGTGTCGACATCCAGCGCGACTAGGAGCTGATCCATTCCTGGTCCCGGGCCCGCGTGTCGATCGCCCCCACCAGATCGGCGACGCGCGCGATCCGGTGCCGCGTGAGATAGTCCTCGAGGCCGGCCAGCAGCTTCGTCCAGATGAACGGGTCGACGAAGTTCGCCGTGCCGACCTGCACCGCCGACGCGCCGGCCAGCAGGAACTCGATGACGTCGCGGGCGTCCATGATGCCGCCCATGCCGACGATCGGGATCTTCACCGTCTGGCGGCACTCGTACACCATGCGGACCGCGATCGGCCGGATCGCGGGCCCGCTCAACCCGCCGACGATGTTCGACAGCTTCGGGCGGCGCGTCTCGATGTCGATCACCATCGCGAGGAACGTGTTGACCAGCGAGACCGCGTCGGCGCCTGCCTCCTCCGACGCGCGCGCGAACGACGCCACGTCGGTGACGTTCGGCGTGAGCTTCGGAATGATCGGCAGCGACGTCACGCGGCGGACGGCGTGCACGACGTCGTAGGTGCCGGTCAGGCTGCAGCCGAACGTGATCCCGCCTTCCTTGATGTTCGGACAGGAGATGTTCAGCTCGAGCGCCCCCACCCCCTCCACGTCCGAGAGGATCCGCGCCAGCTCGACGTACTCGTCGAGCGTGCTGCCGCAGATGTTCACGATGACCGTGGCGCGCCGCGCGCGCAGCTCGGGCATCTTCTCGCGGATGAACCGGTGGACGCCGATCCCCTGCAGGCCGATGGCGTTGAGCATGCCGGCCGGCGTCTCGACGATCCGGGGGGGCGGATGACCCTCGCGGGGATTGAGGAACAGCCCCTTGACGGCGACGCCGCCGAGCGTCGCCAGGTCGACCGCGTCGGCGTATTCGACGCCGTAGCCGAAACAGCCGCTCGCCGCGATCAGCGGATTGGCGAGGCGCAGCGATCCGATCTGGACGGAGAGATCCATCAGTCCCACACCACCTGGTCGCCGGCGAAGACCGGGCCGGCGATGCACGAGCGGACGAAGTGGGGCCGGCCGTCGTCTCCGCGGACCGGAATCACGCAGCTGTAGCAGCCCCCCATCCCGCATCCCATCACGCGTTCGACGGAGACCTGCGAGGGCCGGCCGGCGCGGGCGGCGACGCGGGCGGCGGCCGCCAGCATCCCCTCCGGCCCGCACGCGTAGACCATGACCGGCGCGTCGGGCGCCAGCGCCGCCAGTTCGCGGTCGAGCGGCACCGTCACGCGGCCGCGCTCGCCCCCGCTGCCGTCGTCGGTCGTCAGGATGACGCGGACGCCGAGTCGCTCGAAGAAATCGAGATAGAAGTGCTCTGCCGCGGTGCGCGCGCCGTAGAAGAGCGTCATCGGCGTGCCGCGGGCATGCAGCGCCTCGGCGAGCAGCGCGAACGGCGCCAGCCCGACGCCGCCGGCCACCATCCAGGCCCGGTCCGGCGGATCGACCGGCGCGAACGGCCGGCCGAGCGGGCCCAGGCAGGCGATCCGCTCGCCGGGGGTCGCGTCGAACAGCCGGCTCGTCGAGACGCCGATCTGCTTGTTGAGCAGCGTCAGGCCGGTCGGCTGGCCCGTTGCGTCTCGCAGCACCTCGAAGACGGAGAACGGCCGGCGGAGCAGCGGGTCCTGGCCGAGGCCCGATTTCACCATCACGAACTGGCCGGGCTGCGCGCAGGCGGCGATCTCGGGCGCGGCGAGCGCCAGCACGTTGTAGTCGCTCGACAGCCGGCGATTCTCGATCACCGGTGCGTTCACGTCGATCGGCATCGGGAAAGTATACCTGACTCGGTGCTCGGGGCTCGGAGGGCCGGGAATCGTCACTCGCCACTCATTCCTCCCTCGAGGCCCAGCGCCCTGATGCCTGCGCGGGACCCGGCCGAAGGATGCTATACTCGCTGACGGACTCTTTAACCGCGGTCCTGCGAGGCCGCAAAGAGGTGATGTCGTGCCGCGCACCAGTCCCGCCTGTACGTCCCCCGTGCTGCCAGTTTTTCCGGTCGGTGTGATGCCCGGTCCGTCGCGTGCCGGCCGGGGACCGGTCCGTGTCGAGTGGTTGGCCCGCCCGCGGGCGTTGCCCGGAAGGGAGGCGCGCCGATGGCCGTGGTGATGGATGCCGACCGCATGAACCGGTCGCTCGCGCGGATCGCCCATGAAATCGTCGAACGCAACCGCGGCCTGGACGGGCTGGGCCTCGTCGGGATCCGGACGCGCGGCGTGCCGATCGCGCGGCGCCTGGCCGCCAGCCTCGCGAAGATCACGGGCGAGGAGGTGCCGACCGGGGCGCTCGACATCACGCTGTATCGCGACGATCTGATGCGCCACGCCGTCGGGCCGCAGCCGGTCGTCCGCCGCACCGAGATTCCATTCTCGATCGACAATCGGACGATCCTGCTGGTGGACGACGTGCTGTACACGGGGCGGACGATTCGCGCGGCGCTCGACGCGCTGATCGATTTCGGGCGCCCGCGGGCGATTCAGCTCGTCGTGCTCGTCGACCGCGGGCATCGCGAGCTGCCGATCAAGGCGGATTACGTCGGCAAGAACCTGCCGACGTCGCGCGACGAGAGCGTCCGCGTGCAGCTGCAGGAGATCGACGGGCGCGACGAGGTGACGGTCGCGCGGGCGGACGGGGCCGATCCGGCCGGGGGAGCATCATGAGCGAGCGCGACGCGGGGCGCGGCGGGGCGGCGGCGGGCGCCGAACCGGCGGCGGGCGCGAGCCGGCTGCGCAGCAAGGATCTGCTGGGGATCGCCGAGCTGACGGCGGACGAGATCCGGCTCGTCCTCGACACGGCCGAGGCGATGAAGGAGATCGGCGAGCGCCCCATCAAGAAGGTGCCGACGCTGCGGGGGCGGACGGTCGTCAACCTCTTCTTCGAGCCGAGCACGCGCACGCGGACGTCGTTCGAGGTGGCGGAGAAGCGGCTCAGCGCCGACTCGCTGAACATCACGGTGGCCGGCTCCAGCGTGGTCAAGGGGGAGACGCTGGCCGACACGGCGCTGAACCTCGAGGCGATGGCGCCGGATCTCATCGTCCTGCGCCACCCGTCGTCCGGCGCGAGCCACCTGCTGGCGCGGATCTGCCGCGCGGGGGTCATCAACGCCGGCGACGGGATGCACGAGCATCCGACGCAGGCCCTGCTCGACGCGCTCACCATCCGCGAGCGGAAGGGGCGGATCGCCGGCCTGACGGTCGTCATCGTCGGCGACCTGCTGCACAGCCGGGTGCTCCGCTCGAACGTCCGGCTGCTGACGGCGCTGGGGGCGGACGTGCGGGTGGCGGCGCCGGCGACGCTGATGCCGCCGGGCATCGAGCGCTTCGGGGTCCGCGCCCTGACGTCGATCGACGCGGCGGTGGACGGGGCGGACGTCATCATGATGCTGCGGATCCAGCGTGAGCGGATGCACGGCGGTTTTCTGCCGTCGCTGCGCGAGTACTTCACCGTGTTCGGCCTGACGGCCGAGCGCCTGCGCCTGGCGGCGCCCGACGTCATCGTCATGCACCCCGGCCCGATGAACCGGGGCGTCGAGATCGCCTCGGACGTGGCCGACGGTCCGCATTCGGTGATTCTTCATCAGGTGGCCAACGGCGTGGCCGTGCGCATGGCGGTGCTCTACCTGCTGGCCGGCGGAGTGGATCATGAAGCGACTGCTTAAGGGGGGGCGGGTCGTCGACCCGGCCGGCGGGCGCGACGGCGCGTTCGACGTGCTGATCGAGGACGGGCGCATCGCGCGGGTCGGCCGGGACCTGCCGGCGGGCGACGCGGTCGTCCTGCCGGTGCCGGCCGGCTGCATCGTCTGTCCCGGCCTGATCGACATGCACGTGCACCTGCGCGAGCCGGGTCAGGAGCACAAGGAGACCGTGGCGACCGGCGCGGCCGCCGCCGTGGCGGGCGGCTTCACCGCCGTCGCCTGCATGCCGAACACGACGCCGGTCAACGACAATGCCGGCGTGACCGCCTACATGCGGCAGAAGGCGGCGGAGGCCGGCCTCGCGCGCGTCTATCCGATCGGCGCCGTGTCGAAGGGATCGGCCGGCGAGGAGCTGGCCGACATCGGCGAGCTGCACGCGGCCGGCTGCGTCGCGATTTCCGACGACGGCCGGCCCGTCGCGACGGCGCTGCTGATGCGGCGCGCGCTGGAGTACGCGGAGATGTTCGGCATGCCCGTCATCGACCACTGCGAAGACCCGAGCCTGAAGGGCGAGGGGGTGGCGCACGAGGGGTACCACGCGTCGCTGCTCGGGCTGCGCGGCATTCCCAATGCGTCCGAGGAGATCATCGTCCACCGGGACATCGTCCTGGCCGGGCTGACCGGCGCCGCCTTCCACGTCGCGCACATGAGCGCGCGCGGCTCGCTCGACGCGGTCCGGTACGGGAAGGCGCGCGGCGTCCGGGTGACGTGCGAGGTGACGCCGCACCACTTCGTGCTGACCGACGAGGCGCTCGCCCGGCCGGTGCCGTACGACACCAACGTGAAGATGAATCCGCCGCTGTGCGAGGCCGAGGACCGGGACGCGATGCTGCAGGGGATCGCCGACGGCACCATCGACGCCATCGCGACGGACCACGCGCCCCACCACGCCGACGAGAAGAACGTCGAGTTCGACAGGGCGCCGTTCGGCATCGTCGGACTGGAGACCGCCGTGCCGCTGGTGTTCGACCGGCTCGTGCATCCCGGCCACATCACCCTGCGCCGCATGGTCGAGCTGCTGTCGACGAATCCGGCGCGGATCCTCCGCGTGCCGGGCGGCACGCTGGCCGAAGGCGCGCCGGCCGACATCACGATCCTCGCGCCCGACCTGACCGTGTCGGTGGCGGCGGCGCGGCTGCGCTCGAAATCCAGGAATACCCCGTTCGACGGCTGGCGCCTGCGCGGCGGCGTGGCGGCCACGATCGTCGGCGGCCGCACGGTGTGGGTGAACGACGGCATGGCGGCGCTGGGCGCCTGAGAGGACGGCCTGGGTGGCGACACGACGCGACGAGATCCGCGAGAAGGCGCTGCACGACCTGCAGCGCTTCGAGGTGCTCATGCTCGACGGGCACTTCGATTACGGCAACGGCTTCCACGGCCGGGTGTACCTGAACCCGCACCAGCTGTTCCGCTCCCCGTCGACCATCTGGCGGTTCGCCCAGGATCTGCTCGATCTCCTGCCCGCCGAACTCATCGAGCGCACCGAGGTCGTCGCCGGGCCCGCCACCGGCGGCGCGCTCCTCGCGCACACCATTGCCGGCCTGATGGACAGCCGCCGCCGCCTCGGCCACCCGGCGTGCAGCTTCGCGCCGTTCTCCGTCGATCCGCTCGAAGGCCCGACGCTCCGCCGCTTCTACCGCGACCTCATGTCCGGCCGGCAGGTGCTGCTCGCCGACGACGTCCGGAACACCGGCCAGACGTTCCAGCGCTGCGCCGCGGCAATCGCCGAAGCGGGCGGGACCCTGATCGCCACGGTCGAGATCTACGACCGGTGCGAGGCGATGGTGGATCTCGGCGTGCCGAATTTCTCCCTGGCGGAGTACGGGGCCACCGAGAACTATCCGGCCGACGACTGCCCGCTCTGCCGCGCCGGCGTGGACATCACGGCGTTCTGACGTTCCGAAGCAGGAAGCCAGACGTGAGCCGCGAGAACGACCCGCTGAAGACCGCGCTCGACCGGGCATACGCCGCCTTCAATGCATCCGATGCCGCGCTCGATCCGATTCAGGTGGTGCGCCGGTACGCGGATCCGCGGGACCGCGAGATCGCCGGATTCTGCGCCGCCGGCCTGGCGTTCGGCCGCGTGGCGAGCGTGCTCCAGTCGGTCGACCGGCTGCTGGCGGTGATGGGGCGCTCGCCGGCGGCGTTCGTGGCCCGCTTCGACCCGGCGCGCGACCGTGACCGCCTGGCGGCGCTGGGCCACCGCTGGACCCGCAGCGTCGATCTGGTGGCGCTCCTGTGGGTGCTGCGATCGATGGTCGAGCGGTCCGGGTCGATCGAAGACTTCTTCCTGGAAGGACACGACCCCGGCGCCCCGGACATCGAGGCGGCGCTCGAGGCGTTCTCGGCCCGGGCCCTGGCGACCGATCTGCGGCCCGCCTACGGGCGCGTGCCGCCCCGGCCGGGCGTGGCGTTCTTCTTTCCGCGCCCGGCGGCCGGCAGCGGCTGCAAGCGGCTGAACCTGTTCCTGCGATGGATGGTGCGCCACGATGCAGTCGACCTCGGCGTCTGGCGCGGCGTCCGGCCGGCCCAGCTCGTCGTCCCGCTCGACACGCACGTCATCCGGCTGGGGCAGTGCCTCCGCCTGACGCGCTACCGCAGTCCCGGATGGCCGATGGCGCGCGAAATCACCGCCTCGTTGCGCGCGCTCGATCCGGCCGATCCCGTCCGCTACGATTTCTCGCTCTGCCACCTCGGCATGATGAACGCCTGCGGCTTCAGGCGCCCGCAGGCGGACGCGCAGTGCCCGCTGCGCGGCGCCTGCCGGCCACGCGGGCGTAGACCTGCGCGGTCTCCTCGACCATCCGCTCGACGCTGAACTGTTCGCGCACGCGCGCCAGGCCGGCGTCGCCCAGCCGCGTGCGCAGCGCCGCGTCGGTCAGCAGCCGCACGATGGCGGCCGCCAGCGCGCGGTGGTCGTGCGGCGGCACCAGCAGGCCGGTGTCGCCGTCCGCGACCACTTCCGGAATCCCGCCGGCGGTCGTGGCGACGATGGCGCGCCCGCAGGCCATGGCGTCCAGCAGCGACGTGCCCAGCCCCTCGGTGACCGAGCTCATCACGAACAGGTCGAACGCCTTGATCAGGTTCGGCACGTCCTGCCGGAAGCCGGCGAAGAAGACGTGCTTCTCGACGTGCAGCTCGTGGACGCGCCGCTCGAGCGCCCCGCGCAGCTCGCCGTCGCCGACGATGACGAAGCGGGCGTCTGGCACCGACCGGAGGACGATCGGGACCGCCTCGATCAGGTGACGCTGGCCCTTGTGCGGCACGAGGGCCGCCACGTTGCCGACGATCGGCGCGTCGGCCGGCAGCCAGAACTCCTGGTGGATGTTCGCGCGCGGCGCGCCGGCCACCCGGTCGACGTCGATGCCCTCGTGCACCGTCACCACGTCGCCCGGCGCCACGCCGTCGCCGATGAGCATCCGGCGAATCGCCTCGGAGGCCGCGATGAAGCAGTCGACCTGGCGGTACTTCCAGCGGGAGAACGAATGGCCCTTGAGGTGAAAGTCGACGCGACGGGCCGCGATCAGCGGGACCTCCCCCCCGGGACCGGCGAGCGAGCGCGCCAGCGCCGCCATCGCGACGCCGTGAGGATCGTGGGCGTGGATGACGTCGGGACGGAGCCGCCGCAGCACCCGCGCGAGGCGCCAGGCGGCCGCCAGGTCCATTTCGGTCCGGGGCGCCACCGGAATGAGCTCGAGCCCCTCGGCCGCCCGGCGGCGCAGCTCGCCGCTCGGGTGGGCGACCAGCGCCGCGCGGTCGCCGCGCGCGCGCAGACCGTTCACGGTGAGCAGCACCTGGTTCTGCCCGCCGCGCCACGTCCGCGCCGTGTCAATGTGAAGGGAGAACACAGGCTGTTTTCACAGGTCAGGATGAGGAAGAAGGAATGAGGAATGAGGAATGAGGGATGAGGCACGGGCAATTCCACTCATTCCACTCGGTCCACTCATCCCTCATTCCTCATTCCTTCTTGTTTCCCTTCCATCTCCCACAGCTTCGCGAATTTCAGCAGCACGTAGTGCGCGTTCATCGCCGACACGATCAGGCCGGGCAGGCCGTCCCGGAACCCGCCCTTGATCAGATAGTTTCGCAGGAACGCCAGCGGCGGATGCACGGCGAGATCGATGAAGCCGGCGCGCCGGCCGTCTTCGTGCATCTGCTGCGCGGCCAGCGTCGTGTACCGATCCATCGTCTCCAGGTGATCGGCGATGCCGCGGTACGCGAAGTGCTGCAGCTCCTGCCGCAGGCGTCCGATCGTGCCGTTCACCCGCACGCCCTCGTGGACGTACCGGCCCGTCCATTCGGCAACACGCCGGTCGTACAGGCGGAGCTGATAGTCGGGGTACCAGTCGGTGGACCGGATCCAGCGCCCCAGGTGCCACGTGACCCGCGGAATCCGGTACGCCTGGTGGGGGGGCGCCCCGTCGAGCAGCGCGCGGATCTCGCCGGCGAGCCTAGGCGTGACCCGCTCGTCGGCGTCGAGCGACAGGATCCAGTCGTGGCTGGCGAGCGAGGCGGCGAAGTTCTTCTGGGCGACGTACCCGGGCCAGGGACGGACGACGACGCGGCCGGTCGCGCGGCTCGCGCGGGCGACCGTGTCGTCGTCGCTCTCCGCGTCGACCACGACGATCTCGTCCGCCCAGGCGACCGACGCGAGGGCCGCCTCGATGTCGGCCGACTCGTTCTTCGTGATGATCGTGACCGACAGCTTCGGCACGGCGGGAGTGTAGCACCAGGCGTGCGCGTTCGGGGACCCGGGGGGGCGTCGAGGACCGGTGGGGGAGCGGGACCGGCAGCCGGGACAGCCGGCGCCGGTCCCACGGAGTGCTACTGCACGCCGCCCGACGTGGTGCCGGTAGTGGTGCCCGTGGTCGAGCCGAACGACGTGCCGGACGTCCCGGTCAGCGGGCCGGCGATCACGATGGAGCCGCCGTTCCCGGCCAGCGCCGCCTGCTGCACGCTCTCGAAGTCGACGACCGACTTGTTGTAGTCGAGGATGGCCTGGATCTCGTCGTTCCGGGCCGACGCCAGGTCGCGCTGCGCCTGGAAGACCTGGAAATTGGTCGACATGCCGGCCGTGAACTTCTTCTGCTCCGCGTCGAGCTTCTCCTTGGACAGGACTTCGGCCGCCCGCGCCGAGGCGACGCGCTGAATGTTCGTGTTGACCTGACGGGCCGCGTCCCGCACCTGCGCCGCCACCTGCAGCTCGAGATTCTTGAGCTCGACCTTTGCCTGTTCGTCCTGCAGTCTGGCCTGGGCCAGGCTCGCCTGCGCGGCGCTGCGGCCCAGCGGGTAGTCGAGCTGCACGCCGACCGTCCAGGTCGGGAAGTTGCTGTGCAGCAGCTCGCTCAGCACGGATCCGAAGCTCTGATTGACCTGGCCGATGATCGGGCCCGGCAGCCCGGGGCCGCGGATGAACTCCGTGCCGCCAAGGCCGACCATGCCGTAGTTGACCTGGGCGTTCACGGCCGGCAGGAGCTGGTTTCTGAAGTAGCGGATGTTGATGCCGTTCGCCTCGAGGCTCTTCTGCGCCTGCTCGATGTCCGTCCGCTTCGCCAGGGCGTTCCGCACCGCCGCATCGACGTCGACCGGCTGCGTCCGGAAGGTGGGCGAGTCGGTCGGAATCAGGTCGATGTGCCAGAAATCGGGGGTCGTCGGGTCGAGAATCTGCGTCCGCAGCTGATCCTCCGCCTGCTTGATGGCCGCCTGCGCGACGATGACCGCCTCCTCGCGGCTCGCCATCTCGGCCTGGGCCTCGACGATGTCGATCGGGGCCATCGTGCCGATCTGGACCCGCTTCTCGTTGTCCTGGAGCGACTGCTTCGCCAGATCCAGCGACTCCCGCTGCACTTTCAGCGAGCTGATCGCGTACGACAGGTTCCAGTACGCGTCCTTGACGTTGCGGACCGTCTGCACCACCGTCTGCCGGAGCTGCGCGTCGGAAATCTCCCGGTTCTTGCGGCTGACCAGCAGCTCGTCGCGGGTCGCGTCGATCCCGAAGTTCCGCAGCAGCGGCTGCGTGTAGGTCATCGACAGCGTCGACTGGAGCACCGGGTTGACGCTCTGAAAGATGCTGTCGGTCGTCGACCGCTGGCTGTCCCAGGCGATGTTGTAGTTGCCGCCCCACGGCAGCAGCTGGCTGACGCCCACGTTGGTCCCGAACTGGCTGCTGCTGACCGAGTTCTGGCCGCCGGCCAGGACGCTGCTCACCGGTTGCAGGTTGCTGTTGTTCGAGAAGGTCGACTGCAGCTGCGGCGTCCAGTTGGTCCGGGCCAGGGCGACGTTCAGATCCTGGATCTGCGGGTTCAGGCGCTGCACCTGGATGTCGAGATTGTGCTCGAGGGCGAGCTGCACGGCATCGTTGATCGACAGTCGGCGCACCGGGCCGCTCGCCTGCTCGGACGCTGCCGCCGCGGGCGGCTGAGCCCCCATGGAGGTCTGGGCGGACGCCGACACCGCCACGCTGCACACAACGACGGCGGCGGACAACAGGCGCGCGCCACGCAAGAGGTCCTGACGCATTGGTTACGTACTCCCGTTACAAAGGGTCCGGGTCATGCGGGGGTGGACCGGCAGGGTCCCGGGGGCCTGCGGCCGCTCTCCGAAGAATAGACGAGAGGAAGGGGAAGCCGGTTCGAATGCGTGTCGGAATTGTATACTAACCCTCCGCGCCGGTCGCCCCGGGGCGGCCAGGCGCCGGCACGGGGCCGGGGCCCCCGTTCCGGCAGGAGACGGGTGAAGGCGGCCGGTGGCCGTCGCCGGGCGCCGGCGTCGTTGACTCAGCAGGTTGGCCATGGAAATCACGCGCGACGCGCTGCTCGACATGTTCCGCCGCTCCGGCGGCCTGCTCGAAGGCCACTTCCGGCTCTCGTCCGGGCTCCACAGCCCGGGCTATCTGCAGTCGGCCCTCGTGCTCCAGCATCCCGACAAGGCGGAGGCGCTCGGTGCGGCGCTCGCCGCGAAGCTCCGGCACCTCCGCCCGACGGTCGTGCTCTCGCCCGCGCTCGGCGGCATCGTCATCGGCCAGGAGGTCGGACGGGCGCTGGGCGTCCGGGCCATCTTCGCCGAGCGGCAGGAGGGGGGGCTCACCCTCCGCCGCGGTTTCGTCATCAGCGAGAACGATCGCGTCCTCGTCATCGAAGACGTGCTCACCACCGGCGGCTCCACGCGGGAGACGATGCAGGTCGCGCGGGCGGCCGGCGGCACGATCGTCGGTGCAGGCGCCCTCGTGGATCGCAGCGGCGGCAAGGCGTCGCTGGACGTGCCGTTCGCCGCGCTGCTGGACATGTCGCTGCCAACCTACGAGCCGGACCGCTGCCCGCTGTGCGCGAGCGGCCTGGCCATCATCAAGCCCGGATCGCGGCCGACGCCGGCCACCTGAGCGCCCGCGCGCCCGAGCGCCCGAGCGCCTGCCATGAATCGAACTCCCGTGCCCGCTTCCCGCACGCTCAAGCTGACGCTCGCGTACGACGGCACGGCCTACGTCGGCTGGCAGCGGCAGCTCAACGGCCTGTCCGTGCAGGCGCGACTCGAGGAGGCGCTCGCCCGGCTCGAAGGCCAGCCGGTTGCCGCGGCCGCCGCCGGCCGGACCGACGCCGGCGTCCACGCCGTGGGGCAGGTCGTCGGCGTGACGCTGGTCCGCCCGATGGAGGAGGAGGCGCTGGCGCGCGCGCTGAACGGGCTGCTGCCGGCCGACATCCGCGTGCTGGCGATCGAGCCGGTGCCGCCGGCCTTTCACGCCCGCTATTCCGCACGGGCGAAGACCTACCAGTACCGCATCATGAACGGCGGCGTGATCGGGCCGTTCGAGCGGCCGTACGTCTGGGCTGTCGCGCCACCGCTCGACGTCGCGGCCATGGCGGCCGCCGCGCGCCGTCTCGAAGGCCGTCACGACTTCGCGTCGTTCCAGGCGGCCGGCAGCGGCGTCCAGGACACGGTCCGCACGATCGCCTGGTCGCGCGTCCTCGGTGCGGAGGATCGGCTGGCCCCGGCTGCGGCCGCTCCGTGCGGATGGCTGCACGCCGGAACCGGCCGGCTGCTCGTCTATGAGATCACCGGCGACGGGTTTCTGCGTCACATGGTGCGCGCGATCGTCGGGACCCTGGTGGAGGTGGGGACCGGACGCCGGACGCCGGCCTCAGTGGACGAGCTGCTGACGGTGCGCGATCGCGCACGCGCCGGGCCGACGGCCCCTCCCCAGGGCCTGTGCCTGGTCCGGGTGGACTACTGACCGGCGGCGGCGCGGGGCGGCGCGCTTGCGGGTCTGGTCTAAAAGACTGTAACATTGAGGGTTACTTCACTCAGGAACTCCGGCATGTCGCTTGAGCAGCTTCTCGCCTGGATCCCGACCGGCTCGCCCGACGAGGCGCTCGCCCGTCAGATCAATCCGGACCTCCTCCCGGTTCACGTCGCCATCATCATGGATGGCAACGGGCGGTGGGCGGCGCGGCGTCATCTGCCACGGGTCGAGGGGCATCGGGCCGGCATCGAGTCGGTGCGGGACACCGTGGAGACGTCCGCCCGTCTCGGCCTGGGTGTGCTGACGCTCTGGGCTTTTTCGGTGGACAACTGGAAGCGCCCGCGCGCCGAAGTCACCACGCTGATGCGGCTGCTGAAGCGGTACCTGCGGCTCGAGCTCGGGACGCTGATGGCGAACAACATCCGCTTCCGGGTCATCGGCCGGCAGGACGAGCTGGCGCCCGACATCCAGCGCGAGCTGCAGATCGCGGAGGCGCGGACGGCCGGCAACACCGGCATGCTGTTCAACATCGCGCTCAACTACGGCGGGCGCGCGGAAATCATCGATGCGGTGCGGCGCCTGATGGCCGCCGGCGTGGCCCCGGCCGATCTCGACGAGCAGCGGTTCAGCGATTTTCTGTACACGGCGGGCCAGCCGGATCCCGATCTGGTGATCCGCACCAGCGGGGAGATGCGCCTCAGCAATTTCCTGTTGTGGCAGGTGGCGTATTCGGAGATCTGGGTGACGGAGACGCTCTGGCCGGACTTCCGGTGCCGGCATCTGCTCGACGCGATTCTCGCCTACCAGAAGCGCGATCGCCGGTACGGCGGCATCAAGCCTCCGGCCGTCGTCCTGGGAGCCAAGTGAGTCCACGTTCTGCCGTCCCAGCCTGCCGGCCGGACGCCACCGGAGCACCCGCGCGGTGGACGGCGCGCGGCGCCGCGCCTCGATCCCGATGACCCGGGTGCTGAGCGGGGCGGTGCTCGTCGCGGTGGTCGTCTCGGCCATCTGGTTTCTCGGCCCGATGCCGCTTCTGGTGCTGACCGAGGCGGTGCTCGTGCTGGCGGTGCATGAGTATGGCCGCCTGGCCCGTGGCTTGCAGCTGCGAATCCCGACCGTGGCCGCCGGCGCCGCCGCCATGCTGACCTGCGCGGCGGTGGCCGTTCCCGGCGCGCCGCTCGACGCGGTGCTCGTGGCGGCGCTCGTCGCGCTCGGGACGCTGTCGCTGGCCGAGCCGCCCGGACCGGCTGCGCTCGGCGAGGTGTCCGCCGCCCTGTTCGCGTCGATCTATCTCGGTCTGTCGCTCGGCGCGCTGGTGGCCATCCGCAGCCTCGCGGGGCGGGACGCGCTGCTGCTCCTGCTGGCGACGGTCGTGGTGAGCGACACGAGCCAGTACTACAGCGGCCGGCTGTTCGGCCGCCGTCGGCTGGCGCCGGCCATCAGCCCGGGCAAGACGGTCGAGGGGGCGATCGGCGGCTTCGTCGGCGGCGTCGCGTGCATGGTGGCGCTCGGACGATGGGGGCTGCCGGGCGTGCCGGCGGCGCCGCGTGCGCTGCTGGGGGTGGCGCTGGTCGCGCTGGGCATCGCCGGCGATCTGTTCGAGTCGCGGCTGAAGCGGGGCGCCGGCCTCAAGGACAGTTCCGCGCTGATTCCCGGGCACGGCGGCGTGCTCGACCGGATCGACGCGCTGCTGTTCGCGGCGCCGGCCTATTACCTGTTCGTGCGGTATGGCCTCGGGTTCTGGCGCGGCGCCGGCCCGGGCTAGGACGGATGCGGCGGCCGGCTGAGCGGACGCCGCGCGGATGGACGGACATGAAACGGATTGCGATTCTCGGGTCCACCGGATCCATCGGGCGCAGCGCGCTGTCGGTCGTCGAGCAGCAGGCGGACCGGCTGCAGGTGGTCGGCCTCGCCGGCGGGGCGAACGCCGGGCTCCTGGCGGCGCAGATCGAACGGTTCCGCCCGGCGGCGGCGGCCATGGCGACGCCGGGCGCCGTCGACGCGCTGCGGCAGCTGGCGCCGGCCGGGCTGCCGTCCGACATCGGCGTCGGGCGGGAAGGGCTGGTCGCGGTGGCCACGCATCCCGGTGTGGACATCGTGCTGTGCGCGTCGGCCGGGACCGACGGCCTGGAGGCGGTGCTGGCGGCGATCGAGGCGGGCAAGACGATCGCCCTGGCCAACAAGGAAGTGCTCGTGATGGCGGGCGCGATCGTCACGGCCGCGGCCGCGCGGCGCGGCGTGCGCCTGCTGCCGGTCGACAGCGAGCACAACGCCATTCACCAGTGCCTGCACGGCCGGGCGCCCGCCGAGGTGCGCCGGCTGGTGCTCACGGCGTCGGGCGGGCCGTTCCGCGGGCGGGCGGCGGCCGAGCTGCGGCGCGTCACCCCCGAGGACGCGCTCAGGCACCCGACGTGGCGCATGGGCCGGAAGATCACCATCGATTCGGCGACCCTGATGAACAAGGGGCTGGAGGTGATCGAGGCGCGCTGGCTGTTCGACATGCCGGCCGACCGGATCGACGTCGTCGTGCATCCGCAGTCGGTCGTGCATTCCATGGTGGAGTACGTGGACGGATCGGTCATCGCGCAGCTGGGCGTCACCGACATGCGGCTGCCGATCCAGTACGCGTTCTCGTATCCGGAGCGCTGGTCGGCGCCCGTGCCCCGGCTCGATCTCGTGCGGTGCGGCCGGCTGGAGTTCGACGAGCCCGACCGGGAGAACTTCCCGTGCCTGGGCCTGGCGTATCGCGCGCTGCAGGGGGACGCCGGCCTGCCCGTCGTGCTCAATGCCGCCAACGAAGTCGCCGTCGCGTCGTTCCTCGAGGGGCAGATCCCGTTCATGGCGATTGCCGAGCTGATCGCCGAGGCGATCGACGCCTACCGACCCCGGCCGGTGCAGACGCTCGCGGAAGTCCGCGGGGTGGACGCCTGGGCGCGGGCCCATTCCCAGGAGCTGGTCCGGCGCCTGGAACTGAAGCGATGAGGTTGTTCCGGTGATTACTCTGCTCGCCTTCGCGTTCGTCATCGGTGTGCTGGTGTTCGTGCACGAGTTCGGCCACTTCCTGATGGCCCGCCGCGTCGGCGTCCGCGTGGTCACCTTTTCGCTGGGCTTCGGACCCAAGCTGCTGAAGACCACGCGCGGCGACACGGAGTACTGCATCAGCGCCATTCCGCTCGGCGGCTACGTCAAGATGGCGGGCGACAACCCGGAGGAGGAGCGGAGCGGGGCGCCCGACGAGTTCCTGTCCAAGACGAAGTGGCAGCGGTTCCAGGTGCTCGTGATGGGCCCCGCCATGAACATCCTGCTGGCGGTCGTCCTCCTGGCCATCGTCCTGATGAACGGGGCGACCGTGCCGGCGTACCAGGACCAGCCGCCGGTGGTCGGGACGGTCGCGGCCGGCTCCCCGGCGGCGACCGTCGGGATCCAGCCCGGCGATCGGATCCTGTCGGTCGACGGCAACCGGGTGGACACGTGGGATGCGTTCTACACGGCCGTCGGCACGCATGCGAACCGTGCGATCCCGATCGTCGTGCTGCGGCACGGCCAGCCGATCTCCCTGCAGATCACGCCGCAGGGACGGACCGAGTTCGAGATCGGCGAGATCGGCGTCCTGCCGGACGTGCATCCGTTCATCCAGTCGGTGCTCCCCGGCGATCCCGCCGCACGGGCCGGCCTGCAGCCGGGCGACGTCGTGATCGCCGTCGACGGCAAGACGATTACGTTCGCGCAGCAGCTGTCGGCCGCCATCTCGCCGCACGCCGGCGAGCCGGTCACGCTGACCGTCGACCGGCACGGCGCCCGCCGGGACGTCCAGGTGACGCCGAAGCCGCAGGGGAAGGTCGGTCTGATCGGCGTGACGATCGGCGACGCGGTGAAGACGTTCAAACCCGGACCGCTCCAGGCCATCGGCCTGAGCTTCGAGAAGAACTACCAGTACTCGATCCTGATCGGCCAGACGGTGTGGGGGCTGATCACCCGCCAGATCTCGGCGAAGCAGCTGATGGGGCCGGTGGCGATTGCCCAGCTGTCGGGTGAATCCGCGCGCGCCGGCTGGATTGCGCTCTTCAGCCTGATGGCCTCCATCAGCCTCAACCTCGGCCTGCTCAACCTGCTGCCGATCCCCGTGCTCGACGGCGGGCACATCTTCGTCATGCTGCTCGAGGGGATCGCCCGCCGCGATTTCAGCGTCCGGGTCAAGGAGAAGATCTTCCTCGCGGGCTTCGCCTTCCTGATGATGCTGATGGTCACCGTCATCTACAACGACCTGACCCGCATCCCCTGGATCGACCGCTTCCTGCCGTGGAAGTGAGGCGGGCCGCCGGGTCGCGCCCATCCGGAACGGGCAGGCGGGCGCCCGGGGCGCGCCCCGCGGGGGTATGATGGGAAAGCGGCGTCAGTCCTCATCCTGACCATATCGACAGAGGTTTCCATGCGACGACTGCATTTCGCCTTCGGACTTGCCGTGGTGCTGGGGCTCGGCGTGGCCGCGCCGCGGGCGATGGCGCGCAGCGGGGCGCAGGCCGGTGTCGCGGCGGTGAGCCGCGCCGACATCCAGAGACTTCAGGACAAGGTCGTCGAGATCCGGCACGAGATCGTCAAGGTGCGCGGGACCGACGCCGTCACGGCCGATCAGCTGCTGACGCGCCTCGATCATCTGCACGACGACGTGATCTACCTGCAGGTCAAATTGCGCAAGGAAGGGCGGGTCACGCACCAGGAATACGGCGATCTGAACGGCCGTCTCGAGGACCTGCGCGCCGCGGTGCTCGCGGCCGGGCACCCCGCGCCGCCGCCCGCCGCGGCCCCGGCGCCCGCCCCCGCCGCCGAGGCGCCGTCATCGGTCTCCCGGCAGGTCTTCCGTGAGGTGCCGGTCGGCACCGAGCTCGATGCGCGGCTGGAAACGACGCTCAGTTCCGGCACGGCGGAGGTCGAAGACAAGGTCGAAGCGACGACCGAGGTCGATCTCAGCGGGAACGGCCGCGTGCTGATCCCGGCCGGCTCCGTCATGCGGGGCGTCGTGTCGGCGGTCACCAAGGCGACCCGGCTGGATCGCAAGGGGCAGCTCACGCTCAGCTTCGACCGGATCACGATCAACGGCGTGACCTACGAGATGCACGGCGTCGTGACGAAGGCGAGCGACGGGTTGAAGGGGGAGGCCGGCAAGATCGGGACCGGCGCCGGCGTCGGCGCCATCATCGGCGGCCTGCTCGGCGGCTTCAAGGGGGTGCTCGCCGGCGTGCTGATCGGCGGCGGCGGCATGGTGGCCGCCACGCCGGGCAAGGACGTCGAGCTGCCGGCCGGCACGATCCTCCGCGTGCGCATCGACTCGCCGCTGACGGTGGTGCCGCAGAAGAACTGACGCGGATGACGCGAGCAGCGAAAATCCGCCGCTCACGTCCTCAGGCTCTCTCGCATCGCGTCCCGTGCCGCCGCGACGGTCAGGTCGATGTCCTTGACCGTGTGCGCGGCCGACAGGAACCAGGCTTCGAACTGTGACGGCGGCGGATAGACGCCGCGGGCCAGCATGCCCTGGAAGAACCGGCCGTAGGCGGCGGCGTCGGCGGTGAGCGCCGAGCGATAGTCGCGCACCGGGCGGTCGGTGAAGAACGGCGTCAGGACCGAGCCGAAGGCGTTCACCTGCAAGGCGACGCCCGCCCCGCGCGCGGCCTCCGCCAGGCCGCCGGCGAGGCGCTCGCCGAGGCGGGCGAGGTGGCGGTAGAGCGCCGGCTTCAGCTGATTCAGGCTCCAGAGCCCCGCGGTCATCGCCAGCGGATTCCCCGACAGCGTGCCGGCCTGATAGACCGGTCCGGACGGCGCCACCTGCGCCATCAGATCGGCGCGGCCCCCGTAGGCGCCGACCGGAAGCCCGCCGCCGATGATCTTGCCCAGGCAGGTCAGGTCGGGCTTCACCCCCGCAATCCGCTGCGCGCCGCCGGCGGACGCGCGGAACCCGGAAATCACTTCGTCGAAGATGAGCAGCAGGCCGTGCGCGTCGCACAGCTGCCGCAGGCCGGCCAGGAAGCCGGCCGCCGGCGGCACGACCCCCATGTTGCCGGCGATCGGCTCGACGATGATCGCGGCAATCGTGCCCCGGTGCCGCTCGCAGAGCGCGCGGCACCCGTCGAGATCGTTGTAGTCGGCCAGCAGCGTGTCGCCGATCGCGCCGGCCGGCACCCCCGGGCTGGTCGGGACGCCGAGCGTCGTCGCCCCCGACCCGGCCTGGACGAGGAACGGATCGCCGTGGCCGTGGTAGCAGCCGGCGAACTTGACGATGCGGTCGCGGCCGGTGGCCGCGCGGGCGAGCCGGACCGCGCTCATCGCCGCCTCGGTGCCGGAATTCACGAAGCGGACCCGCTCGATCGACGGCATCAGCCTGCGGACCTGCTCGCCGAGCTCCACCTCGAGCGCCGTCGGCGCGCCGTAGCTCGTGCCGCGCCGCACGGCGGCCGTCAGCGCGCGCACCAGCCCTTTCGGCGCGTGGCCGTGGATGAGCGGCCCCCACGACATGACGTAGTCGACGTAGCGGTTGCCGTCGACGTCCGTGAGGCGGGCGCCCGAGGCGCTGGCGATGAACAGCGGCGTGCCGCCGACCGCCGTGAAGGCCCGGACCGGGCTGTCGACGCCGCCCGGCAGAATCTTCCGGGCGCGGGTGAAGAGCTTCGCAGACTGACGCGTGCGCAGACGAGGCATGGGGAAACGATAACACGGTCGTCGGTCTACGGCCTTCGGTCTACGGTCCAATCCGTCTCCAGTCGTCAGTCTGCGGTCAACGGTCCAATCCGTCTCCAGTCTCCGGTCTCCGGTCCTGGAACGGATCTGACGCAACGCATGGAGGAGAAGCTGGCCCTCGAACGAGCACCAGCCTCAGGACCGTAGACGGGAGACCGGAGACGGGAGACCGGGGATCATCGAAGCCCCCGCGCGGCCTCTCTCGCGTAGTAGGTGATGATCATGTCGGCGCCGGCGCGATGGATCGCGGTGAGCGTCTCCATCATGGCGCGCGGCTCGTCGATCCAGCCGTTGCGGGCGGCCGCCTTCAGCATGCTGTATTCGCCGCTCACGTGGTACGCCGCGGTCGGGTAGCCGAACTCCGCCTTCACGCGCGTGATGACGTCGAGGTAGGTGACGGCCGGCTTCACCATGACGATGTCGGCCCCTTCCTCGATGTCCTGTTCGACCTCGCGGAGCGCTTCCTCCGCGTTCGCCGGATCCATCTGGTGCGTCCGCCGGTCGCCGAATTTCGGCGCCGAGCCGGCCGCGTCGCGGAACGGCCCGTAGAAGGCCGACCAGTACTTCGCCGCGTACGACATGATCGCCACGCGCGTGAAGCCGCGCGCGTCGAGCGCCTCGCGGATGGCGCCCACCCGGCCGTCCATCATGTCGGACGGCGCCACGACGTCCGCCCCGGCCTCGGCGTGCGAGACCGCCGCACGGACGAGCTGGGCCACGGTCGGATCGTTCACGATCTCGCCGTGCTCGACGATGCCGCAGTGGCCGTGCGACGTGTACTCGCACAGGCAGACGTCGGTCATCACGACCGTCTCCGGCGACGCCCGCTTGATGGCCCGGACCGCCGCCTGCACGGGGGCCCCGGCCGCGTAGGCGGCCGATCCGATCTCGTCCTTCTCGTCGGGGATGCCGAAGAGGATCACCGCCGGCACGCCGTCGGCCCGCGCCGCCTCCGCTTCGCGGACGGCTTCGTCGACCGACAGCTGGAACACGCCCGGCATCGACGGCACTTCCCGCCGCACCCCTTCGCCCTCGCAGACGAACAGCGGGTAGATGAACATCTCCGGTGACAGCCGCGTCTCGCGCACGAGCGCCCGCAGCCCGGCCGACTGCCGGAGCCGGCGGTGGCGGCGGGAAAGCTGGAGGCTGGTGCGAATATCGATCGCCATGAAACACCCTTGTTCCCTGTGAGTCTGCGAACGCCCGAACGCCCGAGCGCCGAGCCCTGAGTCCCGAGTCCCTACGTTCTCACCCCCGCATAATGCGCGACGATGGCGTCCACCAGATCCGGCACGGTGTAGCGGGCCGGCATGATGTCGGTCCGGATGCCGTACTCGGCCGCGGCGTCGGCGGTCACCGGGCCGATCGCCGCCACCAGCGTCGTCTGCAGCAGGTCGGCCACCTGCTCGGCGCCGATCTGCCGCACGAAGCTCCGGACGGTCGACGCGCTGGTGAACGTGACGACGTCGATCCGCCGGTCCAGCAGCATCCGGTAGAGATCCGGCTGGCCCTCGGCGTCCGGCTCGACCGGCAGCGTGCGGTAGGCCTTGACCTCGGTGACGTCCGCGCCGAGCCGGCGCAGCTCCTCGGCCAGCAGTTCGCGCGCGATGTCGGCGCGCGGGAGCAGAATCCGGCGCCCCGTGAGATCGCCGGTGGCGGCCAGCGCCTCGACGACCGCCTCGGCGCGGTACTCGGCCGGCGTCAGGTCGACCTTGAGGCCGAGCTGCGCGATCCGCGCGGCCGTCGCCGGTCCGATGGCGCACAGCCGTACGCCCTTCAGATCGCGCAGGTCGCCCGGTCCGGCCAGCAGGCGCTCGAAGAACCGCGCCACGCCGTTCGCGCTCGTGAACACGATCCAGTCGAACCCGCCGGCGCGGCGGCACGCCTCGTCCAGCGGCGCCTCGTCGTCCGGAGGGACGATCCGGATGAGCGGGGCCTCGATGGTGTCCGCGCCGAAATCCTCCAGCAGTTCGACCAGCTCGCCCGCCTGCTCGCGCGGCCGCGTCACGGCGATGCGGCGCCCGAAGAGCGGGCGGGCGTCGAACCAGCGGAGATGGTCCCGCAGGCCGACCACGCGGCCGACCACGAGCAGCGCCGGCCGGCGCTGGCCCGGCTGCGCGGCCGCGGCCGCGATGTCGGCGAGCGAGCCCTGGATCGTCTGCTGGCCCGCGAGGGTGCCGCTGTAGATGAGCGCGGCCGTTTCGTCCGGCGGCCGGCCGTGGGCGAGGAGCGCCTCGGCGATGCCCGGCAGCTGGTGCGCGCCCGCGTAGCAGGCGAGCGTGCCGTCCAGGCGGGCGAGGCTGTGCCAGTCGACCTCCGGCAGCGTCCGGCCTTCGCCTTCGTGTCCGCGAATCAGGGTGACCGTGTCCCCGCCGCCGGGGTGGCTCAGCGGAATGCCGGCATAGGCGGCCGCGCCCACGTCGGCAGGCACGCCGGGAATCACCTCGAAGCGGACGCCCTGTTCGTGCAGGAACAGCGCCTCCTCGCCGGTCGTCCCGAAAACGAACGGATCGCCCCACTTGAGGCGCGCCACCCGCCGGCCCTCGCCCGCCTTTTCCAGCAGGAGGTAGCAGATCGCTTCCTGATCGAGCGGCTGCGGCGCCGTCAGGCCGACGTCGATCAGCTCGGCGTCCGCGCGCGCTTCGCGCAGCAGCTTTGGATGGACGAGGTGATCGTGCAGCACGACGTCGGCGGTCCGGAGGACGCGCAGGCCGCGTGCGGTGATGAGGTCCGGTGCGCCCGGGCCGGCGCCGATCAGAAATACCTGGGCGCCGCTCACGGCTGCAGTCCTTCGATGGCCGCCTGCGCGCGCCGCACCTCGGCCAGCAGCTCGCCGGCGCCGTCCTTCAGCAGCGCCTCCGCCACCCGGGCCCCGAGGCCTTCCGGATCGTCCTTCGGCCCGCGCGCGCGGTGGTGCAGGGCGCGGGCGCCGTCGATCGACAGGACGACGGCCCGCAGGTCCAGGTCGTCGCCGGCGGCCTGCGCCAGCGCCCCGAGCGGCATCTGGCAGCCGCCGCCGAGCGCGCGGACGAGCGCCCGCTCGGCCGCCAGCGCCCGAGAAGTCACCGCATCGTCGATCGACGAGACCGCGGCGTGCGTGCGGCCGTCGCCCGCGCGGATCTCGACGGCGATGATCCCCTGGCCCGGCGCCGGGACGCAGGCGGAGGCCGGCAGGGGGGCGGTGATGCGGGAGGCGAATCCGAGCCGGTACAGGCCGGCGGCGGCCAGCACGAGGGCGTCGTGCTGGCCCTCGTCCAGCTTCCGGAGGCGGGTGTCGAGATTGCCGCGGACGCCGGCGAACTGCGCGTTCGGCGCGAGGCGGCGCAGCTGGGCCACGCGGCGGACGCTGCCGGTGCCGATGCGCGGCGCGCCTCCCAGCGCGGCGACGAGCGCGTCGAGCGTGGGCGACGCCGGCACGGCGGCCCCCGCCGGCAGCACCAGGGCATCGCGCGGGTCCTCGCGCGGCAGCACGGCCGCGATTGCCAGCCCGTCGGGCAGCACGGCCGGCATGTCCTTGCTGCTGTGCACCGCCAGGTCGATCCGGTCGCCGAGCAGCGCGTCTTCGAGCTCCTTGACGAACAGGCGCTTGCCGCCCACGTCGGCCAGCGGGGCGTCCTGCAGCCGGTCGCCGCTGGTCTGGATGATGACCACCTCGCAGGCCGGGCCGCCGGCCGCGGCGATGCGCGCCGCCACCGTCCGGGCCTGGTACCTGGCGAGCTGGCTGCCGCGCGTCCCCAGGCGCAGGCTACTCATCGTCCGCTCCCGGGAAGGCGCGGCTCCGTCCGGGGTAGCGCCGGGCGCGGTGTCGATCGGCCGGGTCCCCGGCCTCGTCCGGCGGCGTGGCGGCGCCGGCCCCGTCGTGGTCGAGGTCGAACAGGTGGCTGACCGCGTCGGCGTACAGCGTCATCGTCTCGGAGTCGGGCAACGCCTTGAGCTGCTCGGTCGGGCCGATGAGGAGTTTCTCGACCAGCAGCCGCGTGATCTCGTCGACGCGGGCGCGCGCGTCGGGCGGCAGGCCGGCGAGCTTCGGCTCGAGCCGCTGCAGCTCCGAGCGCCGGATCGCCTCGAACCGCTGCCGCAGGGCGACGACGGTCGGCACGGCGCTGCGCGCGCGCAGCCACGCGGCGAACCGGCCGACTTCCTCGTCCACGATCGTCTCGGCGCTCGTCACTTCCCCTGACCGCCGCGACAGGTTCTCCTGCACGATCGCCTGCAGGTCGTCGATGTTGTAGAGGAACACCTGCTCGAGGCTGCCGGTCGTGGGATCGACGTCGCGCGGCAGCGCGATGTCGATGATGAACAGCGGCCGGTTCCGGTGCGGCCCCATCGCACCGGCCACCTGCGCGCGGTCGAGGATCGGCGTGGCCGAGCCGGTCGCCGTCACGACGATGTCGGCCTCCGTCAGGGCCGCGGGCAGCGCCTCCCACGGCACGCCCACCGCCCCGTCGATCTGGTCGACCAGGGCGCTGGCGTGCGCGGCGGTCCGGCTCGTGATGACGATCTCGCGGATGCCCTGGCTCTTCAGATGAAGGGCGGTCAGCTTGCCCATCTCTCCCGCGCCGATCACCAGCACGCGCCGCCCTTTCAGATCCCCGAAGATCTTCCGGGCCAGCGAGACCGCGGCGTAACTGACCGAGACGGCCCCCTCCGCCAGCCCCGTCTCGGAGCGCACGCGCTTGCCGACGGCGAACGAGGAATGGAACAGGCGTGTCAGGAGCGGGCCGGCGACCTGCTCCTCGGCGGCGGTGGCGAACGCCTCCTTCACCTGGCCCAGAATCTGCGGCTCGCCGACCACGAGGGAATCGAGGCCGGATGCGACCCGGAAGAGGTGCCGCACGGCGTCGGCGTCGAGCTGGTCGTAGAGATGCGGCGACAGTTCGGCGGCCGGCACGCCGTGGAACGCGCTCATGAACGCCACCAGATCCGCCTTCGCGCGCTCGGGGCTCTCGCACGCGACGTACAGCTCCGCCCGGTTACAGGTCGACAGGACCACCGCCTCGCGGCTGGCGGGCCGCGCCGCGAGGGCCTGGAGCGCCGGCTTCAGGCGCGTCGAGAAATCGATCCGCTCCCGCATCTCGATGGGGGCCGTCCGATAACTGACGCCGACAAGCAGGATCTGCATGCGTTGAGAGGGCCCGGGGGCGGCCGCCGCCGGAGCGGCCGCGCCGGGGGGCCCGCCGTTCAGAAGGTGTGGCTCGTGGTCAGGAAGTAGCTGATCGGCACGAGATTCACCAGCACGATCACGAATCCGATGATGGAGAGCCAGGCGGTGCGCCGGCCGCTCCACCCCGACATGTGCAGCGCCACGACCTCGAACGAATAGACCGCCCAGCAGACCAGCGCGGCGAAGATCTTCGGATCGCCGAGCGACATCGCCTGCACGCGCGGGTCGGTCGGATCGATGATCCGCGCCTGCGCGGCCCAGATGGTCCCCACGATGATGCCGACCGTCAGGAAGATCCAGCCGACGACGACCGCGCGGCGGTTCATGACGTCGAGCACCTGCAGCGACGGCAGGCGCTCGTAGAAGACGCCCAGATGCTTGGCCTTGATTTCCTTGAACAGGAGCATGTACGTGACGCCGATCACGCACGCCAGCGCGAAGCTCGCGTAGGCGAACAGCAGCGACGACACGTGCACGCCGAACCACGGGCTGTGAAGGACCGCCGCCTGATCTTCGTGGCCCGGGTGCAGCGCCGGGATCGCCTGCATCACGACGATCAGCGGCAGGATGAACACGCCCATCGCCCGCTCGCCGGTGGTCACCTCGGTGTACAGGTAGGCGAGGGCCAGCAGCCAGACGAAGGTCGACACGGCCGGCGAGGCCCCCGCCACGGGAATGTGTCCGCTCGTGACGGTCTGCATCCCGATGATGAACGTGTGCGCCAGCGCCCCCGCCATCAGCAGCATCGTGGCGGCCCGGCCGGCGCCCGCCGAGCGGCGCGCGAAGTGGCGCCCGTAGGCCAGGGCGGCCGCCGCATAGAGCATCAGGGGGACGACATTCATCCGATGGTCACCTCGAGCCGCGCCCGGCGCTACTTCGTCGGCGCATAGTAGCCCGGCTTGGTCCGGACGATGGCGTCGGGCCGATCCACCTGCACCACGATCCGCCGCCAGGCCCCGTCGCGGAGCGGGTTGCCGGACGTGTAGCCGAGACGGTACTGACTCGACAGTTCCGTCGCGATCTGCTGGTAGACCGTGTTCAGGTCCTTCAGCTGCTCAGGGAAGAACGCCCGCCCGCCCGTCTGCGCCGCCAGCTGGCGCAGCACGTAGGTCGACTCGTCGTAGCCGCCCCGCGCGATCGTCAGGCCTTCCGGCGAGCGGAGTCCGATCGTGTAGATCGCCGTCTCCGATCGCTTCGCGAGATCGAGCGCCTCGTCGAACGTCACCAGGCTCGACGTGTCGTCGCCGTCCGACAGCAGGATGATCGCCTGGCGCCGCACGTCGTTCGGGTGCTCCCGGATCACCTTCTTCAGCTCGTTCAGCGCGATGTAGACGGCGTTGTAGAGCGCCGTGGAGCCGCCCGCCGACGTCTGCAGAATCGCGCGATCGAGCACCTGCCGGTCGTCGGTGAACGGCGCCAGTATCTGCACGCGGCTGTCGAAATCGATGACTTCGGCCAGATCCTGCGGCCGGAGCTGCCTGACGAAGCCGATGGCGGCCTGCTGCGCCGTCGGCAGCTTCTCCTCCATGCTGGCGCTGGTGTCGAGCAGCAGCGCCAGCGCGACCGGCAGCTTCGTCGCGTCGAAGTAGGTCAGGTTCTGACGGACGCCGTCCTCGTAGACCTGGAAGTCCTTCTCGCCCAGACCGGTGAGGTAATGTCCCGTCGGGTCGGTCACCGTGACGTTCAGCGAGACGACCTCGACGCCCGCCCGGAACGACGGCAGCTGCGAAGGCACCTGCCGGGCGCCCGCCTGCGCCTGGACGTCGCGCGGACCGGCGACCGCGAGCGCGCAGGCCGCCAGCAGGGCCGCGACCGCCGGGACCGGGCCGGTCCGTCCGCGACCGGGCGCGCGCCAGGTCACCGCTGCCTCGTCGGCCGAATCGGCGTGCCGCGGGCCACGAGGCCCGGGCGATCCACACTGACCGTGAACTTCGTCGGCGGAATCAGCGACTCCGGGTGCGCGTAGGTCAGCCGGTACTGGTGCGACAGATCGTCGGCGATCTGCATCAGGGTCCTGTTCAACGCCATCCCCGCCAGAATCTGATCGTGCCGTCCGCCGGTGATCCGCGTGCCGCGGTCGAGGACCATCGCCCGGTTGCGCGCCGAGGCGTTGAACAGGTTGGACGCCGGCGGGCCGACGACCACCGCGTCGAGCGCTGCGCCGCACCGTGTGAGCGCGTCGAGTACGCTCTGGTACTGCGGGTTGCTGAACTCCGGCCCGTCGGTCGTGATGACCAGGATGACCGACCGTGTGGCCGCCCGCTTCTGGAGGCCGTGCGACACCTCGACCAGCGCATCCAGCAGGTAGGCGCCGCTGCCCGGGTCGGGGAACAGCCGCCGCGCACCCTGTTCGAGCCGCGCGACGTTCATGGTGTAGTCGGTGAGGATCGTGGGGCGCGAGCCGAAGCCGACGAGGGTCATCGGATTGCGGCCGCCCATCCGGTGGATGAAAGCTTCCACCGCCGGGCGGAAGTCCTGCATGTACGGCCCGGCCGCCTGGCTCGTGTCGACCAGCACGGCGATGTCGATCGGATCGGTGGCCGGCTCGGCCCGCAGCACTTCACGCGGCACGCCGTCCTCGTACACCGTGAAGTCGGCCGCCGTCAGGCCGGTCACCGGCGCCCCCGCCTTGTCGAGGACGCTGACGTACATGCCCCGGTGGACGTCCTGCGCCCGCGCGGCCGGCGTCGCCGCCGCGGCCACGAGCATCGTCAGGCCGAGCACGACGGCTGGAGTCTGGAAGCTTCGCATGACGGAAGAGAGAGTCTTCGGTCAGTATAGGCCTCCGGTTTCGAAAGCGTCAAGCCGACGGTATGCCAAAAATCTTTAGGAATCTGTAAGTTGCGGAGATGCCGGTCGGCGGCGTACTCTCGCTTCCGAAATCGGTCCGAAGTCTTTAAGATGAGGAGATTGCCGATGAGCAGCCCCTGGCGCAGACAGCACGCCGAGACGTTCCGGGCGCTCGGCTCGGTCGGGGCCGTGGGGATCGCGTTCGTGCTGGCGCTGATCATCGGCTTCTGGGTCGGCCACGTCCTCGACACCTGGCTCGGCACGTCTCCCTGGTTCTCGATTCTGTTCTTCTTCTTCGGTCTGGCGGCCGGCGTCCTGAACGTGTACCGGACGATGGCGGAGGCCGGGGGAGGAGGCCGCCGGGAGGGGGAGAAGAAGCCGGGGCCGCGCCGTTGAGGCGGCGATTCGGCCGGCCCTGAAGGCCGCAGGCTTCCGGTCATGCTCATGCATGCGCACCTGTCCGAACCCGATCCGCGGCTCCGGCATCTCGAGCGCGAGGCGGTGGTGGCGTGTCTGGTCCTCACGGGGGTGAGTCTCGTGGTGGCGGCGGCGCCCGTGCGGGCGGCGGTGAGTGTGCTGGGGGGCGGCGGGCTGGTGTGGTTCAGTTACCGGGGAATCAAGGGGGCGGTGGACGCGGCGCTGGGCGGCGCGGTGGGGCCGTGGACGAAGCTCTGGCGGCTGGTGAAGTTTTTCACAAGGTACGTTATACTGGCCGCCGCGGCGTACGTCATCGTGGTGCGTCTGCGCCTGCACATTGTCGGGGTGCTGGCGGGCGCCTCGTCGTTTGTACTGGCTGTGCTGGTCGAGGCCGGGCGGATCGTCCTGGCGGCCCGGCGGACCGGGCACGCGTGATCGGGTTCAGCGACGCGCATGGAGAAGCTGCACCATCCCCTCTGGATTGTCGAGCTGGTGAACGCGGTGTTCGGACCGCTGCTGGCGGCGGCGCTGCGCCCCTTCGGGCGCGCTGCGGCCGGCGCCCCGGTGATTCCCGACTACCTCGTGATGTCGGCGCTGGTCGTGCTGGCGCTCACGGCGGTCTGCCTGCTCGTGCGGAGCCGGCTGAGCGTCGAGAACCCGAGCCGGCTGCAGATTGTCTTCGAGGACGGCGTGGCCGGACTGAACGGCCTGCTGAAGGACTACATCGGGCCGAAAGGGCCGCGCTACCTGCCGATTGCGGCGTCGGTGTTCATCTTCATCCTGTGCGCGAACCTCATGGGGCTGGTGCCCGGCCTGATGGCGCCGACGAGCAACATCAACGTGCCGCTCGGCTGCGCGATCACCGTGTGGGTCTACTACCACATCGAGGGGGTGCGGGCGCAGGGGCTCTGGCACTACCTGAAGCACTTTGCGACGCCGCCCGGCGCGCCGCTCTTCACCGCGCCGCTGATGCTGCCGATCGAAATCATCAGCCACCTGTCCCGGCTCCTCTCGCTCTCGCTCCGGTTGTTCGGCAACATCTTCGGCGAGGAACTGGTCATCGCGATTCTGTTCAGCATCATTCCGTTCCTGGTGCCGATCCCGATGATGTTCATGGGGATCATCACCGGCACGCTGCAGGCGTTCATCTTCCTGCTGCTGACGGCGATCTACCTCGGGGGCGCGGTCGCCACCGAGCACGACACGCAGGCGCACGGCGAGTTCGCCGCCGGCGAGGTGTGATCCGATCGTCGACGTGTTCCGTCACCTGTCCCGTTGAACCGCTAATTTCGAGGAGGCTTTGGTTGTGAGCAAACGGTCCTTCCTGCTGATGACGTTCGTGTTTCTCGCCCTGGGCGCGGTGGTGCCGCTGCACGCACAGGAAGCGGCCGGGGCGGCTGCCGGCGCCGCGGCGGCCGGGCATGCCGAGCTGATCAAGTGGTCGATCATCGCGGCCGGCTTCCCGCTCGGGCTCGCGGCCGCGTTCGGCGCGATCGGCCAGGGCATGAGCATCAGCGGTGCCGTGCAGAGCATCGCGCGGAATCCGAGTGCCGCCGGTGAAATCCGGGGCAACCTGATTCTCGGCCTCGTCCTGATCGAATCGCTCGTCATCTACGTCCTGCTGATCTCTCTGATCCTCTTCTTCGTGCATCCGTTCGGCGCCTAGCCTGCGTTCGAGGGGACAGGGGCCGCGGCGCGCCACCAGCGGCGCGCCGCGGGCCGAGCCCCCGAGCCCCGAGCACTGAGCCCCGAGCCCCAAGCACTGAGCCCAAGCCCCGAGCCCCCGAGCACTGAGCCCCCGAGCCCCGACCACCGAGCACTGAGCCCCGAGCCCCGAGTCAGGCTCTCGCAACGGGCGAAGGCGCTCGGTAACGGGAGTCCTGCGATCGACCGATTAATAGCAGCAGCGCGTCAGCGCTTGGGGCGAAATCGTGTGCCAGAGTGGGCACATACATGCTCCGCGCGGGTACGAAAATGCGGCTGCCGACGCGGAGATAACCGTGGCTCCAGGGGAAAATTCCGTGCAAGCGCTGACTTCAATCCGTGATATTGGATAGCGGCGATCTAGTGTGTTGGATTTACAGTAGTTCCGAATTGATACTCGAACCCGTAATCCATTGGCAGTCAGCATGTTCTGAAAATCACTCGAATGCCACGCAGTTTGCATGGTGAGTGCTGGCGCTCTGGAGGTTGGACGGAACGAAGCGTGCAAGCCGCCGAGGGTCATTGTGACCGGGTCTTACTGACCGTTGGAGGACAAGGATAAGCCTATGACTGTGCGATTGGGTCGGCTCTCGCTTGCCGTCGCAGCGCTCTTGATGGCGCTGGGCCTGGCGGTTCCGGCTTCAGCTCAGGTGTACACGGGACGGATCGACGTGACCGTCAAGGACGCGACCGGCGCCGTGCTGCCGGGCGTCACGGTGGACATCAGCGGACCGGAGAACCAGGAAGCCGTGACCGACGCGCTCGGAGAAGCGCACTTTCTGAACCTGTCGGTCGGAACCTA
>DATLRO010000069.1:0-8574 GCA_035534615.1 Vicinamibacterales bacterium
GGGCGCCGATCAGCATGTAGAGCGTCCCGGCGTTCGGCCGCGGCATGTTCTTCGGCGGCATCGCCCCGCCCTTCAACTTGCCGACCATCATCGCCACGACCGTCGGGTTCGGATGCGCCGCGTCAAAATGCTCGAGCGACAGCCCGCCCGTCATCTGCAGATCGTCGTGGCAGCCGACGCAGTACTGCTGGACCAGGGCATTCTGCTGGGCGACCGGCATCGCCCCGCCCGCCGGCGCCGCCAGCGCGGCGGCCGGCGCGGCCGCTGCCGGCGCGGCCTGGCCACCCTGCCCGCTGTACGCGGCAAGACTCAGGCTCAGACCGAAGGCCAGGATTGCCGTTCCAATAATTCGGTAACCGAACTTCGTCATTCAGTTTCCCCCGTCAGCCCTCTGACGATCGCTCGCATCCTGTTGGCGAAGTATACGGAATATCGGCAGGAATCACGGCCATTTCTTGCACTTTATTGTCTGCGTTTGTATCGACGCAAATCACAGAGCACAAACGATTTATCGAACTATTTCGGCCGCTCGGTGACGTCTGCCGTTCGCAAACTCATGAATAAGCTAAGCCGCTGGCCCGCAAGAACTAACAGCAGAAATGAATGGTCCCTGGAAGTGCGGTGACTCGCGTCGGCCGATCGAGCACTGACGATACCGTCGAAGGGTTCATTATTTCACGAAATTGACTTCATTGAGATCGGCAGCTGCACGCAGGCGGGACGACGGCGGGCGGGCGGCAAAGACGACAAGAGGCGCCGCCGGTCACGCTGGCGGCGCCTCTTGTCAGGCACCTGAGGTTCGATCGGATCCGAGCGCTAGCCGCCGCAGGAGACGCACTTGTGCATCAGTTTCCCGCCCAGCTTCTCCACCAGCGCGATCGTCTTCGGGAATGGATTCACCCGCTGCACCGGGCCGTTCGCCATGTCGGCCACCGTCTGGCCGTTCCGGTTGATGGCGTGAATGTCCGCCCCCTTCGACACGAGATACAGGATCATCCCGTTGTTGCCGACCGCGGCCGCGTTGTCCAGCGGCGTGTTGCCGTCCGCGTCACGGGCGTTCACGTTGGCATGCAGGTCCTCGACGAGGTACTTGACCGCCTTCAGCATGCCGGTCGGCGCATACCGGTGATGGTTGGCCGTCAGGCTCCAGCCGTACCCCTCGCCCGAAGCGGCGAGCAGCGGCGTGATATCAGGTCCACCCACCGGGATTGGCGGCAGCCCCGAATAATCCTTCTTCGTCTTGGTGTGATAGAAGGCGGACAGGCCCATCGCCTTCGGCTTCCTGGTCGGGATGTGCGGATTCGCGCCATGCGCCACGAGCAGCTTCATCGCATTGATGTCGTCGCCGTAGGCCGCGCGCCAGAACGGCGTCGCGCCGGTCTGGTCCAGCCCTTCCTGGTCGAAGTTATACGCCGAATACCAGACCTGCTCGTTCAGCCGCGCGTTCGGATTGGCGCCGTGCGCCAGCAGATCCTTCATCAGCGCCAGGTAGCCGAGCTTCTGCTCCTTGTACGCCGTCGGCTGCGGATAGAGCGCCTTGTCGGCCCACACGCAGTTCAGCACGGCGAAGAGCGGCGCCGCGCCGCTCACCTGCGCCAGGTTCGGGTTCGCGCCGTCCTTCACCAGCGTGTCCGCGAGATCGAAGTGGCCGTTCACCACTGCCATCATGAGCGGGCTGGTATGGTCGCCCGGATCGACCTGGTTGATGTCGGCCCCGCCCTTGAGCAGCGCCTGCACCGTGGCGACGTCCCCCTGGCGGACGGCGAACAGCAGTGCCGTCAGGCCGCCCTGCGTGCCGACCTGCTTGTAGTAGCTGAGGAACGGGTTGCCGCCGAATCCCGGCTTCTTCGCGGGAACGCCGGCGGTCGGCGGGACGCCCTTCTCTTTGGCCACCGCGGCGACCGGCTTGACGCCCTTCTTCCCCTTGAAGGCCGTCTTGACCGCCTTGGCGCCGGCCGGCATCTTCTTCTTGCCCGGCTTGCCGAAGCCGAAGCCCTTGAACGACGGCAGCCGCGGGTCGTTCGGCTTCAATTTGGTCCAGTCGAGGATCTTCGTCGTCGGACGCCAGTCGGCGCCATGCGCCATCAGCACCGGCACGACGTTCGCGCGGCCGGCTGCCGCCGCGAACATCAGCGCCGTCTCGCCCTTGACGTGCTCCTTCGCGTTGACGTCCGCGCCGGACGCCAGCAGGTCGGTGACCGCCTGCACGCTGCCGGACGCAGAGGCCAGCATGAGCGGCGTCGTGCCGTGCACGTCGGTCAGCTTCGGATTCGCCCCGCCCTTCAGCAGCGCCTCGACCAGACGGGCGTGGCCGTCCTTCGCCGCGATGTCGAGCGGCGTGTAGGCGCCGATGCGCGTCGCGGCGTTCGGATCGGCCCCGGCGTACAGCAGCATTTTCGCGGTGGCCCGATCGCCATTCAGGGCCGCCCAGTGCAGCGCCGTCATCCCGTCGTTCTGCGCCGCGTTCACGTCGGCGCCCTGCGTGAGCAGGGCCTTGGCCTCTGCCAGGTTGCCGTTCATGACGGCGTCGGCCACCGGCGCGTTCGCCGGGGCCGCGACCACGAGGGCTGTGGCGCACAGCGCGCCCGCCAGGCCCAGGCACGCGCCACTCAGCAGTCTCCGCAACATCTTTACTCCTCCGATCGGACCGGGCCGTCGTCACGACGGTCCCGAACTCCGGCAGTCCACCGCCATCCGCCGGCCCGCTGCGCGGCCCGGCGGCCGACGCTCAGCCGCCGCACGAGATGCACTTGTGCATGAGTTTCGCGCCGAGCCCCTCGAGCAGCGCAATCGTCTTCGGGAACGGATTGATCCGCTGCTTGGGGCCGTTGGCCATGTCGGCCGTCGTCATGCCGTCGTTGGCCACCGCCTTCGGGTTCGCGCCCTTGGAGACCAGATACAGGATCATCTGGTCGTCGCCGCGGGCGGCGGCGTAGTGCAGGGCGGTGTAGCCCTTGTAGTCGCGCTGGTTGACGTTCACGTGGAGCTTCTCCACGAAGTACCTGATCGCCGGCATCCAGCTTCCCGGCGCGTTCACGTTGAAGTTGCCGTCCCAGCCGGCGCCGGCTGCCACGAGGAACGGGCTGACGGCCGGCTCTCCGACCAGCTTCGCTCGCGCCTCCTTCCGCTTGAGGAGCTGCGCCTTGCTGAGGCCGTTCTGCTGATTGGCCCCGTTGGGCAGCGGCCTCGACGGCGTCACCTTGCTCCAGATCTTCGGATCGGCGCCGTGGGCGAGCAGCAGCTTCATCGCCTTCAGGTCGGTCGACTGGGCCGCCCGCCAGAACGGCGTCGCCCCCGTCGGATCCACCCCTGACTGGTCGAAGTTGTACCCGGTGTACCAGAGCGCCCTCTTCAGGCGCGCATTCGGGTTCGCGCCGTGCGCCAGCAGATCCTGCATCAGCTGCAGATAGCTCGTGTGCTGCTGATACGGGTCAGGCTGCGGGTAGAACGCGTGCGGCGCCCACTGGACGTTGATCGTCGTGTACAGCGGCGTCGCGCCCGCCACGCTGGCGAGATTGGGATCGGCCCCGTGGTCCAGAAGATACCTGGCGATGTCGAACTGACCGTTGACCGTCGCCACGAGCAGCGGGCTGCTGTGATCGCCCGGGTCGACCTCGTTGACGTTCACCCCGGCCTGAACGAACGCCTGGACGGCGCGCAGGTGACCCTGACGGACCGCAAACATCAGCGCCGACAACCCACCCTGCGTCCCGACCAGCTGGGTGTACGACAGCGGCCGGGCGAAGCCGCGGCCGCCCTGCGCGGCCGAGAGCCCGAGGCCCGACCGGTTGGCCGCCGCGACGACCGCCGGTCCGCCGAACCCGTGGCCGCCGGCGTCAGCCGGCTTGTGCGGCGCCGCCTTCGCCTTCCCCTTCCCCTTCAATCCTTTGGCGGCGGACGGCGGAGGGCCGAAGTGCGGCAGCCGGGGATCGTTCTTGGGCAGCTTGGTCCAGTCGAGGATTCTGGTCGTCGGCTTCCAGTCGGCGCCATGCGCCAGCAGCGCCTGGATGACCCGCACGCGGCCGAACGCTGCGGCGAACATCAGCGGGGTTTCCCCCTTGATGTGCTCGCGGGCATTGACATCCGCGCCGGCGTTCAGCAGATCGGTGACCGATTGGAGGTCGCCCGAGGCGGCCGCCAGCATCAGCGGCGTGGTGCCGTACGCGTCGGTCTGCTTCGCGTTGGCGCCCCCCTTCAGCAGCGCCTCTACGAGCGCCGCATGCCCGTCCTTCGCCGCGATGTCGAGCGGCGTGTAGCCGCCGATCCGGGTCGCGGCGTCGACATCGGCCCCCGCGTACAGGAGCATGCGGGCCATCGCCACGTTGCCGTTCAGCGCCGCCCAGTGCAGCGCCGTCATCCCGTCGTTCTGCGGCGCATTGACGTCGGCCCCCTGCTTCAGCAGGGTCTGGACCTCCGCCAGATCACCCCGCATGGCGGCGGTGGCGACCGGCGGATCGTCTGACGCAGCCCGGGTCGCCGCCGTGGCGCAGAGCGCCACGGCGAGACCCAGACACAGACTGCTCATCAGTCTTCGAAGCATTCCGGCTCTCCGGCTCCGTTAGGCCGTCGTCGTCGTGGTGGCGGTCTGAACCGCGTTCAGGTCCAGCGCCGCCGTGCTGTCGGCGAACTTCGGCTTCTGCACGCCGAGCTTCTGGAGGACCGACAGCCAGACGTTCGACATCGGCTGGTTCTCCGCCTGGATGTGCAGGTTCCCCTTCAGCCGGCCGTTGGCGTGCCCCATCAGGAAGAGCGGCAGGTGCACGTGGTTGTGCAGGTTCGAGTCGCCCATCGGCGAGCCGTAGATCAGCAGGCTCTTCTCCAGCAGGTTGCGGTCGCCCTCCTGGATGCCCTTCAGCTTCGCCGCCAGATACGGCACCATGCTCACGTGATACGAGTTGATCCCCTGGAACAGCCGCAGCCGATCCAGCTTCTCCTGGTGGTGCGACGTCGGGTGGAACGGCGCGTCCCCCGACTTGCCCGCGGCGCCCGGATAGACACGGCCGATCGCGTCCTGCGACATCTTGAACGAGAAGACCCGCGTCAGGTCGGCCTGGAACGCCGCCGCCATCAGGTCCATCATCAGGTGCACGTGGTCATGGTACGAGTCCGGCACGCCCACCGGCGCCTCCGGCAGGTCGCGCATCGCGCCGCTGCTGTTGTGCGCTTCCACGTTCTGGATCCGCCGCTCGATTTCCCGGACGTTCTCCAGGTAGTCGTTCAGCTTCACCCGGTCCTGCGGTCCGAGCTGCTGCTTCAGCTCGGCCACCTGGCCACCGATCCAGTCGAGGATGCTGGCATTGGCCTGCCGCCGCGCCGCCCGGTCGGCCGGCGTCCCGCCCAGCCCGAACAGCTGGTTGAACACCGCCCGCGGGTTGCGGATCCCGGGCAGCGGTTCCTTGGCCGACGCCCACGAAATGTCGTCCATGTAGACGCACGCGTACCCGTAGGCGCAGCCGCCGCCCGAATCGACCGGCTCGATGCAGAGCTGCATCGACGGAATGGCGGTGTCCTGCCCGTACTGCTTCGCGTAGATCTGATCGATCGACACCCCGGCATCGATGTTCGACCCTTCCGTCTGATGCGGGTGCGCCTGCGTCAGATAGGTCGAGCTCGACCGGAAATGATCGCCGCCGACCTCCGGCGCCGCCCACGCCTCGGCGGCGTGGTTGCGCGTGCCGCTGACGACCGTCAGGTACTCCCGGTAGGGCTCCAGCGACTTCAGGCTCGTCGGCGACAGATCGAAGTTGTGGCCCGTCGCGGCCGGCGACCACATGTTCAATTTGAGCCCGAGGTGGGCGCTGCCGGCCGACCCGTGCACCATTTCCATGGCCACCAGCCTGGTCCGGTCCACCTGCTTCGCGGTCGTCGTCTTGGCCCAGGCCTTGCCGGCCGGCGCCATCGCGTCCAGGAACGGCAAGGCCATGGTCACGCCCATCCCCTTCAGGACGGTGCGCCGGGACATGTGCTTCTGCGTAATGAACATTGCGTCCTCCCCTAGAACCCCTTCTTCGACTGCTTGGGTCGGCTGTTGCTGGCGCTCAGCGTCCCCGCGCGGCTCATCCGGAAGGCATCGCTGTTGACGATGCCGAGCACGAATGAGGAGAAGCGGTTCCCGTTGAGTGCGGCCCGGTGAATAGTCGCCCGCACGGCTGGCATGTCGTAGTAGTGAATCCGCCGGCCGAGGGCATACGCCATCAGATTTCTCGTGAACACCCGCAGGAACGTCCCCTTGAGGGCGAGCATGGCCTGGTCGAGGCCTTTGAGTCCGTCAATCTTCGTGCCGTTGAAGAGCGTCGTCGACGCATCCACCGGCACGCCGTTGTCCTTGATCCGCCAGTGCCCGGTCGGATCGAAGTTCTCCAGCGCCAGCCCGATCGGGTCGATGACCGAGTGGCACGACGCGCAGAACGGGTTCGCCCGGTGCGCTTCCATCCGCTGCCGCACTGTCAGCGGCTGCCCGTCCGCACTGACCGCCGCGGTCGCCGACAGCGGCGGCACGTTGGGCGGGGGCGGGGGCGGAGGCTGGCCGACGAGCACTTCCAGCACCCACTTACCCCGCAGCACCGGATCGGTCCGGTTCGCGACTGATGTCTCCACCTGAATGCTGCCCTCGCCGAGCAGTCCGCGACGGTGCGTCCCGACGAGCGAGACCTTGCGGAACTGCGGGCCGGCGATGCCGGGAATCCCGTAGAAGTCCGCCAGGGACTGGTTGGCGTAGGTGTAGTTCGCCGTCAGCAGGTTGAGCACGTTCCTGTCGCCCTTGACGATGCTGTCGAAGAACAGCTCCGTCTCCTTGATCATGTCGTGCTCGATCCTGGCGTCGTACATCGGGTAGCGCAGCGCATCCGGACGAACCTTGCTGACGTCCTGCAGCCGCAGCCACTCGTAGGCGAACCGCGTCGCGAGGGCGAACGAGCGCGGGTCCTTCAGCATCCGCCGGACCTGCGCGTCCAGCACGGCCGGTTCGTGCAGCCGTCCCTCGGTCGCCAGCTTGATCAAGGTCTGGTCCGGCGGCGTCGACCAGAGGAAGTAGGACAGGCGCGAGGCCAGCGCGAGATCGCTGATCCGGTAGTCCGCGCCCGGCCGCACCGAGACCGGCTGCCGCTCGATCCGGAAGAGGAACTGCGGGCTCGCCAGAATCGCCTGCAGCGCCATCCGCACCCCTTCTTCGAAGTCCCCCTGCTTGCGGCCCAGCTGATAGAAGTGCATCAGCGCCTGCAGCTCGACCGGGGTGATCGGCCGCCGGTACGCCTCATCGGCGAGGTGCGTGACGATTTTCTCCGCGCAGGGCCCCTCGTCCGCGGCGGCAATCGGCCGGCAGACGAAGATCTTCTGGCGGCTGATATCGCTCGATACGCCGGTCACGTGGAACGGCCCCGTGATGGTCAGCTGGCGCAGATGCGGCAGCGTCGTCACGCCCGGACCGTCGCCGATCTGCGTATCCGCGAGGGTGTACCGGTGCGGCTCCAGGAGGTCGTCGATCGGCCCGTCGAAATCCTTGAGGAAGGCGGCCGCCACCCGGTGCGGCCCCGACGTCACCTCGATCGGCGGCGTCTCCACCGTCAGCCCCTGCGGGTCCGACTGGCTCAGACGCGGATTGACGGTGAAGATGTCCACGCGACGGCCGTCGATCGACACCTCGATCCGTTCGTTCTTGACCGTCGAACCGTAGAGCTGACCGGTCGGCACGCCGAAGAACAGCAGCTTGAAGCGATACGTGCCGTCGGCCGGGAAGATGTTCACCACCGACAGCCCGCCGCGCGTCCCGTAAGGCGCGCCGGCCACGTGACTGAGCTGCGACTCGGTCGGATCGGCCGCGTAGCTGGTCGATGAGGCCGTCGCGTCCGGATCGCCGACCGCCAGCCGGCTGATTTCATCGGCCGCGTCCAGATACGCCTGCATCAGCGTCGGCGAGAAGGTCTGCACGTTGGCGATGTCGTCGAAGTTGTGGCTCATCGTGTCCGGCGGCAGCCACTGGCTGACGTCGATGTTGAGCCCCAGCATCGTCCGGATCGAGTCGGCATATTCAGGACGGTTCAGCCGCTGGAACGTGCGGAACCCCGGATTCGGGTGCAGCGCCGCCTGCCGGTCGATGCGGTTCTCGAGCGACACCACGAAGGCGTGAATCGAGGCCGGATCCGGCCGCTTCGGCGCCGTCTGCGGCGGCATCATCCCCGCCCGCAGCTTCGCCAGCATCATCTCGGCCGTCCGGGCGTTCTTGGTGGACGCCTCCGCCATGTTGAAGTGCTGGAAGGAGAGTCCGCCCGGCTTCAGCTGGTCGATGTGACACTGGGTGCAGATCGTGTGCACCATCGTGTTCTGTGCCTGCACCGACATGTAGTCGCCCTTGTGCGCAAAGTCGACCACCTGCGGCGTCATGCCTTTCGCCAGGGCCGGCACCGAGGCCGGCGCCGCCGCCGGCGCCCCCGCCGACCCGGCCGGCGCCGCCGCCGCTTCGGACGACAGGGCGCCGATCAGCATGTAGAGCGTCCCGGCGTTCGGCCGCGGCATGTTCTTCGGCGGCATCGCCCCGCCCTTCAACTTGCCGACCATCATCGCCACGACCGTCGGGTT
>DATLRO010000070.1:0-67094 GCA_035534615.1 Vicinamibacterales bacterium
GGATAGAGCGACGCAGGACGGGAACGAAAGGCAGGTGGGTGATGTACGACCTGAGCTTCTCCGCTACGGCAGAATGGGTGGTCGCATTGCTCCTGGTCGTGACGATGGCCGGCGTGGTGGTCTTCGCGTAGGAGACGGCGCACGGCCGACGCGCAGATCAGCGGCCGGAGGGTGCAAGGCTCTGCGCGGTCGCCACGTAACTCTTCTTGGCACGTGCGGTCATGCCCGGCCGCGTGATCCGCACGGTCAGCTTGTGGATCTTGCCATCGAGCACCGTCGGGGCGAAGCCGAGCACGTATTGCGCGTGCAGCTCCTCGGCGACGCGCGTGAACGTCGAGCCGAGGTCGTTCCGCTTCCGGAGCTCGAAGTAGCCGCCGCCCGTTTCCTCCGCCAGTTTCCTGAGTCGTGAGTCCGGCCGGCTGTCCACCATCCGGACGCCGTCGAAATATCTGCTGCGCAGGCCGATGGCGTACACCATCACGCCCTCGGCCCGTGCCCGATCGAGGACGGTCCCGAAACTGGTATGGCTGTCGGTGTCGTCGCCGTCGGTGAAGACGAGAATCACCCGGCGGCCACTCACCGACTGCAGCTCGTCGAGGCCGGCCGCGATCGCGTCGTACAACCGCGTCGGATTCCCGTAGTCCAGCTGGTGCAGATACGAGATCAGCGTGCCGCGGCTGGACGTGAACTCGCCGCTCAGCTGAATCTTGTCGTTGAACGCCCCCACCATCCCCTTGTCGGCCGGCAGCATCCGCAGAAGGAACTGCTCGGCCGCCGCCTGCAGGAGATCGAGGCTGCCGGTCATGCTGGCGCTGGTGTCGAGCAGCACGACGACCGTGAACGGCTCGACCTCGTTCCTGAACACCGTCAGCGGCTGCAGCTTTCCATCGTCGTAGACCTGGAAATCGCTCTTGTCCAGGTTGGGGACCAGCCGCCCCTCCTTGTCGGTGACCGTCGCATACAGCGCGACCACCTGCGTGCCGGACCGGAACAGTGGCGCCTGCGCCGGCGGCGTCTGGCCGGCGGGCGGCTGCGCGAATGCCAGGCCGCCGCATGCCAGCAGCAGCGCGAATGCCAGAGCGCCGGAGAAGGACCGCATGAATTCGAGCTTAGCAACCGCGTCCGGTCGGCGCAATGACGAAAGTGCGGTCGAGCCGCGTCGCGACGAACGGACGTGCCGGCCTGCGCCGTGTAGAACTTCGTGCGGGAGCCCGCCCTCACGGGTAGAATAGAACCGCACCAGACGCGTCCGGCGTCTGTGCGTACGGGGCCTGCATGGGTGACACGAAGCCGCCGATTGTCGTCGATCTGTCCTGGGACACCGAGTTGCGTTTCACGGCCCATGCGGGCGACGTCCAGTTCGGGCTGGACGGAGCGTCGACGGCCGGGCCATCGCCGATGCAGACGCTCGGCGCCGCGCTCGCCGGCTGTATGGCGATCGACCTCGTCCACATCCTGTCCCGGGGCCGGCACCAGCCCGAAGCGCTGCGGGCGCGGCTCGTGGGGGAGCGCGCCGGCGAAGAGCCGCGCCGGTTCGAGCGCATCCACCTGCACTTCACCATCCAGGGCCTCGTGCCGGCGGCGGCGGTCGACCGGGCGATTGCGCTGTCGCGCGAGAAGTACTGCTCAGTCTGGCACTCGATGCGGCCCGATCTCGATTTCCGGATCTCCTACGACATCGTCGACGGCCGCGCCGACGCCGGCGCGCGTGAATGATGGACGGGCGGCCGCGCCTGCGTCGCGGGTATCTCGACTGGCTGCGGGGACTGGCCGTCCTCGTCATGATCGAGGCGCACACCGTCGACGCCTGGACGCGACCGGCCGACGACCGCACTCTGATGTACCGCTGGGCGCTGGTGCTGGGCGGCTTCGGCGCGCCGCTGTTCCTGTTCCTTGCCGGTGTGGCGGTGCCGCTGTCGGCCGGCTCGAAGGCGCGGCGGTTCGGCAGCACGCGGCCAGCCGTGACCGCCGTCTGCCGCCGTGGCCTCGAAATCTTCGTGCTGGCCTTCCTCTTCCGCCTCCAGTCGTTTCTTCTCAGCCCCGGCTCGCCCGTGCTCGGCCTGTTCAAGGTCGACATCCTGAACATCATGGGGCCGGCCATCGTCATCGCCACGCTCCTGTGGTGGCTCGGCCGGACGCCGCGCGGGCGGCTGGCGGTGTTCGCGGTGGCCACCATCGGTGTCGCCATGGTCACGCCCCTGGTCCGCGGGATGACGGAGGTCGGCCTCCTGCCGGCCTTCCTCCAGTGGTACGTCCGGTCGATTCCGGGGCATACGACCTTCACGCTCTTCCCGTGGGCGGCGTTCGTCTTCGCGGGCGGTCTGCTGGGCGTGCTGCTGGACGAGGCGCGTGAGGCGGACCGGGAGCGGCTGACCAATTTCGGCGCGCTCGGCGCGGGCGTGCTGCTGGTCGCGGGCGGCTTCTGGGCGTCGTACCGGCCGTCGATCTACATCCGCTCGGAGTTCTGGACGACCTCGCCGACCTTCGTCTGCATCCGGATCGGGATCATGTGCCTGACGCTGGCACTCGTGTATCTCCATCGGGGCTCCGCCCCGGACCCCGGCTCAGTCGCTCGCGGGGGCCCGGAGGCCCCGCGCCGCTATCTCCATCGGGGCTCCGCCCCGGACCCCGGCTCGGTCGCTCGCGGGGGCCCGGAGGCCCCGCGCCGCTCCCTCGCGGGCGCGCTGCGCGCGCCGTTCCAGCGCTGGCAGCATCGCCTTCGCGGCGTCGACGAGGTCATGGAGCTGATGGGGCGTGAGTCGCTGTTCGTCGTCCATCGGGGCTCCGCCCCGGACCCCGGCTCAGTCGCTCGCGGGGGCCCGGAGGCCCCGCGCCGCTCCTTCGCGGGCGTGCTGCGCGCGCCGTTCCAGGGCTGGCAGCATCGCCTTCGCGGCGTCGACGAGGGCATGGAGCTGATGGGGCGTGAGTCGCTGTTCGTCTACTGGATTCACGTCGAGATGGTGTACGGGCTGCTGACGTGGCCGATCCACCGCCGGCTGCCGGTGGCCGGCACCGCGGCAGCGTATCTCCTGTTCAGCCTGCTGATGTACGGCGCCGTGGTGCTGAAGGGGCGGATCACGGCCCGCTGGGAGGCCAGCGGCGCGCGGATCGGCGACGGGCAGCCGCTGACCGCCTGACGGGCGCGGCCGGGATGGATGCCGACAGGGGAACCGGACGCGCGTCCGGTTCCCCTGTGTCGTTTACTGCGGGTGGGCGGTCGGCTCGGCCGCGGTCGCCGGCGCGACCTTCAGGTCGTCGTAATTCATCAGCGCGTTGAAGACCATGTTGTATTCGCCGAAGGTCTCCCAGCGGTACACCGGGTTGGTCGCGTAGAGCAGCACCTGGCCCTTGCCGACCGGGACTTCGACGATCGCCGGGTTGTCGTGAAGCTGGTTCGCCCCCCGCATCAGGCCGCTCATCACCGACTTCTCCCCGCCCGGGAACTGCATCAGCACCTCCGACTTCTCGTCGGTGAGCGGCAGCCGCAGCAGCGGGCCGTTCGCCCACCGGACCGGCACCGTCGTGTGCGTGTAGCCGTAGAAGATCGGGCTCCCGGGATGCAGGATGTCGGCCTGGACGATCGGGCCGGGCGCGTAGAAGCCCGGGCCGGTGTGGCCGGCGTTGATCTCGCGCGTGATGCCGAAGTCGGGCGGAAACGCGCTCGCGACCCCCATCGTGATCAGCACCCCGCCCTGCTCGACGAACTTGCGGAACTCCTCGGCGCCCGGCAGCCCCATGCCGCCGGTGATGTCGGGCGACGAGCCATACATCCCCAGGCTCTTGAACTGCGGGGACGGCTCGTAGTCGATCGGCTTGCCGACCGGGGGAATGCCGAAGACGAGTCCCTTGCTGGTCCGCCCCTGATCGGGCACGACGATGACGTCGTACTGGCTGCGCAGGTTGCCGGCCCGGGCCCGCTCCTTGTAGATGAGGTCGTACGGCACGTGGAACTGGTCGAACGCGTACCGCACCCAGCCGACGTTCTGCGTGCTGTTCCAGGTGCTGTAGATCGCGATGCGCGGCAGGTCGAGATCGTGCGTCTTCACGGCGGGCGCCGTGGTGAGGGCGGCGCCGGTCAGCCCGAGCTCGTCGACCGCTTCGCGGATCCGGGGGCCGACGTTCCCGCCCTGCTGGCTGGCGGGGATGATGAACGAGCCGGCCGGGAAGTCGAGGCCGGCCGCCTTGAAGTCCGCGTCGGCCGCCTCGACCTTCAGGTCCTTCAGCCGGTAGCGCAGCGTGATCATGTCGTTCGAGCCGTAGTGCGCGACCGCGAAGGCGACGGCCCCCGCGTCGGCCCCCTTCACCGAGCCCGGAATCCGGTAGTCGGTGACCGGCGTCACGGCGGCGTCGAGGATCGCCTTGTCGTCGACCGCCCGGACCTCGGCCTGGTTCATCAGGCCCATCGTCCAGGCCGAGTCGTCGTACGTGTTCAGCTTCGGATCGGGGTAGTCCTGCCGCTCGAGCAGCGTCCTGGCGAGCCGGCCGTACGGCTGATCCAGCTTGACGATGAAGGAGCCGGCCGGGAACGTGGCCTCCTTGACCTTCACTTCCCCGGTGGCGCGGCCGATCTCGATCCCCTGCCGGAGGAGCAGCTGGACGATCAGCGAGACGCGCGTCATGTCGCGCTGGCCGGACGGAATGACGTACCCGTACGGCGCCTTCGTCAGGCCGTCGTTCACGGAATCCAGGCTCTTCTTGTAGAAGTCCTCGAGGATGATCTTCGGGAAGGCGGACGTCAGCTGGAGGGCCGTAAGGACGCCGGTTTCCATGTAGTTCGTGTTGTCGCGCATCGACCACAGGACTTCTTTGTACGGCGGCCACGGGCGGTACCATTCGCGCTTCGTCTGGTCGCCGCCGAAGCCGGGCCGGCCGATGTGCCGCAGCATCGTGTTGGCGCCGCCGTTGCCGAACGTCTCGTACATCCGGATCATGCCGTTGTGGTTCGACGCCATGAACGCCAGATAGCCGGGCGACCACATGTCGACGAAGTCGTGGTCCCACACGCCCGGCATCCCGTACTTCGCCATCTGCGTCAGCTCGAAGTTCGAGAACCACGGCAGCTCGCCGTAGAGAATCGGATCCAGCGACGGGTTCTGCGGCGCCTGGCCGCTGAACGTGTACATGAACGGCTCCGATTCGTGCAGGTCGTGCATGATCGGCGGGTGCCACTGCAGGTACCACTTCAGCAGGTTCCGCATCGTCACCTGCGAGTAGTTGATGTCGCGGTTGTTGTCGTGCAGGATGTACTTGCCCCAGTACGGCACGCCCGGCAGGCGGTCGTCCTCGCTCGTCTGGTTGATCAGATGGTGATAGTACCAGTCGACGTAGCGGTCCCGGCCGTCCGGCTCGGCGACCGGCGTGATCGACACGATGACGTTGCTCCGGATCTGGCGGATGAGCGGGGAGTCCTCGGTCGCCAGCCGGTACGCCAGCTCCATCAGCATCTCCGGCGGCCCCGTCTCGGAGCTGTGCAGCCCGCCCATGATGTGATAGATCGGCTTGGCCTTCTCGATGACGGCGCGCGCTTCGAGCGGCGTCAGGTGACGGGGATCGGCCAGCTGCGCCAGATCCTGCTTGTACTCATCGAGGTGCCGGATCGTGTCGGCCGAGGCGACGAACACCACCACCTGCTCGCGGCCTTCGTCAGTCTTGCCGATGTCGATCACCTTCACCCGCGGACTCCTGGCCGCCAGCGCGCGGTAGTAGCCGACCGCCTGCTCGTAGTACGTCAGCTTCTTCGGCGCGCCGATGTAGTAGCCCAGGACGTCCTTCGGCGTCGGGATGCCGGCCACCAGCGGCAGGTGGTCGACGAGCGGGCTGATGAACTCGGGGCGGGTGGTCCACTGTTTGACCAGCCGGGCGAACTCGGGATCTTCCTGCTGCGCGGGGTGCGCCTCCTGAGCGATGATGCCGGTGCCCAGACAGAGGGCGACCCCCAGGAGCAGGCCGAAGCGCCGGAGACCGAATCGGAACCAGTGCATGACCACAACTCCTTATCCTGCTGCGAGATCGAGGAATCTACGGCGATGCGGGGCCTTCGGCAGGAGCGGCAAACGGCTGAAAAGGCCTTGAGATGCGCGCCGGCCGGCCGGTAGAATTCGCCTCTTTGGGCCTGTCGGCGGGCGTCCGTCCCCGGATCGTCGGTTGCCACCTATGATTAATGTTGCCGCTATCCGTATGCAGCAGTTCGGGGTGCAATTCTATCAGGCTTCCCTGACGGCCAGTGACATCGACAAGCTGGTTCGCTTCGAGGTTCTGAGCTACGGCGAGCACCAGCCGGCCGGCGTGCGGGGCGGACCACGGCGCGGCACGCCGTCGAAGGTGAACTGGGATCTGCTCGAGCGGCGGATCGCGTCGAGCGAGAAGGCCTATCAGCGGCACATCATCCGCCGGAAGATCGAGGAGCTGGTGCAGTATTACGAGCAGTGCCGCCAGGCGCGCGACCTTCCCTCGATTCCGGGCGCGGTGATCATCTCCTGCGACGAGAAGCTGGCGTTCCAGCCGGCCGACGGCGACGGGCGCGTCGGCCTGCTGAAGGTGCCGGAGCGGGAAGGGATTCTGCGGGCGATCGACGGCCAGCACCGGCTGCTCGCGCTGCACGCGGACATCGCGCGGTTCGCCGGCGAGGAATTCACGGTGCCGGCGATCATTTTCGACCGGCTGCCGGACGACCACATCGTGCAGATGTTCGTCACGATCAACGCGAAGCACACGCGGCTGAACGCGTCCCACCTGGTCAGCCTGTCGGGCCGGCAGCTGTACCAGGACGAGAACCTGGCGCTGGCGCACGACATCGTGCGCGCGCTGAACGACCGGGACGATTCGGCGCTGCACGGGGAAATCAAGCTGCTCGGCGTGGGCCGCGGCCGCGTGGCGCAGGCGCCGCTGGCGCAGGAGCTCAAGAAGCTGTTCGCCGAAGGGCCGTTCGCCACCGGCCGCCAGGCGGAGGCGCTCCGCGAGGACGCGAAGAAGTTCTTCGTCAACTATTTCAAGCAGATCGCCCTCGTCTTCGGCGCCGCCTGGAACGGACGGAAGTACAGCATCCGGACGTCGACCGCCCTGCGCGCCTTCATCCGGGTCGCCCCCGACGTTATCCGCCGGCTGGATCAGGAGCACGCCGACCGGGCCGACTTCCGCGCCATCGGCCGGGTCATCGCCCCCTGGGGACGACGGATCGGCGACCTGCGGTTCGAGACCGACGGCGCGTGGAAGCACGGCGGCACCACCGTCGAATCGCTCGCGCGGGAGCTCCGGCTCGCGCTGCAGTATCCCGAGGGGGCGGCGGTCTGAACGCCGGCGGCTGCCCGCGCGCCGCTTCACCCGCGCCCCCCTGCCCGATCGCCATGTCCCCGCACCCGTCGGCCCGCCCGATCCGTGTCAGGCGCAGAGAGGTTCGATGAAAGGCATCATTCTGGCCGGCGGCACCGGCTCACGGCTGCATCCGCTCACGCGGGCGGTCAGCAAGCAGCTCGTGCCGGTCTACAGCAAGCCGATGATCTATTACCCGCTGTCGACGCTCATGCTGGCCGGCGTCCGGGACATCCTCGTCATCACGACGCCGCACGAGCAGGAAGGCTTCCGCCGGCTGCTCGGGACCGGAGCCGAGCTCGGCCTGTCGATCGAGTACGCGACGCAGGCGAAGCCCGAGGGGATCGCGCAGGCGTTTCTCGTCGGGCGCGAGTTCATCGCCGGCGACCGCGTGGCGCTCGCCCTCGGCGACAACATCTTCTATGGCGCCGGCCTCGCCGACTACCTGCACCGCGCCGTCGCCCGCACGCAGGGCGCGACCGTGTTCGGCTACCAGGTGCGCGATCCCCAGCGCTATGGCGTGGTCGAGTTCGACGAGCGCGGGCGGGCCGTCAGCCTGGAAGAGAAGCCGGACCGCCCGCGGTCGTCCTTTGCCGTCACGGGGCTCTACTTCTTCGACCGCGACATCGTCGACATCGCCGCGCACCTGGTGCCGTCGGCCCGCGGCGAGCTCGAGATCACGGACGTGAACCTCGAATACCTGCAGCGGGGGACGCTGCACGTCGAGCAGCTGGGCCGCGGCATCGCCTGGCTCGACACCGGCACCCACGAATCGCTGCTCCAGGCGGCCAATTTCATCCAGGCCATCGAGGAGCGGCAGGGCCTGATGGTCGCCTGTGTCGAGGAAATCGCCTTCCGGCTCGGCTACATCGGCGCCGACGAGCTCCGGCGCCTGGGCGAGGCGATGGGGGCGAGCACCTACGGCGAGTACCTGCTCCGCATCGTCCGTCACGAGATCGGCTGATGCGGTTTCTGCCCAGCGAGCTGCCCGGCGTGATCATCGTCGAGCCCGACGTGCATCGCGATCCCCGGGGGCACTTCGTCGAGACCTACCAGGCGCAGCGGTACGCGGAGGCGGGCATCCCGGGCCCGTTCGTGCAGGACAATCAGTCGCGGTCGGCGCGCCGCACGCTGCGCGGGCTGCACCTGCAGATCAGGCACCCCCAGGGCAAGCTCGTCCGCGTGGTGACCGGGACGATCTTCGACGTCGCGGTCGACGTCCGCCGGGGATCGCCGACGTTCGGCCGGTGGGCCGGCGTGACGCTGTCGGGCGAGGATTTCCGCCAGGTGTACGTCCCGGTCGGATTCGCCCACGGGTTCTGCGTGACGAGCGACGAGGCGATCATCGAGTACAAGTGCACGGACGTCTACGACCGGCCCGGCGAGATCGGCCTGCGATGGAACGAGCCGGCGTTCGGGATCGCCTGGCCGATCGCCGAGCCGCTCCTGTCGGGGCGTGACCAGGGCCATCCGCCGCTGGCCGCCCTGATGGCGCAGCTGCCGGTATGGAATGATCCGGCGTAGCGCCGGGCGTCAGCTCGGCCTGGGCCCTGAGCCCGAGCCCCGAGCCACCACCATGCGTATTGACCTCAATTCCGACATGGGCGAATCGTTCGGCGTCTACACGCTCGGCCACGACGCCGGCCTGATGCGGAGCATCACCTCGGCGAACGTGGCGTGCGGGTTTCACGCCGGCGATCCGTCGGTCATGCGCCGGACCGTCCGGCTGGCACGCGAGGCCGGCGTCGCCGTCGGCGCGCATCCCGGCTTTCCCGATCTCGTCGGGTTCGGCCGGCGCGATCTCGGCGTGACGCCGCAGGAGGCCGAGGATTTCATCGTCTATCAGATCGGCGCCCTGGCCGCCGTGGCGGCCGCCGAGGGGCTGCGGCTGCAGCACGTCAAGCCGCACGGCGCGCTGTTCAACATGGCGGTCCGCGACGCCTCCCTCGCCGGCGCGATCGCCCGCGCGGTCGCCGCGGTCGACCGGTCGCTGATCCTGTTCGGCCTGCCGGGCTCCGAAATCCTCGCGGCCGGACGCCGGGAAGGGCTGCGGGTCGCCGCCGAGGTGTTCGCCGACCGGGCGTATGAGCCGGACGGATCGCTGGCGTCGCGACGCAAGCCGGGGGCCGTGATCCACGACCCGGAGGCGGTCGTCGCCCGCGCGGTCCGGATGGTGACCGACCGCACCGTCGTGGCGATTGACGGCTCGGTGGTCGCGGTGGAGGCCGACACGATCTGCGTTCACGGCGACACTCCCGGATCCGACGGGCTGGCGGCGCGGCTCCGGGCCGGGCTCGCCGCGGCCGGTGTGACGGTGCAGGCGATTGGAGCGGCCTGAATGGCCAGGAGGCAGACGATGACGCGATGGACCGTCGGCGTGGTGATGGCCGTGGCGATTCCAGTGGCGGGGCTGGCCGCGGGCCGGCCGCGGGCCCCGCGGCGGCCGGCGTTCTACCGCCTGAACCCGACGCCGGCCACGGTGGCGTACGGCTACTACGACGCGGCCACGAAGCCGGTGCTGCGGATCCACTCGGGCGACACGGTCGAGGTCGGCACGCTCATCACCTCGACGCCGGCGCGCCTCGAGAAGGCGGGCGTGCCGGCCGGCGAGGTCCAGTCGTCCTTGAAGTCGATCGTCGACACGGTGACCGATAAAGGGCCGGGCGGCCACATTCTCACCGGACCGATCTATGTCGACGGCGCGGAGCCGGGCGACGTGCTGGAAGTGCAGATCCGGAAAATCCGGCTGGACCTCCCGTACGCGTACAACGCGTTCGGCCCGAAGAGCGGGTTCCTGCCGGAGGATTTCCACGAATCGCGCATGAAGATCATCCCGCTGGACCGCAAGGCGATGGTCGCCCGCTTCGCGCCGGGAATCGTCATCCCGCTGCACCCGTTCTTCGGGAGCATCGGCGACGCGCCGCCGCCGTCCGCCGGCCGCGTCAGCAGCAACCCGCCCGGGACGAACGCCGGCAATCTCGACGACAAGCACCTGGTCGCCGGGACCACCCCGTACATCCCGGTCCACGCGCCCGGCGCGCTGTTCCAGGTGGGGGACGGCCATGCGGGGCAGGGCGACGGCGAAGTCGACATCACCGCCATGGAGACCTCGCTCACCGGCACGTTCCGGCTCATCGTCCGCAAGGACATGCACCTGGCGTGGCCGGAGGCGGAGACGCCGACGCGCATCATCACGATGGGGATGGACAAGGACCTGACGACCGCGACGAAGATCGCCGTGCGGCAGATGATCGACTACCTGGTGACTGAGCGGCACCTGACGCGCGAGGACGCGTACATGCTGTCCAGCGTCGCGGCCGATCTGTCCATCTCCGAGCTCGTCGACGGCAACGTCAACGTGCAGATGTCGATCCCGAAGGCGATTTTCACGCACCGCGCCTCGCGCTGACGCCGCCGGGCGCGTCGCGCCGCCAGCGGCGCTCGTGCTGCAGCAGCCACGCCTTGCGCTCCAGGCCGCCGCCGTAGTTGACGAGCGAGCCGTTCGATCCGACCGCCCGGTGGCACGGCACGATGATGCTCACCGGGTTCGCGCCGACCGCCGCGCCGACCGCCCGCGCCGCCTGCGGCGATGCGAGCTGCCTCGCGATGTTCCCATAGGACTGCGTCGACCCGGCCGGAATGGCGAGCAGCGCCTCCCAGACGCGGCGATCGAACGGCGCGCCGCGCAGGTCCAGCCTCGGCGTTCCCGGCTTCGGTCTGCGGCCCGCGAAATAGGCCTGCAGCCAGCGCGCGGCGGCATCCAGCCAGCGCGAGTCTTCGTCCACGATCTCGTGCGGCGGAAACCAGCGCGCCAGCCGCGCGTTCAGCCGCTCCATCCGCTCGGGCTTCCGGAACTCGAGCGCGCAGAGTCCGTGCCGCGACGCGAGCAGCAGCACGTCGCCGATCGGGGTCGGACAGGTCCCCCGGGCCAGCCGTTCGTGACGCGCCGCCTGCGTGGAATCGGCCCGGCCGGCCGGCCGGGTTGACGGCCTGCGCTTCCGCGGAGTACCCATGAGCGGTCCCTTCCGTTCGACTGACGCGTGCCGGCCGGCATGATATCAGGGCCAGGGCCGTCACCGCGCCGGGAAGCACGGGGCGGCCATCGAATCGCCGGTATCGGCCGCCCGCGCGACCGGCCTCCGGCCGGAGTCCGCATCCCATGTCCTCACGATCTTCCGGGTCCGACCCTCGCACGGCGGCACGGACGCCGCCCGCCGGCGCCGACGGCGGCGCACGACCGGCCGCGTGGCATCTGATGGAGGTGCAGGACGTGTGCGCGGCGCTCGGGACCAGTCCCGCGCAAGGCCTGGATCCGGAGGAGGCGCAGGCCCGGCTGGCCCGCGACGGCGCCAACGAGATCGACGAGCGCGAGGGCCGGCGCCTGCCGGCGCTGCTCTGGGATCAGATCGGCAGTCCCCTGATCCTGCTGCTCGTGGTCGCCGCGGCCGTGTCGGCCGCGCTGGGCGACATCAAGGACGCCATCGCCATTGCCGTCATCCTGGTGCTCAACGCCGGGCTCGGCATCGCCCAGGAATACCGCGCCGAACAGGCGCTGGCGCTGCTGAAGCGCATGGCGGTGCCGCACGTGACGGTCCGTCGCGGCGGCCGCGTGCTCGACACGTCCGCCCGCGAGCTGGTGCCCGGCGACATCGTCCTGCTCGACGCCGGCGGCCGGATTCCGGCCGACGGCCGGGTGATCGAGTCGGCCAGCCTGCGCATCGAGGAGTCGGCGCTCACCGGCGAGTCGGAGCCGGTCGACAAGGATCCGGCCCGCCTGGCGCAGGACGCGTCGACGATCGCCGACCGCCGCAATATGGCCTACATGGGGACCGCCGTCGTGTACGGGCGCGGCGCGATCGTGATCACCGGGACCGGCATGCGGACCGAGCTGGGACGGGTGGCCGGCCTCATCCGGGCGGTCAAGCCGCAGGCGACGCCGCTGCAGCGCCGGCTGGACGACCTCGGACGGCGTCTCGCGCTGCTGGCGCTCGTGCTCGTGGCCGTCCTCTTCGGCGTCGGCCTCGCCCGCGGCGAAAACATCACGCTGGTGTTCCTGACGGCCGTGAGTCTGGCCGTGGCCGCCGTGCCCGAAGGCCTGCCGGCGGTCGTGACGATCGCGCTGGCGCTGGGCGCCCGGCGGATGCTGCGGCGCCAGGCGCTGATCCGCCGGCTGACCGCGGTCGAAACCCTGGGCGCCGTGACGGTCATCTGCAGCGACAAGACCGGCACCCTCACCGAGAACCGGATGACGGCGACGATCGCCGAGCTGCCTGGACGCCGGCGCGATCTCACGTCGGACGACGCGGAGGCGGACGATCGGGGACTGGCGCTGCTCCTCGTCGGTGGCGCCCTGTGCAATGACGCGCGGCCCGCGGACGAGACCGGCGGCGGCACGGTTCTGGGCGATCCGACCGAGGTGGCGCTGGTGCGGGCGGCCGCCCGCCTCGGCTTCCACAAGGCGGCGCTCGAACGGGCCCTGCCGCGCGTCGACGAGATCCCGTTCGATTCGACGCGCAAGCGGATGACGACGGTGCACCGGACCGCGTCCGGGCCGGCGAGCCCGGCCGGCGACCTGCTGGCCGGCTCGCCGTGGGTGGCGTTCACGAAGGGTGCGGTCGAGTCGGTGCTCGGCCGGTCGGCGTCGATCCGGATCGACGGCCGCGACGAGCCGATGAGCGACGTCTGGCGCGCGCGGATCCAGGAGGCGCACGATCGTCTCGCCGCCGACGGGATCCGCGTGCTCGCCGTGGCGTTCCGGTTGCTCGCCGCCGACCCGCCGCCGGACACGCTCGAGCGCGATCTGACGTTTGCCGGAATGATCGGCCTGATCGACCCGCCGCGGGCGGCGGTGCGCGCGGCGATCGGCATCTGCCGGGGCGCCGGCATCCGGCCGGTGATGATCACCGGCGACCATCCGCTGACCGCGGCTGCCGTGGCGCGCGCGATCGGCCTCCCGTCCGACGGCGCGGTGGTGACCGGCGCCGAGCTGATGCGCGTGCCGGAAGCCGAGCTCCCCGCGCTCGTCGCGCGCACCGGCGTGTACGCCCGGGTGCAGCCGGAACAGAAGCTGGACATCGTCCGGGCCCTGCAGGCGCAGGGGCACGTCGTCGCGATGACCGGCGACGGCGTCAACGATGCGCCGGCGCTGAAGCGGGCGGACATCGGGGTCGCGATGGGGATCACCGGCACCGACGTCGCCAAGGACGCGGCCGACATGGTGCTCCAGGACGATGACTTCTCGACGATCGTGGCGGCCGTCGAGGAAGGGCGCGTCATCTTCGACAACATCCGCAAGTTCGTGCGCTTCATCCTGGCGAGCAATTTCGCCGAGATCCTGGTGATGCTGGCCGGCCCGGCGCTCGGGATGCCGCTGCCGCTGCTGCCGGCCCAGATTCTGTGGATCAACCTGCTGACCGACGGGCTGCCCGCGCTGGCGCTCAGCGTGGAGCCGGCCGAGCCGGACACGATGCGGCGTCCGCCGTATCCGCCCGGCGCCGGCATCTTCGACACGGCGATGTGGCGGCACATCATCTGGGTCGGGCTGCTGCTCGGCGCGGTCAGCGTGCTGCCCGGGTACTGGCGGTGGGCGCACCGGCAGGCCTCGTGGCAGACGATCGTGTTCACGACGCTGACGCTGGGCCAGCTCGCGCAGGCGCTCGCCGTCCGGTCGTCGCGCCAGTCGCTGGTCGAGGCCGGCCTGTTCTCGAACCGCCCGCTCGTGGCGTCGGTCGCCGCGATGGCGCTGCTCCAGCTGTCCGTCATCTACGTGCCGGCCTTCCGGAGCGTGCTCGGCACGGTGCCGCTGTCGGCCGGCGACCTCGGCCTCTGCGTCGGGCTGAGCGTTGTGATCCTGCTGGCGGTGGAAGCGGACAAGATGGTGGCACGGTTCAGGCACAAGCGGCGCGAGGAGGTGGAAATGGAGGAAGGAAGAAGGAAGAAGGAACGAGGAACGAGGAATGAGGAATGAGGAATGAGGAATGAGGAACGAGAGACGAGAGGTGAAGTGCGAGAGGTGAAGTGCCAGGAATGTGTCCGAACTCTTCACTCTTCACTCTTCACTCATTCCTCATTCCTCATTCCTCATTCCTGTTCCTCATTCTTCCCTTCCTTCCACCGGCGACACGAACGTGCGCGGCTTGATGGCGAGGACGGAGCAGCGGAGCCCCTGCAGGGCGCGCTCCGCCGTGTTGCCGATCAGCAGGCCGCTGATCCGCGTGCGGGCGACCGTTCCCATCACGACGAGATCGACGCGCTTCGTCCGGGCGACCCGCGGAATGATCCAGCCGGCGTCGCCGCGGACCAGCAGGGACTGCGCGTCCGGCAGCCGGTCGCCGGCACGCGCCAGCAGATCCGCGAACGCGTCCCGGGCCATGCGCCGCACCGCCTCCACGTAGCCGCGCAGCTCGGCCGGTTTCATGTAGCTGCGGAGCAGGTCGGCGCCGAACGGCGCCCAGGCGTGGAGCACGAACAGGGCGGCCCCTTCCGCGCGGGCGATCCCGCCCGCCAGTTCCAGCACCTTCAGGTTCAGCTCGTCGTGCGCCGGGTCGCCGGCCGCCGGGTCGACGGTCGCCAGCACCCGCTTGAGGGGCCGGCCGTCCGGCGTCCGGACCAGCCAGACGGGGCAGGGGCACTGGCGCAGGAGCTGCATGTCGACCGGCCCGTAGCGCTTGCCGTCGTTCGCACCCGTGCCGTGCGACCGCATCACCAGATCGTGACCGTGCGCCAGGACGTCGCGGATCAGCGCGATCGCCGGCCGGCCGCGCCGCACGTCGGCCGTCACGTCGAGGCCGCGGGCCTCGAGGCCGGCCCGGATGCGCGCGAGCTCGTCCTGCGGCCGCTGGACGAGCCGCTGCCGGATCTCGTCCGACAGGAGGGCGCGCGCCGGCTCAGGCGCCTCGGCGACCACGGCCATCAGGTGCAGGCGGGCGCCGTCCGATCGGGCCAGCGCGACCGCCCGATCGAGCGCGGGCTGGTCCTTCCAGGCGGTGTCGACCTGCACGAGGATGTCCTGGAAGGGAACCGCCATGCGCCCCTCACGCCTTGCCGGCGGCGAGGGCGCGGCGCAGCACCTTGCCGACCATCGTCTTCGGGAGGCTGTCGCGGAACTCGATCTGGGTCGGCACCTTGTAGGGTGCGAGCTGCTGCTTGCAGAAGGCGCGCAGCTCGGCGGCCGTCACGGTCTGGCCGGGGCGCCGCACGACCCAGGCCTTCACCGTCTCGCCCCGCACCGGGTCGGGCACGCCGGCCACGCCGACCTCCGCGACGGCGGGATGCGAGGCGATCACCTCCTCGATCTCGCGCGGCCACACCTGGTAGCCGCTCGTCTTGATCAGGTCCTTCTTCCGATCGACGATGAACAGGTAGCCGTCCGTGTCCAGATAGCCGAGGTCGCCGGTGTGCAGCCAGCGGCCGCCGTCGGCATGGTCGCGCAGCACCTGCGCGGTCTCCTCCGGCTGCTGCCAGAAGCCGAGCATGAGCTGCGGCGCGCGGACGGCGATCTCCCCGATCTCGTTGACCGGCAGCGTCTGCGTCCCCTGCTCGACGTCGAAGATCCGGACCTCGACGTCGGGCAGCGGCAGGCCCACCGACCCGAGCTTGTTCGGCCCCCGCAGCGGGTTCACGGTGCAGGCCATCATCGCCTCGGTCAGCGAATAGCCCTCGATCAGCCGCCCGCCGGTGAGCGCCTCGAAGCGCTTCCGGGTCTCGGCCAGCAGCGGGGCGGCCCCCGAGAACGAGATCTTGATCGAGCTGAAATCGACCTTCCGCTTCTGCACGTCGGGATGGTTCAGCATCACGATGAACAGGGTCGGCACGCCGGTGAAGAACGCGGGACGGACGCGGTCGATGGTCTTCAGCAGATCGTGGGTGTCGCGGGGATCCGGCACGAGCGCCAGCGGGGTGTGCGACACGACCGCCAGGCTCTGCACGCCGACGTTGGCGTACACGTGGAACAGCGGCAGCGGCAGCATCACCACGTCCGTCCAGTCGACGAAGATCGCCCGGTTCCACGCCAGCAGCTGCAGGCCGGCCTGCACGTACGCGTGATGCGACCCCAGGACCCCCTTGGCCATGCCGGTCGTGCCGCCGCTCATCAGCAGGACGGCCGGGTCGTCCGGCGCGGGCCGGATGGCCGGCGTCTCCCCGCCGGGCTCCGCCAGGACCTGCGCGAACCAGTGATCGCCCGGCTCGAGCTCGATCCGGTGCCCGCCCGCTTTCTCCTTGAACAGCGTGAACAGCAGCCGCAGCGCCGGCGGCAGGTATTCCTTGATGTTCGTCGCGATGATCGTCTCGACGGCGCTGACCGGCTGGAGCGACTTGATCCGGTTGTAATACGGCGTCAGCACGACCACCACCCGCGCGCCCGATTCCTTCAGCGGCCCCTCGAGCTCGGCGGCGGTGTACGTCGGGTTGAGCGGAAACACGACCGCCCCCGCCTTCCAGGCGCCGAACTCGGCGATCAGGAACTGCGGGCAGTTCGGCAGCATCAGCGCGACCCGGTCGCCGCGCCTGATCCCGGCCGCCGCGAGCGCGGCGGCGAACCGGTCGCTCAGCCGATCGATCTCGCCGTAGGAGACGCGCCGCCCCTTGAACAGCACGGACGGATGGTCCGGCCGGGCGTCCGCGGTGTCCCGCAGGTAGTCGACGAGCGTGCGGGCGGGATACGGTGCCAGCGTCTGCGGCACATCACGGTCGTAGCTCGTCAGCCAGGGCCTGGTGTCCGTCATGGCAATGGCGCGAAACTCCCGGCGGGAAGGCCCCGGCCGGGGCGAGGGCGGGAGCGGAACGCGAGCCTCGATTATACGCCCGGCGGCGGCGGCGCGGGCGGGCGTCAGGCGGCGTTGTCGTAGGCCGAGGCGACCTGCGGCGCGAGCAGCATCAGCAGCAACGCCTTCTGGGTGTGGAGGCGGTTGTCGGCCTGCTCGAAGACGAGCGAGACGGGGGAGTCCAGCACCTCGGCGCTCACTTCCTCGCCGCGGTGCGCCGGCAGGCAGTGCAGGAAGACGGCGCCCGGCGCGGCGGCCGCCATCAGGCGGTCGTTCACCTGGTACGCGGCGAAGCGCGCCCGGCGGACCGCCGCTTCTTCCTCCTGGCCCATGGAGGTCCAGACGTCCGTGTACACCGCGTCGGCCCCCGCCACCGCCTCGAACGGATCGGTGAACAGACGCACCGCGCCGCCGTCGCGGGCCACGTCGCGCGTCTCACGGACGACCGCCGCGGACAGCGCGTAGCCGGCCGGGCTGGCGACGTGCACGCGGACGCCGAGCATGGCGCCGGCGTGCGCGAGCGACGCCGCCACGTTGTTGCCGTCGCCGACGAAGGCGATCGTCCGGCCCGCCCACGTGCCCCAGTGCTCGCGCAGCGTCAGGAAATCGGCCAGCGCCTGGCACGGGTGCTCCTGATCGGTCAGCGCGTTGACGATGTGCAGGTCGGGCGCCGTGGCGGCGAACGCGTCGAGCACCTGCTGGGAGAATGTCCGGATGACGATCGCGTCGACCCACTGCGCCAGGTTCCGGGCGACGTCGGCCAGCGACTCGCGCTGGCCCAGCGCCACTTCCGGCTGGAGGTCGAGCACCTGGCCGCCGAGCTCGTGCACGGCGATCTGGAACGTCGAATGCGTCCGGAGCGACGGCTTGTCGAACAGCAGCGCGACGTGGCGCCCGCCGAGCGCGTGCGCGGTCAGCACCTGGCGGCCGCGCCGCCGGTCGTCCTTGAGCTGCGCCGCCAGCCGCAGGCAGCGCGCGAGATCCTCCGGCCTGAAATCGAGGATCGACAGGAAGTCCTTCTTCAGGCCGCCGAGCGACGCCACACCGAGGCCTCTGCTGGTCATGCGGTCACGCCTCCGGTCAGGTTCGGTACTCCGCGTTGATCCGCACGTACTCCGCGCTCAGGTCGCACGTCCAGACCACGGCCTCGTCGCGGCCGCCGGCGCCCAGATCCACGGTCACCTCGATCTCCCGCCCCTTCAGGTAGGCCGCCGCCTCGGCGGCCCGCTCGTCGTGCGGCGCCCCGCCGCTGAACAGCACGGTCGGCCCGATCGACACGGCCGCCCGATCGAGATCGAACGCGACGCCGGCCCGGCCGGCCACGGCGATGAAGCGCCCCCAGTTGGGATCGCCGCCGTGGATGGCCGTCTTGCACAGCAGCGAGTTGGCGATCGCCTTGGCGGCCCGGCGGGCGTCGGCCGGCGACGCCGCGCCGGCGACGCGCACGGTGACGAGCTTCGTGGCCCCCTCGCCGCCCCGGACGATGCCGAGCGCCAGCCGCTCGCAGACGGCGCGCATCCCCCGCACGAGCAGGGGATAGGTGCCGTCGTCGATCGTCACGCCGCTCGCCCCGCCCGCCAGCACCATCGCACAGTCGTTGGTCGAGCACTCGCCGTCGACCGTGATCGCGTTGAACGTGACGTCGACCACCTCGCGCAGCGCCCGCGCGAGCAGCGGCGGCGCCACGCGGGCGTCGGTCGTCACGAACGCGAGCATGGTCGCCATCATCGGCTCGATCATGCCCGAGCCCTTCGCCATGCCGCCGACGGTGAACGCGCCGGCCGGCGTCTCGAGCCGGACCGCCGCCTCCTTCGGAAACGGATCGGTCGTCATGATGGCGCGCGCCGCCTCGGCGTGCCGCGCCGCGTCGAGCGACGGGAATGCCGCCGCGAGGCCGCGCCGGATCCGGCCGGCGTCGAGCGACACGCCGATGACGCCGGTCGACGCCACCAGGATCTCTTCCGGACTGCACCCGGCGAGCCCGGCGGCCACGGCCGCCGTCTCCCGCGCCACGAGCAGGCCGTCGGCGCCGGTGCAGGCGTTCGCGCAGCCGCTGTTGACGACGACCGCCGCCGCCCGTCCCCCCGTGCGCGCCAGGTGCTCCCGCGAGACGATGACCGGCGCCGCCTGGGCCCGGTTCGTCGTGAACACCGCCGCCGCGGCCGCCGGGGCGTCCGGCACGATGATCGCCAGATCGAGTCCGGAGGCCTTGATGCCGCACGCCGTCGCCGCCGCCCGGAAGCCGGCCGCCGCGGTCACTCCGCCGTCGACCGGTGCGAGCCGGATCATGCGCGCGCCACCGGCGGCACCGCCGCCGTCGGGTCGATGGCCGCCAGGACGGCGTACTGCCCGCAGGTGCGGAACAGCGGGCAGTGGACGCAGTCGGCCAGCACTTTGGCCGACAGCCAGATGTGGGGCACGATCGAGAACCCCATCCGGAGGAAATAGGCCGGCTGGTGCGTGAAGGCGCAGAGCCGGTCGAAGCCGGCGCGCTGCCCCCGGCGCCACAGCTCGCCGATCAGGCCGCGTCCGAGTCCGGCGCCGCGCTCCTCGTCGTCCACCACGAGCGACCGGATCTCGGCCAGTCCGGCGCCGAGCGGCGCCAGCTCGGCGCAGCCCACGATGACGCCGTCGCGTTCGGCGACGACGAAGCGCGGGGCGCGCGACGTGATGTCGGCCAGCGTGCGCGGCAGCAGGTGGCCTTCTTCGCGGTGCGTGGCGACGAGGGCGAAGATCCCGGGCGCATCGTCCGGCTCCGCCGTGCGCAGCACGGCCGGCGGCCCGCCGGCCGCGGCCGCTTCGTCGATCCAGACGGGACGCGCGACATCGGTCGCGCGGGACAGGTCGAGCGTCATGCCGTCCTCCCCGGTGCCACGTCGGCAATCGCCGCTTCGAGCAGGGCGACGCCGCGATCGAGCTCCTCTTCGCTGATGGTGAGCGGCGGCAGCAGGCGCACGACCGTCCGCGCCGTCCGGTTGACCAGCAGCCCGCGCCCGGCCGCCGCCTCGACCACCGGTGCCGCGTCGAACGACAGGTCGAGCCCCTGCATCAGGCCGGCGCCGCGGACCTCGACAATGGCCGGCTGCCGGCGGGCGAGCGCCTGCAGGGCCTGGCTGAGCCGGGCGCCCGCCCGGGCGGCGTGCGCGAGCAGGCCGCCGTCGACCAGCTCGTCGAGAACGACGAGCGCGGCCCGGCAGGCCAGCAGGTTGCCGCCGTAGGTGCTGCCGTGATCGCCGGGCGACAGCGCGTCGCCGACCGCTTCGCTGGCGAGCGTCGCGCCGATCGGCACCCCCCCGCCGAGCGCCTTGCCGACCGCCACCAGGTCCGGCTCCAGGCCCAGCGCGGCGTGATGGAACGGATGGCCCGTGCGTCCCAGGCCGCACTGCACTTCGTCCGCGACGAGCAGTGCCCCGGTCCGGCGGCAGGCGTCGGTGATCGCCCGCGCGAAGGCGGGCGTCAGCGGCCGGACGCCGCCCTCGCCCTGGATCGGCTCGACGACGATCGCCGCCGTGTCGGTGGTCACCGCGTCCAGCAGCGCGCCCGGATCGTCCGGCGAAACGAACCGCACGCCCGGCAGCAGCGGCTCGAACGGCCGGCGGTACTGCTCGGTGAACGTCAGCGACACCGACCCGCACGTCCGGCCGTGGAACGAGTGCTCGAGCGCGATCAGGCCCGCCCGCGGCGTCCCTTTCGAGTACCAGTACCGCCGCGCGAACTTGATGCAGGCCTCCATCGCTTCGGTGCCGGAGTTGCAGAAGAAGGTGCGCGGGAGTCCCGAGAGCGCCGCGAGCCGCGCGGCGACCTGGCCCTGGAGCGGATGGAAGTACAGGTTCGACGTGTGCAGCAGCGTCCGCGCCTGATCGGCGATCGCCTCGGCCAGCTTCGGGTGCGCGTGGCCGAGCGACGTCACGCCGAGGCCCGAGATGAGGTCCAGGTACTCGCGGCCGTCGGCATCGAACAGCCAGGCGCCGCGGCCGTGCGTCAGGACGATCGGCGCGCGCCGGTACAGCTGGAGGATATGGCGGGACTCGAGGGTCCGGACGTCTTCAGCGACCGACATGGCGTGTCTCCGTTTCGCCGGCCGCCGCGGCGGCGCCGGCCTGTCCGATGAGGATCGTCCGACCCGGTCCGGCCGTGCCGTCGAGGACCGAGGCGAGGGCGGCCGGCGTCCGGCCGTCCGCGATGATGACCGTGGCGACGCCGCGGGCGACCGCGTCGAGCCCGGCGCGGAGCTTCGCGATCATGCCGGCGGTCGCGTGACCGTCGGCAATCAGCGCCGCCGTTTCGGCTGCCGTCAGCCGCGCGATCGGCTGCCCCCGGCCGTCGAGCACGCCGGGCGTGGTCCCGGCGAGCACCAGCGCGCGGGCGTCCAGCCGCCCGGCCAGATCCGCGGCGGCCGTGTCGGCGTTCACGTTGAACAGCCGGCCGTCGCCCGCGACGCCGAGGCTCGCGACGATCGGCATGACACCGGCGGCGAGCAGATCGTCCAGCAGCGCCGGCCGTCCCCGGCCGATCGGCGCGCCGACGCGGCCGAGATCGACCAGCCGCCCGTCGGTCGTGCGGTGCGGCGGCGCCGGCTCGACCGGGAGCAGGCCGGCGTCGGCTCCGGTGAGGCCGACCGCGCGGCCACCGGCGGCACCGACCGCCGCCACGAGCCGGGTGTTGACGAGCCCGCCCATCACGGACACGACGATGTCCAGGGTGGCCTCGTCCGTGATGCGCAGCCCGTCGACCTGGTGCTTGACGAGCCCCGCGCGCGCGAGGGCGGCGTCGATTTCCCGGCCGGCGCCGTGCACGACGACCAGGGGCGTGCGGGCCGCCAGCCGGACCAGCGCGGCGGCGAGCGGCGCGAGCCGCTCGGGCGTTTCCAGCAGTTCGCCTCCGAGTTTGACGACCAGCGGCGCCGTCACGGCAGGAGTCCCGTCCGCTCGTCGAAGCCGAGGGCGACGTTGAGGTTCTGCACCGCCTGGCCGGCGGCCCCTTTCACGAGGTTGTCCAGGCAGGACACCAGGACGAGGCGGCCGGTGGCGGCGTCGAGGCGCCACCCGAGGTCGCAGAAGTTCGTCTGCGCGACATGCCGGATCTCGGGGAGCGCGTCGCCCGTCAGGCGCACGAACGGCGCGTCCGCGTAGGCGCGGGCGAAGGCCGCTTCGACGTCGGCCGCCGACGTGCCGGGCCGGACGCGGGCGTAGATCGTCGCCAGGATGCCGCGGTCGATCGGCACCAGGTGCGGGACGAACGTCACCGGGCGTGCGAGCCCCTGTTCGATCTCCGGCGTGTGGCGATGGCCGAAGAGGCCGTAGGCGGCGACGTTGCCGTGGCAGGCCGAGAAGTGGGTCCGGTCGGTCGGGGTCCGGCCGGCGCCCGAGATGCCGGACTTCGCGTCGATCACGACCTCGCCGTCGAGCAGCCCGGCGGCGTCGAGCGGCTGGAGGGCGAGCAGCGACGCGGTCGGGTAGCAGCCCGGATTGGCGATGAGCCGCGCGGTCCGCACGGCGTCGCGCTCGAGCTCGGTCAGCCCGTAGGCGACCGCGGCCGGCAGGGCGGCGGTGTCGGGGTACCAGCGCGCGCGTGCGGCGGCGTCGCGGAGCCGGAACGCGCCGGAGAGATCGATGACGCGGCGGCCGGCGGCGACGAGGCGCGGCGCCAGGGCGGCGGCGGCGGCGTCGGGCAGCGCCAGCAGGACCACGTCGGCCCCGTCGGCGAGCGCATCGGCCGACAGCGGGACGACGGCGCCGTCCCAGATCCGGGCGAAGCCGGGGAGCGGGTGGGCGTCGCCGCCGGCCGCCGACGACATCGCGAGCTGCAGCCGGACGCCCGGATGGCGGGCGAGGAGGCGGACGAGCTCGCGGCCGGCGAAGCCGGTCGCGCCGGCGAGGCCGATGCGGACGGGCGGCGCCGCGGGCGCGGGCGCGACGGACGGGACGGTGCGGGACTCCGGCATCAGAAGTATAATTATACAGAAGGCGCGGCCAGCCTGGCAACGCCCGATAGGATCCGCCGCTGTATTTTCATGCGGACGAGTGTATACTTATGAAGAGTCGACGGCAGGCCGCCATCGTCGAGATCGTCGACCGCGAATCGGTGGCCAATCAGGAGCAGCTCCGCCGCCGGTTGCGCGCCCGCGGGTTCGATGCAACGCAGGCCACCATCTCGCGCGACATCAAGGAGCTCGGCCTCGTCAAGCGGGCGGGCGACGGCGCGTACCAGCGGCCCGGCGACGTCCAGACCAGCCCCGCGACGGCGCGCCAGGCGCTGCAGCGCGCCGCCGCCGAATACCTGCGGCGCGCCGAGCGCGTCCAGCAGATTGTCGTCCTCCGGACCGGCATCAGCCAGGCCCAGCCGCTCGCGCTGGCGATCGACCGGGCCCAGCTCCCCGAAGTGGTCGGCACGCTGGGCGGCGACGACACGATCGTCATCATCGCCCGCGACGGCCGCCGTGCGGCCGCGCTGGTGAAGCAGCTCGAGGCGATGGCGGCCGGCCGGATCTAGGCGGCCCGGCGGCAGGAAGAGGCATCGGATCGAACGCGGCGTGCGGCCGGGCGGGAGGTCCCGCCGGCGGCACGCCGCGGATGAACACGTCGCACGTCGCGGACGAGGCGTCACGCGTGAACGACGGCAGGTGGAGGAGATCGCATGGATCGGATCGTGCTGGCTTATTCGGGGGGACTGGATACGTCGGTGGCCATTCCGTGGCTCGCCGAGCGGTACGGCGCGGAGATCGTCGCCGTGACGCTCGACCTGGGCCAGGGCCGGGAGCTCGAGGCGGTGCGCGAACGGGCGCTGGCGACCGGCGCGGTCCGCGCGCACGTGCTCGACGTGCGCGAGGAGTTCGCGCGCGAGTACATCCTGCCGGCGCTCAAGGCCGACGCGATCTACGAGGACCGCTACCCGCTCGCCACCGCGCTCGGCCGCCCGCTCATCGCGCGCCGGCTCGTCGAGATCGCCGAGATGGAGCAGGCGACCGCCATCGCGCACGGCTGCACCGGCAAGGGCAACGATCAGGTGCGCCTCGACGTCTCCACGCGCGCGCTGAACCCCGCCCTCAAGGTGATCGCCCCCGCCCGGATCTGGAACATGACCCGCCCCGATGAAATCGAGTACGCCCGGGCCCGCGGCATCGCCGTCCCCGCCACGGTCGCCAGCCCGTACAGCACCGACGCGAACCTGTGGGGCCGGTCGATCGAATGCGGCGTGCTCGAGGATCCCTGGACCGAGCCGCCCGAGGAGATTTACGCGCTGACGAAGGCCCCCGGCGCCTGTCCCGACACGCCCGCCTACGTCGAGATTGAATTCGAGCGCGGCGTGCCCGTCCGCCTCAACGGCGTCGACATGCCGCTCGTCGAGCTGATCGACACGCTCGGGGTGATCGCCGGCGGCCACGGCGTCGGCCGCATCGACATGGTCGAGAACCGGCTGGTCGGCATCAAGTCGCGCGAGATCTACGAGGCGCCGGCCGGCGTCGTCCTGCACGCCGCGCACCGCGAGCTGCAGAAGTTCGTCACGCCGCGCGACCTGGAGCGGCTCGCGCGCGACCTCAGCGTCCGCTACGCCGACCTGGTCTACAACGGGCTCTGGTTCACCGTGATGCGGGAGGCGCTCGACGCCTTCGTCGACCGCGTCCAGGAGCGCGTGACCGGCACGATCCGCCTGAAGCTGTTCAAGGGCGACTGCCGGGTCGTCGGACGCCGCTCGCCGTACGCGCTCTACGATCATGCGCTGGCGACCTACGACGCCGGCGACCTGTTCGACCATCGGGCGGCCGAGGGCTTCATCAGCCTCTGGGGCCTGCCGGTCGAGCTGTCGTCGCGCCGTGTCCCGATCGCCCGCACCCCGGCGCCCGCCACGCAGGTGCGCTGATGGCGCCGCTCTGGTCGGGGCGCTTCGACACCGAGCCGGACCCGGAGACGCTGGCCTTCGGCGCGTCGTTCCGGTTCGACCGGCGGCTGTTCGAGGACGACGTGGCCGGCAGCCTGGCGTGGGCCGACGCCCTCGCGGCTGCCGGCGTCCTCACCGCGGCCGAGCGCGACGCGCTGGCCGGCGCCCTGACGCGCCTGCGCGACCGGGCCCGCCAGGATCCGGCGTTCGTCGACGGCCCGGACGAGGACGTGCACACGTTCGTCGAGCGCCTCGTCGTCGAGGAGGTCGGTGACGTCGGCCGCCGCCTGCACACCGGGCGGTCGCGCAACGAGCAGGTGTCGCTCGACCTCCGGCTCTACCTGCGCCGGCGCCTGCCCCGGCTGCGCGCCGGCCTCGTCCGGCTCGCGGAGGCGCTGGTCGCCCAGGCCGAGGCGGCCGGCGCGGCGCTCATGCCGGCCTACACCCACCTGCGGCCGGCACAGCCGGTCCTGATCGCCCACTTCTTCCTCGCGCACGCCGCCGCCCTGCGCCGCGACGACGAGCGCCTCGCCGCGGCGGCGGCCGAAGCGGACGCGCTGCCGCTCGGATCGGGCGCCGTGGCCGGCACCCGCTATCCGATCGATGTCGGGATGCTGGCCGCCCGCCTCGGCTTCTCGCGCGTCGTGCTCAACAGCCTCGACGCCTCCTCGGACCGCGATTTCGTCCTGACCTTCCTCCAGGCCGCGGCCGTGACCATGGTGCACCTCAGCCGCCTCGCCGAGGATCTGATCCTCTTCACCAGCGACGAGTTCCGCTTCTTCGCGCTGTCGGACGCCCTCAGCACCGGCAGCAGCATGATGCCGCAGAAGAAGAACCCGGATCCGCTCGAGCTCGTGCGCGGCAAGACCGGACGGGTCGTCGGCCACCTGGTCGCGCTCCTGACGACGCTCAAGGGACTGCCGAGCGGGTACAACAAGGACCTGCAGGAGGACAAGGAGGCGGTGTTCGACGCCGAGGACACGCTCGCCGGCTCGCTCGCCGCCGCTGCCGTCGTCGTCGCGCAGCTGACCGTCGACCGCGATCGGGCCAGCCGCGCGGCCTCCGGGCTGCTGCTGGCCACCGACGTCGCCGACTACCTGGTCGCCCGCGGCGTGCCGTTCCGGCGCGCGCATGAAATCGTCGGCGGGCTCGTACGCCGCCTCGTGGCCGACGACCGGACGTTCGACAGCCTGACGCCGGACGAGTGGCACGCGGCCTCCGACCTGTTCGACGCCGGGATCGCCGGACAGGTCACCCCCGAAGCCTCGGTCGCCGCCAAGCGGACGCCGCAGTCGACGGCGCCTGCCGCCGTGGCGGCCGCGCTCGCCGACGTCAAAGCGTGGATGGCCGCCCATCCGGCCGGTCATCCCTAGTCGGTGCGGGACTCCGCCCCACACGCCGGCTCGGTCGCTCGCGGGAACGCCGGCGCCCGGCGCCGCTCCTCCGCGGGCGGCGCTGTGCGCGGCATGCTGAACGGGTGGAGGCGGTTGCACCGCCTGCGGGGCTCTGCTAAGATTCTCGTACCTTCGTACGACTTCCCGCCAGAGTGAGGCCCGTTCGGGAGAACTTGATGCAGCATCGCCAGCTTCGGCTTGGTGACATCGTCGACGATTACTGTCCGCGCGAGCGCCGCATTACGAACCACGCCGTCGTCGCCATGATCGCCGAGGACGTCAAACAGACGCGCTGTACCACCTGCGATACGGAACACGAATACAAGCAGGCGCGGATCCCCCCGCAGCGGAAACGCCGCGAGCCGGCGGACGCGGCGCAGGCGCCCGGGACCACCGCGACGCCGAGGCGGACCATCCGCGCAGTGGCGCCGGCGCCCGACGCCCCGACCGCCGCGACCGCGACGCCGGCCGCGCCGGCCGACGGGATGCTCGCCTCCCGCGCGGCACCGGAGACGGTCGAAGAACCGCAGGCGGCCGCCCCGGGCTCCGTGCCCGCCGTCGAGGGGGGCGAGGAAGACGGCCCCGTGCACCGTCAGCTCATCCGGGCGACGCTTCCGCGTCCCGAAGGGCAGCCGCAGGTCCGACCGCTTCCCGAATTCACCGTGCGCCAGTCACCGGGCCAGGCCCGGTTCCGGCAGGGCGGCCCCGGGAAGCCCGCGTGGAACCGGTTTGCGCCGCAGGGCGGCCGCACGTCCGACGGCGCGCAAGGGCCGGCCCGGCACGTCGCCGGCGGACGGCCCGGAGGCGGCGGACCGGCGGGCCGGCGGACGGCCGACCGGAAGCCCCATCAGGCGTTCTCGACCCGTCGTTCCCATGCGGCACCCGTCGCGCGCTCCGGCAAGAAGCGGTCGAAGTAGGACCGCCGACGAGCCGGCCTTCCCTCCGCGTCCGTCGGCGCCGTGCTCCGGCGCCCGGTCGGACGCGGGCGATCAGGATTCCATCGATGGCTGACATGTCGGGCAGGCACGGCCTCGTCGTCGGCGTGGCCAACAAACGATCGCTGTCGTGGGCGATTGCCCAGGCCGCCGGCCGGGCGGGCGCGCGGCTGGCGCTCACCTATCAGAGCGAGCGGCTCGAGGAGAACGTGCGCGGGCTCGCCGCCGGGCTCGAGGCGCCGCTCGTCCTGCCGTGCGACGTCACGAGCGACGAGCAGATCGCCGGCGTCTTCGCGGCGGTCGACCGCGAGTTCGGCGGCCTCGATTTCGTCGTGCACGGGGCCGCGTTCGCGCCGCAGAGCGAGCTCGCCAACCCGTTCGTGGAGACCACGCGCGACGGCTTCCGCCTCGCGCTCGAGGTGAGCGCCTACTCGCTCGTGGCGCTCGCCCGCGGCGCGATGCCTCTGATGGAGCGGCGGGGCGGCGGCAGCATCGTGACGCTCAGCTACCTGGGCAGCACGCGCGTGTTTCCGAACTACAACGTCATGGGGGTCGCGAAAGCCGCGCTCGAATCCGCGGTCCGCTACCTGGCCAGCGATCTGGGGCCGAAGAACATCCGCGTGAATGCCGTGTCGGCCGGACCGGTGAAGACGCTCGCGGCCGCCGGCATTTCCGGCTTCAGCGGTTTCCTCCACGCGTACCGGGACCGGGCGCCGCTCCGGCGCAACATCGACGCGGCCGAAGTGGCCGACACGGCCCTGTTCCTGCTGGGATCCGGCGGACGCGGCATCACCGGCGAGGTGCTCATTGTCGATGCCGGCTATCACGTCATGGGCGTCTGACCGCGCCGCCCGGCCGGCGCGCCGGCAGCCTCACCGGCGGCGCGTTGCGGCCGCCTGCGGCGCCCTCCTGCTGCTCGCGCTGCCGGCCCTCGGCGGGTGCGCGCCGCACGTCTCCACCGCCATCGACGATGCGGCGCTGATCATGCGGGTGAAGACCGCCCTCCTGAACGATCCCCGGGTCGGCGCGCTGCGGATCGAGGTCGACGCCTCGCGCGGCGTCGTCACGCTGTCGGGGCGCGTGCCGTCCGAGGAGGACGTCCGCCGGGCGGTCGGCCTGGCGCGGACGGTCGCCGGCGTCGTGGACGTGCAGTCGACGCTGCAGATCGATCCGGGCGCCGGTCAGGCCGGCGTCCGCTCGCGCGACCCTATCCCCACTCTTCCGTCCGGATCCGTTCCGACGCCACGCCGAGCTGCCGGAGCAGCGGCGGCATTTCCGCCACCAGCGCGGGCGGCCCGCAGACGAAACAGAGCGTCGCCGGGTCGTGGACCAGGCCGGTGAGGATGTCGAGGTCGATGCGGCCGCGCCGCGCGGTCCACGCGGATGTCGCCCGCCGCGTGACCGTCTGATGCAGGCCGAGGCGTCCGTGCGCCGCCAGGTCGCGGAGTTCGGCGGCGTACGCGAATTCGTCGGGCGCCCGCGCGCTGTAGAGCAGGCCCAGGTCGGCGTCCGGCCAGCGCGCCAGCGCGTCGTGCAGCATCGCGCGCAGGGGCGCGATGCCGGTCCCGCCGGCGATGAAGATGAAGCGGCGCTCCACCGGCCGATCGGGCAGCGTGAACGTGCCGATCGGTCCCTCCACGTCGAGCCGCACCCCCGGCTCGAGCCCCAGGTGCCCCGGGGTCCCGCCGTCTTCCTCCATCTGCACCAGCAGCTCCAGCCAGCCGTGCCGGCGGACGTCGCCCGGCGCGACGGCGATCGAATAGGGCTTGCGGACGTGCCGGCCGTGGGCGCCGATCAGCACGGCCTGTCCCGCCCGGAAGGCGAACGGGCGCCCTTCGAGATCGAGGCGCAGGACGCGGGCGCGCGGCGTGGCCGCGAACGATTCGCGCACGGGCAGGGTGAGCTGAAGAGACACGGGGCGGTCGGATGTCGGTGATGAGCGTGCCGCGTCGGAAGTGTATCCTACCTTGCCGCGTGGACGGGGTGGAGGTGGGATCGGCTTGCGGCCGGCGCGCCGGGCGGATTGCTCAGGGCCGGCTGGAGGCGGCGCGTTCGAGCTTGACGTCGGCCGGCTCGCCGGCGTCGGCCGCCGGGGCGGCGCCGCCGGCCGTCGTCCCCTCGCCGCGCTTGCGGCGCGCCTTGTCGCGGTACATCCGTCCGTCGGCCGTGGCGAGCAGCATCTCGTAGACTTCGCCGTCCTGCGGGAAGACGGCGGCGCCGACGCTCATGCCGAGCGGCAGCCGCCGGCCGGGCCGGACGTCGAACTGCATGTCGTGCACCGCCTTCTGCAGCTCGACCCGCTTGCGTTCGGCCTCCTCCGCGCCGCAGCCCGACAGCACGACGATGAACTCGTCGCCGGCGTAGCGGACGCAGATGTCGTACGGGCGGATGGCCGTGCGCAGGACGCCGGCCACCTCGCGGAGCGCGCGGTCGCCGGTGTGGTGTCCGTAGGTGTCGTTGATCTCCTTGAAGTTGTCCAGGTCCATCACGAGCAGGGAGACTTCCGACTTCAGGCGCTCGGCGCGGGCGAGCTCGCGCGACAGGTGCATGAACATGAAGCGCATGTTCGGCAGCCCGGTCAGCGGGTCGGTGAGCGAGTCTTCCTGCGTCTGTTCGAAGACGATGGAGTTGTAGATGACGGCGGCCGCCTGCTCGCAGATCCGGTCGAGCAGCCGCCGGTGGTCGTCCGTGTAGACGCCCGTTTCCGTGTGGTAGGCGGCCAGCGCGCCGATGAGCCGCTCGTTGAAGACGAGCGGGCAGACCAGCGCCGACTGCAGCGCCGTGGTCGCCGGCAGGCCGCTCGCCTCGAGGTCCGCGCTCGGCCGCGCGTTGACGACCGGCCGCCGGTTGCGGGCCACCCAGCCGACCAGGCCGTGGCCGGCCCGGACGTTGATCTGCTGGATGACGTCCGCGTCCACCCCGGTCGCGAAGCGGCAGCGCAGCGTCTGCGTCTCTTCGGTGAACAGGAACAGCGCGCAGCACGAGAACGGGACGATGTTGCTCAGCTTCGACGAGATGAGCGACATCGTGTCCGACACGCCCAGGCTGCTGCCGAGCGCCTGCGCCATCTCGTACAGCGCGTAGAGTTCGCGGTGCGCCAGCGCGATGTCGTGGAAGACGTTCTTGGCCGGCACCGCCTCGCCCAGGAAGCCGGCGGCCGGCCGGGCCGTGTCCGAATGGCCCGCCTCGAGGCTGAGGCGCCGCGACGGCTCCTGCGCGGCGTCCGCCTCCGCGTTGAGCGCCGGGTAGAGCTCGATGAACAGCCGCACCAGCGTCGGGTCCAGCGCCCGGCCCGATTCCCGCTGGAGCAGCCCCATCGCCGCGTCGAACGTCATCGCCTTGTGGTACGGGCGCTCCGACATCAGCGCGTCGAAGTAGTCGACGACCGCCAGGATCCGCGCGCCGAGCGGAATCCGCTCGCCCGCCAGGCCGGCCGGGTAGCCCTTGCCGTCCCACCGCTCGTGGTGGCTGAGGATCAGCGGCGCCACCGGGTAGGGGAACGGCACCGCCCCGATGATCTCCGCGCCGACCTGCGGGTGGATCCGGATCTTCTGGAACTCCTCCTGCGTGAGCGGCCCCGGCTTGGACAGGATGTGCTCGGGCACCGCCAGCTTGCCGATGTCGTGCAGCAGCGCCGCCGTCTTGACGCCCTGAATCTCGTTCTCCGACATCCCCATCGCGCGGGCCAGGCCGGCCGCGTACGCCTGCACGCGGCGGATGTGCGTCTGCGCCGTCTGATCCTTGGCGTCGATGGCGAGCGCGAGCGCCTCGATGGTGGCCAGGTGCAGGTCGGACACCTGCCGCACGTGCCGCTGCTCGTCCTCGATGCGGCCCAGGTAGACCTTGTAGGTCCGGTACGTGAGGTACAGCGGCGCGGCCGCCAGCGGCGCGAGCCAGTAGCTCGATCGATTGAGGACCGCCGCCGCGATGGCCGCCGCTCCGGCGCCGACGAAGTAGCTCGGCGCGCTCCACAGGAAGTTCTCGTTCCAGACCTTCAGCGACGACTGGTGCGTCGACAGTCCGATGGCGGTCGCGATCAGCGCCGTGTTCAGGACGAAGTACGTCGTCGCCGCGCCGACCAGCGGCCGCGCCATCGCGATCGACGAGACCGCCAGATGGCCGGGCACGCCGCCCAGCCACGCGTACACGAGCCCCGCCGCCTGCACCGTGATGATCAGCGCCGCCATGCTGAACAGCGTGCGGTACACCGGATTCTTGACCTTCATCCGGAACGTGCACTGGCTCCACGCGCTCACGGCCGCCACCAGCATCGTCGGGTTCGGCCCGAGCAGCAGGAGCGACGCGAAGTCGACCGCGTACGACACCGACATCGTCGATCCGCTGCGATCGAGCGGCAGATCGACCTTCAAGGCGGAGGTCAGTGACGAGAGGAGCAGCAGCGCGAGGAAGATCGCCGGATTGGGGAACGTGAGGTGACGGGAACAGAGAACCAGCAGCAGGGCGCCGAGCGTGATGCCGGTCGCCACGAATATCCGCGCCGCCATCGGAAGGGTCTTCATGCCGTACTGGTTTTCGTCACGCGTGCGGCTGTTACACACCTGTGACACGGCAGGCCGAGGGAAGGGCGGGCCTCAGCAGTCGCCGGAGCGCGAACTCGAGCGCTGCGCGCCATATCCCGGAATGCCCTGTCCAATCGATAGGACATGATATGACAAAATCGGCACAGTTGCCAGCAGAATTGTTGCGCCGCACGAGACGATGCACGCAAGATCAATTCCTGGCAGCTTCTTACAAATTACATTAATTGTTGGACTTATTTGAAGAAACCGCTGTCGGATTTCCGTCAGTGTCACAGATTTGACGACTCTGTCGAAAGCTGAAATCGAGGTCTTGCTGTCACCTAGAGTCTTCTGAGACTTGATTGCGGGAGGTGATCGAGCGCGATGCCGACGTCACCTGGAATTGATGCGTCGGCCACCGCCTCCTCGCCCTCAAAGATGTTAAGCTAGCCCCAACTTATAGTGGTGATCTGCTCGCCGACACCGTAGGAACGTCGTTGACGCGCGTTCCCCATGGAGGAGGTTGGTTCCTTGCCGCACCGCGTTCCCGGCTCGCCCGGCCACACCCGCCAGCAGTACCTGTCCGGCAAGCCGATCCGCTATTACCGCCCGCAGGGGAGCGCCGAGATCCGCCATCTCATTGACAACGGCTTCCAGGCGTTCAACGCGGCCCGGCTGGCCGAGGCCTGCCAGATTTACGCGGACAAGATGCTCGATCCGGCGAACAACGCGACCATCGGGCTCACCGTCGCGGGCGCCATGACGCCGGCCGGGCTGGGCGGCTGCCTGATCGAGCTGATGGACCGCGGTCTCGTCGACTTCGTCATCAGCACCGGCGCCAACCTGTACCACGACCTGCACTACGCGCTGAACTTCACGCTGCGGCGCGGCTCGCCCTTCGTCAGCGACGTCGACCTGTACGAACAGGGGATCATCCGGATCTACGACGTTCTGTTCCCGGCGAGCGTGCTGCTCGAAACGGACACCTACATCCGGGAGTTCCTGGTGCGCGATCGGCTGGACGGCCCGATGTCGACCTCCGAGTTCCACTACCGGCTCGGCCGCGACCTGATGGCGCAGCGTCCGGGGTGCGAGGAGTACTCGGTGGTCGCGCGCGCGGCGGCGGCCGGCGTGCCGATCTACACCTCGTCGCCGGGCGACAGCTCCATCGGCATGAACGTGGCGTATCACGAGCTGATGAACGGCAGCCGGTTCATGATCGATCCCAGCCGCGACGTGAACGAAGTCTGCGCGCTCGTGCTGGCGGGGCAGCAGAACGGCTGCCTGATCCTGGGCGGCGGGTCGCCGAAGAATTTCTACCTGCAGGCGCAGCCGACGCTCTGGGAGGTGTACGGCATCCCGAAGGGGGGCAACGACTTCTTCATCCAGATCACCACCGACCAGGTCGTCTGGGGCGGGCTGTCGGGCGCGACGCCGTCGGAAGCGGTGAGCTGGGGGAAGGTCAATCCCGGGGTGCTGCCCGACACGGTGGTGGCGTACTGCGATTCGACGATTGCGTTCCCGCTGCTGTGCGAGTACGCGATCGGATCGCCGCACGGGCGGCGGACGCGCAAGGAGCTCGTCCATCGCCGCGACGCGCTGGTGGCCGACCTGCGGCGCGAGGCGACGGCGGCGCAGGCCGCCCGCCGGACGCCGGCCGGCACGGCGAGCCAGGACGAGTAGCGGACGACCGCGCGTGGTGCGTCCCCCGGGGATGCACCAGCGGGCCGGCCCGGGCGGCGGGGAGGAGCGGCGTGGGCACGTTGTCCTCGGAGCTGGGGCTGCACGTCGATCGGATCACGGCGCAGCCGCGCGTCTACGCGGATGCGAACATCCCGGCGGGGCTCGTCGACTACATGCGCGCCCGGCTGCGCTGGGACGTGCTGTTCGTGGTCGAGGAGGCCGACCTGCGCCGCGCGTCCGACCGGCGGCATTTCGCGCTGGCGCGCCAGCTCCGCCGCACGATCGTGACGTTCGACCGCGACTATCTGGACGACCGCCGGTTTCCGCCGGATGAAAGCGGAGGCGTCCTCGTGCTCTGGGCGCCCGACGAGCGCGCCTGCCACCGGCTCCTCCGCCGGATTCACGAGGCGTTCTTCCTCACGGCGGCCGCGGCGCCGGCCTCAGAGGCCGATGAGGGCGCCCTGCTGCCGCTCGCCGGCCGCAAGCTCCACGTCCAGTCGGACTGGAAGCCCGATCCGGATCGCCCCTGAACGCCGCAGGGCGGCGGCCCGCCCGCGACGGAGCCCCGACAAAGAGCATGATTGCCCTCTCCGGTGCGCGGCTGGTCCTGCCCGATCGCCTGTCCGATCCGGCCCTGCTGCTGATCGAGGGTGACCGGATTGCGGCGATCCACGACGCGACGAGCGTCCCCGCCGGCCCGTACGAGCGGGTGCCGCTCGACGGCGGCTACGTGCTGCCCGGCTTCATCGACGTGCACGTCCACGGCCTGGCGGGGATCGACACGCTCGCGGGCGACGGCTCGGTCGCCGCCCTGGCGGCCCGGCTGCCGCGGTACGGCGTCACGGCGTTCTGCCCGACGACCGTGGCCTGTCCCCCGGCGGCGCTCGCCCGCTTCCTCGCCGAAGTCGGTCTCCTGCTGGACGCCCCGCCTGCCGGCGCGGCGCGCGTCCTGCCCGCCCATCTCGAAAGCCATTTCATCGCGCCCGCGTATCGAGGCGCGCAGCCGGCCGCCTGCCTGCGGACGGCCGCCGGCTGTGTCACGGCGGCCGGCCGGCTCGATCCCGGGACCGGAAGCGGCGGCCCGGCGTTCGGCGCGCTCGACGTCCTCCGGATCGTCGAGCGCCACCAGCGCGAGGTCGGCATCGTCACGCTGGCGCCCGAGGTGGACGGCGCCCTCGATCTGATCCACTGGCTGACGGCGCGGGGACACCGCGTCGCGCTCGGGCACTCGGGCGCGTCCTTTGATGAGAGTCTCGCCGCGATCCGCGCCGGCGCGCGGCACGCGACCCATCTGTTCAACCGGATGGCGCCGCTCGACCGGCGCGAGCCCGGCCTGGCGGGTGCGGTCCTGGCCAGCCCGGCGGTCGCCGCCGAGCTGGTGTGCGACGGCGTGCACGTCCATCCGGCGATGATCCGGCTCGCGCTTGCCGCCAAGGGCGCGGCGCGACTCATGGCGATCACCGACGGCACCGCGGGCGCGGGGCTGGCCGAGGGGGCGCAGGCGATGCTGGGCGACCAGCCGATTACCGTGGCCGGCGGCGCGGCCCGCCTGGCGGACGGCACGCTGGCCGGCAGCATCGCCACCATGGACCAGGTCGTCCGGACGCTGGTCGGGGACGCCGGCCTGACGCTCGTGGAGGCGGCGACGATGTGCGCCACGACGCCGGCCCGCGAGCTGGGGCTGGACGGCCGCGGGGCGATCGCGGCCGGCGCCGTCGCCGATCTCGTCGTTCTCGACCCGCAGCTGGCGGTCGCCCGGACCTACGTGGCGGGACGGCTGGCGTACGCCGCGCCGGGCGCCGGGTCATCGTCCGCCCGGGCATGAACCTTTCGGCCGCTGATTCCGTCGAAGGGGGCGGAGGGTGCCGCATGTCGCTTCAACGGATGGCGCGGGTGGTGGCCGGGGTGGTCTGGGTCGTGGCCGGGGTCGTGCCCCTGGCGCACGCGGGCGGTGCGCCGTACGTCGGCCGGGAGGAGAAGACGTTCAGCGTCAGCGGGACGCCGGACGTGACGCTGCGGACGTTCGACGGCGGCATCCAGGTCCGGACCTGGAACCGGCGGGAGGTGCACGTGACCATCGAGCGGCACGCCGCGGACGAATCGGACGCGAAGGCGCTCGAGGTCGACACGCGGCAGGACGGCAACCGGATCACGGTGGACGTGCGGCAGCCGGCGTTCCAGTTCTTTTCGTTCGGCGAGCACCGCTACGTGAACCTGATCGTGTCGGTGCCGGCCACGACCGATCTCAGCGCCCACAGCGGCGACGGGGAGATCACGGTCGACGGCGTCAGCGGCCGGATCGGGCTCGATTCGGGCGACGGCCGCGTCGCGGCGTCGAACCTGCATGGTGATCTCGACGTCCACACCGGCGATGGATCGGTGCGGGTCGACGGACTCCAGGGGACCCTGCACGCCCGGTCGGGTGACGGCAGCGTGCACGCCGGAGGGCGCCTCTCGGTCGTGGACGTCAGGACCGGCGACGGATCGGTGACGCTCGATCTCGATCCGGGGAGCGTGATGAGCGCCGACTGGCAGGTCGCGAGCGGTGACGGCTCGATTTCGGTCGGGCTGCCGCCGGCGTTCGACGCGGAGGTGGACGCCCACACCGGCGGCGGCACGATTGCGCTCAACGGCGTCCAGCTCACGGTGAGCGGACGGCTGCGCCACGACCGCGTGCACGGCACGCTGGGCAAGGGCGGTCACCTGCTGACGCTGCGCTCGGGCGACGGATCCGTCTCGCTCCATCGCCGCTGACCGCGCGGAGGAGGCCGGGCGCGCCGCGCGGATCAGCGCGGCGGCGGGGCGGTGTAGGCGGTCGGGTCGGGCCGGCCCAGTTCGAGGAACGCATCGTGGCGCTCGCGGCACTTGCTGCAGCGACCGCAGTGCGTGCCGTGGTCCGGGCTCATGCACGAGAGCGTGAGCTCGAGCGGCACCCCCAGCTCGAGGCCCACGCGGATCACCTCTGCCTTGTGGAGGGTGGCGAACGGCGCCGCGATCGCCATCGGATGCGCCAGGCCGAGGGAGAGCGCCCGCGCCATGGCCTCGAAGAATTCCGGCGTGGCGTCCGGAAACGGGTTGCCCGCCAGCGGGCCGATCACGATCCGGCCGAGCCCCTTCTGGGCGCACAGCACGCCAGCCTTCGCCAGCAGGACGAGATTGCGGCCGGCGAGATAGACGTCCTCGTCCGGCGTGTCGTACGCCGGCGGCTGGCCCCGGATCGCCCAGTGCGCCGGCGTGTACAGATCCTGCATGCTGAACGCGAGGCGCGCCAGCGGCCGCACCCGGCCGTCGAACGGCGGGACGGCGAGCAGCCGCGCGAGCGCGTCGAGCTCGGCCTGTTCCCACGCGAGCCCGACGCTGACGTAGACCGGCTGCACCGGCGGCACCGGCTGGCGGGCCGCCTCCTGCGCCAGCAGCACGGCGCTGTCGAGGCCGCCCGACAGCAGGACGGCGGTGGCGGGCGTCGGCCCGGCGGCGTCGTGGCTCATCGAGGACATTCTATCCGCCCTTCGGCGCTACAATCTGACGTATGTATTCTGTCACCAAGCGGATCGAGTTCTGCTACGGCCATCGGCTGCTCGACTACGACGGCATCTGCAAGCATCCCCACGGTCACAACGCGGTGGCCGAGATCGAGGTGCGGACCGACGCGCTCGACGCGCGCAACATGGTCTGCGACTTCAGCGACATCAAGCGCGTGGTCAAGGGGTGGATCGACCGCGAGCTCGATCACAAGATGATCCTGCGGCACGACGATCCGCTGCTCGCGCCGCTGCAGAAGCTCGGCGAACCGGTCTACGTGGTCGACAGCAACCCGACCGTCGAGCGGATCGCCCGTCTCATCTTCGAGCAGACGCGCGATCACGGGTTTCCGGTCGTGGCCGTCCGCGTCTGGGAGACGCCCACGTCGTTTGCCACCTATGGCGGCGAGCCCGACGCCGGGCCGTCCGGCCGCGCCTGAGTCCTCGAGTCCCGTGGCCATTCGCCTGATCGTCTTCGATCTGGACGGCACGCTCGTCGACTCGCGGTCCGATCTGGCCGGCGCGGCCAACGAGCTGCTGCAGGAATGCGGCGCGGCGCCGCTGGACGATGCGGCGGTCGGCCGCATGGTCGGCGAAGGAGCCGCCGTGCTCGTGCGGCGGGCGTTCGACGCGGCCGGGCTCGCCGAGCCGGCCGACGCCCTGGCGCGCTTTCTCGTGCGCTACAGCCGGCGGCTGCTGAAGACCACGCGCGTGTACGACGGCGTGCCGGAACTGCTCGCCCGCCTGGACGGCACCGCCTCGATGACGGTGCTGACCAACAAGCCGCGCGACCTCGCGCGCCGCCTGCTCGACGGCCTCGGCCTGCTGGACCGCTTCGGCGAGGTCTTCGGCGGCGATGCCCCCTATCCGCGCAAGCCGGATCCGGAAGGGCTGCGCGCCCTCATGGCAGGCGCCGCCGCCGATCAGGCGTCGACGCTGGTCGTGGGCGACTCGGCCATCGATCTGCGGACCGCGCGCGCCGCCGGCGTCGGCATCTGCCTCGCGCGCTATGGCTTCGGCTACGAGACCCTGCCGGCCGGCGAGCTGCGCGGCGACGAGCTGTTCATCGACGCGCCGCTCGACCTGCTCGATCGCCTCCACCACGCCCGCTGATCGACACGGATGAGCCGGCGACCACCGCAGCCCGGGCCACCCCCCTCTACGCATGAGGTGCCGACCCTGCGACGGCGCGGGCGGGTCGCGTGCCACGCGCGATCCGCGGGATCGAAAGGTGTCTGTTCCTGTAACACGCGACTGTCATCGTTTGTAAGACTTCGATACAGGCCTGTCGACGCATCAGCAGCTCAGCTTTGAAAACTGGCATGTTCTCGCACGAATTCCCCCCCGGCCAGGGGGGGGCGCTGGCATCGGGCTTGCGGAGGCTCTGACCGGTCGCATCGGTAATGGCAGTGATGTCGAGGCAGGTTGCTGTGGCTCGTTCGGATGCTCCCCAGACGTCTCCCGGCCTCAGGCCGCAGGTCGCCGTCCAGACCAAGGCGCCGGTCGTCATGGTCGTGGACGACTATCCCGACGCGCGGGAGATGTACAGCGAGTACCTCCGCTTCGCCGGCTTCGAGGTGGTCGAGGCGGCCACCGGGGTGGAGGCGGTCGAACGGGCGTTCGAGCGCCGGCCCGACATCATCCTGATGGACCTCTCCCTGCCGGTGATGGACGGCTGCGAAGCGACGCGCCGCCTGAAGGCCGATGGCCGCACCGCGCGCATTCCGGTCGTCGCGCTGACCGGTCACGCCCTGGCGGGCTACTCGGAACGGGCCCGGAAGGCCGGGTGCGACGCGTTCCTGGCCAAGCCGTGCCTGCCCGAGGATCTCGTGGCTCAGATTCAGCGGATGCTGAGCGATCCCCCGATCCAGCCCCGTCACAGCTAACATCACGCGCTCGTCACGACCGGGGCGCGCCGGCGTCACTGCTCCTGGACGTCGACGAGCAGGCTCGACGCGGCCCGCGTGCCGATCGTCAGGATCCGATCGTCCGCACCGCGCAGCCGGACGCTGTCGGCGGCCGCGTCGCGCGCGTCGACCACGAGGGTCTCGCCGGGCTTCAAATCGTGCCGCTCGATGAAGCGGAGGAACTCGGGATCCTGATTGAGCACCCGCCGCACGATGAGCGGGACGCCGGTGGGGCAGGTGAGCAGGCTGTCGAGGTGCCGCTGGCGGATCGTCCCTTCGGGCCCCGGAATCGGATCGCCGTGCGGGTCGACATCGGGATGGCCGAGCATGTCGTCGATCCGTTCGATCAGCCCGTCCGAGACCGCGTGCTCGAGCAGTTCGGCTTCATCGTGCACGTCCGTCCAGCTCATCCCCATCACCTGGACGAGAAACAGCTCCACGAGACGATGGCGGCGCAGGACGAGACCGGCGAGCTTCTCGCCGGCCGCCGTCAGCCGCACGCCGCTGTACGGCTCGTACTCCACGAGCCCCGATTCGGTCAGCGCCTTCACCATCGTCGTGGCCGAGCCGGGTGTGACGCCGAGCGCGCCGGCGAGCTGACCCATCTGCACGAGCCGCTGGCCCGCCGGCAGCGCCAGCTGCCCCTGATAGATCGCCTTGAGGTAGTTCTCGACCGTGCTGGACGGCAGCATCGACGGCATTCTAGCCTAGGCTAGTGTCCCGGGTCGGAAGTCCGGCGACAGATCTTCCGGAGCGCGGCGCCCGGCTGACGCGGCGGGACGATCAGGCGTACCGGAGCGTGCGGGGGAGGAGCCCCGCCGCCGGACGGGGTGCCCCGCCCGGAGAATGTCGGCGGCCTTCGGACTCCCGGTCCGGGACTACACCCGCGTTGACGCTCGTCCCGGACCCCTGCGGTCGCGCGGACGAGGAAGCACCCGCCCGTCATTCCCGCGCACGCGGGAATCCAGAGGATCGGGCTGGCGCTTTTCGGCCGGAGCGCAGATGATGGCACCGGCGCCGGGCCGGGGCCGGCGCGGAAGCTTCGACACCCATGTCGCTCCGTGACGCGCTCGCCACGCCGCCGGCCAGGGCACGGTACGTCCGCCGGCTCTTCGGCACGATTGCGGATCGCTACGACCTGATCACCGTCGTGCTCTCGTACGGCCGCGACCGCGCGTGGAAGCGGCGGCTCGGCGCCATGGCGGCCGCCGGTCCCGGCGCCCGCGCGCTGGATCTCGCCTGCGGCACGGGAGACCTCACGTTCGACCTCGCCGCCCGCGGCGCCCGCGCCATCGGCCTGGACATCACGCCGCGCATGATCGAGCTGGCCCGGCGCAAGCCGGCGGCCGGCCGCGGCGCCGCGTTCCTCGTGGGCGACATGATGGCGCTGCCGTTCGCCGACGCCTCGTGCGATCTCGTGACGACCGGGTACGGCCTGCGGAACGTGCCCGACCTCGACGGCGCCCTCGACGAGATCCGCCGGGTCCTGCGCCCCGGCGGCCGGTTCCTCTCGCTCGACTTCGATCGGCCGCCCGGACGCGTCCTGCGATCCGCGTACCTCGCCTACCTGACCGTGGTCGGCTCGCTGATGGGCCTCGTGCTCCACCGCGATCCCGACACCTACCGCTACATCGCCGAGTCGATCAGGCGCTATCCGGGCGCGGCGGCCGTGGCGTCGCGCCTGCGCGCACGCGGGTTCGCCGACGCGACGTACCATCCGGTGCTGGGCGGCCTGATGGCGATCCACGCCGCCACCCGGGATCCCCGGTGAATCAGCGTTCGACGAACGGCACGAGCGAGGTGAGCAGGAACTCGAGGACGTCGTGCTCGTCGAGCGTGTCGACCGCCGCGCCCGCGCGGATCGGGCGTTCCTGGGTGAGGACCCGGCGGCCCCGCTCGCGGCTCGCCCGGCCGACGACGGCCGGCGGGTCGCTCTCGGTGTCGAGCGTCAGCTCGACGAAGTCCTGCGCGGCGCGGTCCGACGCGAGCCGGACGCTGCCCGCCGGCGTGGAGACGGTGAACGCGTAGCCCTCGGCCTTGAGCGCGGAGGCCATCTGCCGGAACACCGGGACGGCGACCTGCGCGAGGAAGCGCTCGTAGGCCTTTTCGGCGTCGGCCACGCCCGTCCGCCGGGCGGCGGCGGCCCGGCGGGCGCGATCGATCGTGTCGAGCAGGCGGCGGCGGACTTCGGACACTTCCATGTGAACCTCGACGGCGGGCGCCCGCGCGACCGCTCAGATGACGTGCCGCGCGCGCAGGTGTGCGACGGCGGCCCGATCGAGCCCGGCATCCACGGTCAGCACCTGCTCGGTGTGCTCGCCGAGCAGCGGCGGCGGCCGCCGCACGCTGCCGGGCGTCTCCGACAGCTTGACCGGGACCCCCAGCAGACGCAGCGGGCCGGCCGCCGGATGTTCGACCGCCGCGATCATCGCCCGCGCGAGCAGCTGCGGATCGGTGAAGACCTCGTGCAGGTCGCGGACCGAACCGGCCGGCACCCCGGCGCCGGTCAGCCGATCCAGCCAGTACTGCCGCGAGTGCTCCCGCAGCCGGTCGCTCAGGATCGGCCGCAGGAGGTCGTAGTTCGACACCCGGTCGCGGTTGGCGACGAACCGCGGATCGGCCGTCAGCTCGTCGAGCCCGATGGCGGCGCAGAACGTCCGCCAGAGCTCCTCGTTGCCGACCGCGATGACGATCTCGCCGTCGGCCGTTTCGAACGTCTCGTACGGCACGATCGTCGGATGGCGGTTGCCCATCCGGCCTGGCGCGGCGCCGGTCGCGAAGTAGATCGCCGCCTGATAGCTCAGCAGCGCGGCCACCGAATCGAGCATCCCGATGTCGACGTACTGGCCGGCACCGCCCCGTTCGCGGGCGAACAGCGCCATGGTGATCCCCTGCGCCGCGAACAGCCCGGTCACGATGTCCGCAATCGCCACGCCGAGCCGGTACGCCGGCCCGTCGGCCGCCCCCGTGATGCTCATCAGGCCGCCTTCCGCCTGCAGGATGGCGTCGTACCCGGGGCCGTCGCGCCGCGGACCGGTCTGCCCGAACCCGGAGATGGAGCAGTAGACCAGCCGCGGGAACCGTGCCTTCAGGTCGTCGTAGCCCAGGCCGAGCCGCGCCAGCGTGCCCGGCCGGAAGTTCTCCACCAGCACGTCCGCGCGCGCGATGAGCGCGTCGAGCACGCGCCGCCCCTCCGGCTGCTTGAAGTCGAGCGTGACGCTTTCCTTGTTGCGGTTGATGCTCAGGAAATACGCGCTCTCCCCGTCGATGAACGGCGGACCCCAGCCCCGCGTGTCGTCGCCGCGGCCCGGCCGCTCGATCTTGATGATCCGCGCCCCCATGTCGCCGAGCAGCATCGTGCAGTACGGGCCCGACAGCACCCGGGTCAGATCGAGGACGGTCAGGCCGTGAAGCGGCCCGTGCGGCCCGGACGGGGCGGCATGCGCATCGTCAGCCATCGGCACATAATTGTATGCGGTGTTCGTCCGGGAAGGGAGTGGCCGTGATACCGATTCGGGTGTATGCCGGTGCGGGTTGACGCAGCTGCGAGCAGGTGAAGGAGTTCCTTTCACGAGCCGGGTACCCGTTCACGGCGCGCAACGTGGACGAAGACGAGGCCGCCTACGACGAGCTGATCGCGCTCGGGTTCCGCAGCGTGCCGGTGACGATCGTCGGAGAGACGGCGATCAGGGGCTACGATCCGGACGCCCTGCGCAGGGTGCTGGGCATCGGCGGATCGGGGTGATGGCCGGGCTGACCGCCCGGCCGGCGTGATCGCCTGCGCCGGGCGGCGGCGATTCCGCCGGAACCGGGAGGGAGGCGGCAAGCCCGGCGCTACGACCGCATCCTCAGGCGCCGCGCGATCGTGACGAGATCCGCGAGGAGCGCGTACGCCGTCTGCGTCAGCCCGGAAGCGCGCTGGACGAGCACCAGCTCGCCGAGCAGGTCGGTCTCGATCGCCAGGGCGTTCTCCCCTCCGCGGAGGCCGGCCAGCAGGTCCCGCTCGGGCAGTTCCGCCGGCGCCACGGTCGCGGCGATCCGATCGCCCCGGCGCACGGCCGATGCCACCAGGCGGATCCGGCAGCCTCGCGCCATCGCCGACCGGACATCATCGCGCGAGACGCCCGCGATGCCGGTGCGCGCGACCTCCTGCGGCGTCAGCGATCCGCCCATCAGCACGTTGGCGAGCACCGTGGTCTTGGCGGCGGCGTCCCAGCCGTCGATGTCGAGCGACGGGTCGGCCTCCGCAATCCCTGCCGCCTGCATCTCGGCCAGCGCGTCGCCGAACGCCCGCCCCTCTTCCATCGCCGTCAGGACGTGGTTCGTCGTGCTGTTGACGACTCCGCGGAACGCGGTGATCGTCGTCACCGGCAGCGTCTCCCGGACGAGATTGAACACCGGGATGCCGTCCATCACCGCCCCCTCGAAGAGGAAGCACCGGCCGGCGCGACGTGCGGCCTCCGCCAGGCGGCGGTGGGCGAATGCGGCCGGACCCTTGTTCGACGTCACCACGTGTGCGCCGGCGGCCAGCGCCGCTTCGACGTGATCGATGGCCGGCTGTCCCTGCCGGATGTCGAGCAGCGTCGCTTCCACGACGACGAGACGGCGTTCGGCGGCGGCGCGGCTGTGCGCGGCCGCGTCGGCGATGAGCGAGAAGCTGTCGCGGCAGGCGTCGGGCGACGCCGGCGCGGCGAGCGGCCGATCCTCGGCCAGACAGGCCAGCGCCCGGTCCACGTCCACCGCCCCGTCGCCGGCGGGGGCGCGAAGGCATCCGTGACGGCCCGTGGCGATGCCGACGACCCGCACGCGCAGATCCTCTTCTCGCGCGAGCCGGTCCTCCCGCTCGTGCAGCAGCTGCACGAATCGCCGGCTGACATGGCCGAAGCCGATCAGGACGAGGTCGAGCACCATGACTGATTCGCGTCGCGCCGAGCGCCCGGGAGCGTCTTCGTCGCGCCGAGCATCAGCTCGGCTTCTCCGGGGACTCGAGCCCCGAGCGCCCGGGTATCGTGTCCTGCTTCAGGCGCGCGTCTGCAGGGCGTCGGCGAGCAGATCGGCCACGCGTCCGAGCGCCTCGTGCAGGTAGGCCGGCTGTTCGCCGTAGCCGATGCGCAAATAGCCGTCCATGCCGAAATGATCGCCCGGAACGACGAGCACGCTCTTCTCCTCGCGCAGGCGCGTGACCAGCGTTGTCGAATTGATCGCGTGGTGGTAGCGCACGTACACGATCGCGCCCGCCTCCGGTGGCACGTAGCTGAACAGCGACCCGCGGGACGCCAGCCAGTCGCGCATGACCGGCCAGTTCGTCCGCAGGATGCCGCGCGTCCGCTCGAGCAGCTGCGCCCGGCGCTCCGGCTGCAGCGCGATGCGCGCCAGGTAGTCGCTGAGCGCGCCCGGGCAGATCGTCGTGTAGTCGTGGCGCATCCAGAGCTGAGCGATCAGATCGGGCGGCCCGGCGATCCAGCCGATGCGCAGCCCCGGCAGCCCGTAGGCCTTCGAGAGGCCGCTGGTGACGATCACGCGCTCGTAGCGCCCCCAGGCCGACGGCGTCTCGTGGCCGTCCAGCTCGGCGCCGCGGTAGATTTCGTCGGCGAGCAGCCAGGTGCCGTGGCGCGCCGCGATCGCGCAGATCGCGTCGACCTCCGCCTCCTGCAGCCGCGCGCCGGTCGGGTTGTTCGGGTTGCAGATGACGATGAGCCGCGTCTGCGGCGTCACCAGCGCGCGGAGCTCGTCCAGGTCCGGCGCCCAGCGCCGCGGCCCCTCGACCGCGCGCAGCGGACAGGCGCGCACCCGGCCGCCGAAGCCGCGTGCCAGTCCCCAGGTCTGCAGGTAGTTCGGCGTCACGATCACGACCTCGTCGCCCGGCGACACCAGGTGCCACGTGACGAGCAGGTTCGCTTCCGAGCCGCCGTTGGTGACCTCGAGGTGATCGGGCGTCGCCCCGGGATAGAGGCGCGCGATCGCCTCGCGCAGCGCCACCGTGCCGTTCGACTGCGTGTACCCGATCCGCTGGCCGAGCAGCGCCTCCACCGACCCGCCGGCACCGACCAGATCGTGCAGCCGGAGCGGATGGACCCCGCTCTCCGAGAGATTGAAGGAGACCAGGTTCTCGTACGTGGACTGCATCCGCTCCATGTCGAATTGTTCGATCTGCATCGTGCCTCCGCGGGCTGAGCTGTTCTCAGCAGTCTATCCGAGAACCGGGCGGTGACGCGCCGGACGCGGCTGCCGCCGGGCGGCTGTGTATACTGCGGAAAGCGGGCGCGAGACGGCCGGCAAGGCCGCCGGGCCGCGCCACACAAGGAGGGCGGCCATGATCCTTCGTCGCGCGTTGCCAGTGGCGGGAGCGGTGGTCGCCGGCTGGCTCCTGGTGGCGGCCTCCCCGGCCCGCGCACAGACGAGGCCCGGGATCGATCGAGCCCCGGTGGTCGTCGCCGACGGGGAAGCGGTGATCCGCCGGGCGCCGGACCGCGCTTACGTGTCCGTGGCCGTCGAGTCGCGCGCCCCGCGGCCCGACGCGGCGCTCGCGCGCAACGCCGCCGTCATGACGACCGTGCAGCAGCGGCTGGCCGCCCTCGGCCTGCCGAAGACGGCCGTGGAGACGCTCGCCTACAGCCTCGAGCAGGAGTTCGATTTCGTCGATGGCAAGCGGATCCCGAAGGATTACCTCGCGACGAACGTGATCCGGATCACCCTGGACGACCTCGGTCGCGTCGGCCCGACGATCGACGCCGCCGTGCAGGCCGGCGCCGACCGCGTCCAGTCGATCCGGTTCGACCTGCGCGACCGCGAAGCGGTCGAGCGCGAAGCGCTGACGAAAGCGGCCGCCGACGCGCGCGCGCGGGCCCAGGCGGCCGCCGCCGGCGTCGGCCGCACCCTCGACCGGATCGTCCGGATCGACGCCACCTCGACGCCGTCGCCCCGCCCGACCGCATCCCCCCTGCTGCGGGCCGCCCCGGCCGCGGCCGACACGCCGATTTCGCCAGGCGAAATCGAGATCCGGGCGCGCGTCATCCTGACCGCGACGCTGAAGTAGCGGCCGGACGCGGGCGGTTTAACTCCCGGCGGTGGTTGCCGATCAAATACCAGCAGAGGGGGGCCGTCGGGCAGGGTGGCCCGGCGGCGAAGAGGCGCCATGGTCCGTCGAAGCCTGCTCGTGGTCCTGCTGTCGCTCGTCGGCGCCGTCCTGTGGATTGTCGCGATCGAAGGCGGCCTGTTCTGAGCCGGCACGCCTCGCCGCGCGCGTGCCGCCTCCGTTGCGCATGGCCTCAGGCCTGCCGTCGCGGGATCATCGTCCTCCGGCCATCAGCCACGCCTTGACGGCGAGCAGCACGTAGCCTCCCCCGATGGCCAGCAGCGTGCCGCGCTCGCTGAACAGCGTGTCCCGCCACGAGTACGCCGGCCGCGCGCTCAGCGCCTCGCCGAGCCGGCCGGGTGCCGGCCACCATCGCCCCACCCGCCTCGAGTACTCCTGATAGTCCGATCCCATCCGCGTCGCCAGCAGCGTTTCTTCCCACCGGACGATGGCGTGGTATTCGAGCGCGAGGAGTGCGAAAACCAGCGGCGCCATCCAGAGCAGGCCCGCGCTCACCGTGAAGCCGAGCCAGATGCCGATATTGCCGACATAGAGCGGATTGCGGACCAGCACGAACGGGCCGCTCGCGACCAGGGCGCCGGTCCGGCCGCTGCGCGTCCGGGAAATGACGCCGATGTGCCGCACGGCCCAGAGACGCAGCCCCTCGGCGGCGGCGACCAGGACCGGTCCCGCGACGCCGATCAGCCGGATGTCGCGGCTCGCGTGCCAGGTGACCGCCAGCAGCGCCACGACGATCGGCAGCGGCAGCCAGCTCCGTCGCCGGAACAGCCAGTCGCCCGCCCGAACCCACCCGGACGCCCCCAGGTTCCCCTCGCTCGCCGCCGCGTTGCCCACGGGGCGAGTATAGCTGCGGACCGGTCCTCGGGGCTCGGTGCTCGGCTCGCGCCTTTGACTCTTGCGCCCGGCCTGCCCTCTGTTATAATTCCGACTGGATTGGTCGTATATCGCGACCCTGGCAGATGCTCCATGGGCACCCTGACTTGTCCGGCTCCGGCCGTCGACCAGACCGTCCTCGACCTCATCGGTGAGACCCCGCTGCTGCGGCTGCGCCCGTTCGAGCGGGAACTGGCGGGGGTCGAACTGTACGCGAAGGCCGAGTGGAAGAACCCGGGCGGATCGGTCAAGGACCGGGCCGCACTCCGGATGATCACCGAGGCCGAAGCGGGCGGCCGCCTCGCGGCCGGCCGGACCATTCTGGATGCGACCTCGGGCAACACGGGTATCGGCTACGCGATGATCGGCGCGGCGCGCGGCTACCGCGTGCGGCTGTGTCTGCCGTCGAACGCGAGCCCCGAGCGGCAGCGGATTCTGCGGGCGTACGGCGCGGACGTCGTGCTCACGAGCCCGCTCGAGGGGACCGACGGCGCGATCCGGGAGGCGCGGCGCCTGTATGCGGCCGAGCCGGACCGCTATTTCTACCCGGACCAGTACAACAACGAGGCGAACTGGCGGGCGCACTACGACACGACCGGGCCGGAAATCATCCGGCAAACCGGCGGGCGGGTGACGCATTTCGTGGCCGGTCTGGGGACGAGCGGCACGTTCGTCGGCGTCGGCCGGCGGCTGCGGGCGTGGAACCCCGGCGTCCAGCTCTGTTCCTTCCAGCCCGATTCGCCGTTCCACGGCCTCGAGGGGCTGAAGCACATGGAGACGGCGATCGTGCCGGGGATTTACGACCGGGCGCTTGCCGACCGCGACCTGCGGATCGGGACGGAAGAGGCGTATCGGATGGTACGGCGGCTGGCCCGCGAGGCCGGCCTGCTCGTCGGGATCTCCAGCGGAGCGGCGCTGGCGGCCTGCCTGCAGGTGGCGCGCGGCCTGCACGACGCCGTCATCGTCACGGTGTTTCCCGACGGTGCGGAGAAGTACCTGACGGACCGGTTCTGGGACGCGGAGGAAGACGACGAAGGGGCGCCCGCGCGTGGCTGATCAGCCGCTCGTGCTGTCGGGCGCCGTGTCGGCCGCCATCCGCGCGCACGGCGGCGAGGCGTATCCGCACGAATGCTGCGGCGCGCTGATCGGCCGGGACGGCCGGGTCACCGAGGCGTTCGCGCTGTCGAACACGACCGAGGAGGGGCCGCGGCGGCGGTTCCTGGTCCGGCCGGCCGATTACCGGGCCGCCGAGCAGCGGGCCTCGTCCATCGGCGCCGAACTGCTCGGGTTCTACCATTCCCATCCGGATCACCCGGCGCACCCGTCGCAGTACGATCTCGATCACGCCTGGCCGTTCTTCGGCTACGTGATTGTGGCGGTGGCGGAAGGGCAGCCGGCGGCAATGACGGTCTGGTGGCTGAAGGACGACCGGTCGGCGTTCGACCCGGGACGTCTGATCGAGGAAGGCGGGGCGGCGGCGCTGGAGGACGCGGCGCCGGGCCGCCTGCGCTGACGCACGACGGGGGAGAACCGAACATCATGGGCAACAGGATTCTGATTCCGACGCCGCTCCGGCCGTACACGGGCAAGCAGGACGCGGTCGAGGTGGAAGGCCGCACGGTGGCCGAGCTGCTGGCGGACCTGACGACCCGCTACGGGGCGCTGCGGCCCCATCTGTACAACGAGGCGGGGCAGCTCCGGAGCTTCGTCAATGTCTACGTGAACGACGAGGACATCCGGTATCTGGCGAAGGAACAGACGCCCGTGCAGCCGGGCGACACGATCAGCATCATTCCGTCGGTGGCCGGCGGCGCGGGCGACGCCGCCGTCGCGGCAGAACCGCCAGCCCTCTCCAGGGACGAGGTCAAGCGCTACAGCCGGCACCTCATCATGCCGGAGGTCGGCATGGAGGGGCAGCAGCGGCTGAAGGCGGCGCGGGTGCTGTGCATCGGCGCCGGCGGCCTGGGCTCACCGGTGGCGATGTATCTGGCGGCCGCTGGTGTCGGGACGCTCGGGCTGGTCGATTTCGACGTCGTCGACTTCAGCAACCTGCAGCGCCAGATCCTGCACGGCACGCCGGACGTCGGCCGGTCGAAGCTGGCGTCGGCGAAGGACCGGCTGCACTCGCTGAATCCGGAGATCGAGATCCAGACGTACGAAACGGCGCTCTCGTCCGCCAATGCGCTGGGGCTCTTCGAGCCGTACGACATCATCGTCGATGGCACGGACAACTTTCCGACGCGCTACCTGGTGAACGACGCCTGCGTGCTGCTCGGCCGCCCGAACGTGTACGGGAGCATCTTCCGGTTCGAAGGCCAGGCGTCCGTCTTCGCGACCGAGGGCGGGCCGTGCTACCGCTGCCTCTATCCGGAGCCGCCGCCGCCCGGGCTGGTGCCGAGCTGCGCCGAAGGGGGCGTGCTGGGCGTCCTGCCGGGCATCATCGGCACGATCCAGGCGGCCGAGGCGATCAAGCTGATCATCGGCGCCGGCGAGCCGCTCATCGGGCGGTTCCTGATCTTCGACGCGCTGCGGATGCGGTTCCGCGAGCTGAAGCTGCGGAAGGACCCCGACTGCCCGGTCTGCGGCGCGAACCCGACCGTACGCGCGCTGATCGATTACGAGCAGTTCTGCGGCCTCCGGCCGGCCGCCCCCGAGGCTGCGCAGGCGCCGGCCGCCATCGAAGAGATCACGCCGATCGCCCTGAAGGCGCGGCTGGATCGGGGCGACGACCTGCTGATCCTCGACGTCCGCGAACCGCAGGAGTACCGGATCAACCGGATCGCCGGGTCGGTGCTCATCCCGCTCGGCGACCTGCCGGCGCGCTTCGGTGAGCTGGAGGCCGACCGGGAGATCATCGCGCAGTGCAAGTCGGGCGTCCGGAGCGCCCGGGCGGCCGAGTTCCTGAAGTCGGTCGGCTTCACCCGGGTCCGGAACCTGCAGGGCGGCATTCTCGGCTGGATCGACGCGGTCGATCCCGGCCAGCCGAAGTACTGACCCGATCGTCATGCGGCGGCGCGGCGCCTGCGGGTGCCGCGCCGCCTTCATGCCTTCCCGTTTCCCACCTCACGTTCTCCAGTCCGCGTCGGCGGCCGCCATGGCCGGTCGACCGCCCAACCCCGGCGTGCGGCGCGGTGAAAATCGCCGACCGATTTCGCCCGCGGGACACTACAATGAACGGCCCGGGTGTGCCGGAGAAGGTGCGCTCCCGCGTGGAAGGACGGATGCATGCGTCAGCGTGTCGCGATCTTCATCCTCTGTGCCCTGTGGACTCCGGCCGGCCTCGCCCGCGCGCAGGCGCGCGGGCAGAACGCCGCGGCGCTGGCGAACGGGCCGGTCGCGGCCGCGGCGGCGTCGGCCGGGTCGTCTTCCGGCGCGTCCTCGCCGTCCGCGTCGGGCTACGCGCTGCCCGACTCGCGGCGACTGCACATTCGCGTCAGCTTCCTGGCCGGCTACGGCGTGGACGAGGCCCAGAACTCGCAGCTGGGGTTCGAGGGGCAGGGGGGCGTGGGCTGGGCGATCGTCGATCTCTTCGGCGCGATGACGGACCACCTCTCGTATCGGCTGGAGGTGAACCCGGTCAACGACACCGCGCCGCTGCCCGGCTGCGGCCAGCCCGGTTATTTCTATCCGAACAGCCCGCAGAATCTCGGCCCGGTCGTCCGCTGCACCAGCGATGGACTCAGGCGGGTGGACGACTACAAGTTCACGGCGCTCGACCCGCTGGTCCAGCAGGGGCCGATCCGCCAGGCGTACGTGAATTACCAGCGCGGCGCGTTCGGCCTCCGCTTCGGCCGGTTCATCCTGCCGCTCGGGTTCAACTGGCAGAAGGCCGGCTCGTTCACCGCCAAGGACGCCACGCACATCCAGCGGATCGATGCCGAGGCGAGCTTCGGCGCGCAGCTGTCGCTGCAGCACCAGCGGGCGGACGGCACGCCGCTCGCCGCGGTGCACCTGGCGGCCGTCGCGGGAAGCGGGAACCGGTACCACGATTACGACTACTACTATTTCGTGAACGCCAGCGCCCATACGAACTCGTCGCTGACCGCCCTCGTCTCGGGCACCGTGTTCCCCGTCCGTGCGCTCGAGGTCCGGGCGGCCTACCAGTACGGCTACACCGGATCGAAGGTCGAGTCGGTGCCGAACTACTTCGCCGACAAGCACAACGACAAGGCCCTGGTCCTCAGCGCGCGGTACCGGCCGATTCCCCACGCGAGCGTGTTCGGCGAATACGCCCATTACGTGTGGGGCCCGACGCCCACCTCGGCGGCGCTCCTGGGGGTCGACCCGGCGCCGATCAACAAGAACGGCTACTACGTGGGCGGCGAAGGGTCGTATCCGGTGACCGGCGACCTGAAGCTCGGGGTGGTCGTGACCCGGGAGGAGCTGTCGCGCGACGATTCGCTGGTGAAGTACCTGGCGAGCCGGAATCTGTATGGCGTGTCGATGGGCAAGAAGGAACGCGACACGATCATCCGCGCGTATGCGACCTTCGGCCGGTACCTGACGGTGGCGCTGTACCGGACCTGGCTGGACAATCCGTTCCCCTGGCTGTCGGGCATCGCCCCGGTGACCGGCCCCGGCCAGTACCAGAGCCGCGGCTCGAACCGGTGGGGCCTGGTGGTCCTCATGCAGTTCCCGTCGTAGCCCGGTCAGCCGCGCCGGCGGGCGAACGGGCCGGATCTGCAGCGGATGGGCCGAAGCGGGCGCCAAACGGCCCGTCGCGTTGACCTGCCAGGTCGGGCCCGGTAAAATAGGACTGTACCGGTCCTATTTCAAGGCGCTGGGGGCGGCTCACCGTACGCGGCAGGCGCGGACGGCGGGATCGGCCCGGTTCCACATCATGCTCAGGTTCTCCAAGAAGGCCGACTACGCCCTCATCGCGATGAAGCATCTCGTGCTGCGCGGCGAGCAGGCGACGAGCGCGCGCGAGATTGCCGAGCAGTACGGCATTCCGGTCGAGCTGATGGCGAAGGTGCTGCAGCGCCTCGCCCGGCGCGGCCTGCTCGTGTCGAGCCAGGGAACGCGCGGCGGGTACAAGCTGTCGCGATCGCCGCGACTCATGTCGGTGGCCGACGTGATCCAGGCGATCGACGGCCCGGTGACGGTGACCGCCTGCTCGACGACCGACGAGAAGTGCGAGCAGTACCACACCTGCAACGTCCGCGATCCGCTCTGGCGGATCAAGGAGCGCATCGTGACGGCGCTCGGCACCTGCAGCATCTCCGAGCTGGCGTCGGATGCGCCCGAGCCTGCCGCGCCGGCCGGCGCGCGCGCGGCCGTCTGGCATCCGCCCGTCTAGTCCACGGCCCGGGCCGGCCACCCACCATGAACCTGCCCGTCTATCTCGATTCGCACGCCACGACACCGGTCGATCCCCGCGTGCTCGACGCCATGCTGCCGTACTTCACGGAGCGCTTCGGCAACCCGTCGAGCCGCAGCCACGCGTTCGGCTGGGCGGCCGATGAAGCCGTGGAGCGCGCCCGCGAGCAGGTGGCGGCGCTCATCGGCGCGAACCTCCGCGAAGTCGTCTTCACCAGCGGCGCGACCGAGTCGAACAACCTGGCGATCCGGGGGGTGGCCGCGCCGAAGGCGTCCGGTCACGTCATCACCGCCGTCACCGAGCACAAGGCCGTGCTCGACCCGTGCCGTCGTCTCGAGCGAGAGGGGTTCCGCGTCACGTATCTGCGCGTCGGCCGGGACGGACTCGTCGACCCGGACGAGGTGCGCGCCGCGATCGCGGCCGACACGATCCTGATCTCGATCATGGCGGCGAACAACGAGATCGGCGTGCTGCAGCCGATCGAGACGATCGGCCGCCTGGCCAGGGAGCGGGGCCTGCTGTTTCACACCGACGCCGTGCAGGCGATCGGCAAGGTGCCGTTCGACGTCAAGGCGCTCGGCGTCGATCTGGCGTCGATCAGCGCGCACAAGCTGTACGGGCCGAAAGGGGTCGGTGCGCTGTACGTGAGGCGCCGCCACCCGCGGGTGGAGCCGGTGCCGCTGGCCGACGGCGGCGGGCAGGAGCGCGGCCTGCGCCCCGGCACCCTCAACGTGCCGGGCATCGTCGGACTGGGCGCGGCTGCCGAGCTCTGCCGGCTGGAGATGCGCGCGGAGACCGACCGGCTTCGCGGCCTGCGCGACCGGCTGCTCGGCGGGCTGGACGCCCGGGTGCCCGGTCTGCGGGTCAACGGATCGATGAGCGAACGGCTGCCGCACAACCTGAACGTCGCGTTCCCGGGCGTCGAGGGCGAGGCGCTGGTGATGGGGCTCAAGGACGTGGCCGTGTCGTCCGGCTCGGCGTGCACGTCCGCGAGCATCGAGCCGTCGCACGTCCTCAAAGGGCTGGGCCTGAGCGACGACATGGCCCGCGCCTCGATCCGGTTCGGCCTCTCGCGGTTCACGACGGAGGAGGAGATCGACTTCGCCGTCGACGCCGTCAGCCGACTCGTCGTCCGGCTGCGTGAGATGTCGCCGCTGCGAGGGTAGGTCGAGCACCGAGCACCGAGCCCCGACATTCACCCCATGCCTTACCCCCCTGAGGTCCTCGACCACTTCGAGCATCCGCGCCGGGTCGGCTCGCTGCCTGCGTCCGATCCGGCGGTCGGCACCGGCTTCGTGCAGGCGCCGCAGCACGGCGACGTGATCCGGCTGCAGCTGCAGGTGGCGCCGGAGGGGGAGCGGGTCACCGATGCGCGGTTCAAGGCCTACGGCTGTGGCTGGGCCATCGCCTGCGCCAGCCTGGCGGCCGATCGGATGCCGGGGCGAAGCCTGGACGAGGTGCTGGCGATCGGGCGCGACGAGCTCGCGCGCGCGCTGAGCCTGCCGGCGGATAAAATGCATTGTGCCCGGCTCGCCGAGGAGGCGGTCGCGGCGGCGGTGGCGGACATCCGGCGCAAACGTGCCGGGGCGGCCGCGCTTGATGGCGCCGGCGGCCGGGAACGGGAGATCCGATGACGAATCGCCTGTCGATCTGGATCGTGGCGCTCGTCCTGCTGCCGCTTCCGGCCAGCGCCGCGCCGGCATCGCATCCGCGCCCGGCCGCGCCACCCGCGGCCGCCGCGCAGCCGGCCGCCGCACAGCCGGCCGCCGCACAGCCGGCCGCCGTGCGGCCGGCGCCGCGCGCGGCGGTGCCGCCTCACGCCCCTGTGCGCCGGACGAGGCCGGCGTCCACTCCGCCGGCGCTCGGACGGTCGCCCGATGCCTTCATCCCGCCCGCGCCCGTCCCGCCGATGCACCCGCACGTGCTCGGGCTGTTCAGGCACTTCGATGCGACGGTCGGCCCGGTGCCGTTCGGCGCGCCGACTGCGGCCGATTTTCTCCGTCTGACCACGCCGGACGCGTTCCGGACGCCGGCGATCAATATCGGTGCCCTGATCGCGCACTTCGCCCACCGTGCGCGGGCCGCGCGCGCCGCGCGTGCCGCCGCGGCTCCCGCGGGCAATGCCGGCAAGCCTTAGAGTGTGTTTCAGAATGAACTGATGGCGGGGCCTGTCGCGGGACAGCCCCACCCGTCCTCGGCCCGAACAGCGCCCGTCACGGCCGGCCTGCGCGGCGGTCCCGTCCCGCGCCACGGCGAGCGCTGATTCTGAAACGTGCTTTCAGTGCGGAACGTCGTGTTTCGGCTGCTGCCGCGGCCAGTCCGGGCCGGGCTGGCGCCCGCCGGGCTTGAGCGCGCGCGGTCGCTGTGAGACGATGGCTGTATGCTGGCGAAGGTACGGGGACGCCGGGTCTGCGGATACGCGATCCTGGTGGCGCTGGCAGGCGTCGGGCTGGCGCCCGCGCAAGCCGCGCCGCCGGCAGCCTCTTCGTCCGCGGCCTCCGCACCGGCCGATTCGTTCAAGCACGACACGGCGCCCTACTCGGTCGGCCGGGTGGCCCGGATGCTCGCCGAGGCTCCTCCGGGCGACGCGCTCCATCTGAACTACAACGTCGTGGTCGTCGGCCAGACCCCTCCGCCCGAACTGTTCAAGGACTTCAATCTGGACCAGGGCGCCGTGCCGTTTGGTGCCCCGACGGCGCAGGATTTCCTCAATCTGACGACGCCGGACGCATTCAAGACGCCGGCGATCCCGTTCGCGCCGCTCCTGCAGTGGCTCGTCACGCGCATCAAGCACCACTGACCGCCGGCGGCTCGTCCGGCCCGGCCTCCGTGCTCGAAATCGGGCTGTGGTACACTGCCCGGGACCTCTTCCGATAGTGACCTGTCATCCTCGACCATCTCATGAAGATTGCCATTGCACACAGTCCGGACTCGGACGATGCGTTCATGTTCTACGGGCTGGCCAGCGGCCAGGTGCCGTCCGGCGGATTCGAGATCGAGCACGTCCTGTCCGACATCGAGACGCTGAACCGGGCCGCGTTCGACGGGAAGTACGAAGTCACGGCCGTCTCGTTCAACGCCTACACGCATCTGACCGACAAGTACGTGCTGTTGCCGCACGGCGCGAGCATGGGTGATCGCTACGGCCCGATCGTCGTGGCGCGCAACGGGGCGCCGGCGTCGCTGGCCGGCGTCACGGTCGCCATCCCGGGCGAGATGACCACCGCGTTTCTCGCGCTGCGGATGTACGACCCGCACGTTCGGTACGTCGTGATGCCGTTCGACCGGATTCAGGAGGCGGTGCGCGACGGCGAGGTGGCGGCCGGCCTGCTGATTCACGAAGGCCAGCTGACGTACGCGGATGACGGCCTGCAGAAGATCGTCGACCTGGGCGAGTGGTGGGCCGATCTCACCGGCGGGCTGCCGCTGCCGCTCGGCGGCAACGTCATCCGGCGCGATCTCGGGCCGGAGACGATCGCCACGCTGTCGCGCCTGCTGCACGACAGCATCGCCTACGCCCTGAGCCACCGGCAGGAAGCGGTCGACTACGCGATGCAGTTCGGGCGCGGGCTCGACCGGGGCAAGACCGATCGCTTCGTGGGGATGTACGTGAACGACCTGACGCTCGACTACGGCCCGCGCGGCCGGGCGGCCGTGCAGCGGCTGTTCGACGAGGCCTACGCGAAGCAGCTGATCCCGAAGCCGCTCAAAGCCGAGTTCGCATAGGGCTCGGCGCCAGGGCGCTCATTCCCGCGATTGCCGATCGGCCGGGTCGTAGAGCCGGACGACCGTCCCGTCGTTCCACTCCTCGAGCGGTCGCCAGTCGAGCCGCCCGTCGCGGCTCTCGGCGGCGAACCGCTTGCGGAACACCGGCACCTCCCATCCTTCGAGCAGGAAGTACGGATGCAGGCCGCGCGCGCGAAGCACGGCCAGCGCCTGGTCGAGGCGGTTCGGCGGCAGCCAGTCGTACCGCAACGTCCAGCGGCGCGCGTAGAGCCGCAGGCTGCCGGATTCCTGCATGGAAAAGAAGATCGCGTTGGGAGGGGTGCCGCGCGCCAGGTCGCGTCCGACCTCGACATAGTGCCGCTCCTGGCGCTGCAGGCGGAAGACTCCTCGATCCCGTGCTGTGGAGACCTGCCAGCCCGCCACGAGGACGAGGAGCAGCATCGTCAGCGCGAAGCGCGGCGCTCGGCGCGCGCCGCGAAGCGCCATCAGAATTCCTCCGGCCGCCAGCACGAGCAGGAGCGGCAACCCGGGCAGCAGGTAGCGCAGGTACCACCAGGCGCCGAACCGCAGGAAGACGAGGTACGACGCGAGCAGGAGCAGCAGGAACAGGGCGAGGCCGGCGCGGACATGACGGCGCTCGAGCGGGCCCGGCGCCCGGCACGTCGCCAGGCAGAACGGCAGAACAGCCGCCAGGACGAAAGGCGTCTGCGTTTCCAGGAGCCAGACGGTGTAATCCCGCAGGTTCGGCAGGACGTTCGCCAGGGCGTACAGGCCGGCGGCGTCGCCGTACCCGGACCGCCAGGGGGCGCCGTACAGATGCTGATTGAGCAGGGCGACGCCGGCGATCCCCGGCAGGACGCCCAGGGTGAGGCGGAGCAGCCGGCCGGCGGACGCCCGTGTCGGCCGCAGCGATCCCGATTCCGGCGGGCAGACAATCCAGGCGAGCGCGAGCACGAGCGGCGCCAGATTCGGCCGGATGGCGATCGCCAGCCCCGCCGTGAGTCCGCAGGCGAACGGCGATCCCAGCAGCGAGAAAATCAGCGCCAGCGTCCACGCGGCCGCCGCCGGCACGTCGCTCATGGGAGAGACGAGCTGAAACAGGAAGGAGGGGCTGAGCGCCAGCAGCAGCGCCGCGATCAGCCCCGCGGTGTCGTCGAACAGCAGGCGTCCGAGCAGAAACGTCAGGCCGACGGCGAGCCCGCCGAACAGCGGGACGATCAGGTACGGGCCGTTCGCCCCCGCGACGGCGCGTCCGGCAGCCATCAGCAGCGGCAGGCCGGGCGGGTACTTCGGGACGATCGTGTGCGGAGCGACGCCGGGAGCGGCGCCGAGCGGCGTCAGGGTCCGGTCGGCATTCGGCCAGGGCAGGCCCCGCGCGAGCGCGCTCTGATCGATCGTCAGGCTGCCGCTGAGCCACTCCCGCGCCTGGCTGACGTACCCGTAGGAATCGTCGCCTCCCGCGGCGAACGTCCCCCAGTGCAGGCCCACCACGATGGTCAGCACGACCGGCAGCAGCGGCAGCCAGGGGCGCGCCCTCCCGAGCGCGCGGCCGGTACGGCGGATGTCCGCCGGAATCCCCGGGAGGAAGAGGATGACGTAAAGCAGCGCGCCGATGACGCCGAGCAGCAGCGGACGGACGGGATCGCGGGCCGACAGTCTGAGGGATCCCAGCATCCAGATGCCGCCGCCGGTCAGCGCGACCGCGAGCGCGGCGCTGAATCCGACCAGTGCCACGGCGAGCAGTACTCGTCGGACGACGGGGTGTCGCAGATCCAGCACGTGGGAAGTCCTGTCCGCCGCACGCGTCGAGCTCATGCGCACTCGAGGCGGTGCCGGCTGCGAACGTAGAACGCGGAAGGGAAAAAGGGAACCCCGCGCGGTCCGGTTGTGTGAAAGGCGCGCGTTACGCGGTGCCCGAATCGAGCGGCTCCTCGGGCGCCAGGACCGGCGCCACCTCCACGCCGAGGCTGTTCGCGATGAGGGCGTGCAGCTGGCGCACGCCTTCTCCGAGGCTGGCCGGGCCGGGCTGCAGGATGTAGGTCGACTTCACTTCGAAGATCCGGCCGGTCTTCACGGCGGTCACGTCGCGCCAGCCGGCACGGCCCGCGATCGTCGCCTTGCGGACCTTCTTGCCGCACCAGGAGGCGATGACGATCTCCGGGTCGCGCGCGGCCACCTCCGCCGGCTGCAGGATGCGGTCTTTCGCGAGGCGCGCATCGCTCAACTCCGGGAACAGCGGCTCGCCGCCGGCGATCGTCACCAGTTCCTCGACCCACTGGATGCCGGCAATCAGCGGGTCGTCCCATTCCTCGAAGAACACCCGCGGGCGGCGGGGGAAGTGCGCCGCCGACGCGCGGATCGCGTTCAGCCGCCCCTCGAAGGCGGCCGCCAGCGCCTCGGCGCGCCCGCCGCAGCCGACCAGGCCGCCGAGCATCCGGACCATCTGGAGGATTTCGGCGACGCTGCGCTGGTTGAACGTGAAGACCGGCAGCCCCCGGCGGACCAGCTCGGCGGCGATGTCGGCCTGCAGATCGGAGAACGCCAGGATGAGATCGGGCTTCAGCGCCACGATCTTCTCGATCCGCGCGTGGATGAACGCCGAGACGCGCGGCTTCTGCCGCGCCTCCGGCGGCCGCAGCGTGTAGCCCGAGACGCCGACGATCCGGTCCCCGGCGCCGAGCAGGTAGAGCGTCTCGGTCGTTTCCTCGGTGAGGCAGACGATCCGCTCCGGGTACGGTGGCTGGGTCACGGACGGACCTCCGCGCCTCGCGGCAGCAGATCGGCAAAGACGAAGCCGTCGCGCTCGATCACCACGCCCGCCTCGACGATGATCGGCGCGGCGAACATCGGCCCGTCGTACACGAACGAGTGAAACTCGCCGCGCTCGCCGCACGGGTCGACGCCGGGGCCGATCTCGTCGAGCAGCGCGGCGTCGAACTCCCGGCCGGCGAAGCGGCGATCGAGCACCCGCGGGTCGACGGTGGTCAGGCGGGCCCGGAGGCCGCCGGCGATCATCTCCCGCGCGAGGGCGGCGGTCGGGCGCTGCCAGAGCGGAAAGACCGGCGTCAATCCGGATCCGGCCAGCTTCGCCTCACGATACGCCCGGACGTCCTCCAGGAAGAGGTCGCCGAACGCGATGTGGGTGAAGCCCTCCGCGACCGCCCGGCCGGTCGTCGCGGTCATGCGCCGCTCGTACTCCTCGTTCGTGCACGGCCAGGGGAGCGGCACCTGCCACAGCGGGAGTCCGGCCGCGCGCGCCTGGGCCTCCAGCAGCTCCTGCCGGACGGCGTGCATCGCCACCCGTCCCACCTCCTCGTTCACCGTCGTCAACAGCGCGCCGATGTCCCAGGCGCCGCTCTGCCGCAGCACGTGCAGCATCCACCCGCTGTCTTTGCCGCTGCTCCAGGACACCAGAAGTCGATTGGACATGGGGTGTTCACTCACCACTCATCACTCATCACTCATCACTCATTCCTCATTCCTCATTCCCTATTCCTTATCTTTCATTTCGCCGCGCACCGCCTTCCAGTCTACGTCCGGGTGCAGCGCCCGGGCGAGTTGTTCGGTCGCTTCGGCGATGCGGGGGCCCGGAACCATGAGGTCGTTGCCGACGAGCAGCTCGACGCGGTGGTGGCGGACAGCCGGGACCGATCCGAGCACCTGCCAGCTGTCGCGATCGCGCGCCAGGTCGACGGGCGACATCGGCCGCTCGTGCAGCTCCAGAATCACCTGCGGGGCGAGTTCCAGCACGGTCTCGGTCGAGATCTGCACCGATTGCCGTTTGACGCCGGCGAAGACGTTGTCGCCGCCGGCGATCTGCAGCATGTCGCTGAGGAACCCGACGCCGCCGCTGGCATAGATGCCGCTCAGGGCGAACGGCGTCCGCTCGAAGACCAGCAGCGTGCGCGGCCGCGGGCGGCCGGCGACCGCGGCCCGCACGGCATCGAGCTGCCGCGTCAGGCGGTCGGCGAGCGCGTCGGCGTCCGGCGCCGATCCGACGCGGGCGCCGAGCCGGCGGATGGTCGTCATGATCGCCTGCAGGCCGGCCGTCCCGACCGGAAACGACGCGATGCCGGCCCGCGCCAGCTGCTGCATGAGGCCGCGCTGCGAGGGATCGACGATCACCAGATCGGGCCTGAGCGTCAGGATCCGCTCCAGATCGGGATCCAGCAGCGCGCCGACGCGGGGCAGCCGGTTCACCTGCGGCGGCTCGTGATCGTAGCTGCTGACCGCCACGACCCGCGGGCCGGCGCCGATCGCGAACAGCATCTCCGTCACCGCCGGGACGAGCGAGATGATGCGGGTCGGCCGGCCGGCCGGTGCGGCGGCCGCGGCTGGCGGCGCGAGCGGTCCGGCCGGGGCGAATCCGGACAGGCCGATCGCCAGCGCGCAGGCGGCGATCAGTCGGACACTGCGGCGTGCGGTCGTCTCCATCACCAGGCCTGGCGCAGCAGCAGCCAGAGGAAGAACGGTCCGCCGAGCACGGCCGTGATGACGCCGACCGGCAGCTGCAGCGGCGCGAACGCCGTGCGCGCCACCAGGTCGCACGCGACCAGGAAGGCGGCGCCGAAGCAGGCCGAGGCGGGCAGCACCAGCCGGTGATCCGCCCCCACCAGCAGCCGGACGAGGTGCGGCACGATGATGCCGATGAACCCGATCGGGCCGGCGAGCGCCACCGCGGCGCCGGTCGCCAGCGAGGCGCTGAACAGCGCCAGCCGCTGCGCGCCGGCGACGTCGACGCCGCGGGACGCGGCCGCTTCCGTGCCGAGGCTGAGCAGGTTGAGCGGCCGGGGCAGGAAGGCGATCGCGACGAGCGCGATCAGCACGAGCGGCGCGGCGGCCGCCAGCGGGGCGTACCCGGCGACGTCGAGGTCGCCCATCAGCCAGCGCACCGTGCGGAACGTCTCGGTGAAGTTGCCGAGGTACTGGACGAACAGGATCAGCGCGGCGAAGAACGCGTTCAGCGTGACGCCGGCGAGCAGCAGCACGTTGGTCGACAGCCCCCGCCTCCGCACGGTCGACAGCCCATAGACGACGAGGAGGGCGCCGGCGGCGCCCAGAAAGCTGGCGACCGGCACCGTCGTCAGGCTGCCGGCCTGCAGGTGCAGGTTGAACGTGATGGCGATGATCGCGCCGAGCGCGGCGCCGGCCGACACGCCGAGCGTATCCGGGCTCGCCAGCGGATTGCGGAGCAGCGCCTGGAACACGACCCCCGCCGTCGCCAGCGCGCAGCCGACCAGCGCCGCCGCCAGCACGCGCGGCAGCCGCGCGATGAAGAAGATCTGCGCGTCGACGTTGCGGGCGAACGGGATCGCCCGGTCGAAGACCCGGCCGAGCCGGATCGGTTCCGGCCCGACGAGCGGCGCCAGCACCAGCGCCGCCACCGCCAGCGATCCGAAGGCGAGCAGCGTGACCGCCAGCTGCCGCCGGATTGCCGGCGCCGCCGGCGCCGGAAACGGGGCGACGGCCGTCTGGGCCTGCGGGCGGGTGGGGCTCATCGTGGACGCGGCGCCTTCAACGCGTCACGGTCGACATCCGCGGATCGGTCGCGGGGCCGGTGGGCGCTCGCGATCGGCGTCACCGTCAGATGGTGCGCCGCCTCGTGGAACCGGACGTCCGCCTCGACGCCGTAGAGCGCGCGGATCGCCGCCGGCGTCAGGACGGCCGCCGTCTCGCCGCCGGCGACCACCCGGCCCCGGGCGAGCAACACGAGCGTGCGGCAGAGGCTGCCGGCGAAGTTGAGGTCGTGCGTCGAGAGCACGATCGTGAGCCCGTGATCGCGGTTGAGCGATGCCAGCAGGCCGGCGATCTCGAGCTGCGCGCCGATGTCGAGCGACGCGGTCGGCTCGTCCAGCAGCAGCAGGTCGGGCGATTGCGCGAGGGCGCTGGCGATGATCACCCGCTGGCGTTCGCCGCCGCTGAGCGTGCCGAAGCGCCGGTGCGCGAGCGCACCGGTCCCCGTGGCGGCGAGCGCGGCGTGCGCCACCGCGAGGTCGTCCGCCTGCTCCAGTTCGAAGGCGCCCAGGTGCGGGTAGCGCCCCATCAGCACGACGTCGAGCACGGAGTAGTCGAACGCCGCGTAGGTCTCCTGCGGCACCACCGCGAGCCGGCGGGCGATCTGCCGGCGCGTGTAGGTGGTGAGGGGGCGGCCGTCGAGCGTGACCCGGCCCGAGTGCGGCGCCAGCATCCCGCTCAGGATTTTCAGCAGCGTGGTCTTGCCCGAGCCGTTCGGGCCGAGGATGCCGACCAGGTCGCCGCGCGCGATCTGGAGGCTGACGCGGTCCAGCACCGGCGGCGCGCCGGCCGCCCGCCGCGGGTATCCGAAGGTGACGTCGGCGATGGAGGCGAGCGGAGAAACCACCGGCGCCCCCTCGGGGCGAGCCGCCCGGGCGGGCAGGTCGGGCATCGAGCCTCCTCCGGCGTGTCCACGCGCCGGCCCTTCCGGCCGCACGGGCGGCGGAAGGTGAAGGACGAACCCGGGTGGCCAGGTTTCCTGACTCGCGGATCCTCGCGAACGTCGGGCGCCTTCCCGGATCCCGATTGGGAGCCAGTGGCGGGATCGAAGACGAGGCCGGGGGGCCGCGTGGTCGATCCGGAGGCGGAGGCGTCGACCCGGCGCACGGAGGGGGCCGGCCGGGAGACGCGACCGCATGACGTTCGCTCCCCGCTTACAGTGGCGGGACCGTGTGGGCGTTTCACCCACTTCGCTTGGCCGCCGGGTGAGCGTCGGTTAACTGGCCCGGAGTATAGCATGGCGCCCCCGAGCGCCCGAGCACTGAGCCCCGGGCCCTGAGCACTGAGCACCGAGCATTGAGCACCGAGCCCCGAGCCCTGTGCTATACTGCGGTCGAGTCAAACTTCATCAGGCGATAGCCGAGCGCCGACCGGCGTGATGGGGTTTGGCATTTTAATCTCGCGAGATTGAGAAACTTTTCACAAGCCACGCAAGCGTGCGCCGCCCCCGGATCCGCTGACCGCTGACGGATCCCATCGGGCGCCCGGATGACGCCGATGCATCTGCCGCTGCTCACCGACTTTGAAAAGGCGCACCTCTCGGAGCGGCAACCGCTGCCCGAGCGCTACCGCGGCTTGACCGACGAGCAGATGGACCAGCGCCTGATCGCCGCCCGCGCGGCGCTCGGCCGCCGCGCCGTCATCCTCGGCCACCATTACCAGCGCGACGAAGTCATCAAGTTCGCCGACTTCACCGGCGACTCCTATACCCTCGCCCGCCAGATCGCCTCCCGACCCGACGCCGAGTTCATCATCTTCTGCGGCGTCCACTTCATGGCCGAGAGCGCCGACGTGCTGCGCGCGCCGCACCAGCAGGTGATCCTCCCCGACCTGGCCGCCGGCTGTTCGATGGCCGACATGGTCGAGCCCGACCAGATGGAGGTCTGCTGGAACGAACTCGCGCAGATGGGCATCGGCGACGTGCTGCCGATCACCTATATCAATTCCGCGGCCGCCGTGAAGGCGTTCTGCGGCGAGCGCGGCGGACTGGTCTGCACCTCGTCCAACGCCGCGGCGGCGATGCAGTGGGCGTGGGCGCGCGCCGGCAAGATCCTGTTCGTCCCCGACCAGCATCTCGGCCGCAACGTTGCCTACCGTCTCGGCGTGCCGCTCGAGGAAATGGTCGTCTGGGACCCGAACGAGATCTGGGGCGGGCTCGAGCCCGAGCAGGTCCGGCGGGCGCGGATCATCCTGTGGAAGGGGCACTGCTCGGTGCACACGCGCTTCACCGCGCGGCAGATCGCACAGCTGCGCGACCAGCACCCCGGCCTCCGCGTCGTCGTGCACCCCGAAGTGCCGTGGGAGGTGGCCCAGGCCGCCGATGCCTGCGGCTCCACCGAGTTCATCATCCGCCAGGTGACCGAGAGCCCCGTCGGATCCGTCTGGGCGGTCGGCACCGAGATTCATCTCGTGCAGCGGCTCGCCCGCGAGCTCGCGCCCGATCGCACCGTCCTCTCGCTCGACCAGTTCGGCTGCCTGTGCTCCACGATGTTCCGCGTCTCGCCGAACCACCTGCTGTGGGTGCTCGAAGGGCTGCTCGACGGCGACGTGCACAACCGGATCGTCGTCCCCGACGATCAGAAGCGGTGGACACGGGTGGCGCTGGACCGGATGCTCGCCGTCCGGTAGATCCGGCCGGCCGCCGTCCGCGTCGCGCCTGGCGGCGCGGCGCGCCGCCGCGATTCCGCAGCACCCCCGGCTCGTCCGTCCCGCCCTTGCCCGGCCGCGCCGCTCCGGGGTACGATCACCCGGTTACCCGAATGAGAAGCCGAATGAGAAGGAGGACCGCCGATGGCACACGTACTTCCGCCTCTGCCTTACGCGCCCGATGCCCTGGAGCCCCACATCGACAGGATGACGATGGAGATCCATCACGGGAAGCATCATGCCGCGTACGTCAATAATCTGAATGCCGCGCTGGAGAAGCATCCCGAGCTGCAGTCGAAGAGCGTCGAGGATCTGCTGCGGGGCATCAGCAGCGTGCCCGAGGACATCCGGACCGCCGTCCGGAACAACGGCGGCGGCCACGCGAACCACTCGATGTTCTGGCAGATCATGGGCCCGAAGGCCGGCGGCGTGCCGACCGGCGCGATCGCCGATGCGCTGAACGGCACGTTCGGCGGGTTCGACAGCTTCAAGGAGCAGCTCGGCAAGGCCGGCCTCGGCCGCTTCGGCAGCGGATGGGCGTGGCTGGTGGAGCACAACGGGAAGCTCGCGATCGAGAGCACCGCGAACCAGGACAGCCCCCTGATGGACGGCAAGCGCGTCATCATGGGCGTCGACGTCTGGGAGCACGCGTACTACCTGAAGTATCAGAACCGGCGCGGCGACTACCTGAACGCCTGGTGGAACGTCGTCAACTGGGCCGAGGTGAACAGGCACCTGGCCGCGAAGTAGGTTTGTGCGGCGAGGTGAGCGCGGCACCCCCCGCTCACCTCGCGCCCGCGTTTTCCGCGACCCGCCGCCCGGTCGCGTGCGCCTCAGAACAGACTGACGTCGACCAGCTCGCCCTTCTCCACGATCTCCACCTGGGCGGAAATCTCGATGTAGCCGTCCGCGCGCGACATGCTCGTGATGTCGCCCGACGCCTTGAACGCCGGCTCCGCCTGGCCGTGGACGAGGCGCACCGTATAGAACTGATGCCGTCCCGTCGTCGAGACGATCCGGCGCGCGAGCGGGGCGCGCACGATCGCCGGCCGGTAGGGCGGCAGCCGCGCGAGGCGCCGGAGGAACGGCACGAGCAGGGCGTACCCGTTCGACAGGCACGACGTCGGGTACCCCGGCATGCCGAAGACCGGCTTGCCGGCGATCCGTCCGAAGATGGTCGGCTTGCCCGGCTTCACGGCGATGCCGTGGAACACGATCTCGCCGCTGGCCGCCACCGCGTCGAGCATCAGATCGCGTTCGCCGACCGAGCTGCCGCCCGAAAAGACGACGATGTCCTCGGCCAGGCAGGCGTTGAGCGCCACGTGCAGCGCTTCGAGCGTGTCCTGCGCCGTCCGGAACGGCACCGGCACGCCGCCGTGGTCGCCGATGATCGCGGCGAGCGTGAAGCGGTTGACGTCGTAGATCCGCCCCGGCGGGAGCGGCTGGCCCGGGTCGACGAGCTCGTTGCCGGTCGACAGGATGGCGACGCGGGGCCGGGCGAACACCTCGACGTCGGCGAGACCGACGGCGGCGAGCGCGCCGACGCGGCCAGGATTGAGGTGATCGCCACGGGCGACGACCGTCTGTCCGAGCGCGAGGTCGGCCGCCTGGCGGCCGATGTGCTGGCCCGGATGGACCGCCGAGAAGATCTCGACCGTCCCCGCCTCGTCCTTTTCCGTTTCCTCCACCATGACGACCGCGTCGGCGCCGGCCGGCAGCGGCGCGCCGGTCGCGATCTCGATGCAGTGCCCGTGCGTGAGCCGGATGGACGGCAGGTCGCCCGTGTAGACCGTCTCGAGGCAGAGCAGCCGCTTCGGATTCGACCGGCTCGCGTCGAAGGTGTCTGCGGCGATTACCGCGTAGCCGTCCATGGCCGCGCGGTCGAACGGCGGGACGTCGCGGGGCGACGGCACGTCGCGCGCGGCCACGCGGCCGCCGGCGTCGGTCAGGGCGACCCGTTCGGTCCGTTCGATCGGGACGACCGCTTCGTCCAGGCGCCGGCGCGCCTCGTCCAGCGCGATGGTGTGCCGGATCGGCCGCATGCGGGAAGTCGTCATGGCTGGTCGTCCTTTCAGAATCGTCCCTACCGGGAGACTTCGCGGACCAGGTGCGACAGCTCCGGCAGGACGAGCTTCGTCATCGCCAGGCGCACCGCGGCTTCCGAGCCCGGCAGCGCGATCAGGATCTTCCGCCGCGCGACGCCGGCGACCGCGCGGCTCATCATGGCCGCGGCGCCGATCTCCTGGTAGCTGAGCATGCGGAACAGCTCGCCGAATCCGTCGAGCCGCTTCTCGAGGAGCCCGGCCAGCGCTTCGACCGTGCGGTCGCGCGAGGTGATGCCCGTGCCGCCGGTCGTGATGATCGCCTGCACCGCCGCGTCGGCCAGCTGCGCCTCGACGAGGGTCCGGACCTCGGCCGGTTCGTCCCGGACGAGGGCGCGGCCGGCGACCCGGTGGCCGTGGCGCTCGAGCAGGTCGGCGACTGCGCGGCCGCTCGCGTCGGTGGCGTCCGTGCGGGTGTCGCTGACCGTCAGCACGAAGCAGGCGACCGCGGCCGGCGCCTGCGCCCGATGCTCGAGATGGCTCATGCGATCGATTATACGGGGAGGGAGCGGCTACCTGCCGGCGGGTAGTGTCTCAAACTGAGACAGTACCTGCCGGTGACGTCGCCGACGACGTCGCCGGGGCGACTGTTCCCCTCTGGCCAACTCCGACGTCTCGGACCCTTCGTAGCGCCGACCTTCAGGTCGGCCGTGTCGCGGCTGGCAGGCCGGTCTGCCACCGGCTTCGGCTCGCGTTGGTGGGCGGGAGGCTGGTGGTGCGCCGCCGGGCGCACATGATAGAATCGATGATTCAGGCGGTCCTTCAGCGGGCCGTCACCGCATAGACCTCCGACGCGCCCTTAGCTCAGTTGGATAGAGCGTCTGGCTACGAACCAGGAGGTCGCAGGTTCGAGTCCTGCAGGGCGCGCCATCCGCCTTCGCTCGGCTAGACTTTCCCACGCCGAGCT
>DATLRO010000071.1:0-14155 GCA_035534615.1 Vicinamibacterales bacterium
TGTACCGCCGCACGAGAATTGGACAGCGCGTTGATGGTAATCACGCCGCGGGCGTGAGCGCAAACGCCTGACGTGCCTGCGCCGGCGATCGATAGCCGAGTCGAGCGATCAGCCACTCGCGGTTGTACGTCTCCTTGAACGCGATCAGGGCCTGGCGCAGCTCTTCGATGGTCGAGAAATGGCGAATCCAGAGCAGCTGCTCTTTGAGCGTGCGAAAGAAGCGCTCGATGCAGCCGTTGCCTTCGGGCTGTCGCACGAACGCCGGTGACGAGGTCATGCCCAGAAACGTGATCTCGGCCTGAAAGTCGGCACTGAGATACACGCTGCCGTGGTCGTGTCTGAGCGCCAGGCCGTCGGCAATCGCGGCCCCCAGGGGGCCAAAGTGATCACGGACGCCTTGCCGCACGGGCTCCAGCGCTTCGAAACGATCGCCGTGGTGCGCAGCGTGAATGCCGACGCACTCGGCGGTGCAGTGATCGATCGCCGCAAAGATCGTCGCGGCTCCGTCAAGGAGCGTCACCGCCGCGGTGGCGTCGGTGCCCCACATCACGTTGGGCCGGTCGGTCACGATGGTCCCGTCGTGCGGGTGTTCGACGACGGGCTCCGGCTGGCGCGCCGGTGCCAGCAGCGCCGCCTCGCGCATCACGCGCAGCACACGACGCATCGAGGTCCGCACGCCTTTCAGTGTGCGCAGGCGCGCCCAGATCTTCCGATGCCCTTCGCCGTGAAAGGGACTCTCGGCGATCACCGCACGGATCTGGGCCAGCAAGGTCCCCTCATCAAGGGTCGGCGTCCGGCCTCGCCGCCCCGTCGCGGGCTGGGTGTGGCGCACGCGTTGGGCGTAGAAGGTCGAGCGCGGCAGCTCCCACACCCGCAGGACCCTCGCGATGCCGTACGGCTGCTGCGTGGAGGGCGAAGTCTGTTGACTCATCGCTTCGACCTCCACCAGCCCAAAGGGCCGGCGGCCTCCAGATGGCGAATCTTCTCCCGCAGGAGTTCCTGGCTCACCGCCTGCTCGGCGACGACGCGCTTGAGCCGCTGGGTCTCCTCATCCTCGACGTGCGTCTCGCGGCTCCTGAGCTGCGCTTCGCCGCCCGCGAGGAACTCGTCACGCCACGCCGACAGCTTGGCTGCCGTCACGCCATGGCGACGACTGACGCTCTCAAGATCGGCCCCGCGCAAGAGCTCCAACACCACCGACACTTTCCGCCGGGCCGACCATCGGCCCGTGCCGGCCCGCGGCGAGACTGCGGCCTCTCCAGTCGCCCTCCGGGCTCCCTCCGAGGCCGCAGCCTCGCCTGGTTGTTGCTTGGACATACCCCATTCTCCTCTTTCCAAAGGGCTGTCCAATCATTTCGTGCGGCGGGGGATTTGTTGTCCTGCATGACCTGTGGGTCGATGGACGGGCGGCCTCATCCCCGATTCTTGATCGACGCAAAGAAAACGAGTTCGAACAGGTCGCGGTCGAGTCCCTGCAGGTGGCCCGCGCTGCGCTCTTCTATTTTCAGGAAGTCGTTTCGGTGCGCGAGCGCCGGGTGAGGCGATCCCAAAAGGGATTGGTCGCGCCTCTCGTGTTGCCGTCACATCACTACGTTCGCGGCGAAGATTGATTCAATCTGCCTGCCGATGTTTTTTGACGAGTACTTGTTTGCGGACTACTCAGGTGCTTTCGCTGAAAGCGCCCAACGGAAGTCGATCCGGCTCGCCTCACGCCTCACTGGGACGGTTGCTTCTCTGCGTTTGCGCGTTCTCGAGCCTCGCCCCAGCTGGCCTGAAAATCGGCGAGACACTCTTTGAGGAGTGGCTCGCACTCTTTCAGTTCCTTGAAGTGTTCCTGCTGTAGGAGCAGATTCTGGAGCGTCAGGTTGTGAGCGTTGCAGACCGCTTTGCTGGCCCAAGTGGCAGCTTTCTCAGTTCTCTGTGCCAGCGTTACGCCCGTTTCGCCCTCGGCCATGCGCGACATCATCGCGCGGACCGACGGGTGTGTTTCCGTCATTGGGATGTAGTAGCTGAAGCCGACGAGCTTACCCAGCCCGTTGTCGCTCTTGGCCATGGAGACGAAATCCATGTTGGTCCATGAGAACGCTGGTATCTGCTTATCACAGCCCTTCGTCTGGCAGGGCCGGATGAACTTGTCCTTGACGGAATCCCTGAGCTTCTTCTGGGATCACCTGGTCCTGCGGTGCCAGCTTGTCGATGCCGGCGCGAGCCGCCGGCGCGGCGAACGACATCCCAGAGCACCCGCGTAGGGAGTCACGCCAACTGCTCACAGCGCGATAAGATACGGAAGCCCCGCCATGGAAGCGACACGTTTCGATCCTCAGGCAATGGTGCTCGACCCGCCTCATTTCAAGAAGGTGATATACCTCGATCAGTTCGCGATCAGCGAGATGGTGAAGGCGATCGATGCACGGTCGAAGTCACACGCTCGCGTGAAGCGGTTCTGGCGCCAGGTCTTCGAGGCGCTGGAGAGGGTTTGCAAGCTGCAGTTGGTAGTGTGTCCGTGGTCCCCAATCCACCGCGACGAGTCGCTCGTCTCCGAGATGTTCGAGCCACTAAAGCGGATGTATGAGCATCTCGGCAATGGCGTCGGGTTTCTTCGCTCCACCGAGATCGAATTGCGCCAGATCAACATGGCTCTCGTTGCCTGGCTTGATGGCAAGGCACCGCCGGACCACGACTTGAATCCCGCGCGGATCACGACTGGTTCACTGCACCGATGGCAAGGGCGGTACTTGGTGACGGTCTCGATGCATCACCCACCGGAGCAAGCGAGCGGCCTTCGCCAGCGGCGAACGCGACTGAACCGGTCTCTGGCCCGGTGGTTCGACGAATGCCGCCAGCGAACCGACAAGTCGTTCGACCATGCGCTCAGGATCGAATTCGAGGGCTATCGAGACGTGTTGCTCGGAGCCTATCGGGACGCACTGAATCGCGGGAACGAGCTGCTGCGCCAGTATGAGGCTGCGACGGGAGAAGCGCTGCCATCCCACATCGAGAACGTGGCTCCCCCAGTCGGACCAGGAGGGGAACAAGTGTGGCTCATTCTGGAAGTGTTGAAGGGACGCGGAATCGCCAAAGGGGAGATCGCGAAGATCCTGAGTGACTTCCTCGATTCCGAGCACTTTCGGAAGATGCCAATCCACGCGATTTCCACTCGCCTGTTCGCCGTGATCGCCCATGCAGCGGCGAATCACCAGAGAAGGGCTCCCGATCAAGGCACCGCGAACGACATCGAGCTCGTGTCGGCCTACTTGCCTTATTGCGACGCGATGCTGATCGACAATCGCACGCGAGCGATGCTGGAGAACGGCGTGCCGAAGAAGTACGCCCTGAACTATCCGTGTCGGCTGTTCTCACCGAACGTCGGTAGCGGGTTTTTGGCCTACCTGAAGAGCGTCGAGGAAGAAGCCGATCCGCTTATTCTCGCCCTCGTGCGTCAGGCCTACGGCGAGAAGTGGCTAAAACCGTTCGTGACGATGTTCGACGCCTAATGTGAGCGGCCGGCGGTTGCCAGGGCAGCTTACGGGCCAGCCCTGATAAGTCGCCAAGCGTTGACGATGCGGCACGTCTTGGGTCAGTCACCCTATACGTATCGTCTTGAGGGGCTGGCGGTAGCAATACCGTAGGGGTTCGAATCCCCTCTTCCGCACCAAAATTAATCGGGGCGCTGCCCCGAGCCCCTCGCCTTCGTGCTTGGCACTTCGGCGGAGCTCGCCGAAGCGACCGTCGAGCTTCATCAGTCGCGAAGGCGGCCGGCTCCCTCCGTTACGCTCGCGGTTCAGCTCGCTCCACGCCGGTCGCGGGCCCGCTGTGCGGGCCGCTCGCCCTGCCAGCGGGGCGGAATTCTGCTTGCCGGAGGCTGCTCGACGCGGCTAGTCTGCGCTCTGTCACAGAAAGAACCGAATACGGATGAGGCGGGCCCCTGCGGCGAACGTCCAGGAACACCCCTGATGTTGTCCAGTGCGGCCCATCCTCGGAGCTGAGTCATGAGAAAAGTACTGCAGGTCGCCGGCTGTATCCTCGCCACCGGATTGCTGCTGGGCTTGGCGGAGACGCAGGCGCCGAACCTGCTGGCCGCCGCGCAGGCGCCGAACCCGCCGGCGGCCGCGCACGCGCCGAATCCGCTCGCGGCATTGCATTTCCGCTTCGTCGGCCCGCAGGGCAACCGCGATATTTCGGTGGCGAGCGTGCCCGGCAACCCGCTGGTGATTTACTACGGCGCGGCCTCGGGCGGGATTTGGAAGAGCACCAACGGCGGCGTCACCTTCCGTCCGATCTTCGACCACGAGGACGTGTCCGCGGTAGGCGCGCTCGCGGTCGCGCCGGAGTCGCCGAACATCGTCTGGGCGGGCACCGGCGAGCCGTGGATCATCCGCCAGACGACCTCGCCCGGCGACGGCGTCTACAAGTCCACCGACAGCGGCCGCCACTGGCAGCACATGGGCCTGGAGCAGACCGGCCACATCGCCGGCATCGAGATCAATCCCCGTAACCCGGCGATCGTGTACGTCTGCGCGGTGGGCCAGGGCTACCGCAACAACCCGGAGCGCGGCGTCTACCGCACCGAGGACGGCGGCAAGACCTGGGACCAGGTGCTCAAGGTGAACGACGAGACCGGCTGCAGCGGCATCACCATGGACGCGCACGATCCCGACACACTGTTCGCCGGCATGTGGCAGTTGACCATCCGGCCCTGGGACCTGCACAGCGGCGGTCCGGGCAGCGGCGTGTTCGTGACCCACGACGGCGGCACCACCTGGCGGCGGGTCAGCGGCCACGGGCTGCCGGCCGCGGGCGCCGACGTGGGCAAGGTGGCCGTGCGCGTGGCGCCCAGCGACTCGAGCCGCGTCTACGCGCTGATGCAGGAGTCGCCCGCGCCGGCCTTTTACCAATCCGACGACTACGGCAGGACCTGGAGCCTGATGAACCGCAACAACCGCATGATCGGGCGCGCCGCCTACTTCACCAACTTCCGCGTGTCGCCGGGCGACGAGAACCTGATCTACTTCGTCGCGCAGTACTGGAGCGTGTCACGCGACGGCGGCAAGACGTTCGCGACGAATGTGGCCCGGGCGGGCGGCGACCTGCACAGCATCTGGATCGATCCCACCAACCCCAGGCGCATGCTGGTGGCCGACGACAGCGGCGGCGGCATCAGCCTCGACGGCGGCAAGACCTGGCAGCGGGTGAAGCTGCCGATCGCGCAGATGTATCACGTCTACGCCGACAACCGCATCCCCTACGACGTGCTCGGCAACCGCCAGGACGACGACGGCGAAGTAGGCCCCAGCCGCACGCTGTACGCCGCCGGGTTCGGGGGCTCCGTGGGCGGGCCGATCACGTCGGCGGACTGGCACGGCTTCGCCGGCTGCGAGAGCGGCTTCGGCGTGCCCGATCCGGTGAACCCCGACATCATCTGGACCGGCTGCTACAACGGCGACCTGACCCGCGTGGACGAGAAAACCGGGCAGGCGCGCAACGTCTCGGTGTGGCCCGAGGACTCCTTCGGCGGTCCGCCGGCCGACGTGCGCGACCGCTGGAACTGGACCTTCCCGATCGCCATTTCACCCCGCGACCACAACAAGGTCTACGTGGGCAGCCAGTACGTGTATGAAACCGGGAACGCCGGCCAGAGCTGGACGCGGATCAGCCCGGATCTGACCCGCAACGACAAGAGCAAGGAAGGCAGTTCGGGCGGCATCGCCGGCGACAACCTGATGACATTCACCAGCGAGACGCTGTCGAACATCTCGATCTCGCCCGTCCAGGCCGGCGTGATCTGGGTGGGCAGCTACGACGGCGAGGTCCACGTCACCCGGGATGGCGGCAAGACCTGGACCAACGTCACCGCCAACATCCCGGGGCTTCCGCCCTGGGGCGAGATCACCCGCATCGACCCCTCGCACTTCGCCGCCGGCACCGCCTACCTGAGCGACGACCTGATGATGATGGGCGACTACAACCCCTACATCTACAAGACGACCGATTTCGGCCGCACGTGGACCAACATCTCGGGCGGCATCCCGCACACGCTGTTCAGCTACGTGCACGTGGTGCGCGAGGACCCGGTGCAGCACGGCATGCTCTATGCCGGCACCGAGAACACGATTTATTTCACCCTCGACGACGGCGCGCACTGGACGCCGCTGAAGAACAACCTGCCGGCGGCGCCGATGAACTGGCTCACGATCCAGCCGCACTTCAGCGACCTGGTGGTTGGCACCTATGGGCGCGGCATTTGGATCCTCGACGACATCACGCCGCTGCGGAGCTGGGGCACGGTGACGCAGGCCGGCGCGGTGCATCTGTTCAAGCCGCGCCCGGCCTACCGGTTCCGGCGCTCGGTGCTGGTGCCGCAGAGCGGCCCCAACGACCCGGTGGTGGGCGAGAACCCGCCCTACGGAGCCGACCTGAACTACTACCTGCCCTCGGACGCGAAGTCGGCGACGCTGACCATCCGCGGCAGCGACGGCCAAGTCATTCAAACCGTCAAGGGGACCACGCGCACCGGGCTGAACCGCGTCTGGTGGAACCTCCGCTACCCCAGCCCGACGGTGGTGCACCTGCTCACGCCGCCGCCGGACAAGCCGTGGGTCACAGTCGGCCCGCAAGGCTGGCGTCCGCTGGTGGCCTGGGGCGGCCAGGCGGGTTCGCCGCGGGTCGTGCCGGGCACCTACCAGGTGCAGCTCACCGTCGACGGCAGGGACATGGGCACGCAGCCGCTGACCGTGCTCAAGGACCCCGCCGCATCCGGCACGCAAGCCACGATGGAGGCGCAGCTCAAGTTCGCGCTGATGATGGGGAACGAGATCAGCGACGTGGCGGAGATGATCAACGGCGTCGAGACCACGCGCAAGCAGTTGGAGGACGCGGTCGCGGTGCTGGCGCACCGTGGGGGCGCGGCGGCAGCGTTGCAGGCCGACCATGCGCTCGAGGCCAGGTACCTGGCGCTCGTGGGCAAGCTTTACGACACGCACCTGGCGAGCGAGAGCGTGGAGGAGTCGTTCATCACGCCGGTGCAGCTCTACGCCAAGCTCTGCAGCCTGGCGGCCGACTTCAACGGCACCGGCCGGTACGGAGGCGGCGCCGACCTGGGGCCGACCGAACAGGCGATCGCCGTGAACCGGAAGCTGGTGGGCGAGATGAACCAGGTGCGGGCGGGACTGGCGGCGCTGAACCGCACGGAGGGCGCGGCTTTCAACACGCAACTGCACTCCCTCGGCCTGAGCTTGGGGATTCAGTACGCGGCGTTGCCGGCGGGGCAGTAGCCGGCTGGGGCAGAAGAAGGGCCCGCACCTGCGGGCCCTTCTTCTGTTACCCCCACGGTAACGGCTAACAAATTAGCTAACGAACGCCTCAGTTCAGCCCGGTACGGGCTGGCACGGTGTGGCATCGCCGGCGGGATGTCGTCAAGGAATCCGGAAGTGGCAACATGAGGCGGCACGCGCCAACAGACCACCCATCGAATCCCCATCTGCGGTTCCTGCCCCGCCGGGCCCTCTCCTTCACCTCCGCGAGAACAAGGCCCGAGGGCCTTGCGCGGATTGACTCAATAACCTACCAATGATACAACCTTAAAACCTACTATTCAAACAACACGACAACCTGTGCGAAGCGCGGCAACGGATGGAGCGCCCGATGGCGACCCCGAAGGAAAGACTGGCGGACTCACTCGAGGCCCTGCACACGCTGCAGCAGCGAGGCGTCCTGGCCATCCGCTCCAGGGACCTGCGGCGGATCGATCGGGAGCGCCTGGTCAAGGCGGGCTTCATGAAGGAGGTCATCAAGGGCTGGTATGTCCCCTGTCGGCCGGATGAGGCGCCCGGAGACAGCAGCGCCTGGTATGCCTCGTTCTGGGACTTCTGCGCGGCGTATCTCTCCGAGCGCTTCGGCAAGAAGTGGTGCCTGTCGCCCGAACAGTCGCTGTCGCTGCACGCCGGCAACCGGGCGGTCCCCACGCAACTGCTCGTGCGCGCACCGCGCGGCGGCAACAAGCCGACCGCGCTGCCCTTTGGCACATCGCTTTTCGATGTCCGCAACGCCATGCCTGACCCCGGCGAGGTGGTCGAGCGCGACGGATTGCGGCTGTTCTCCGTGCCGGCGGCGCTGGTGGCGGTTTCACAGCACTTTTTCCGGCGCGCGTCAACGGACGTGCGAGCCGCGATGGCGACGGTGAAGGATGCATCCGAGGTGCTCGCACTGTTGCTCGGCGGTGGTCACAGCACGGTCGCCGGACGTCTCGCGGGTGCGTTTCGGAACGCCGGCCAGACCCGTATCGCCGATGACATCGTGAGCACCATGGAGAAGGCGGGCTACACAGTGCGGGAAACCGATCCGTTCGAAGACGAGCCAGGCGTGATCCTTGCGGCGCGCGAAGTGTCGCCCTATGCGAACCGTCTCCGCCTGATGTGGGGCGCGATGCGTCAACCCGTGCTCGATGCGTTCCCCGCGCCGCCCGGAATTCCTCGTGACCCGAGCGCCTACCTCAAGGCGGTCGACGGCGTCTACGTCAATGATGCCTACCACTCTCTATCGATTGAAGGATACCGGGTCAGCCGTGAGCTGATCGAAAGGGTGCGTAGCGGCGCCTGGAATCCGGAGGCGAACGCGGACGATCGCGAGAACCGCAACGCGCTTGCCGCGCGCGGCTACTACGACGCGTTCGTCAGCGTCACAGGGAGCCTTGAGAAGGTGCTTCGCGGCGGCAACGCCGGATCAGTCAGCCATGATGATCATGGCAAGTGGCACCGGGAGTTGTTCGGCCCCAGCGTGACGGCGGGCATCATCAACGCCGCTGATCTCGCCGGCTACAGAACCGGCCCGGTCTATATCCGGCGATCGATGCATGTGCCGCCGCCGCGGGAGGCCGTGCTCGATTGCATGCCGGTGTTGTTTGAACTTCTGCAAGCGGAGACGGAGCCAGCGGTGCGTGTGGTGCTTGGGCATTTCATCTTCGTCTATATCCATCCCTACATCGACGGCAACGGTCGGATGGGGCGCTTTCTGATGAACGTCATGCTGGCATCAGGCGGGTATCCGTGGACGATCATTCCGCTCGAACGCCGCGACGAGTACATGGCGGCGCTTGAATCGGCGAGCGTGCGACAGGACATACGGCCATTTGCGGCATTCGCTGCCGGGCTGGTGGCGGCCGGCCTGGGCGGCCAGGCTGCGCCCGCCGTACCCCCTGCGCGCGCGAAGTCGTAGGCGGACGCTTCAAACCCTGCAGCTTCGGCGATGCGTGGAATACCGGCCATAATCTACGCATGCCATGCGTCTTTTATCTTGACTCTGCGTCGAATGGGCCCCACAATCTACGCATAGAGTGCGTAGATTGACCCACTATATTCATCAGCTTCCCGATTGGCCCAAATTGCGATGGGATCGGGAGGCGCTCGCTGCGCCTTTGGCCGACATTCGCCACAGGCAGGGCCGCCTCCTGGGCCGGATGGAAGGCCTCGGCTTTTCGCTCCGGAAAGAGGCCGAGCTCGAGACGCTCACCCTTGACGTTCTGAAGTCGAGCGAAATCGAGGGCGAAAAGCTGCCTCCCGACCAGGTGCGGTCCTCAATTGCCCGGCGCTTGGGGCTTGAGACGGGCGGAACTGTTCCCGCCGGACGGGACGTTGAAGGCGTTGTCGAGATGATGCTCGATGCGACGCAGAATTTCAGCAAGCCTCTGAGCGAAGAGCGGCTGTTCGCATGGCACGCTGCGCTGTTTCCGACAGGGCGCAGCGGCATGCGCAAGATCATCGTCGGCGCGTGGCGCAACGACGCCGACGGGCCGATGCAGGTTGCGTCCGGGCCGGTTGGTAAAGAGAAGGTGCACTATCAGGCGCCAGCCGCCTCCCTGCTCGAAGGGGAGATGTCCGCGTTCCTGACCTGGGCGAACGGCGCAAACGACAAGACGGACGCCGTCCTCAGGGCGGCATTGGCTCATTTGTGGTTTGTGACCATCCACCCGTTCGACGACGGCAATGGCCGGGTCGCGCGCGCGATTGCCGATTGGGCGCTCGCGCGCTCTGAAGGCAGTCCTCAACGCTTCTACAGCATGTCAGCGCAGATCCGTCAGGAGCGGAACGACTACTACGGGATTCTTGAGAGGACACAGAAGGGCACGCTTGACGTCACGCCCTGGATGGAATGGTTCCTGGGTTGTCTCGGTCGCGCGTTCGATGGAACCGACACCACTCTTGCCGTCGTGCTTCGCAAGGCGCGGTTCTGGGAGAGCCACGCCCAGGTGGCGATCAACGAACGGCAGCGCGGAATCCTGAACAGACTCCTTGATGGATTCGAAGGAAAGCTCACCACGACGAAGTGGGCCAAGCTGGCGAAGTGTTCCCATGACACCGCGCTGCGCGACATCCAGGATCTGATTGAGCATGGGGTTCTGAAGAAGGACCCGCACGGCGGACGCAGCACGAGCTACTCGCTCAGAGAGAACTGACCGCCGCAGGCCGGAAGTCGGCTGCCCGCTCCAGGCGAACAACGAGCCGATGTAGTAGCGGTCAGTGATGCGGCTGGCGAGCGCGAGAAGATTGCTGTCCCCGATGGCGTCCGGCCCTTGGTCTGACGGCACGAGCAGGTACTTCCCCCAGGTGGCGCGTTCGAGCCAGCCCTTGTGCCGCAGTGACTCGATGACGTGGTCGGCAGCCTTCCTGCTGCCGCCCGGGCGAGGTGGCTCTTGAGTTCGCGAAGGCGGCCCGGCATACAATAGCGCCGTGCAACTCCGTCTCCCCTGGGACGTACCGGCGCCGCATTCCAGCCTCGGACGCGAGCACCGCATCACCGTCGCCGGCGTGCCGGTGGCCGTCCACATCGTCCGGCATCGCCGGGCGCGGCGCTGCATCCTGCGGGTCGAGGCGGACGGCGGCGTCAGGCTGACCGTGCCGCGCAGGGCGTCCGTGGCGGCCGGCCTGCGGTTCGCCGCCGGGCAGGCGGAGTGGATCGCGCGTGAACGGCGGCGGCGGTCGGAACAGGCGCGCCCCTGGACGGACGGCACGTTGGTGCTCGTCCGCGGCGAGGCGGTTCCGCTGCGGCTGGCAGGCAGAACGATCCGCTGCGGCAATCACGACATCACGCTCGAGGGCGACGACGTACGCCGGGCGGTTCAGATGCACTGGCGGGCAGTGGCGGAGGCTGAGCTGCCGGCACGATGCCACGAGCTGGCCGAAGGCTTCGGCTTCGCGGTCCATCGCGTCGCCGTGCGCAACCAGCGATCGCGCTGGGGCGCCTGCTCGCCACGAGGGATCATTACGCTGAACTGGCGCCTGATCCAGATGCCGCCGGTCGTCTCGGACTACGTGATCCTGCACGAGCTCACACACCTTCATCAGCCAAACCACTCGGTTCGCTTCTGGCGTGCCGTGGAGCGCGTCTGTCCGGCGTGGCGCGACGCCGAACGCTGGCTCCGCCAGAACGGCCGGCACCTCCTCTGACGACCAGGCGCTCGTGAGCGCGACGACCCTGCGTCGCAACGCCGCCGGCGATCTCAGTTGTCGTGCTCAGGGAGCGGTTTCGCGAGGATCAGCCTTCGCGGAAGCCGGCGACGACCTCGATCGCCCGATCGACGTCGCGGTCGTTGGTCGGCAGGCCCACCGATGCGCGCATCGCACCGACCGCGGCGCCAGGGCCGAGACAGGCGCGCAGGCGCTCCGGCGTGAAGCGATCGTGCAACTCGTCGAGGCAGACACGGGCACGGTCCGGGTCGCCGCCGAACGCCCGTTCGGACGCGCCGGGGTTGCAGAAGCAGCCGCCGCGCATGGCCACGCCCGCATCGCGGCCCCGCCGCTCCACCTCTTCGAACGGCACCGGATTCCCCGCGCGATCGAGCACGTTGAACGCCACGGTGCCGCCGCGATCGACCATCGACACGGGCCCGTAGATCCGGACGAGCGGCGCGCCTCCCCCCTGCGTGAGCGACGCCAGGCCGTCGAGCAGGCGCGCCGTGAGGCGCCGGACGTGCGCCGTGAGGCGCGGCATGCCGACCGCCTCCAGGAGGGCGAAGCCCGGGGCGAGCGCCGCGATGCCGAGGAAGTTCGGCGTGCCGTCCTCGAAGGCTTCGTGGCCCGGACGCAGGTGGTAGCGGTCGAGGAAGACCGACACATGGGTGACCGTCCCGCCGGCGAACCACGGCCGCACCAGGCGCGCGAGGGCGTCCAGCCGCGCGACGAGGGCGCCCACGCCGGTCGGAAAGCCGAACAGCTTGTAAAAGGACACGACGATGAAGTCGGCGGGCGTCTCCCGGAGACTGAGTGCGTGGGTGGGCAGGTACGCGGCGGCGTCCAGCAGCACGTCGAAGCCGAGCGCCTGCGCACGTCCGACGAGGCCGAGCGGATGGATCACGCCGGAGAAGTTGGATTGCGCGGGGAAGGCGAAGAGCCCGCGCGGCTCGAGGGCGCGCAGGTGCGCGTCGGTGTCCAGCAGCCTCAGCTCATCGTCGAGAGGCAGCTCGTGCACGGCGGCGCCCGCGCGCCTGGCGTACTCGCCGATCCCCCGCACGGAGTTGTGATTGTCGGTGGTGAGCACGAAGCCGGCCGCCGCGCCAAACGGGTAGGCTTCGCCGACGAGCTTGAGCGCGGCCGAGGCGTTGGCGGTGAAGATCACGCCGTACGCCGCCGGATCGGCGTCGAGCAGACGCAGAACGTCGGCACGCGCCGCATCCAGCACGTGAGTACTGGTATGCGACGGCGCATGCGCCGAGTGCGGGTTGCCGAAGACGCCGCGCTCGAGATCGCGCACGTGCGCGGCGATCTGTGATTCGGCGTAGAGTGCGCTGCCGGTGAAATCCAGATACGCGAGGTTGGACGCGTCCAGGCGGGCGAACTCGCGCTGGCGGAGGTCGTCGAAGAACGTATCGGGGACTGCTCGCTCAGCCAGAGGCATAACGGCTGCTGAGGGCCCACCATGGCCGCCGGCGCGGGGCCCTGCCACCCTTCTCATATTATGCCCCAGCATGCCGCCGCAGGGCCGGGCAGCGGCACGAGATTCGCGTACGCGTGGAACGACCGGGGACCCGCTCGCACGAATTGCGGTGACAGCCGATGCCAGGTGAAGCGGAACCGCCGCGCGGCCGAAGCCGCCGCGCCGTTTGAACGGCTCAGGCCCGCCTGGGGCGCGTGAGCAGGAAGGCCATGACGATCATGACGGCCGCCACGACGCTCGCCCAGGAATAGATGGCGCTCAGGCGCATCGCACCGGAATCGACCAGCGGGCCGACGGCGAACGACGCGATCCCGTAGCCGAACATGTAGGCCGCGATCAGTTCCCCCGCCATCAACTCGGCGAGCCGCGGAAACTGCTCTTCCGCAAAGCCGACCGAGAGCGGGAGGAAGGCCGAGCAGGCGAGGCCGGCCAGCCCGAACGCGGCGATCGCCGAGCCCGGCGTCGCGGCATGCGGCACGGCGAGAAACGCGGCGAGGAGCAGCACCGGCAGCGCGCGATAGATCAGGCGTGGCGGGAACCGGACCGTGGTCATCGCGACGGCGAGCCGTCCCAGGGTCACCATGGCCCAGAAGGCGGTCAGGGCGAGTCCGGCCTCGCGCGCCGGAAGGCGCTGCTCGCCGCGCAGATACAGGATGGCCCAGTTGCCGAAGAGCGTCTCGCTGATGCCGTAGAGCGCCACGAGTCCCACGAACGCCCAGAGCCGTCCGGAGATCGCGCCGAGCAGGGCGAACGGGCCGCCGGAAGGGAGCGACGGCGCGGCCGCGTCGATGGTCAGCGGCTGCGTCGCGCCAGCCGCCGCGAGGAGCAGAAGAAACGCGCCGACCACGGCCGGAATCCACCACCACGTGCGGCCGCTGGCGGCCGTCACGAAGACCGGCGCGAGCGCGGTGCCGGCGCCGAGCAGGGTGTGGAGCGCCGTGAGCGCCGCCTCCCCATGGTCGGGAAAGAAGCCGGGGGCGAGGCTGTTGAGCGCGGTGAGCGTCGACCCGAATCCGCCCCCCAGCGCCAGCATGGCGACGAGCAGGATGACGTAGGACGGCACGTGCGCGCCCATGAACGCCGCGCTCAGCGCCGTCAGTCCCATCGCCAGCACGTCGAGCAGCACGCCGGCCAGCAGCAGGCGCTTGAGCCCCCAGCGAAGCACCAGCAGGCCGCCCGCCGCCGAGGCGGCAATCGCGGCCGCGACCATCGGCACGAACAGCGCGCCGTA
>DATLRO010000072.1:0-21640 GCA_035534615.1 Vicinamibacterales bacterium
GAGGGCTCGTAGGTCTGGTTGATGAGCGACTTGAACGTGTTGCCGCCGCTCTTGATCGTCGAGATGACGGCCGCGCCCGGCGTGTTCATCGACACGTCCTGGCCGGCGCCGCTCACCGAGACTTCACTCTCCGAGTAGTAGTCCTGGTAGAAGCCGGCGCCGCCGGTCCCTTCCGTCGTGTCCACCCCTTCGGTGATGACGCGGGTCTGGCCGTTCTCGCCGAAGGCGGAGTAGCCCGACTGCTGGTACTTGTGACTGCCGCCGACGTCGAACCCCTGCATCCGGACGCCCGGCGCCTGCGCCAGCGCGCCCCACAGGTCGGTGGAGCTCGGCACGCTGATCAGCTTCGCCGTGTTCATCGTGTTGCCGATCGAGGTCGACTGCACGTCGACGACCGGCGACTCGGCGGTGACGGTCACGTTCTCCTTCAACGACGCCAGCTGCATCTGGGCGTTGACGGTCAACGTCTGGTTCAGCGACAGATTGATGTTGGCGCGGGTGTAGGTCTGGAAGCCGGACAGCTGGAACTTCAGCGCGTACGCGCCGGCCGGCAGCGATGGAAACAGATAGGTGCCGTTGGTCTCGGTGACGGCGACCTGCGAGCCGATGAGCGCCGGCGACGTCGCGGTGACGGTGACGCCCGGGAGCACGCCGCCCTTGGCGTCCTTGACCGTGCCGGTCAGATGGCTCGTCACGTTCTGCGCCCGCACCGGTGCGGCCATGCTGAGCACGACCGCGAGCGCGAGCAGTCCTCGTGAACTTCGTTGCATGAGCACTTCCTCCTCGTGGAACACGCGCGCCCGGATCCATGCGGCCGCGTCATCATCCACCTCGACGCAGGCACCGGCTCGAGCAGCCACCGTGCGGAATGCAGAGCCCGATCGACCTGGGCCGGCTCCCGCTCGGTGATCCGAACGTGCCGTGACCGTAAGCATGCGGCGTTCCCGCTTTGGCGCTCTCGACGACGCCCTCGATGAAACGGGCCGTCGCGTGCCGCGCATCTCATCGCTGGCGCGAGACGCGATCCACGGCGTTGAACACCGGATGCGCGACTCATCGGCGCACACGCTTCGATCAGCTTGAAGTAAGTCGTTGAATCTTCGCGCTCAACGTGCGATCCAATCCGTTGCGCGCCGCATCGCGACGGATCCTGAAATTCCGATCTGCGGCGAACCGACGAGCACGACACGGACGCGCTGCTGCGGCGCGCCCAGTGCGGGGCGATCCGGAGATCCGGAACGCGCGTCGCTCACATGCCGCGCGTGAATCGTCGTCGACGCTGCAGAGCAGCGCCGTGGATCGGCCGAGCGATCCGGTGCCGCGATCGGATCGATCCGGTCGCGCCGGGTGCCAGCGGGACCGTGCGCGGCCGTGCGATCCAGTCGTGCGAATCCGGCGGGCGGCGAGCGGGGGTGTGCGGATGTCCGGCGCGGGCGTGGCGCGCCGGGCGGTGCCGGGACGGCACCGCCCGGTCAGGCGCGGGCGGGAAGCGTCGACAGCGCCTTGAGCTCGCGCTGGAGCTCGGCGCGCGCCAGCTCCTGCTGGTAGAGCGACGGCGCCGCGGCCCGGTCGCGGCACTCGGCTGCCGGCAGCGGGCAGTGCTCGCACGTCCCGTTGAGAATCGTCCGCGGCAGGCGGCGGTCGGCGGCGAACCGCACGGTGCGGAGCGACGCCTCGTCCATGCGGAAGCCGACCGTCAGGCTGGTCGTGAGCTCCGGACGCAGCGACTCGGGGAGCGCCATGCCGAGGCAGAAGAAGGTGTCGTCCGGATGATCGACGAAGCTGGAATGCTGCGCGCCGACGATCGGCGCGGGCGGCCGCTTCGCGTGGGGGCGCGCCCGGGCGGCGAGCTGGAGCAGCAGGTGGGTCGAGAGCCAGCGCCGGCAGTAGTGCTCGTCGAGATCGATGCCGGAGGGAATCCGCAGATTCGACAGATTGAGCTGCTTGAGCAGGCGGACGCGGCCGCTCTCGATGCTGAACTTGAGGAAGTGCGCGCGCAGGCCGAACTGGCTGCCCATCAGCTGGCTGAAGCGGTACATCAGGGTCTCGGGCGTGACGTGGTACTTGTCGAGCAGCGCCAGGAACGCGCGCGGCTGCCAGGTCGGCAGGCGGAAGAACGCCCGCAGGTCGTGGGTGATCCGGTCGCGCGGCAGGAGGAAGGCGCCGGCGAAGTAGGACGCCTTGAAGTCGTTGAGCACCTGTTCGAACGAGTCCTCGCGGTCCGGCGGCGTCGTCTGGGAGCGGGCCTTCAGGCCCAGCCGGTGATACCCGGCTTCGCGCGCGAGGACGAACGCCTTCTGGAACTCGCTGAGCCGCGGATTGAGCAGCAGCCGGGGCGGCTCCATCAGGCGCAGGGCGCGGAACGTGCGCAGCGCCGGCCGCTGGCCGAGCAGCCGCTCGTCGATGTCGCGGACCGAGTGCGTGGTGACCCAGGCGCGCAGCGCGTCGCGGTCCCAGCCGGCCTGGGTGCGGCCGCCCAGTTCGCGCCGGAAGGCGTCGGCCTCCTGCTCGAGGTCCTCGTAGTAGTTGCCCGTCAGCTCCTGGTACGAGCGCAGGGCGGCGCGCAGGAAGTGCGTGGCGCCGATGTTGTACTGGCTCGCGATGTCGTTGAGGGTCCGGAGCAGGGCGCTGACCTCGTGCGGCGACCGCATGATGAGCTTCATCAGCTCGCCCGTGCGGACGCCGAACAGGTCGAACGGGAAGTTGTGGACGGCCGGCGAATTGAGGAACGTCTGGAGGGCGTCGAAGTCGGCGTCGAGCTTGGTCGACACGAGATCCTCGTAGGGACAGGAGAGCCCGCCGGCCACCTGGAGGATCTTGTCGAGTTTCGGATACTTCTTGCCGGCCTCGATCTCGGCCAGGTACGACGTCGACAGGCCCGCCCGCTCGCCGAGCTCGCGCAGCGTGAGGTGCTGCGCCTCCCGCAGCCGCTTGATCTTGAGCCCGAGGATGGCCTTCAGGTTGAGCGGGGCCGTCGCCGACGGCACCGGGGATTCGCCGGTCATGGGGCTGCGCCTCCTTGCCAACACGGATGGGCCTCAGCTTAGCGGCGCGGTAGATTCGCCGCAAGCGAAAACATGACGTCCAGCGAAAATTCGCTTGATTGCCCCGCCGGGGCCGATCTACCGTACGGATGGTCGTCGCGCCGCGCGCGACGCGCCCCGGGAACGTCGGGCGGCCGGACGGATCGGCGGACCGCGAGGCTCCGGGACACGCTTCAGGAGGTGATGGCGATGGCGAACGACGTGACGGACGCACCGCGTGAGAGCGAAGCGCTCAGGCAGGACTGGGCGGCGAATCGGCGGTGGGCGGGGGTGACGCGGCCCTACGGGCCGGACGATGTGCTGCGATTGCGCGGGTCGATCCGGGTCGAACACACCCTGGCCCGTCTGGGGGCCGAGCGCCTCTGGACGCTGTTCGGCGCCGACGCCTACGTCGCGGCGCTCGGCGCGCTGACCGGCAACCAGGCCATGCAGCAGGTGCGCGCCGGCCTCAAGGCGATCTACCTGAGCGGCTGGCAGGTGGCGGCCGACGCGAATCTGGCCGGCGAGATGTATCCCGACCAGAGCCTGTATCCGGTCAACAGCGTGCCGCAGGTGGTGCGGCGCATCAACCAGACGCTCCGCCGGGCCGATCAGATCGAGCGGGCCGAGGGGCGCCCCTCCGGCGTCGAGACGTGGTTCGCGCCGATCGTGGCCGATGCCGAGGCCGGCTTCGGCGGGGCGCTCAACTGCTACGAGCTGATGCGCGCCATGATCGACGCCGGGGCGGCCGGCGTCCACTTCGAGGACCAGCTCGCCAGCGAGAAGAAGTGCGGGCACATGGGCGGAAAGGTGCTCGTCCCGACGCGCACCGCCGTGCGGAACCTGATCGCCGCCCGCCTGGCCGCCGACGTCGAAGGGGTCCCGACGGTGCTCATCGCGCGGACCGACGCCAACGCCGCGCAGCTGCTCACCAGCGACATCGACCCGTACGACGAACCGTACCTGACCGGCGGGCGGACGCCCGAGGGCTTCTTCCGCGTCCGGGGCGGGCTCGACGCCGCCATTGCGCGCGGGCTGGCCTACGCCCCGTACGCCGACCTGGTCTGGTGCGAGACCAGCGAGCCGGACCTGGCCGAAGCACGGCGCTTCGCCGGGGCGCTGCACGCGGCGCATCCGGGCAAGTACCTCGCCTACAACTGCTCGCCATCCTTCAACTGGGAGAAGAAGCTCGACGCGGCCGCGATCGCGCGCTTCCAGCGTGAACTGGGCGCCATGGGCTACAAGTTCCAGTTCGTCACGCTGGCCGGGTTCCACGCCCTCAATCACAGCATGTTCCAGCTGGCGCGCGGCTACCGCGACCGCGGGATGTCGGCCTATGCCGAGCTGCAGCGGGAGGAGTTCGCGGCCGAGCGCGACGGCTACTCGGCGACGAAGCACCAGCGCGAGGTCGGTGCCGGCTACTTCGATGTCGTGGCGGAGATTGCCGCGGGCGGGACGTCGTGCACGGCCGCCCTGGCCGGGTCGACCGAAGTCGAACAGTTCCAGTAGCGACGGCAGGCGCGGCGCGCGCAGCCGGTGGGCACGATCAGATGTCGGTCGGGGCCCGCCGGCCGGCGTAGTAGCGGCCCATCGTCTCGTTGGCGTCGACGATCGTCGCCAGCAGCTCGACGAAGCGGCCCCACGCCGGCCCGGGCACGCCGAAGAACAGCTGATCGTCCGGCAGGCCCGTGAACGTCCGGTTCCCCTTGCAGCCGAACGACAGCGCCGCGCGGCCGCCTTCCGTGACGAACGGCAGCAGGCTGCAGGCCGGCCGGCCGAGTGCGTTCACGGTCATGGTCGGACCGCTGCCGAGCCGCAGCAGCGTCTCGTAGACCAGCATCCCCTGGGCGGCAGTCGTCGCCAGCAGGACGACGTCCACGTGAAACGGCGCCCCGTCCACCGGCGCGTACGCGATCGCCGCCGGTGTCTTCGACAGCGTCGGCATCGAGAGGACGTCGGCCGGCAGGAGATACCCCGCCCCCACCATCATCTGCGCCGCGTCGGTCAGTTCCGCCCGGCGATCCGGCGGCAGCGACAGTCGGTGTGTATGGCAGCCGACGGCGCAGTTGAAGTGGTCGGACGGGAGCGTATAGAACGTCCCGCCGGCCATCGCCTTCTCCCAGAAGCTGCAGCCCGCCGGGACGCTGCCATCGTTCCAGCGCGGCAGCCCTTGCGGCTCCACCTCGAGAAACCCGATGGCAATCGGCGGCGTGCGAAGTCCCAGGCGCTCCTGAACGGATCCGAAGGGCTGTGGCATGGGTGTCTGTGACCGCCTCAGCCGTCGGCTCCGGCGGCGGCCGGCTCGTTCACCGCCCATTCTATCCGGTTCCCCGGCCGCAGTCGTCCTGCCGGCTGTGTCGGCGCCCGACGATGAGAAGAACGCCGGCTCCGGAGGCGTTCTTTCGTGAACGAGCGTCGCCGCGGACATTTCCCCTTTCTCATCTTCCCTGAGCGGTCGATTATTTGGATTTGCGCGAGATATTCATTGCGTGCAAAGCCGATCGTGAATAAATCCTCTTAAGCTCAACAATTTGAATGCCATGCTCAGCAATATTCGACCATTTGGAGCGAATGTCATTTCATACATATATACAGAATAGATATTAATTATATCTACCTATATATAGTATTTAAGCTCTGCAATAGTCGGCATAAGTCCTGCTCAGCTTCCAAGGCGTCAGTGAAATTTCGCGTGCGGGTTGATTTGCACGAACCGGGGGGATCCCGGACTTGGAGGGGAGCAATGCGACTTCGCAGACAGACTGCGTGGCTGCTGGCGGCCGCCATCCTGATGGCGGTGCCCGCGTGGGCGCAGAACGTGAACAGCCGACTCGTCGGGACCGTCAAGGACGCGCAGGGGGCGGTGCTGCCCGGCGTCACCGTCACGGCGACCTCACCCGCCCTCATCGGGTCGCAGGTCGCCGTGACCGAAGCGAACGGGACGTATCAGTTCCCGTCGCTGCCCTCAGGCACGTACAGCCTGAAGTTCGAGCTGCAGGGGTTCCAGCCGTCCACGCGGCAGAACATCGTGCTGGCGCTGGCCCAGACGCTGACGGTCGACGTCCAGCTGCAGATCGCCTCGTTGCAGCAGAGCGTGACCGTCACGGCCGAATCACCGATTGTCGACACGCAGACGACGTCGGTCGGCAACACCATGGATACGGCGAAGCTGGTCGGCGTGCCGAGCTCGTCGGACCTGTGGGGGGCGCTGGCGCAGTCGCCCGGCATCCGGATGCAGGGGTTCGACGTCGGCGGCAGCCACAAGAGCCAGCAGTCGGGCTACAACGCCTTCGGCATCACGAACCAGACGCGCGTCATCACCGAGGGAGTGGACACGACCGAGGGGACGGGCGGCGCCGGGTTCTACCAGGATTACTACTCGCAGAACGAGATCGCAGTGAGCGGCGCGGGCCAGGACGTGGCGATGAACACGTCGGGCGCAACGGTCATTTCGACCATCAAGAGCGGCGGTAACCAGTTCAAGTCGCTGATCAATCAGACGTACGAGGGCAAGAGCTACGTCGGCGACAACACGAACGCCGACATCACCAGGCGCGGCGGGTCGGCCTCGCCGAACCTGCTGTTCTGGGAGAACCACGACGACATCGGCGGGCCGATCATGAAGGACAAGCTGTGGTTCTTCGCCGCCTTCAACCACTTCCACATCGACAAGGTGATCTCGGGCGTGCCGCAGAACATCGCGACCGACCTGGGGATCTTCAACAACTTCACGACGAAGGAGACCTGGAAGCCGGGCGCGAAGGACACGTTGATCGGCTACTACCAGTGGGGCAAGAAGCAGAAGCCGCTGCGCGGCCTGTCCTCGGCCACGCCGAAGGAATCGACGCTGGCGCAGACGAGCCCGAGCTGGATGTACAACGGCAAGTGGGAGCGCGTCTGGTCGAACCGCGTGTTCAGCGAAGTGAACGTCGGCACCTTCGGCTACGTGTTCCCCGAACAGCCGTCGGTCGACTACCGGACCAACCCGCCGCGGTTCGACCTGGCGACCGGCGTCAGCAGCGGGGCCGGCTTCACGCAGGGCGGCACGACCGGGCCGTTCTCCCTTGGCCGTGAGAAGCCGCAGGTGTACGGGAACCTGACCTACTACCTGCCGACCAAGAACGCCGGCAGCCACGACCTGAAGCTCGGGTACGAATGGATCAACGACATGTCGAACTTCGCGAGCAGCGGCACGTCGGGCCCGATCCTCTACCTCGACTCCAACGGCGTGACGGACGAGATCCGGCTGACCGACCTCGGTACGCCGTCCACCCTCGGCTCGACCTGGACGATTCCGGGCGACGACAACAAGCGGCTCGCGCTCTATGGCCAGGACCGGTGGTCGGTCAACAGCAAGATGACCGTCACGGCCGGCGTGCGGTACGACCGGCAGGCGCCGTACTACACGGAGGGCAAGCGGGACCCGATCCTGACCGACTTCTTCCAGAAGCAGACCTTCCCGCAGAAGACGCTGCTGATCCGCAACGCCGTGGCGCCGCGCATCGGCGTCAGCTACGATCCGATGGGCAACGGCAAGACGGCCATCAAGGCGTTCTACGGCCGCTACTACTTCAACTATGCCGACAGCTTCTCGGCGGTCGATCCGGGCGGCGCGAACTGGCAGCAGTTCAAATTCAACGACCTCAACGGCAACCGTCTGTATGACGGGCCGCAGGAGATCGGGACGCTGGTGGCCTCCGGCGGCGGCTCCAGCACGACGCTGGATCCCAACATCAAGCTGCCGTTCACGGACGAGTTCGACCTGTCGGTCCAGCGGCAGTTCTGGGGTGAGTCGTCGTTCCGCGTGGCGTACGTGCGGAAGATGAGCCGCGACCAGTTCGCCACCTACAACGCGTCGTGGCTGGGCCAGTTCACGGTGCCGGTGACCGAGATCGTGACGCTGAGCAGCATCGATCAGGGGGTGACCGGCCGGCAGGCGTTCAACGTGTTCGACGTCCCGGGCTCGCTGAAGGGGGTCGTGAACAACGCGATCGCCACGATGCCGTCCAGCGTCAACAACGGCGCCTACAACTACGACACGATCGAGTTCGCCTTCAACAAGCGCTTCCGGAAGGGGCTGTTCCTCGACAGCAGCGTCGACTGGACGCGGCGCGACGACCTGCGGGCCAACACCTCGAGCACGAGCCCGCTGACCCAGTCGGATCCGATCGCGACCGGGTTCTACCTGAACGCCTTCCCGACGGTCCCCAACCGGCAGGTGACGTCGGCCTGGCAGTTCCACCTGTCCAGCCGCTACGAGCTCCCGTACGACATCGGCCTCGGCGCCAACCTCCAGGTGCAGAGCGGCTGGGAGTACGCCCGCCGGATCACGGTCAGTCTGCCGAATTCCGGGAGCCAGAGCTTCTGGATGACGAACTTCGACCAGAACCGGTCCGACACGGTCCCGCTGCTGAACCTCCGCGTCGACAAGGGGTTCAACTTCGCCGGGCACCGGCTCACGGGGATGCTGGACGTGTTCAACGTGCTGAACAGCGCCTCGATCACGAACTTCAACATCTTCAACGGATCGCGCTACAACCAGGTGATCCAGCCGCTGGACCCGATCACGCTGCAGATCGGCGTCCGGTTCGAGTTCTGACCCGCCACCCGGAGGGCGCCGCTGCGGCGGCCCCTCCGGCCGCGCATGTATCCACGCCGGGCGCCCCGGGGCGCCCGGCGTCGTCGTGTACGGAGCAGGGCGGCCCGGCCCCTCGGCCTGGACCGGGGAGGTCAGGTCGCTTCCGTCTCCGGCTGGGCGCGAGGCCCGAGCAGGCGCGTCAGCGCCTCCTGGTCCACCGTCTCGTCGTGCAGAAGTGCCGCCGCCAGCTGGTCGAGTCGAGGCCGGCTGTCGGTCAGCAGCCGCCGCACGATCTTCTGGCGCTCGCTCAGGATCCGCTCCACCGCCTGATCGATCCGCGCGGCGGTCGCTTCGCTGTAGTCCTTGTGCTGGGCCAGGCGGTAGCCGAGGAACGGCTGCTCTTCGTCCGCGTCGAAGACGACCGGCCCCAGGTCCCCCATGCCCCAGCGGGTCACCATCCGCCGGACCAGCTGCGTCGCCCGCGCCAGATCGTTCTCGGCGCCGGTCGTGATGTCGCCGATGGCGGTTTCTTCGGCGACCCGGCCGCCCAGCATGACGTCCACGCGGGCCAGGAGGACCGAGCGGCTGTAGTTGGCCCGGTCCTCGCCCGGCAGCTGTTCGGTCACGCCGAGCGCCTGGCCGTGCGGGATGATGCTCACCTTATGAACCGGATCGGCCGCGGGCGTCAGCCAGGCCACGAGCGCGTGGCCGCCTTCGTGGTACGCGACGATCCGGCGGTCGCGCGGATCGGCGAGCGCCGGGCGTTCGCCCCCGAGCAGAATCTTGTCCCAGGCCTCCTCGAAGTCGTGCATCGTGACTTCCGAATGCCCCCGCCGGGCCGCGACGAGCGCCGCTTCGTTGCACAGGTTCGCCAGATCGGCCCCGCTCAGCCCGGTCGTCGTCCGCGACAGGACCTTGAGGTCGACGTCCGGGGCCAGGTGCAGGTGCCGCGTATGGATCCGGAGGATGCCCTCGCGCCCATTGCGGTCCGGCAGCGGAATCGTCACGTGGCGATCGAAGCGCCCGGGCCGGAGCAGGGCGGGGTCCAGGACGTCGGGCCGGTTCGTGGCGGCCAGGACGATGACCTCGTGGCGCTCGTCGAAGCCGTCCATCTCGACGAGCAGCTGGTTCAGCGTCTGCTCCCGCTCGTCGTTCGTGTTGCCCAGGCCGGCGCCGCGGCGGCGCCCGACGGCGTCCATTTCGTCGATGAAGACGATGGAGGGCGAGGCCGCCTTGGCCTGGGTGAACAGATCGCGCACCCGGCTGGCGCCGACGCCGACGAACATCTCGACGAATTCGGATCCGCTGATGTGAAAGAAGGGCACGCCCGCTTCGCCGGCGACGGCGCGGGCCATCAGCGTCTTGCCGGTGCCGGGGGCCCCGACGAGGAGGATGCCGCGCGGAATCCGCGCGCCGATGTCGTGGTATTTCTGCGGGTGCCGGAGGAAATCGACCACCTCCTGGAGATCCTGCTTGGCCTCGTCCGCGCCGGCGACATCCGCGAACGAGATCTTCGGCTGGTCCGGGCTGGCGGCCCGGGCACGGGCCCGGCCGAAGCCGAACATGCCGGCCTGACTCTTCGCCGCCTGGCGGCCCATCCAGACCAGGACGAAGATCAGCAGCAGCACCGGCAGGCCGTTGGTCAGCAGCGCCAGGAACCACGGTTCCGAGGGCTCGTGGACGTTGATGGTCACCTGGGCGGCGTCGAGCATCGGCAGCAGCCGCGGATCGCCGACGGCCGATGGAAAGACCGTGCTGAACTCCGTGTAGCGGATGGCCGCCGGCGGCGACGTCGCGCCGGCCGCGGGCGGGGCCGGCGGCTTCCCGCTGCCCGTGGCCGGTTTCGGGGGAGGCGCCGGCGACGCGGGCGCGGCCGGTGCGGGCCAGACGACCGCCTGCGCGAACGATCCGGTGATCTGATCGCCGGTGATCGTCACCGCCTTCACGTTGTGGTGCTGCACCTGCTCGAGAAATGCGCTGTACGGGAGCGCGACGCGCGGTGTGGCGCTCGGCATCAGGAGCCAGAGGTTCCAGAGCATCGCCAGGCCGAGCAGCAGCCACATCAGGGGACTGAGGCGCGGCGGGGGCGGCGGTGTCCGGCGCGGCGGGGTGAGACGGGGCGGCGGGGCCTGCGGCGGCGGAGACGGCTCGGAATCCTGCTGGGCCATGACGCCTCGCATGTGTGGACGGGCGATTCGGCGACCGGCGGTGTGACAGCCGTCGGGGGGGAGAAAGACGAAGGGCGGGCCCGGCCCGCCCTTCGTCCGCCGGTCGATGGTGGAGGACAGGCTACTTCTTCTTGTGGCCCATCCCGCCCCGCTGCGCCGTGGGCGGCAGGTGGCCGTTGAGGCGGAGGTACATCGCCTGCTGGCTGTAGTGGTCCGCCAGATCGCCGGTCAGCATGATCATCGCTCCCGCCCGGCTCATGCTGTGCCCGCCGAACACCGTCACCTCGTGGGAGAGCGTCGAGTCGTCGAGCTTTCCCAGCGCGCTGTCGCAGTAGCTGAACGAAGCCTTCAGCGCGGTGATGAGCTCCGCCTTCGGCGACGTCTCGGTGAGCTTCGGGCCCTTCGGCGCCGGCTCGCCAGAGATCTTCGAGCAGAGGAAGTCATTCGACTGGCCGACGTGCATGATCAGATGGCCGAACGACATCTGCGCCGGCGTCGGCTTGTAGCTGTACTTGTCGGCCGGCATTTCTTCCGCGGCGGCCGTCATGATCCGGGCGTGCATCGCGACCTGCTGACGAACGGCGGTCGTGACAGGGTTCGCGGCCTGCCTCGCCGTCAGCGTGACGGCGGGGACGAGCGCGGCCGCGAGGGCGGCGGCCCACAGTTTCTTCATAATCTCAGTTCTCCCATGCAAAAGGCGCCTGTTGACGGAAATGGCGACCGGGGGCGCGTCGTCGAGCCGTGCGGCAGACCGCGAACAGAGCCGTTCCCGCTCGCCCGATCGGTCCTCATTATATGCTCGCTGTCGTCCGGCGATTTCAGCCCTCCACGTGAGCCGGACGGTCCGGCCGGGCGGTCGGCGTGCGGGTGGTGGCCTGCACGGGCGCCGGTAAACCAAAGCCCGGGTCCATCAGTAATTAAGGTGTATTGCGGCTGCTGTCGCTGGAAGTGTCTGCCTGCGGTGGGGCGACTGGCGACATTCGGAGACAATCGGCGGCCGATTATCGCGGTTCGCGGTCGCGCCGGTCGTTGACTTCAGGGCCGGCTCAACGGTACTTTCGTATGTTGTGCTGGGCCCGGCCGGGCGGCGTGGACGGGCCGGCGCGGCGAAGCGCTCCGGCAGTGGCTGTCTCGGTAATCCGGACAATCTGACCCATGAACATCTCTGCGCTGTTCATCCGCCGGCCGATCATGACGTCGCTCGTCGTGTCGGCCATTCTGCTGTTCGGCATCCTGGGCTACCGGCAGCTGCCGGTGAGCGACCTGCCCAGCGTCGACTTCCCGACCATTTCGGTCTATGCCAACGTGCCGGGGGCCAGTCCCGAGACGATGGCGGCCGCGGTGGCGACGCCGCTCGAGAAGCAGTTCTCGACGATTCCGGGCATCGACTCGATGACGTCGTCGAGCTCGATGGGGTCGACGAACGTCACGCTGCAGTTCGTGCTGAGCCGCAACATCGACGCGGCGGCGCAGGACGTGCAGTCGGCGATCGCGCAGTCGCTGTACATGCTGCCGCACAACATGCCGACGCCGCCGTCGTACCGGAAGGTGAACCCGGCGAGCCAGCCGATTCTGTTCCTCGTGGCCTCGTCTCCGACGATGAAGCTGTCGGACGTGGATGAGTACGCCGAGACGCTGGTGGCGCAGCGGATCTCGACGATCAGCGGGGTCGCGCAGGTCTCCGTGTACGGGCAGCAGAAATATGCGGTCCGGATCGAGCTCGATCCGCGGGCGATGGCGGCGCGCGGGATCGGCATCGACGAAGTGCAGAGCGCCATCCAGAGCGGCAACGTCAACCTGCCGGTCGGCAATCTGATCGGGCCGTTCAAGTCGGAGATGCTGCAGGCGAACGGTCAGCTCGACGACGCGGCGCAGTACCGGAAGCTGATCATCGCGTACCGCAACGGCGCCCCGGTCCGGCTGGACCAGCTCGGAGACGTCCTCGACAGCGTGCAGAACGACCAGAGCGTGGGGTGGTACGGCGACGCGAACACGCACACGATCACGCCGTCGATCATCCTCCCCGTGCAGCGCCAGCCGGGCAGCAACACGGTGGACGTCGTGGACGCCATCAAGGCGGCGCTGCCGGCGATTCAGGCCGAGCTGCCGCCCGCCATGAAGCTGCAGGTGATGGCGGACAAGTCTATCCCGGTGCGCCAGTCGTTCGACGACGTCAAGACCACGCTGATGCTCACCATCTTCCTCGTGATCATGGTGATCTTCCTGTTCCTGCGGAACCTGCCGGCGACGATCATCCCCAGCCTGGCGCTCCCGTTCTCGCTCGTGGGCACGTTCGCGGTCATGTACCTGCTGAACTACAGCCTGGACAACATGTCGCTGATGGCGCTCACGCTGTCGGTCGGCTTCGTGGTCGACGACGCGATCGTCATGCTCGAGAACATCGTCCGGCACCTCGAGCACGGCGAAGCGCCGATGGACGCGGCGTTGAACGGGTCGCGGGAGATCGGGTTCACGATCCTGTCGATGACGCTCTCGCTGACGGCCGTCTTCATCCCCGTCCTGTTCATGGGCGGCATTCTCGGCCGGCTGCTGCACGAATTCGCCGTGACGATCGCGTCGGCCATCCTGGTGTCCGGCTTCGTCTCGCTGACGCTCACGCCGATGCTGTGCAGCCGGGTGTTGCGGCGGAGCCCGGAGGGCGAGCGCCACGGGATCCTGTACCGCACCATCGAGCGCGGATTCCAGGCGATGCTGCGGTTCTACGAGTGGACGCTGGGCATCGTCCTCCGTCACCGGCTCGCGACCATGGCGGTGGCCACCGTCATTCTGGTGGCGACCGCGTACCTGTTCGTCGTGATTCCGAAAGGCTTCCTGCCGAGCGAGGACACGGGCCTGATCATGGCCCAGACGCAGGGCATCGAGGGGATCTCCCCGCAGGATCTGGCCGCCCATCAGATGCAGGTGAACCGGATCCTCGTCCGGGATCCGAACGTCGACAATTTCAATTCGAGCACCTTCGCCGGATCGAACACCGGGCACATCGGCATTCACCTGAAGCCGATCGGCGAGCGGACGCTGACGGCCGACGAGGTGATCCAGGAGCTGCGCCGGAAGGTGGCGGGCATTCCCGGCATCCGCGTCTTCTTTCAGAACCCGCCGCCGATTCGGATCGGCGGGTACGGCACGAACGCGCAGTACCAGCTGGCACTGCAGAGCCCGGATCTCACGGAGCTCTACCACTACACGCCGATCCTGGTGGACAAGCTCCGCACCCTGCCGGATCTGCAGGACGTGAACAGCGATCTGCAGATCACCAACCCGCAGGTGAACATCAAGATCGACCGGGACAAGGCGTCGTCGCTCGGGGTCACGCCGAATCAGATCGAGACGGCGCTCGCCGCCAGCTTCAGCCAGCAGCAGGTCTCGACGATCTTCATGCCGAACGACGAGTTCTACGTCGTCATGGAGCTGCAGAAGCAGTACCAGCGGGACCCGGCGTCCCTGTCGATGCTCTATGTCCGCTCGAGCACCGGCGCCCTCGTGCCGCTGAGCGCCGTGTCGGACATCACCCGGTCGGTCGGCCCGATGTCCGTGCAGCACCTGGGCCAGCTGCCGGCCGTCACCGTGTCGTTCAACCTCGCCCCAGGCGCGGCGCTCGGCACGGCCGTCAGCGAGGTGAGCCGCGTGGCCCTCCAGACGCTGCCGAGCACGATCAACACGAGCTTCCAGGGGACCGCGCAGGCATTCCAGGATTCACTGAAGGGCCTGGGCATCCTGCTGCTCATGGCCATCCTGGTCATCTATATCGTGCTCGGCATCCTGTACGAGAGCCTGATCCATCCGCTGACCATCCTCTCCGGATTGCCCGCCGCCGGCTTCGGCGCGCTGGTCACGCTGATGATCTTCCACATGGAGCTGAACCTGTACGCGTTCGTCGGCGTCATCATGCTGGTGGGCCTCGTCAAGAAGAACGCCATCATGATGATCGACTTCGCGCTGGAGGCCCAGCGGACCGACGGCCTGGCCCCGCGGGACGCCATCGTGCAGGGGTGTCTCGTCCGCTTCCGGCCGATCATGATGACGACGTTCGCCGCGCTGATGGGGACGCTGCCGATCGCGCTCGGCCTGGGCGCCGGCTCGGAATCGCGCCGGCCGCTGGGCGCGGCCGTCGTCGGCGGGTTGCTGTTCTCCCAGCTGCTCACGCTCTACATCACGCCCGTCTTCTACACCTACATGGAGTCGTTCCAGACGGGGTTCAGCCGGCTGCGCCGGCGCGGGAAGGTCCAGATCCGCGAGACCGCCGACGTCGATATGGGCCTGCCGGAACACTCGCAGGCCCGCGTGCCGACCCGGGGGTAGGGGCGGCACCCGCGCGGCTCACCGCGGCGGGGCCGGCGTGATCCGGCACGACAGCCCCGTCAGCGGACCGTTCGTGTTCAGCAGGTCGATGCGCGGATCCAGATTCGGATCGACATTCACTTCCAGCTCGTAGTTGGCGTACACGTCCAGCGACGACCCCGCCGGCCCGACGTTCAACCGAACCGTACGCCCGCCGTAGGCGCTCCGGTAGGACAGCGACGCCGTGTCGCGTCCGATCGCCGGGGTCGCATCCGGCAGCGGCAGCCGCACCCACCGGGCCTGTGTGGCGGTGCTCTTCATCGACAGCTGCCATTCCCCGCCAGCGCTCCTGTCGAGCTCGAAGACGCGCCGATGAAGGTCGTGCGGCACGGCGCAGACCACCGCCGGCGCGGGCGGGGCCGGAGCGGGGGCGGCGACCTCACCCGCTCCCGCGAGTGCGACGGCGAGCGCCGCGGCGAATCCGGCCGGACCCAGCTGCTTCATCACCATCGACCGATCATCGCACAGGGGCCACGCCCCGTCACCCGGTCCGCCCGGCGGGGAAGCCTCGCGGGACACGCGCACACGCCCGCGCACGCCGGAGTGCCGCGCGCGCCAGGCGCTGATCAGAAGCGCGCCTGGCCCGTGCCGTACCGGCGTCCCCGCCAGACGACCTCGTTCCGGCCCAGCCGCCAGTAGAACGACCGGCCGGTGATGACCGTCCAGACGACCGCCTGCAGCGGATAGGTGAGCGCCGCCAGCAGCGGCGCCTGCAGGACTCGCTGCAGAATGCCGCGCGTCAGCAGCACGATGCCGACGCCGGCCGCGGCCAGTGCAACGTCGGGGCGGGCCATGTGGACGCCGGCCAGCGCGCACAGCAGGACGGCCGGCGGCAGCGCCGGCGCGGTCACGAACCCGACCGTCAGCAGGAACAGCAGAAATCCCGCCCAGCCGTAGTAGACATGGCTGACGTTCTTCGTGAAGCCGTCGAAGATCTCGTGGAATCCGTGATACATCCTGATCCGCGCGAATGGCTCGGCACGGACCAGGCGGCAGCGGTAGCCGGCCTGCTTCGTCAGCAGGGCCAGGCGCACGTCGTCCACGACCGAGTTGGCGAGCGCGGCGTGCCCGCCGATGGCCGCATAGGCGCTGCGTCTGATCGCGCTGCCCGGACCGCCGCCGCCGGCCAGCCAGCGGAACCAGTCCGCGTTGGCGAGCAGGCCGAGGCCCGTGTAGAAGGCGCCCGGGACGAACGGCATCAGCACGTTCTCCCAGAACCCGACCATCTCGACGCGCGGGAGGAGGCTCAGGAAATCCCAGCGGGCCTCTTCCATCCGCCCGACCGCGGCCCGCAGCAGCCCGGGCGCATAGCGGACGTCGGCATCGACGAACAGCAGGATGTCACCGGTCGCCGCCTCGGCGCCGAGATGGAGCGCGTGCGGCTTGCCCAGCCAGCCGGCCGGCAGCGTCGCATTGTGGATGACCCGCAGCCTCGGCTGCGTGCGGCCGAGCGCATCGAGAATCGGCCCGGTGGCGTCCGTCGATTGATCGTCGACGACGATGACCTCGAAGTCCGGATAGTCCTGCGCCAGATGCGAACGGACCGCCTCCTCGATCGCGCGCGCTTCGTCCCGGGCCGGCACGATGATCGACACGCGGGGAAGGGGCGCACGTGACGCAGCAGGACCGGGGGCCAGGCGTGGGACCAGCGCGACCGTCAGCAGCTCGAGGGCGAGACCGCCGGCGGTCCACACGATGACGACGAACAGCAGAGCCTGAAGCATCAGGTGGGGCGCGTGGGCGGGCGCAACCGCGACTCGGCCAGTGTACCCCGTGTCGGTGCCACGGTCCATGTCGGGTCCCGGCGCCGGTGCCGTCGGGCGGCGCGTGTGGCGTCACGCCATGGCCCAGAAATCAGTCGTGGTGCCCGAGCGTTCCGCCTATACTCTGGGGGCACGCGGGGCAGGGAGCGATTCCGGGAGGTGCCGATGGCGCGCTGGCTGGTCGCAATTCTGGCGGGAAGCCTGATGCTGATCGCGGTGTCGACCGCCGTGGCACAGGAGTCCGTGGCCTCGGCTGAAACGGCCGAAGCAGCCGGTCGGCCGCCGGCGGAGACCACCAGACCTGTGCGGCCGACACTGGCCGCGTTCACGCTCGTGCCGGTCAATCTCTGGGTGAACCGGCTGGCCATGGCGCCGCCCGCCCCCCTGAGGCGGCCGCGACTGCTCACGCCGCTGTATCTCAGCTTCATCGGGCTCCAGGCGGGCGACCTGTACACGACGACCGTCGGCCTGAGGCAGGGTGCGCAGGAACGCAACGCCCTCATCGGGGCCCTCGGCGGTGGCGGCACGGTGGCGCTGAAGGTCCTCTCGACCGCCGGCACGATTTTCGCCGCCGAGCGGCTGTGGCCGCATCACCCCGTTCGAGCGCTGGTGCTGATGGCCGCCGTCAACGGCGCCCTGGCCGCGGTCGCGATCCACAACGGTTCGGTCCTGAACCGGTACCGCTGACCGCCCGCTCATCCCGCCTTCGCGTCGACCCCCAGCACGTCCTGTCGCCCGGGACCTGAAGATGCCGTTCCCCCAGCCTGGCGCTATAGTGCTGGCCGGAGGACGGAATGGCAGACACGCCACGCGTCGGATTCGTGGGACTGGGCCGGATGGGGCGGCCGATGTGCCGGAATCTGCTGCGCGCCGGCTTTCCCCTGATCGTTTACAACCGGAGCCGACCGGCGGTCGATGAACTGGCGGACGCCGGGGCGCATCCGGCCGCCTCGCTGGCAGAGGTGGCGGCCGGATGCGAGTTCGTCCTCACCTGCCTGCCGACGGTCGAGGCGAGTGAAGAGATCTACCTGTCGGCTGACGGCCTGATCGGGCACGGCCGGTCGGGGCAGGTGTTCATCGAGCACAGCACCATCGGACCGTCGACCGCGCGGCGCATCGCGGGGCACGCGTCGCCGCGCGGCATCGGGTTCCTGGACGCCCCGGTCAGCGGAGGGCCGGAAGGCGCGGCCGATGCCACGCTGACGATCATGGTCGGCGGCGAGGCTGCCGACGCGGCGCGGGCGGCGCCGGTGCTGCGCGCGCTCGGCCGGCATATCCATCACCTCGGCGGCGCCGGCACCGGCTCGGCCGCCAAGCTGGTGAATCAGGCGCTGACCGCCGTCCACGCGGCCGCCGCCGCCGAAGCGCTGCTGCTCGCCTCGGCGGCCGGCCTCGACCCGCTGGCGCTGCTCGACGTCCTGTCGACGAGCTACGGCCAGTCGCGCATGCTGGACCGATCTGGGCCGCGCATGGTGGCACACGACTTCGCCGGCGCGGCCCCCCTCCGGCTGCTCATCAAGGATCTGCGCCTCGTGCGCGAGATGGCCGACGAGACCGGGATCGACCTGCGGCTGGTCGCCGTCGCCGAGCGGCTGTGCGGGGCGTGCGAGATGATGGGACTCTCCGAGGCCGATCTGGCAGCCATCGTCCTGCCGCTGGAGCGGGATTCGGGACGGCGGATCGATCGGGCCTGACGCCGACGCAGAAAGGGGGCGCGGACCGGCCGGGCCGCCGGCCTGACACGCGCAGCGTGCGCCGTCGCTGGGGGGCGTTCTCGTCGGTGGCCGGCCCGGGGCACTGGGGCGGAAGGCTCAGGGGGCGAGACGAAAGGTCCCGATCCGCGTCCGGCAGAGGAACCGCGAGGCGAGCAGCGCGTCGAACAGCCGATGGCACGTCTGCGCGTCCAGTCCCCAGAGCCGCTCGGCCTGTCGGGGCGTCAGGTGCAGCCCCGGCATTTCAAGGTACTCACCTCGCACGCGGCGGAGGAGATCGGGATCGATCATCAGATCAGGCGACACGCGAGACTCCTTTCCTGACGGCATCGGCCTCGCCGCCGATACGGTGGTGACCGGCGTCCTTCCGGCGGCACGCCGAGGCCGGCACGCAGGAGGCCGATGACGCGGGATGCCTGCAGGGCGGCGGGCCGGGCCGGCAGAGACCGAACGCCGTGGCGACGATCACCGCACCGCCGCAGATCAGGCCGGTGACCGGGCTCAGGCTGATCTGCTCGAGGAACCCGGCGGCCGCGCCGGCGGTGACAATGACGAGGAAGACCAGTGCCGCCACGGTGCCGACCTGTTCGGGCGGCCTGACACGGGCGCGTGAGCAGCTGCAGGTGGTGGTCAGCATCTCTGACGGCTGAATAGGCAAGGGGTGTGCCGTCTGCCGCACGGCCGGTCTATTCCGGTATCCTGCTGTGACCAAATAAGTTAGCCATTGTCGAGAAGGCTGAGCGTTACTGGCTGGATCGGACAGATATGTCCAGGCATTGACGGCAGCTGACACAACCGTCGAGATCTGGTCTGACAGCGGCTCGCTGTCCCGCCGCGGAATCGGGCCGCCGGGAGAGGACGCGGAGAGGTCGCGGCTTCGAATCGACAAAGTTGTCCGGCGATCGTCAGCGATGAACATGAATGTTGATTCGTCCTCCGCGCGCGGCACCCTGCGAGTGCGATGCGATCGCTGGCGGTCGCGCGCGCGGACCGGCCCGGGGAGCGAGTCGTGAAGAACGCAGTTGGAGCGCGCCCGGGAGGACGGGATGCGGCTCACGACGCCGGCCGGATCGGCTTGACCCGGCGCGTGGGGACCTGGGCGAATCGTCGCGCGCCGGCCGAGAGCAGGGGGCGGCCCATCGGTCGCGGCCGGGTCGGCGTAACCCCGGTCGCGCGCGGCCGGAAGATCTTGTGGGCCCATTCCATGGCGGCCAGATAACAGGTCGGGAAGTCGTCGTCGGTCAGGCCGGCGCTGGCAGCGGTGCGCGCGCAGCCATCCCAGTCCGCCGCCTCGTACGCGATGACGGCGTCCAGAATGCTGCGCAGCGTGTTCGGTTCGCCGAGCAGGGCCGCGCGCGCCTCGGGCGGCACCGGCAGGGCAGTGAGGATCTCCTCGAGCGGCCGCCCGATGATCACGTCCAGCCGGGAGAAGAGACCCATCAGGAACAGCTCGGCGGCCCGCTTGCGGAGCGGCGTCCCCTGAACCACCATCTCGCAGAATCGGGCGCGCATCACCGAGTCGGCCACCAGCTGGTCCGGCGCGTCGCGCCCCAGATCCGCCAGCGCCCACACCGACGCCCACCGCCGGATCTCGTCGAGCCCCAGCAGCACCAGGGCGAACCGCAGCGACTTGATCTCGGTCCGGAACCCGAAGGCGGCTGAATTGATGTGCCGCAGCAGCCGGTACGTGATCGACAGGTCCTGCTTGACGATCGTCTCGAGCTCGGCCGGCGTTGCGTCGGGACGGGTGACCTCCTGCAGCAGCCGCAGATAGTTCATCCGGAAGGCCGGCACGCTGCGCGCGGAGACCACGTCGGGATGACTGAGAAAGTACCCCTGGAAATAGTGGTACCCGGCCCGGGCCCCCTCATCCTTGGCCTCCTTCGTCTCGACCTTCTCCGCGATCAGTCCGATCTCGTGCGCACGCAGGCGCTTGGCCAGCTCGGTCCGCCGCTCTGGAGTCGGCACCGCCAGGAAGTCCACCTTCACGAAATCGGCGAGCGGCACCAGCGGGTGGGTTTCGTCGCCCGGGAAGTCGTCCAGCGCAATCCGGTAGCCGGCCCGCTTCAGGCGCCTGCAGGCGGCGATGACCTCGACGTCCGGTTCCACCGTCTCGAGGATTTCGATGACGACGCGGTCGCGGGGCAGCAGCAGGGGGGCATCGCTGACCAGCAGCGACCGCGGGAAGTTGATGAACGCGTGCTTGCCCTGGCAGAGCGTGTCCAGGCCGAGGAAGCTGCCGTTGGAGATGACGTGCGACGTCGCGCTGTCCGCACCCGCCGCCTCGCCGGTGAAGTAGTTCTCGAGGCCTGAGCGGAACAACAGCTCGTAGGCAATGACGTGATCCTGTCGATCGAAGATCGGCTGGCGCGCGACGAAGATTTGCATGGTCGATGACCGGATCAGGTCGAGCCACCGCGTCTCATCCGCGGCGTACACACCCCCGGGGACCTTCACACTGCTCCTTAAAAGCGGCAAATTCCTTCAAAACATGAATTCAACTCGCTTTCTCACGGCCAGCGCAGCCTGTGAGGCAGGTAGAACTTACATATCTGATTTCCACTTCATGCTCGCCCCAGCGGGATGAACGCTGCGGTCTCTGATTACCGCATCTATATGAAAATAAGAGAGATGAATTGAGTTCTGGCGCGCTGGCCCTGCGGTTGCAGGGCACGTGAGGCGCGGCGCCGGCCGTTCGTGAGCCTGCGCGGTGGCAACCGGAATGTCGTCAGGCAGAGCAGGAGGGAGCATGAGGAGTCTGAGGAGCGCGAGCATCGCGTGCGTTTGCGCCCTGGTGGCGCTGGGGGCGGGGTGCGATCGTCCTCCCGATCTCCGCGGGCTCGAGCCGGGCGCGGCGATCGCCTTGACCGAGCGCAACGGCCAGACCGTGCAGGGACGGGTCGCCAGTGTCACGCCCGATGCCATCGTCGTGCAGGTCACGCCCGACGAGCAGATCACCGTGCCAAAGGCGGTCGTGACGGCCGTCCATGCGGTCGATCCTGCGGTACCGGGGCCGGCGGCCGGCGGGGCGATGACC
>DATLRO010000073.1:0-88528 GCA_035534615.1 Vicinamibacterales bacterium
GGACAACTGCTCGAGCAGCCTGCCATCCTGCACGACGACGAACATCCACGGTTCGGCGTGCATCGCCGTCGGCGCCCGCACCGCGGCGTCGAGCAGGCTGCGCACGACCGACCGGTCGAGCAGGTCGCCGGTGTACGAGCGCACCGAGCGGTGTCCGTAGATCGCGTCCATCACGTTCATGGTCGCCGGCAGGCAGTCGGTCATGGCCGCGTTCCTCCAGTGGGAAGCCGGATCACTCCAGGATGAGCAAACCGGATGCCGGACGTCGGGATCGGACCGCCAGCGCCACCCGGCGCGGGATCTGGCGCCGGATGGCAGATCTGCCCTGCAGCCGGCGCGAACGGGCGCTTCCGTCCGACGGCGTCCAGTTCACGAGCACGCGCAGTAATTCGCGGCGGGCCGCACGATCGCACCCCTCCGAGGCCTTCACCCCGGCTTTTTCCTCGCCGGCGGGGATCGGGAAGCCGCGCAGGCCGCCGGCACAGAGGTTGCTCCAAACTTTCGTGTGGGAGCGCCAATGCGCCGGCTCATGCAACCTGAAGGGGCATTTGCGGGTCCGTACGAGGGAGGCCCCGCCGTGGCCGGGCGACTCCAGGCTGCGGCAGCCGCTCGAACGTGAAATGCAGGCGTTGAGGGCTGAGGCGGCGCCGAAGGGAGCGGCCACCCGACCCTGCGGGACGTACACACCAGAGCGGCGGTGGAAATCCGAGCCCGCGGGGGTCGGTCCGGGCGCGGCATCCGGCTGGAAAGGACGAGCTGATGGATTCTTCTTCGCGTCTCGAGGCGGCCCCCCACGTACCGGCGGCCCCGGGGCCGTTGACCGGGGCGACGGCCCCGGCCGATGCGTCGCGGACGGCGGCCGCAATCATCGGGCGCAAGCGCCGGCGGCGTGGCCGGCGTCTGCTGCTGATGGGGGTGGTGGTGCTGGCAGTCGTCGCGGCCGGTGTCTTCTGGTGGCAGGACAGACAGGCTCCGATCATGATGTACACCACCGTCGCGGTGACGCGCGGCTCGGTGGCAAAGGCGGTCACGGCGAGCGGCACGGTCAACCCGGTGCTCACGGTCGAAGTCGGCACCTACGTCTCGGGTGTCATCCAGGCCCTGTATTGCGACTACAACACCGAGGTGAAAAAGGGACAGTTGTGCGCGCAGATCGATCCCCGGCCGTATCAGACGATTGTCGAGCAGGACCAGGCGAATCTCGCGACGGCCAGGGCGCAGCTGGCCAAGGATCAGACGAACCTGACCTATACCAAGCTGACCTACCAGAGGAATCAGGATCTGGCCAAACGCGGGGTCGTCTCGCAGGACACCTACGACAGCGCCAAGAATGCGTACGACCAGGCGGTGTCACAGGTACAGCTCGACCAGGCGGACATTGCCCAGCGAAAAGCGGCGCTCGACGCCTCGCAGGTCAATCTCGGCTACACGCGCATCCTGTCGCCGGTCAATGGGACGGTGATTTCCCGGAACGTCCAGGTCGGGCAGACGGTGGCCGCCAGTTTCCAGACGCCGACGCTGTTCATCATCGGGACGAATCTGAACCAGATGGAAGTCGACGCCAACGTGTCGGAGAGCGACATCGGACAGGTCAAGGCGGGCGACCGGGCGTCGTTCACGGTCGAGGCGTATGCCAACCGGCCATTCGTCGGCGTCGTGACGCAGGTGCGCCAGGCGCCGCAGACGGTGCAGAACGTGGTCACCTACGACGTCGTCATCACCGTGCCGAACCCCGGCCTGCTGCTTCGCCCCGGCATGACGGCGACGACGCGCATCATCGTCGATCAGCGCGACGGTGTCCTGCGTGTGCCGGATCAGGCATTGCGGTATACGCCCGGCGGGTTCGTCGGGCAGGCCGGGGAGGCGGCGGCGCCGGCCGGGGGCGGACGACGCGCGGTCCCGCAGGCCCACCTGTGGGTCTTGCGGGACGGCCAGCCCACGCGCACGCCGGTCACGTTCGGTCTGGACGATGACACCTATACCGAGGTCACGCAGGGTCTCAAGGAAGGTGATCGCGTGATCGTCGCCGAGCACGCCGACGGGTCGACCACCGGCGGTGCGCGCACGACTTCGGCGCCCCGGATGTTCCGCTTCTGAGCATCCCGGGAGGAACCAAAGGACGGCCATGGCAGATCCGGTCATCGATGTCAGAAATGTGACGCGCACCTACCACATCGGCGACATTGACGTGCACGCGCTGCAGGGCGTGAGTCTGGTCATCGAACGGGGCGAGTTCGTGGCCATCGTCGGCGCGTCGGGCTCCGGCAAGTCGACGCTGATGGCGATCCTCGGGTGTCTCGACCGGCCGACGAGCGGCGAGTACTTTTTCGAGGGGGTCGACGTCGCCGGGCTGGCCGAGCCGGATCTCGCCCGCATCCGGAGCGAGCGGCTCGGCTTCGTGTTCCAGAGCTTCAACCTGCTGGCCCGGACGAGCGCGCTGGAGAACGTCGCCCTGCCGCTGTTCTACTCGGAATCGGGCCCGACCCGGCGCTCCCGCCGGCTCGAGCGCGCGCGGGCGGCGCTGGCGATGCTGGGGCTCGGCGAGCGGGAGGCGAACACGCCGGCGCAGCTGTCTGGCGGCCAGCAGCAGCGGGTCGCCATCGCCCGCGCGCTCATCAACGCCCCGGGCCTCCTGCTCGCCGACGAGCCGACCGGCAACCTCGACACCCGGACGTCGCGTCAGATCATGGACGCGCTGGTGACCCTCAACCGGCAGCAGTCGGTGACGGTCGTCCTCGTGACGCACGAGGCGGACATCGCGGCGTACGCCGACCGGGTGCTGACGATGCGCGACGGCCAGATCGTCTCCGACGAACGGCGCCCGGGAACCGTCGTGGAGGCCGGCCCGGCGGCCGTCGAGCGCCAGGCTGCCTCGGCGCTCTTCCACACGCGCGCCGCCACCGGCGACGCGGCGGAGGCCGGCAGCTCCCCCCTGGCGTTCAGCCTGATGCTGATGGCTGCCGCCGTTCAGGCCATCGGACGGAACAAGCTTCGGTCGGCGCTGACGATGCTTGGCGTGTTCATCGGGGTCGCGGCGCTCATCGCCATGGTGGCCGTCGGCCAGGGAGCGAACGAGGCGGTCCGGAAGCAGATCGAGAGCCTCGGCACGAACCTGCTGGTCATCATGCCGGGCGCGACGACCGCCGGTGGGATGCGGAGCGGCGCGGGCAGCGCGTCGACGCTCACGGTCACCGACGCCGACACGATCCGCCGCGACGATCAGGCGGTCGCCCAGGTCGCCTACCTGAGCCGGCAGTCCGGCCAGGTCCAGTACGCCGACCAGAACTGGACGACGAACATCCAGGGGGTGTCGCCGAACTATCCGCCGATCACGAACTGGCAGATTGCCGCCGGGCGCGGCCTGACGGACGCGGACGAAGCCGGAGCCGCGCTGTCGGTGCTGATCGGCCAGACCGTGTATCACCAGCTGTTCAGCCCGTACGAGAATCCGGTGGGCGCGACGATTCTCGTCAAGGGCGTCCCGATGCGGGTCGTCGGGCTGCTGGCGGCCAAGGGCCAGACGCCGTTCGGGATGGACCAGGACGATCTGGTGATGATTCCGTTCACGACGGCCGAGCGGAAAGTGCTTGGCGTCACGACGCCCACCAGCCAGTCGCAGTCCACGATCACCACCCTCTACCCGCCGCCGCCGAACCCGCTTGGCGTGCCGCCGCGGCTCATCGGCTACGTGAACGTGATCTACGTGCAGGCGGCCAGCCCTGCTCTGGTACAGACGGCCCTGCGGGAAGTCACGGACACGCTGGCGCGCCGGCACAACATCCAGCCCGGCCAGCCCAACGACTTTTCGGTGCGGAACCTCAGCCAGATCGCCGACGTGGCCCAGGGCAGCAGCCGGATCATGGCGCTGCTGCTGGCGGCCGTCGCCTCGATCTCACTGCTCGTCGGCGGCATCGGGATCATGAACATCCTGCTGGTCTCCGTGACCGAGCGGACGAGGGAAATCGGGCTGCGGATGGCGATCGGGGCGCGGCGCCTGCACGTGCTGCTGCAGTTCCTGGCCGAGGCGGTCTTCCTCAGCGTGACCGGCGGCATCCTCGGGATTGCGGGCGGCATGCTGGCGTCGGCGATCATTTCGCGGGTGGCCGGCTGGCCGACGCAGACGCCCGCCGAGGCGGTCGTGATCGGGTTCGTGTTCTCGGCGGCGGTCGGCATCTTCTTCGGCTTCTACCCCGCCCGCAAGGCGTCGCAGTTCGATCCGATGGAAGCCCTCCGGTACGAGTGACCGTGCCGCGGCGCGACGGAGGTCAGGAGCACCCATGGCTGGTCCGGCCCCGCAGGCGGTCCGCGTCGCCTACTTTTCGATGGAGATCGCCATCGCACCCGACCTGCCGACCTATGCGGGCGGGCTCGGCATCCTGGCCGGCGACGTCCTCCGCTCGGCGGCCGATCTCGAGCTGCCGATGGTCGGCGTCACCCTCGTCTACCGCGAGGGGTACTTCCGGCAGCGCCTGGACGCGGACGGGACGCAGCGCGAGGACGCGGACACCTGGCAGCCGGCGGCGCATCTCGAGCGCGTGGCCGATCATGTCGTCCTCGCGATCGACGGCCGCGACGTGCATCTGTGCGCGTGGCGGTTTCTGATCCGGGGCCTCTCGGGCTACGCCGTCCCGGTGTACCTGCTCGACACCGCACTGCCGGTCAACATGCCGGAGGATCAGCGGCTGACCGATCGGCTCTACAGCGGCGACCGGCGCCACCGCCTGTCCCAGGAGGCCGTGCTCGGTCTCGGCGGCGTCGCGATGCTGGACGCGCTCGGCCACACCGGCATCCAGGTCCATCACATGAACGAGGGGCATTCGGGCCTGCTGGCCCTGGCCCTGCTCGAAGCGCAGCTGCAGGCGCGCGGGGCCGCGCATCCCGCCGAAACGGACGTGCAGGCGGTGCGGCGGCAGTGTGTCTTCACCACGCACACACCGGTGCCGGCCGGACAGGATCAGTTCGACGGACCGACCCTGCGGGCGGTGCTCGGCGAACCGCGCGCCCGTCTGCTCGAAGAGGCGGACTGCCTCTATCAGGGGACGCTGAACATGACGTATCTGGCGCTGCGGTGCTCCCGCTACGTCAACGGCGTCGCGATGCACCACGGCGAGATCTCGCACGGCATGTTCCCCAACTATCCGATCCGGGCGATCACGAACGGCGTGCACGCAACGACGTGGACGGCGCCGCCGTTCGCCGCGCTGTACGACCGCCACATCCCCGAATGGCGGTCGGACAACCGCTACCTCCGCTACGCGATCGGCATCCCGGTGGCGGAGATTCTCGACGCGCACAACGTGACCCGCCACGCCCTGATCGACGCCGTGAACGCGGCCACCGGCGTCGCGCTCGGCCGCGACGTCATGACGCTCGGCTTCGCACGCCGGGCCACCGCCTACAAGCGCGCCGGCCTGCTGTTCTCGGACCTCGACCGCCTGCGGCACATCGCGCGGACCGCCGGGCCGTTCCAGCTCATCTTCGGCGGCAAGGCGCATCCCGACGACCAGGACGGCAAGGCGCTGATCCGGCACGTGGTGGAGGCCGGCCGGGCGCTCGCCGATGCGGTGAAGGTCGTCTACCTGGAGAACTACGATTTCCAGTGGGCCCGGCGGCTGACGAGCGGCGTCGACCTGTGGCTCAACACGCCGCACCGCCCGTACGAAGCGTCCGGCACGAGCGGCATGAAGGCGGCCATCAACGGCGTCCCCAGCCTGAGCGTGATGGACGGCTGGTGGATCGAAGGCTGCCTGGAAGGGGCCACCGGCTGGGCCGTCGGCCACGACCAGGACCTCGAGGACCCGATCGCCGAGCTGGCCTCGCTCTACGACAAACTGGAGCAGGTGATTCTGCCGATGTTCTACCAGCGCACCGTGACGTTCGCCGGCATCATGCGCTCGACGATCGCCATCAACGGCTCCTTTTTCAACACCCAGCGGATGATGGAGCAGTACCAGGCCCACGCCTATTTTCCGGAGTCGCCGAACGGGGATGCCGCAGCCGCCCGGAGCGCGCCTGCGGGACCGCCCGGGTGAGCGGCCGGCGGCCACCGGATTGATCCGGCGGCCGGTTCGTGCGATGATCCCCCGCTTCCTGCCGTCAATTTCGCATCAGCCACCGACGAGGCCACCGATGAACATCGCTCAACGCGCCGCCGGCAACGTGATGATCGTGGACGTCAACGGACAGATCAAGCTCGGGGACGGCGACATCCTCCTGCGGGACAAGCTGCAGAGCCTCATCCAGCAGGGCCACAAGCAGCTCGTGCTGAACCTGGCCGGCGTCAACTACATCGACAGCTCCGGCCTCGGGGAAATCGCACATGCGTACGTGACGGTCAGCCGTCAGGGCGGCCAGCTGAAGCTGGCAGGGCTCACCAAGCGCCTGAAAGACCTGCTCACGATCACGAAGCTGCTGACCGTCTTCGAGTCGTTCGACACGGACGCCGAGGCGGTCGACAGTTTTGCGCCCTGAGCGCCCCGGCGCGGCGGAGGGCCGGCCGGCCCGCGCGGCGGCGATCGGCGCGCGCGGCGATGGGAGTCGACCGGCCGGTGGGCCGGGCTCCGCTCCGTCGAACTCGATTCAGTGGAATGACGCGGACGAAGGCAGGACGCACGCACGTCTCGAGCCTGCGGCTCGAGACGTGAAGAGTCACGCAGGCGTATCGGAATCCTTCCGAACGTAGAGCCCCGACGGCGTCCGGCGCAGGAACCCGACTGTCACCAGCTCGCCCAGCACCAGTTCGGATTCGCCTGGCGACAACTGCCACAGGCGAGCCGCCTGCGCCGTCGTCAGTCGCAACCCCGGCATTTCGATGTATTCGCTCCTGATCTGGGCGCGGGTCGTCATCGGTCCTTCGGCGGTCAGAGTCGCGCTCATCTGCATCCCTCCTTGCTGAATGAAAGACCGCTGCAAATCAGACGCCAGTCGCACCATGTGCAATCGTTCGAACATCCGGACGCCCGCCGTCGGCCCAATCCGGCACCATGCGGAATTACCCGCAAGGTGACGCGAACTAAGACACGTCGTCCACGTCTCAAGTGTTTAGACGCCGCCTCGCACGAGCCGGCTTGAGTCGGCGCGCGCGATCGCTCGCGCGCGGCAGGCTGATCTCACACGCCAGGACGACGTGACACACATCGAGGAGCGGGCTTGACAGCCGGGCCGAGTGATGCTAGAAATTTAGCATATGCTAAATTTCTAGCATATAGACACCTGCCACGTGCGGCCCGGTCCATTGTTCCGAGGTTCGTCCATGTCGAAACGCCCCGCATCGCCGTCACTCTCCCGCCGCGAGCGCCAGCTGATGGACATCGTGTACGAGCGTGGCCGGGCGACCGCCGCCGAGGTCGCCGCGGCCCTGCCCGATCCGCCCAGCTACTCCGCGGTCCGCGCCATGCTCCGGATCCTCGAGACGAAAGGCCACCTCCGTCATGAGGCCGACGGAGTGCGCTACGTCTATCTGCCGACGGTGCCGCGGGATCAGGCGAGCCGGTCGGCCCTGCGCGGTCTCGTCCGCACGTTCTTCGACGGCTCGACGACGCAGGCCGTGGCGGCGCTGCTCGACCAGTCGCGCCTCTCGGACGCCGAACTGGAGCGGCTCGCACACCTGATCGATGAAGCCAGAAAGGAAGGACGCTAATGTCTGCCGTCGCCTTCCTCGTCGCCCTTGCCGCCCGGGTCACGGTGCTGCTGGCCTGCGCGGGTCTGCTGACGTTCCTGCTCCGGCGCGCCTCAGCGGCATGGCGCCACCTGGTCTGGTCCGGCGTGCTGATCGGCATCCTGGTGATGCCGGTGGTCATGGCGCTCGGACCGCGATGGTCCGTACCGCTGCTGCCGCCGGCCGCTGCGCCGGCGAGCCTCCATGTCACCGACCCGGCGCCGGTGGGCCCCTATCTGGCGGTCAGTCGCTCGCCGGTCCTCCCGCCGGCGGCGGCGGTCGCGTTGAACCTCAGTGAAGCGCTCTGGACCGCACCCTCTCCAGGCACGGTGATGATCGGCGTCTGGTTCGTCGGCCTGGCCATGTTCGCCGGCTGGCTCCTCATCGGCATGCTCCGGCTGCGGCGGCTGGCCGGAGAAGGTCGCCGGGTCGAGGACGCCGGGTGGCGCACCGACCTGGACGAGGCGCGGCGCCGCCTGTCGCTGACCCGCGAGGTGACGGTGCTCTCCGGCGTCGGCACACCGGTGCCCCTGACGTGGGGCACGCTCCGGCCGGTCATTCTGTTGCCGGACGATGCCGGCGCGTGGGTGGCGGGGCGGCGTCAGGTCGTGCTGCTGCACGAGCTGGCGCATGTCCGGCGGTGCGACTGCCTGACGCAGACGATCGGCCGCCTGGTCTGCGCGGTCCACTGGTTCAATCCCGTCGCCTGGCTGGCGGTCCGGCAGCTCGCCTCCGAACGGGAGCGCGCCTGCGACGAGCTCGTGCTCGCCTGCGGCACCCGCGCGTCCGACTACGCGCAGCATCTGCTGTCGTTTGCCAGGCCGAATGCCGCCGCGGGATGGCCGGCGGCGGTCGCCATGCCGATGGCGCGGTCCTCCCAGCTCGAGAGCCGCCTCCGGACGATCCTGAAGCCGCGCGTGCCCCGGCCGCCCCGCGGCACGATCACGCCGGCGATGATGACGGTCGCGCTGGCCGGCCTGGTGCTCGCGGTCGCCACGGCGCAGCCGGCCGCCCGGGCGGCGGCGCCTGCTCAGGCGGCCGCGTCGCCTGCCGTGCATTCGCTGCCGGCTGCACGGCCGGCACTGGCGGCGGAGCCACAGCCGGCGGTGTCACCGTCGCCTGCGCCACAGCCGGCGGCGGCGACCGCCCGGCCGCACCAGCCGGTGGCGGCGGCGAAGCCGCAGCCGGCGAGTCCCCCGGCCAGGCCGGCCTCTTCGTCGTACCCGGCCCGGCTCATCGCCGAATTGGGCAGCCCCAGCCGGGACGTCCGTGAAAAGGCGGCCATCCTGCTCGGGCTGACCGACGCCGGCCCGGCCGGGGTCGACGCGCTGATCCGGGCCGCGCGGGATCCCGACCCGCAGGTGCGCGAGAAAGCGGTCATCAGCCTCGGGTTGCAGGGCAACCGCCGCGCGTACGCGACGCTCATCGCGGCCTTGAAGGATCCCGACGCCCAGGTGCGCGAGAAGGCCGCCATCGGGCTCGGCCTGCTCGGCGATCGCCGCGCGATGGACGCGCTCGTCGAAGCCTCGCACGACGACGACCCGCAGGTGCGGGAACAGGCGCGGGCGGCGATGGTGATGCTGAAGGCCGGCGCGCAGCGCGGCGCCGGCGTCGCCCGGCTCGTCTCGACGCTGCTCGGCGGGTCGCTCGGCCGGCTGATCAGCCAGTCCGTCCGGAGCGCGGTCCGGGCCGCGCAGCCGTTCGTCGATGCCTGCGCTCCGGCAGCCTGCAACGGCGGCGGTCACGCCGCCGCGTACGATCGAGATCTTGCCCGCGCCGTGCGGAACGGCGTGAAAGCGGGGATCGACACCGCCGCGATCGCGGACGTCGCGGCCGGCATGGCCGAAGCGGTGGCGAACGGCGTGAGCGAGGCGCTGCGCCAGGCCGGCACCGACGGCGGCCGGGCGCCGCATCACACGCCGCGGCCCAGATGAGGACCCACTGCCGGGCAACGCGCAACTCGGCCGCGTCGTTTTCTTTCAGAGTATCCTGTCCGGATGGACGTCGAGATCCTGCTCGTCAGCGCGGAATGGAAGCTGCGGATTGCCGTGCGGGCCCAGCTGATCGAGGAAGGCTTCGAGGTCGAGGCGCACGAAGTGTGGGAGTTCGTGGAACTGCTGCTGCGGAGCGGCGCGCGCCATCCGCGCCTGATCATCATCGACGTGGCGGAGGAACATCATCCGTCCGCGCTGCTCCGCACGCTCGCGCGCCTGGCGGCGCCGGCCCACGTGCTCGTCCTGACGGCGCCGAGCGTCCAGTCGGCGGACGAGGTGCGGGCGCTCGGCTTTCCCCACGTGCTCGCCCGGCCGTTCAGTGTGCGGGAGGTCGTGGCCACCGCGGCGCACCTGCTCGCCGCCGCCCCGGGCGTGTGAGCCGCCTCCTGCAGCTCACAGCAGGAACTGCTTGAGCAGCTGCAGCAGGATCAGCAGAATCCAGGGCGAGAAATCGAGGCCGCCCAGATCCGGCAGCACCCGCCGGATCGGGTCGAGCACGGGATCGACCAGGGCGCCGGTGAACCGTGCCACCGGATGGTCCGGCGGCAGCCGCATCCAGGAGACGACGACGCTGGCAATCACGACGAACGAATAGAGGTCGATCAGCCTGAACAGCAGCATGGGTGTCGAGGATCAGGGCCTGCGGCCAGCCCCTCATTCCTCATTCCTCATTCCTCATTGCTCATTCCTCGTTCTCATTCCTCCCCCTCACATCCCGCTCGGGCCGGACGCGGCAGGCCCGGCGTCCTGCGGACCGGCAGCGGGAGCCGGCAGACCGGCGACGGCCGGAGCGGACGAGCCGAGGTGGTGGCCGAAGCGGACGAGCACGGCCGCGCCGAAGCCGGTCGTCCAGGCCGCCCATTCGATCAGCGTGCCGAGCCCGACGAACATCACCGCGAACAGATCGAAGAAGCTGCCGATCATCCCGGCCAGCCGTCCCGCGAGGGTCAGCGCCACGAGCGCGACGATGCCGATGATGGTCGGCGCGTACGGCCCGGCCAGCCGCCAGCCGAGGCGGGCTTCCAGCCAGCGTCCGACCTGATACGCCACACCGGTGAAGCCGACGAGGAACACCAGCAGCACCGCGATGACGGCAAACGGCACCAGCACCAGCAGCGGAATCCCGATGATCGTGACGGCCAGGATGATGACCGTCAGGACCAGCACCGGCAGGAACAGCAGCTCGGCGGCGAGGCCGACGAGGCCGGATTTCCACGGCTCGGCCGCCGCCCGCGCGCCGATGAGCTCGACCGGCCGCTGGGCGATCAGGACGACGAGACTCCCGAGCAGAATCAGCAGGGCGATGCGGAAGACGGTCGCGAAGAGGCCGATGAACGCGAACGGGAAGCCGCCGAAGAACGGCGCCGCGTCGAAGAAGTGCGGGAACCGCCGCCCGTGCAGCATCCGCCCGCCGAAGCCGATGAGGCTGACCTTCCCGTCGAGCCGGGCGTTCGGATTGCGGTCGAGCACCCCGCCGACGACCGTCACGTCGCCGTGGACGTGCGCATCCGGTCCGATGTGGCAGGTGCCGCCGACGACCGCCACCTCGCCGGTCACGTCCCCGTCGATCCGTGCGGTTCCACCGATGACGACCACGTCACCGTCGACCACCTCGTCGCGATCGACCGTGACGCTGCCGCCGATCCGGACGCGGTCACCGGTGTGGGTGAACTGATCGCCGGACGGCGGCGTCGGCGGGGCCGGCGCTTCGGGCGGCGTCGGCGTCGATGGCACGGGCGCGGCGGGGGCGGCTGCGCCGGCGGCCGGTGTTTCGCCGGCCGCGGACGCCGCCGGGGCCAGGCCGAACAACGTCTGCCGCGTGGCGACGTCGAGGTACGTCAGCGGCAGGATCAGATCGGCATCCGCGCCGAGCCGGGCGCGCAGTTCGCCGCCGGTCACCGCAACGCCGTTGATCGCCACGCTGCCGCCGGCCAGCTCGATGCTGCGGACGTCGCCCAGGCGGGCCTTCGGCATCAGGACGATGCCATTCTGCACCGGCAGCACGTCGAAGCGGCTCTGGATCCGCGCGGCCAGCGCACGATCGGCCGTCGTCGGCGGCGCCGGGGTCCGGGCGCGCGCGACGGCCGGCGTCACGACCGACAGCCCGACGAGCAGCGCCAGGAGCGGGGCGAGCCGGCGCGCGCGGCCGCCGGCAGATCGGGATGAGCGCGGCGAATTCAGCGTCCTCATGATCGAGACGACTCCTTTTCCGACGCCAGTACCCGCTGGATGACGTACAGCGCCAGCGCGCCAATGACCTCGATGACGACCAGCGTGACCGCCACCCGCGGCGTCGTGATGACGACGCCGACCCACCGGCCTGCATGGGCCAGCAGCGTCCAGAAATCCAACCCGGCGCTCAGGCTCACGCTCACCCAGAGCACGCCGTCGAGCAGCAGCGCCACGCCCCGGACGAACGCGGTGACCAGCAGCGGCAGCAGCTCCCGGCCCAGCACATACAGGCCGATGAGGCCGGCCGTCGTCCCGAGGCCGAGCCGGGTGGCGCGCTGCCAGCCCGACCGCAAGGCCCGGCGCGCCGGCGCCGGCGTCGCCCGCCGGGCCGCCGCGACACTCCGCGCGGTCAGTCCAGCTGACGGCTCGGGGTCCGGCAGCGCCTGGAACACGAGCGCCAGCGCCCCCTCGGCGCCTGCCTCGTCTCCCTTCCGTTCCAGGGCGATCCAGCGCCCGACGGCCAGGTGGAGTTCGTCAGACATCCTTGCCTATTGGATCCTACGGATTTCCGACACCTCAGGTTTCACCGGGCCCAGCCGGCGGCCTCCAGGTACACCGCCAGCTCCTTGCGCGCCCGATGCAGATACGTCTTGATCGTGCCGAGCGGGAGGTCCGTGATCTCGGCAATCTCGTCCTGCGACAGCCCCTCGCGATACTGAAGGAGCACGACCTCGCGGTAGGCGGGCCGGAGCTGCGCGATGGCGGCCTCCAGCGCCCGGGCCAGTTCCCGGCCGGCGGCCGCCTCCTCCGGCGTCGGCGACCGCGAATCGACCAGGGCCGCTCCGCCGCCGGCGCCCGCGTCCTCGTACGGGATCGTGGCGGGCTGCGCGCGGCGCAGCGCATCGACGGTCAGATTGTGGGCGATCTTGAACAGCCAGGCGGCCAGCGGACGGCGGCGGTCGTACGTGTCGAGGCGCGTGAACGCCCGCAGGAAGGTCTCCTGCGCGAGATCCTCGGCGACCGGCGCGTCGCGGATCATCCGGACGATCAGGCCGTAGATGGACCGTTCGTACCGGCGCACGATCTCCCGGAACGCGCGCTCCGATCCGCCCAGTGCCCGTGTGACGAGCTCAGCATCCGTTGCGGCCACGTGTTCTGTGGATTGGCGGTCCGGCCCGTCGTGCGCCGGCGCGCACTGCGCCGTGGGCGGCCGTCCTCTGGATAGACGTTACGGAACCTGGACGGCCGGAGTTTCAGCGCCGGTCACGAGTGCGTGCCGTCCGGCCGCCCCGTGCGCCCGGCCCGGCGCGACGACTCCAGCTCGGCCTTGACCATGCGCGGACGCGGTTCCGCGCCGCCCGGCCACCAGGTGCGCTCGTACCGGCCGGCGCCGCCGCGCTGGAGAAAGCCCTCGGCGACCAGCGCGTCGAGCGCCGCGTCGATCGACGCCCGGTTCTGCTGCCAGAGGCGCTCCGCCTGATCGAGCGTGAGCTTCAGGCTGGGCAGATCGGTGTATTCGGCGCGAATGCGCGCCGCCAGCTCCGGATCCACGGGCCGCTGGCCACCGTCGCCGCCGCGGCGCAGCGCGGCGTGACTCCGCTGCTCCCGGACGAGGCGGGTCAGATGCCGGATCTCGGCCAGCAGCCGATCGGGCGTGCAGGGTTTGGCCAGGTGCGTCTCCGCCTCGTCTCCGGGCTCGGGCTCGGGATCGGCCGCCGCCCCGGCCCGGCGGCTGGCGAGCGTGATGAGCAGGATGTCGCGGCGGCGCGGCTCGGTCCGCAGCCGGCGGCAGAACGCCAGCCCGTCGATGCTGGGCATGTCGAGATCGGCGACGATGAGGTCCGGCGCGCTCAGCACGCCCGCTTCCAGGGCCTGCAGGCCGGTCTCCGCTTCCACCACGTCGAGGCCGGCCGCGCGCAGGCAGTCGGCGTACCGGCCGCGTGTCTCCCGCTCGGCCTGCACCAGCAGCACGCGCAGCGCCGGCGGAGGTGACGGGATCGCCGTGTCGGAGGAGCTGGCCATGTGAGCCTCTATCGCAACGAGGCGCGTGACGCTCGCGCGCCGGGGCCAGGCGCGTGGACGACACCGACGCGTACGGCCGAGCCGAAGCAGGAAGGCATCGAGTATAGGAACCGGCCTGCCGGCTGGCAAGCAGTTTCGCGCCGGCGACGATTGCGCGTGAAAACGTCAGGACGAACGCTTCATCCTTGACATTCTTCACCGCAACACGGTCGCGTCGGCCTGCGCGATCCGCAACCGGCGCGGCGTGCGCCCGGCTCAGAAGAGACTCAGAAGACGCTGACGAGCAGGATCGCGAGCACCGAGACCATGGAACCGGCCACCATCAGCAGCAAGGTTCCCATGCAGATGGCATCGAGCAGATCCCAGGCCTGCGAATGCTCGTACTGGCCGGTCCGCAATTCGTGGACGAACTGCCGCCAGACCAGCGGGTGCGGGTCAGCGAAAACCTCCGTATGCACCATGGTGAGATCCTCCCCGATCGATCCCGCGTGGCAAAAGTGCTGCCAGCTGCTGGCCGTCCGAATGCCGGGAATCATGCGTGCAAGCCGTGGGAACGGCTGGATCGAACCGTCGAGGTGTCCACCAGGGGAAGCAGGCGTCACCGGCCGGCCACGGTCGTGACGGTCCTGACGGCCGGACGGGCGGAGGAGCGCCAGGCCGCCCTGAGCGGGTCCTGTCGCCGGACAGCCCCACCCGTCCTCGGCCCGAAACGCGCTCGTCGCGGTCGTCGGGCCTGCGCGGCGGGCGGGGCGGCCCCGTCCGCCGCCACCCGAGCCCCGAGCCCCGGGCACTTATGCGATGATGCCGACACCCGATGCCCAGTCCGCATGACGACTATCTCGATCGCCTGGCGCGGCGGCGCGGCGAGGTGGCGCGCTTCGATCGCCTCGACGCGCGGCTCGCCGCCGGCCGGCTGGCGGTCGCCGCGCTCGGCGCCGCCGGCGCCTGGCTCGTGTTCGGCCGCCACGCGCTGAGCGCCGGCTGGCTTGGCGTCCCGGTCGTCGCGTTCATCGCGCTGGCCGTCCGCCACAACCGCGTGATCGCCGATCGCACCGACGTCCGGGAGGCGGTGCGCTTCTACGAGCGCGGGCTCGCCCGGCTCGAGGATCGGTGGGCGGGAACCGGATCGACCGGCGTGCGCTTCCTCGAGGACCACCACCTCTACGCCCGCGACCTCGATCTGTTCGGAGAAGGCTCGCTGTTCGAGCTGCTGTCGACCGCCACCACGCCGACCGGTGAAGCGACGCTGGCGGGCTGGCTGTGTCATCCGGCCGATCCGCGCGAGATTGCCGGTCGCCAGGCGGCCGTCGCGGAGCTCCGCCCGAACCTGGCGCTGCGCGAAGACCTCGTGGTCGCCGGCGCCGGCGCGGTGGCGCCGGAGGCGCCCGGCCTCGGCGACTGGGGCGGCCGCCCGCCGCTGCTCACGTCGCGGGCGGCCCGGGCGCTCGCGGCGCTGCTGGCGGCCACGACGGTCGTCACGTTCGCCGGCTGGATGGCGGCCGGCTGGGGCTCTGCGCCGCTGGTCGGCGCGCTGCTCGTCGAGGCGCTGTTCGCCGCGGGCTTCCGGCGGCGGGTGCACCTGGTGCTGGCCGATCTCGAGCCGGCGGCCCGCCATCTCGAACGGCTGGCGCGCCTGCTGGCGCGGCTCGAACGGGAACGGTTCACCGGCGACCGGCTGGTCGCGCTGCAGCGCCGGCTCGACACGGACCATCGTCCGCCCTCGGTCCGGATCGGCCAGCTGACCCGGCTCGTCGCGCTCGTCGATTCGCAGAAGAACCAGTTCTTCGCGCCGTTCGCCGCGGCGCTGCTCTGGTCGACGCAGCTGGCGTTCGCCGTCGATGCCTGGCGCAGGCGGGCCGGCCCGGGCATCGCGGACTGGCTCGCGGTCGCGGGGGAATTCGAGGCGCTCTGCGCGCTGGCCGGCTACAGCTTCGAACATCCGGCCGACCCGTTTCCGGAGCTGGTGGAGGCCGGCCCGATCTTCGACGGCGAGGCGCTCGGGCATCCGCTGATCGCCGGGGCGCGGTGCACGCGGAACGACGTGCGGCTCGGCGGCGGCGCGCCGCAGGTGCTCCTCGTCAGCGGTTCGAACATGTCCGGCAAGAGCACGCTGCTGCGGACGGTCGGCGTGGCGGCGGTGCTGGCCCTGGCCGGCGCGCCGGTCCGCGCGGCGCGCCTGCGGATCTCGCCGCTGGCGATCGGCGCGACGCTGCGCATCGAGGATTCGCTGCAGGCGGGGCGGTCACGCTTCTACGCCGAGATCACGCGGCTGCGGGAGCTGGTCGATCTCGGCCGCGGCCCGCGGCCGCTGCTCTTCCTGCTCGACGAGATCTTCCACGGCACGAACTCGCACGATCGCCGTCTCGGCGCCGACGCGGTCGTGCGATCGCTCGCCGGCCTCGGCGGGATCGGGCTCGTCACGACCCACGATCTCGCGCTCACGGCGCTGGCCGACACGGCCGGCGGGGCGGTCGCCAACGTGCATTTCGAGGATCAGTTCGAGGCGGGCCGCATGACGTTCGACTACCGGCTGCGCCCGGGCGTCGTGCAGCACAGCAACGCGCTCGCGCTCATGCGGGCGGTGGGGCTCCCGGTCTAGGGCCCCGGGGCCCGGCACCGTCTAGCCGAACCGCGTCCCCGTGCCCTGGTCGGCGCCGGCGACCGGGCGGTACGCGAAGGCGACCAGCGCGGTCACGAGCAGCACGGCCGCGGCAGACGTGTACGCCGTCCCGGCGCTGAACCGTTCCAGCGCGCCGTTGCCCCACACCGGACCGAGCGTGCGGCCGAGGCTCTCGAGCGATCCCGCCGCCCCCTGCACCCGTCCCTGCTCCTCGGCGTGCGCGGCGCGGCTCAGCAGGCTCGACAGCGAGGGGTTGCAGAGGCCGACACCGACGGCCGCCGGGATCAGCGTGAAGGCGAACGCGAGCGTCGACGGCGCCCAGGCGGCCGAGGCCAGGCCCAGCGCGCCGCACACCAGCCCGGCGATCAGCGTCCAACGCTCGCCGAACCGCTTCACGACCGGCCCGACCAGGCCGACCTGCACGACCACGCCGATCGCGCCGAAGCCGGCCAGCAGGTAGCCGGTCATCGACGCGTCGAAGTGGAACCGCATCGCGCCGAACAGCGCGAAGGTCGTCTGGTACACGGCGAACGAGAACCAGTAGAGGAAATCGGCGCCGAGCAGCAGGCGGAGCCCCGGCCGCTTCAGCGCTTCGGGCAGCACGCGGAACGGCGACAGGCCGCCTGCCTTCCCCTTGTGCACGGTCTCCGGCAGCCAGAACCACGCCAGGCCGGTGGCGACGAGCGTGAGCCCGGCCGCCACCCAGATCGGCGCGGTATAGCTGATGCGCGCGAACAGGCCGCCGAGCGCGGGTCCCAGGATGAAGCCGAGGCCGAACGCCGCGCCGATCAGGCCGTAGGCCTTGGCCCGATCCTCCGCCTCGGTGATGTCGGCGATGTAGGCCCGGGCGGTGGAGATGTTGCCGCCCGACAGCCCGTCGACCACGCGGGCGAGGAACAGCAGCCACAGGCTCTGCGCCAGGGCCAGCATCACGAAGCTGACCACGGTGCCGAGCAGGCTGAAGATCAGGATCGGCCGCCGGCCCCACCGATCGGAGAAATCACCGAGCGCGGGCGCGGCAATCAGCTGGCTCAGCGAGTAGGCGGCGAACAGCAGCCCGACCGCGAGCGGCGAGGCGCCGAAGGTCTGCGCGTAGAACGGCAGCAGCGGAATGATGATGCCGAAGCCGATCAGGTTGACGAAGACGGTGAGAAAGATGATGAGCAGCGGACGGCGCATATGAGTGGGCCTGGCGGTGATGGCGCGCAACCAGTCTATACTTGAGGCGGCTCCGGCGCATGTCGCGTCGGACCGGCGCGCGGCCGGGAACAGCCTACCATCCTACTCCCGCCGCCGCGCTCCGCCAGCGACCGTCTCCATGGCCCGACGGATGCTCGTTCGGCTCGCCCTCGCGCAGTTCCTCGCGATGACGCTGTGGTTCTCCGCCACGGCCGTCACGCCGGCGCTGGTCGCGACGTTCCGGATGACCACCGGGGAGGCGGCCTGGCTGACGATGGCCGTGCAGGCCGGCTTCGTCGCCGGCACGCTGGTGACGGCGCTCTTCAGCCTGCCCGACCTCATCAACGCGCGGTACCTGTTCGCGATCGGCTGCCTGGTCGGGGCGGCCGCCAACGCGGGCGTCGCGCGGTCCACCGGCGCGCTCGACGCCATCGTCCTGCGGTTCGTCACCGGCGTCGCCCTCGCCTGCGTCTATCCGCCCGGCATGAAGATCGTCGCCGGCTGGTTCGAGGGGCGCCGAGGCACGGCCCTCGGCATTCTCATCGGCGCCCTCACGATCGGCTCGGCGTTCCCCCACCTGCTCGCGGTGCTGTCGGCGAACCTCTCGTGGCGGCTGCTGGTGCTGACCTCCTCCGGCATGGCGCTCGCGGGCGGCGCCCTGGTGGCGCTGACCGTCCGGGACGGCCCCTACGTCACCGCCAGCGCCCCGTTCGATCCGCGCGCGGCGCTCGGGGTGTTCACGAACAGGGGCACGCGGCTGGCGACGTACGGTTATCTCGGCCACATGTGGGAGCTGTACGCGGTCTGGACCTGGATGGAGGCGTTCGCCGCGGCCAGCCTGGGAACGTACGCCGCCGCACACGCGGGCGTCCGGCCCGGACCGGGCGCCGGATCGCTGGCCGCCTTCGTCGCCATCGGCAGCGGCGCCTTCGGCGCCGCCTTCGCCGGAGTGGCCGCCGATCGGCTCGGCCGGGCCCGGGTCGCGAGCTGGGCCATGCTGGCGAGCGCCACGTGCGCCCTGCTGTCGGGGTTCGTATTCGGCGCGGCGCCCGGGTGGCTCTACGGCCTCCTCGTCGTCTGGGGTGTGGCGGTCGTCGCCGACTCGGCGCAGTTCTCCGCGCTCGTCGCCGAGTACAGCCCGCGCGACCACGTGGGCACGGCGCTGACGGTCCAGACCTGCGCCGGCTTCCTGCTGACGATGGTGTCGATCCGTCTGCTGCCGGCGGCGGCGCAGGTCGTGGGCTGGCAGTGGAGCTTCGTCGTGCTGGTGCCGGGCCCGCTGCTCGGCACCGTCGCCATGCGCCGGCTGTCGCGCCCGCCGCGCGCGGCGGCCCGCGGCCCGGCCGGGGCGGTCATTTGAGCTGCTCGCGGAACGTGCGAAGCACTTCCCGCTGCCCGGAGTACCGCCCGCGGACCGCGAGGAACTCGTCGTGCGCGATGCCGAGCTCGCTGGCGACCTGCCAGATCTGGCCCTCCTCGGCCGAGGAGATCGTCCCGTCGGCCGCCGAGACCGCGAACAGACAATCGATGAGCTGCCGGCACTGATCGAACGACGCGATCTGCCGGAACTCCCGGGTCACCAGGAAGTCCTCGGTGCCGCCGATCAGCCGGTTCTGGGTCTTGGCGATCTGGACGACCAGCACCGCCTGTTCTTCCGGCAGCTGGCCGACGCGCGCGACGATCTCCTCCATCGTCCGCGTTTCCGCGTCGGTGATCTGCAGGTCCGCGTTCGCGACCCGGCTCAGCACGTACGCGAACGCCGCCAGGTAGCGGGCCCGCCCGGGCTCCATCTGCTCCAGCTCGCCGACGATGCGGCGGACCGTCTCGGTGTTGCCGGGCGTCGTCTCGCGCGGCTCGAGTCCCAGGAACTTCAGCAACGACACGTTACATCCCCCCACACGGATAGGACGGCTCGAGCGCAGAGCCGGTTCCGTCAGTTTACCGCACGTTCGCGCGCGGGCCCGCGCCGCGCGCGGCTGAGCCTCTACGGCTCGCCTTGCAACCCGCGCGAGCTCTCCGCTAGAATGCCCGCACATTCCGTGTTGCACCGCCTGATCCGCCACCACGCGCGAACGGCCATCCTGACGGCACTGCTGCCGTACGTCCTGGCCTCGATGTTCGTGAATTTCTTCCACACGGACTCGGCCCCGGCCTTTGCGCTCTGCGCCGATCATTCGGTGACCTCCGTCGAGGCCGCGCCGGTCGACGGCCAGCAGCCGTTCCAGCATCCGCAGGATCCCTGTCCGGCCTGCGTCTGGCTGAAGGTCGGCGGCACGCGCCTCGAAGCCCCGGTGTCCGTCGTGCCGGTCCTGCACACGGTGGACGTCGCACCGGTCATCGCGCCGGCCATCGTGCCGCTCAGTCCCGTCCGCCATCGCCTCTCGCTTCGCGGTCCTCCAGTCTCCGCCACCCTCTAGTCCCCGTTCGATCTCCTTTGCGCGCGGGCCACGTCCACCGGAGTGGCCGGCGGCAACCCCGGCGTGTATGGAGCCGGCCGGCCGGTTCCGCGACGATCGCGCGCCGGAGGAGATCGACCATCGCAACGTCCAGTCCGGCTGCGCGCTCTGCGCGCCGTCACCGCTGCCGCGTGTGACGGATCCGGAGTCTCCGGCCGGCCGCAGCGAGTTCCCGGCGTGACGGCGCCCCTCGTGGGGAATGCCGCGCCGGGCGAACGGTCGAGCAGCAGGAAGAAGGAGAACGACTTTGATGCCCGTACGGCCTGCGCACGTGAGCCGGTTCCTGATCGGTGTCCTGGCGGGCTTCTGTCTGGCTGCCACGGCGGCGGCCCAGACGGGGCCGCCCCCCTCGTCGTCGTCGCCGCCGCTGCAGGCCGTCACGCTCGAGCAGGCGGTGCAGCTCGCCTTCGCGCAGAACCAGGCGCTGCGGGCGGAGCGCCTGGCCATCCAGGCCTCGCGCGCGGACGAGATCACGGCCGGGCTCAAGCCGAACCCGACGATCAGCTTCGTGGCCGAGGATCAGCCGCTGCTGCATCCGAGCGACTTCGGCAGCCTCGACTACATGAACGACAATTCGGTGGCGACCCCGTCGATCAGCTACACGTTCGAGCGGGGCGGCAAGCGGATGAAGCGGGTGATGGTCGCGCAGGACTCGACGCACATCACGACGCAGAACGTGCAGGACGCCGAGCGGCAGCTGCGGTTCCAGGTCGTGCAGGCGTACGTCGGCGTCCTGCTGGCGGAGTCCAACCTGCAGTTCACGCAGACGGCGCTGCAGGACTTCACGCAGGTGGTCGACATCAACCGGCGGCGGATGGAGTCGGGCGACATCTCCGAAGGGGACTACCTGAAGATCGCCATTCAGAAGCTGCAGTTCCAGCAGGACGTCTCGTCCGCCCAGGTCGCCCTGACGCAGAGCCGGGCGGCGCTGCGGCAGCTGATGGGCTACGAGACGGTCACGGACGACTTCAAGGTCGTGGGCGCGCTGCGCTACCGGCCGTACCCGGTGGCGCTGGACGCGCTGAAGCAGCAGGCGCTCACCGACCGGCCGGATTATCAGGCGGCGGTCTCCGGGCTGAAGCTCGCGCAGGACACCGAGACCCTGGAGTACAGCAACCGGGTGCCGGACATCACGGGCGAGCTCGAATACCAGCACAACACGACCGTCGCCGGCTTCGGGTTCGGCCTGTCGATGCCCCTGCCGATTCACGACCGGAATCAGGGCAACATCGCCCACGCGAAGGTGGCGGTGGAGCAGGCGACGGAAGCCGAGGTGGCCGTGAAGATCGGCGTCCTCACCGACGTCGTCAGCGCGTACGCCGGGCTGAAGACGAGCGACCAGGTGGCGTCGCTGTACGAAACGGGCTATCTCAAGCAGGCGCAGCAGTCGCTGGACATCAGCCGGTACGCCTACGAGCACGGCGCCACCAGCCTGCTCGATCTGCTGGACGCCGAGCGGACGTACCGGCAGACGGAGCTCGACTACCGGCAGGCGCTGGCGAACGCCATGATCAGCGCCGCCCAGGTCAATTACGCGGTCGGAAAGCAGGTGATTCCATGACGAGACTGTTGGATCGTTCCGGCCGGGTCCATCGGACGCTGCGGCTCGGCGCACTGCTCGCCCTTCCCGCCCTGGCCCTCGCCACGGGCGCCTGCGGACAGCGGAGCGCGGACACGGTGGCCGCCCAGGCGGCGCCGACGCCGGGGTATTTCAGCGTCCCCTCCAATCAGATCGGCCAGCTGAAGATCATGCAGGTTCAGCGGACCTCGCTGCCGATCGACGTGCGCACGACGGGCACGGTCGACTGGGACAACGACCAGACGACGCAGGCGATCACGCAGGTGTCGGGGCCGATCACGCGGATCGCGGTCGACCTCGGGGCGTACGTGAAGGCGGGGCAGCCGCTGCTCTACGTCTCGAGCCCCGACGTGGCGGGGGCGTTCTCGGCGTACCGGTCGGCCGACAACCGGCTGGCCCTGGCCGGGCAGACGCTCGCCCGCAACCGGGACCTGCTGGCGCATCACGCGATCGCGCTCAAGGACTTCCAGAGCGCGCAGGCCGATTACAACGACGCGCAGACGGCCGTGGAGAGCGCACGCCAGACGCTGCGCATCTACGGCGTGACGGCGAAGGAGCTCGCGGCGGCGCAGCGGCCGGACGCGCCGATCGTCCCGGAGCTGGCCATGCGGGCGCCGATCGCCGGCCGGATCGTCCAGAAGCTGGTCTATCCGGGGCAGTACATCCAGGCGGGCGCGACGACGGCGTTCGTGATCAGCAACACGTCCACCGTGTGGGTTCAGGGGTATCTCTACGAGCAGGATCTGCGGCAGGTCCGCGTCGGCAACCGGGTCGACATCCGGACGCCGGCGTTCGACCGGGTGTTCCACGGGGTGGTGTCCTACGTCGGCGCGATGCTCGATCCGTCGACGCGGACGACGCCGGTGCGGATCGTGACGAAGAATCCTGACGGGCTGCTGAAGAAGGATCAGTTCGTCGACGTCACGATTCATTCGGGGCAGCGGCAGAACGTGCTGGTCGTGCCGACGTCGGCGGTGCTGTACACGAACGAGAACTTCCCGTTCGTCTACCGGCAGGTCGGCCCGGATCACTTCGCCCAGCAGCTCGTGACGACGGGCGTGCAGCAGGGCCCGCAGTTCGAGATCGTGAAGGGGCTGAAGGCAGGCGACGCCATCGTGTCCGAGGGCAGCGTGTTCCTGCAGTTCGCGCAGAGCAACCAGCAGTAGCGGCGGGCCGGTCCGCGGCCTGTCCCGGGCAGGAGTGCCATGATCAACCGCATCGTCTCGTTTGCCCTGTCGCAGCGCTTCCTGGTGGTGGTCGCGATGGCGGCGCTGATGGTCTGGGGCGTCATTTCGTTCCAGCGGCTGCCGATCGACGCGTATCCGGATCTGTCGCCGCCCCACGTCGAGATCATCACGCAGTGGCCGGGGCACGCCGCCGAGGAGATCGAGCGCCTGATCACGATCCCGCTCGAGGTCGAGATGAACGGCATCCCCAAGCTCCAGGCGCTGCGGTCGATCTCGCTGTACGGCCTGTCGTCGGTCGAGATGAACTTCGACTACGGCGCCGATCCGTATTTCGTCCGCGAGCAGGCGTTCGAGCGGATGGCGAGCGCGTCGCTGCCGGCCGGCGTGACGCCGAGCATCTCGCCGCTCTACAGCCCGAGCGGCCTCATCTACCGCTACGTGCTGCAGAGCACCGACCGCTCGCCGCAGGATCTGAAGATCCTGGAGGACTGGGTGCTCGAGCGGGCCTACCGCTCCATCCCGGGCGTGGCCGACGACTCCGGCTTCGGCGGAACGACGATGCAGTACCAGGTCCTGCTCGATCCGCGCAAGCTGTTCGAGTACGGCGTCACCGTGCCGCAGGTCGTCCAGCAGCTGGCGAGCAACAACGCGAACGCCGGCGGCGGGTTCTATTCGCAGGGCGGGCAGTTCTACTACGTCCGCGGGCTCGGCCTCGTGAAGAACCTGCAGGACATCGGCAACGTCGTCCTGGCGAGCCACCACGGCGTGCCGGTGTACGTGCACAACGTGGGCAAGGTGGTGATCGGCCACGCGCCCCGCCTCGGCGAGTTCGGCTACATGAACCAGCCGGACGCCGTCGAAGGCGTCATCCTGATGCGGATCGGCGAGCAGGCGCAGGTGGTCCTCAAGCGGGTCGAGGCGATGACGGCCCGGCTGAACAAGTACGTGCTGCCGCCCGACGTGAAGATCGTGCCGTACTACGACCGGTCCGATCTCATCCACGAGACCACGCGGACCGTCGAAGGGAACCTGCTGCGGGGCATGATCCTGGTGCTGATCGTCCTGGGGCTGTTCCTCTTCAGCGTCCGCACCGCGCTCATCGTCGCGGTCACGATTCCCTTCGCGCTGCTGTTCTCGTTCATCTGCCTCGACCGGGCGCACATTCCGGCCAACCTGCTCTCGATCGGCGCCATCGACTTCGGCATCATCGTCGACGGCTCGGTCGTGATGGTCGAGAACATCTTCCGCGAGCTGGCGGCGCACTACGGCCGGGACTTCAACTTCTTCGACGTCATCCGCGCGGCCGCGCGCGACGTCGAGCGGCCGATCTTCTACGCGATGGCGGTCATCATCGCGGGCTACCTGCCGATCTACGCGCTCACGGGCCCCTCGGGCCGGCTGTTCCACCCGATGGCCGACACGATGGCCTTCGCGCTGCTCGGATCGCTCATCTGCGCCCTCACCCTGCTGCCGGTGCTCTGCTCGTTCTTCCTCAGGAACGTCAAGGAGCCGACCGTCGGCCTCTATGAGCACGTCCGGGCGATCTACGGGCGGATCCTGACCTGGTGCCTCGGCCACCGGGCGGTCACGCTCGGCGCGGCGGCCGCCATCTGCGGCGCCTCCCTGCTGCTCATCCCGTCGATCGGGGCGGAATTCATGCCGCACCTGGACGAAGGGGCGCTCTGGGTGCGCGCCACGACGCCGTACACGATCTCATTCGACCAGGCCGAAAAGCTCGCCCCGCAGATCCGCACGATCCTGCGCAGCTTCCCGCAGGTGACGATCGTGGCCAACGAGCTGGGCCGGCCCGACGACGGGACCGACGCCACCGGCTTCTTCAACGACGAGTTCTACGTCGGCCTCAGGCCGTACGACGACCCGACCTGGCACGGCGCCCTCTCGACCAAGGCCGAGCTGACCGCCGCCATCCAGAAGAAGCTGTCGAAGTTCCCCGGCGTGATCTTCAACTACACCCAGCCGGCCGAAGACGCGGTGGACGAGGCGGAAACCGGCCTGAAGAGCGCGCTGGCGGTCAAGATCTTCGGCTCGGACCTGTCGATCCTCCAGCAGAAGGCCGACGCCGTGAAGCAGGTCATCGAGAAGGTCCCCGGCATCACGGACATCACGATCGTCAAGGAGCTCGGCCAGCCGAGCCTGACCATCGTCCCCAACCGGGAGAAGATCGCCCGCTACGGCCTCAACGTCAGCGACATCAACACGCTGATCGAAACGGCGATCGGGGGGACGCCCGCCACGCAGGTCATCCAGGGCGAGCGGGAGTTCGACCTGGTCGTCCGGATGGAGCGGCCGTTCCGGAGCAACATCAACGAGATCAGGAACCTGCTCGTCGCGACGCCCGACGGGCAGAACCTGCCCCTGAGCCAGTTCGCCAGCGTTCAGGTGAGCAAGGGGGCCTCGTTCATCTACCGGGAGAACAACTCGCGGTACATCGGCGTCCAGTTCAGCGTCCGGGGGCGCGACCTGGCCAGCGCGGTCGGCGAGGCCCGCGCGAAGGTGGCCGCGGCGGTGCCGCTGCCGAGCGGCTATTCGTTCGACTGGGGCGGCGAGTACAAGGACTACCTCGCGTCCAGGTCCCAGATGGCCGTCATCGGGCCGCTCACGGTGCTGCTGATCCTGCTGATCCTGTTCGCCCTCTACGGCAACATGAAGTTCCCGCTGATCATCCTGTTCAGCGTCCTGCTGACCGAGCCGGTCGGCGGGCTGATCGCCCTGAAGCTGACCGGCACTCCGTTCAGCGTCTCGTCCGGCCTCGGCTTCCTCGCCCTGATGGGCGTCGCCGTCCAGACCGACGTCATCCTCTACTCGTTCATCAACAAGCTGCGCCTCGAGCACGAGGACATCGCCCACGCGACCCGGGAAGCAGCCCTGCTGCGGCTCCGGCCGATCATGATGACCGCGCTGGTCGCCTGCATCGGGCTCCTGCCGGCCGCCATGTCGACCGGCATCGGCAGCGACTCCCAGAAGCCGTTCGCCATCGTCATCGTCGGCGGCCTGCTGTCGCGGCTCGCGCTCGACATCTTCATCGCGCCGGTGCTGTATACGCTGGTGGCCGGCAAGAACGACGTGCTGAAGGTGTAGACCCTCCAGGGCCGGGGGCTCCACGTGGACGGAGCCCCCGGCGGAGACGGCCGCGCGGGCCTCCCGCCGCCGGGCGCCCGGCCGACCGGCGGACCGCGCGCGCAGGTCGTTCGGCGTGACGGCCCCGGGCCTGCTAGAATCGGCAGGATGGACTGGGCGCAGGTCCGCGAGAACCTCGGCGGTTTCTTCCGCGGTATGGCCTACGGGCACTACGAGGAGTACGTGCGCGTGCAGGCCATGCAGCTCAACGACCTGTTCATGCTGCTCTGCTACATGGAGATGGTCGGCCTGCCGAATCCGGCCACGATCTACCTGCTGGAGGTCTATCCGTATTTCCTCGAGCAGTTCCACCTGTGGCACCGGCGGATGGGCATGCCGCACTCGCCGCTCGACAACCTGCCGTGCTGCTGATGGCTGGCTGTCCATGAAAGGCCTGCTCGACCGCAAAGTGCTGTTCTTCGGCGGCAAGGGAGGGGTCGGCAAGACGACGTGCGCGTCGGCCACCGCCCTCGAGGCCAGCCGGCGCGGCAAGCGCGTCCTGCTCGTCTCGACCGATCCGGCGCACTCGACGTCCGACATCTTCGAGCAGCCGTTCACGGCCGAAGAGCGGGAGATTCAGCCGGGGCTGTGGGGGCTGGAAATCGACGCCGCGTTCGAGGCCCGGCGGTACATCGACCAGGTCAAGAAGCAGATCGGCGAGCTGTTCAGCCCGGTGATCCTCAAGGAAGCCGCCAAGCAGATCGAGCTTGCCGCGACGATGCCGGGCGTCGAGGAGGTCGCGCTGTTCGACCGGATGAGCGAGCTCATCGTCGATCGGGACGACGAGTACGACCTGGTCGTCTTCGACACCGCGCCCACCGGCCACACGCTGCGCCTGCTGCAGATGCCGGAGCTGATGACGTCGTGGATGCGGGCGCTGTCCAAGACGCGGCGGGCCATGCTGAACGAGGACGCCGGGTCGGATCCCGTGCTCGCCGCGCTCGAGCGGCGGCGCGAGCGGCTGCAGGTCGTGCGGGCGCGCCTGATGCGCGCCAAGGTGGCCGCGTTCGTCCTCGTCCTGATCGCCGAGCGGCTGCCGATCGAAGAAACCGCCCGGGCCATCGAGACGCTGGCCGGATCCGATGTCCACGTGCTCGGACTCGTGGTCAACCGGGTGCTGCCGGACCACCTCGACGGCGCGTTCTACACCGCCCGCCGCCGGCAGGAACAGGTGTACCTGGACGAGATCGATCGGCGGTTCGAGGCGTTGACACGGCAACGGATTCCGCAGTTCGAGACCGACATCCACGGGCTCGGCCAGCTCGAGGCGGTGAGCCGGGAACTCGTGGGGGCGGCCTGACGGCCACGGCCGCCCGGGGGGCGGGATCGGGGGTGCCGGTGACGCACGGGCCGGCATCGCGTGCAGGGGTACTTGCCATCGGCCGTGCAGATCGGGTAGGGTTGAGGTTCCAAATTCTGCGCTGCCAGCATTGCTTGCGTCAGTGTCGATCGAACCGCTCTTTCCCGTCTTTCCACATGTGACCGCTCAGGCGACGTGCGGGAGCCGACGAGGCTTGCCGAACGATCCACTCAGCCGCACCGGGGGCCGGTCGGAGGAGTGGCAGCGCAGGGGTCACCCAGAGGCGAGGTAGCGCTTGTCAGTTCGGCTGTTTATCGGGAATCTTCCATTCTCCGCCACCGAGGCGGACCTGCGCGACTACTTCTCGGCGGTCGGGCCGCCGCAGCAGGTCGTCCTTCCCGTGGACCGCGACACGGGACGGCCGCGCGGCTTCGCGTTCGTCGAGTTCGCCGAGCGGCCGGTCGCGGAGGAAGCGATCCGGCGGTTCGACCGCCAGATGTTCAAGGGCCGGCCGCTGGCCGTCAGCGAGGCCCGGGGCCGGGACGAGCGCCCGGCTCCGTCCGGTCCGCGCCCGGGCGGCTTCGCCCCCCGGCCCGGCCCGGACCTCGCCCCCGGGGGGGCGCCGGCGACGCGCGACCGCAGCCGGAACTTCGGCCCCGACGCCCGCCCGCGCCGGGGCGGCGGGCCGCCGCGGCGCCAGCAGACCGAGCGGGGTCCCAAGGGGCCGATCCGCGAAAAGGCCGGCGGCCGCGTCTACTCCGTGGACGAAGACGACCAGGACGAGTCGCTCGAACTCGGGGAGCTCGTCGTGGAGCCGGACGGCCTGGACGGTCCGGAGGGTCTGGACGGTCCGGATCTTCCCGACGACGACTCGGACGAGTAGGGCCGGGCCCGGGGCCGGCACCGCTCGTCCGGCGCCCGGGCGGACCGGCGCCGCCGGCCGGGCGGCGCGTCGCTCTGCGATCCCTTCCGCGCACCGTCTCCCTGCGGCGCGCGACCTGCGTCCCGGCGCGGCCACGCGGCCGCCGGCCGGCAGGCTGCGCGTCCCCCCGCCATTTGACGAACCGGCCGGGCGAGGTCAGAATTGAACGGTGGTTCGAGATTCGAACAGCCGTTCGATCGCCGTGCCGGGCCGCGCGCGCGCCGGCCAGCGCGCCGACGCACGGCGCGTGGAGATCCTGCGGGCGGCCGCCCGCATCTTCCGCGAGCGCGGCTTCGCCGGCACCGGCATGCGGGAGATCGCCGTGGCGGCCGGCCTCTCACCCGGCAATCTCTATCATTACTTCCGCGGCAAGGACGAAATCCTCTTCTTCTGCCAGGACCGTTCGCTGGATCGGATGCTGGCCGCACTCGATGCGGCGCGGCGGATGGACCGGCCGGCGACCGAGCAGCTCCACCGGGTCATCGTCGCGCACGCGCTCTGCCTGCTGGACGAGGTCGAAGGGTCGGCGGCGCACCTCGAACTGCACGCGCTGCCGCCGGCCCTGCGCGGGCCGATCGTCGCCAAGCGCGATCGCTACGAGCGCGGATGCCGCCGGCTGATCGCCGACGGCATCCGGCGCGGCGATCTCGTGCCGTGCGACGCCACGGTCGTCACGCGCGCCGTGCTGGGCTCGCTCAACTGGACGGCGCACTGGTTCCGCCCCGAGGGGCCGCGCCCGGCCGCGGCGGTGGCCGCGCTGGTCGCCGACTTCCTGGTGCGTGGCCTGGCGGCGCGCCCCTCATCCCGCGTGCGGCCGCCGGCGCGCGCGACGCGGCCGGGGCGGACGATGCCGTCGTCCCGCCCGGACGGCCCGGGGGCCACGTCCCGGCGCCGGCGCGCCGCTCCCCCGCCGTCGTTTTCCCGCGAGGTGCCCAAGTGAACGATCGCCGCTCCGGCGGGCGCGCGCGCGCCCATCTGACGCTTCACGTCAACGGCGAGCCGATCGACGTGGCGTTCGACGCCTACAAGACGCTGCTCGAGGTGCTCCGCGAGGACCTCGGGCTGCCCGGCACCAAGCACGGCTGCGAGCTCGGCGAGTGCGGCGCCTGCGCCGTCCTCGTCGACGGCGAGCCGGTGCTGTCGTGTCTCGTGCTCGGGGTCGAGTGCGAGGGCCGGCCCATCATGACGGTGGAAGGGCTGACGACCGACGGCCGGCTCGATCCGCTGCAGGACGCGTTCGCGGACCTCGGCGGCGCGCAGTGCGGCTACTGCACACCCGGCATCCTGATGACGGCGCGCGCGCTGCTGGATCGGGTCCCGCATCCGACACGGGAGCAGATTCGCGAGGCGCTGTCGGGCAATCTGTGCCGCTGCACCGGCTACCAGCAGATGTTCGAGGCCGTCGAGGCGGCGATCGGCCGCGTGTCGGCCGGGGACGCCGCACCCGGGCGGCCGGAGGCGAAGTCATGACGATCGGGCCCTCGCGCGTGATCGGCGTGCCGCGGCGCCGCGTCGACGGCCGGGCGAAGGTGACCGGCCAGACGCGCTTTGCCGACGACCTGACCCTGCCCCGCATGCTGCACTGCCGGCTGCTGCGATCGACGGTGCCGCACGCCCGCATCCGCCGCCTCGACGTGTCGCGCGCGCAGGCGCACCCGGGCGTACACCTGGTGCTGACGGGAGCGGACCTGCCGATTCCCTACGGCATCCTGCCGGTCAGCCAGGACGAACATCCGCTGTGCGTCGACAAGGTCCGCTTCGTCGGCGATCCGGTCGCCGCCGTCGTGGCGCGCGACGAGCTGACCGCCATCGAGGCGGTCGATCTCATCGACGTCGAGTACGAGCCCCTGCGGACGATTGCCGATCCGCTCGACAGCCTCGCCCACCCGGAGCCGCGGATCCACGAGTACGGCGATGCGGGCAACATCCACAAGCAGGTCTCCCTCGAGTTCGGCGACGTCGAGCAGGCGCTGGCCGGCGCCGACCGGGTCTTCGAGGACGTCTTCTTCTACCAGGGGAACACGCACCTGCCCATCGAGCAGCACGCCTCGGTGGCGGCGAAGGATCCGGACGGCAAGCTGGTGATCTGGTCGAGCACCCAGACGCCCCACTACCTGCACCGCGCGCTGGCGAAGGCGCTGCAGCTGCCGGCGGCCCACATCCGCGTCGTCGCGACGCCGAACGGCGGCGGGTTCGGCGGCAAGAGCGATCCGTTCAACCACGAGGTGGTCGTTGCCAAGGCGGCGCTGATGCTCGACCGGCCGGTGAAGATCTGCCTCACCCGCGAGGAGGTGTTCTACTGCCACCGCGGGCGGCATCCGGTGCTGATGAAGTTCCGGACCGGCGTGAAGCGCGACGGGACCCTGACCGGCATGCACCTGCAGACGCTGCTGGACGGCGGGGCCTACGGATCGTACGGGGTGGCCAGCACGTTCTATACCGGCGCGCTGCAGACGGTGACGTACCACGTCCCCGCTTACCGCTTCGAGGGCTGCCGCACCTTCACGAACAAGCCGCCGTGCGGGCCCAAGCGCGGCCACGGCACGCCCCAGAGCCGGTTCGGGCAGGAGGTCCAGCTCGACAAGATCGCCGAGGCGCTGCAGATCGATCCGGCCGAGTTCCGGCTCCGCATCGTCGAACGCCCGGACACGCTCACGGCCAACTACCTGCGGATCGGGACGATCGGCCTCGCCGAGTGCGTGCACCGCGTGACGGCCGCGTCCGGCTGGGCGGAGAAATACCGCCGCCTCCCGCGCGGGCGCGGGATCGGCCTGGCCTGTTCGTCGTACCTGTCGGGCGCGGGCCTGCCGATCTACTGGAACGACCTGCCGCACTCGGGCGTCCAGCTCAAGCTCGATCGGAGCGGGGGCGTCACCGCGTTCTGCGGCGCCACCGAGATCGGCCAGGGCTCGGACGACGTGCTGGTCGGATGCGTGGCCGAGGTGCTCGGCATCGAGCCGTTCGACGTCCGCGCCGTCACGGGCGACACCGACCTGACGCCGGTGGACCTGGGCTCCTACTCGAGCCGCGTGACGCTCATGATGGGCAACGCCGCCATCCAGGCGGCCGAGCGGGCGCGCGACCTGCTCGCGCAGGCGGTCGGCCGGAAACTCGACGTGCCGGCCTCCCGGCTGGTCTTCGCCGACCGGCGCGTGTTCGACGCCGAGCAGCCCGGGCGCGGCGTCACGTTCCAGGAGGCCGTCTGCCTGGCCGAAGCCATGTCCGGCACCGTCGGGACGACCGGGTCGTACACCCCGCCGAAGTCGGCCGCGAAGTTCAAGGGAGGCGGCGTCGGACCGTCGCCCACCTATTCCTACACGGCGGCCGTCGTCGAGGTCGAGGTCGATCCGACGACCGGCTGGGTCGTCGTGCCGCGCGTCTGGATCGCGCACGACATCGGCCGGGCGCTGAATCCGACGCTGGTGCGCGGCCAGGTGGAAGGGAGCGTCTACATGGGCCTCGGCGAGGCCCTGATGGAGGAACAGGCGTTCCGGCGGCTGCCGGCCCGGCTGTCGGGGGCGCTCGTCCACAAGTTCCCGTCGATCCTCGAATACAAGAGCCCGACCAGCCTCGACATGCCGGAGGTCTTCACCGAGCTCATCGAGCATCCCGACCCGGCCGGACCGTTCGGCGCGAAGGAGGTCGGCCAGGGGCCGCTGCTGCCGATCATGCCGGCGGTGGCCAACGCGGTGTACGACGCCGTCGGCGTGCGGATCGACGAGGTACCGATCACGCCCGACAAGATCCTGAAGGCGCTCGAGGCGGCGCGCGACGGCAAGCCCGGGCGCTACGGCCCGTCGAGCTTCCCGGACATCGCGTGGCCGGAGCCGCTGCGCGTGCCCCCGCCGTGGGAGGGGGGCGACGGTCGGGCGGTGAACGAGACGCGCCGGCCGAAGCCGACCGCCACCGGCGCGGGCCGGGAACCGGCGGTGCGCTCATGATGCGGCTGCCGGAGTTCACCTACCACGCGCCGCGCACGCTGGCGGAGGCGGCGGCGCGGCTCGCCGCGGCCCCGGGCGACACGCTGCTGCTGGCCGGCGGCACCGACCTGCTGCCGAACATGAAGCGGCGGCAGCAGGTGCCGAAGGCGATCGTCGGCCTTCGTCACGTGGCGGAGCTGCAGCAGATCCGCGGCACCGGCGCGCTGCAGATCGGCGCCGGCGTCACGCTGACGCGGGTCGTCCGCGACCCGGCCGTCCGCGCGCACTACCCGGGTCTCTGGCAGGCCGCGGCCCAGATCGCGACGCCGCACCTGCGCAACATGGGGACGATCGGCGGCAACCTCTGCCTCGACACCCGCTGCACGTACTACGACCAGGGTCACGAATGGCGGAAGGCGATCGACTTCTGCCTCAAGAAGGACGGTCAGGTCTGCTGGGTGGCCCCGTCGAGCCCCCGGTGCCTGGCGGTGTCGTCGACCGACACGGCGCCGGCGCTGCTGGCGCTCGGTGCGAAGGTCCGGCTGGTCTCCACGGCGGGCGAGCGCGTCATCGACGTGGCGGACCTCTACCGCAACGACGGCATCGCATACCTGACGCGGCGCCCCGACGAGATCCTGACCGACGTCCTGCTGCCAGACGCGGCCGGCTGGCGGAGCACGTACTGGAAGCTGCGGCGGCGCGGCTCGTTCGATTTTCCGGTCCTGTCGGTGGCGGCGGCGGTCCGGCTCGACGCGGGCGGCCGCGTGGCCGAGGCGCGCCTCGTGCTGGGCGCGGTCGCGTCGCAGCCGCTGACGGCGGCACGGGCCGCCGGCGCGCTGCAGGGCCGCCCGCTCGACGACGACGCGATCGCCGAAGCGGCCGACCTGGCGGCCGCCCTGGCGAAGCCGATGGACAACACCGACTTCACGCTCGTCTGGCGAAAGCGCGCGTCCCGCGAGTTCGTCGCCTACGCGCTGCGCGAACTGCGCGGCGACGACATGCGGAACGTCCGCCTGCAGGTCGCCCGGCAGTCGCTCGACCACGTGGCCTGAGGCGCGCCGGCCCGGCCACGCGCAGCCCGGGCCGCCACGGGCGCCGCCGGCAGCTTATGAACGCCGCTCACACTCCGTCTGCATCGTGGCCGGTCGGCCCGCCGGAAGAGCCGCTCTTCCTCGAGGGCCCGCAGTCCCGTCTGCGCGAGTTCCGCATGGTCCTGCGGATCATGCGGGAATTCATCCGCGGCTTCCGGGTGCTCCACTTCGTCGGGCCGTGCGTCACGGTGTTCGGGTCCGCCCGGTTCACGGAGACGGATCCCTACTACCAGCTCGCGCGGGACGTCGGACGACGCCTGAGCGAGGAGGGGTTCACGGTGATGACGGGCGGGGGCCCCGGCCTCATGGAAGCCGCCAATCGGGGCGCGCAGGAGGCCGGCGGCCCGTCGGTCGGCTGCGGCATCGTCCTGCCGGGCGAGCAGCGGCCCAATCCGTACCTCGACCGGTGGCTGGCCGTGCGGTACTTCTTCGTGCGCAAGGTCATGCTGGTCAAGTACTCCTACGGGTTCGTGGTCATGCCGGGCGGGGTCGGCACGAGCGACGAGCTGTTCGAGGCGCTGACCCTCATGCAGACCGGCAAGATCCGCCATTTTCCGGTCGTGATCGTCGGACGGGCGTACTGGACCCAGCTGCTGGAACAGCTGCGGCGGATGGCGGCCGCCGGCACCATCGACGAGGCCGATCTCGGCCTCTTGCTGGTCACCGACTCGCCGGAGGAGGCGGCCACACACATCGCGCGGCTCGTGGTCGAGCGGTTCGGCCTGCGGCGCCCGCGGCCGCGGCGGTCGCGGCTGCTCGGCGAATCGGCGCCGCTTCCCTGCCGGCAGTGACGTCCGCCGCCGGCGCCCTGGCGGGGGACGGTATACTGAGTACAGAAGTGCTCGGGCGCGCAGGCGCTCACGGGTGCGGGGGCCTTTGGATTTCGTAGCGTCGAGCTGCATCTCGGTCTCTGCCGGCGCTCCGGGCGCTCGGGGGCTCTTCGGATTTCGTAGCGCCGAGCCTCAGCTCGGCCTCTCCCGGCGCTCAGGCGCTCGGGGTTCGGACGGCGGTCGGATTCAGGCGGACTTCCTGTGGCTGACGAAACGCGGCAACCTGGCAGCGGCACGCTCGAGCGCACGAAACCGGACGTGCGCGAGCCGGTGCTGTACAAGGTCGTGCTGCACAACGACGACTACACGACGATGGAGTTCGTCATCCGCATTTTGGAAGAGGTGTTCCTGAAGCCGCCGGCCGAGGCGTATCGGATCATGATGGCGGTGCACACGCAGGGCCGGGGGCAATGCGGCGTCTATCCGTTCGAGATTGCCGAGACGAAGGTCGCCACGGTGCACGACCTCGCGCGCGAGCACGGCTTCCCGCTGCGCGCGAGCGCCGAACCGGAGTAGCGTCGAACACATGTTCAGCGAATCGATCGAAGTCATCCTCCACGTGGCGTACCGCGAGGCGACGACGCGGCGTCACACGCACGTGACGCTGGAACACCTGCTGTACGCGCTGGCGCATTCGCTGGAGGGCGAGAAGATCCTGGTGGCGTGCGGCGCCGACCTGCCGGCGCTCAAGAAATCGCTGGACGACTACCTGCAGCACTCCGTCGAGGAATTCCCGCGCGGCATCCACCGCGACCCGCAGGAGACGCTGGCGTTCCGGCGCGTGCTCCAGACGGCGGTGCTCCACGTGCAGAGCGCCGGCCGGCAGGAAGTCCGGGCCGGCGACGTGCTGGCGGCCATCCTGCAGCAGCCGAAATCACCGGCGTCCCAGCTGCTCGGCGCGCAGGGCGTGACGCGGCTGGACGTCCTGAACTTCATCTCCCACGGCATCACGAAGGTGCCGGTCGCGCCCGATGCGGCACAGGCCGAGGGGACCGATCCCGTCGAGCCGCGCGACGGCGAGCCGCGCGGCGGGGCGGGCGGCCCGCAGCCGCTGGCCGCGTTCACGACGAACCTGACCGAGCGCGCCCGCGCCGGCAAGCTCGACCCCCTGATCGGCCGGGCGTCCGAGCTGCAGCGGACGCTGGAGGTGCTCTGCCGCCGCCGCAAGAACAACCCCGTCTTCGTCGGCGACGCCGGCGTCGGCAAGACGGCGCTCGCCGAGGGCCTGGCGCTCCGGCTGCTCGAGCCGGACGTGCCGACGCCGCTCGAAGGGGCGGAGGTCTTCGCGCTCGACTCGGCCGCGCTGCTGGCCGGCACGCGGTTTCGCGGCGACTTCGAGGAGCGCTTCAAGGCGGTGATCACCGCCCTGCAGCAGCGGCCGCTGGCCATCCTGTTCATCGACGAGATTCACACGGCCGTCGGCGCCGGCGCGACGGTCGGCGGCACGATGGATCTCGCCGCGCTCATCAAGCCGGTGCTGACGGCCGGCGAGCTGCGCGTCATCGGCTCGACGACGTTCGAGGAATTCAAGCACATCGAGAAGGACCGGGCGCTCGCCCGCCGGCTGCAGAAGATCGTCGTCGACGAGCCGACGCCCGACGAGGCGGTGCGGATCCTCCAGGGGCTGCGGCCGCGGTACGAAGCGCACCACCACGTCGCCTACAGCGACGCCGCCCTCGACGCGGCGGTGCGGCTGGCGGCGCGCCACCTGCGCGACGTCCGCCTGCCGGACAGCGCCATCGACATCATCGACGAAGCGGGCGCGGTGTTCCGCCTGCAGGCCCCCGCCGCCGCAGGCGACGCCGGGACGGCCGCCCCCCGGACCGTGGAGCCGGCGGACATCGAGCGGATCGTGGCGCGCATGGCCGGCATTCCGGTCTCCCAGACCTCGGCGTCCGATCGCGAGCGGCTGCAGACGCTCGAGGAATCGCTCGGGCGGGTCGTCTTCGGGCAGCCCGAGGCGGTGCACGCCGTCGCCGCCGCCATCAAGCGGTCGCGGGCCGGACTCGGCCAGCCGGATCGGCCGGCCGGCGCCTTCCTCTTCACCGGGCCGACGGGCGTCGGCAAGACGGAGCTGGCCCGGCAGCTGGCGCTGCACCTGGGCAACACGTTCAGCCGCTTCGACATGAGCGAGTACATGGAGAAGCACGCGGTGGCGCGGCTGATCGGCGCCCCGCCCGGATACGTCGGGTTCGAACAGGGCGGCCTGCTGGTCGACGCCGTCCGGACCCACCCCTACAGCGTCGTGCTGCTCGACGAGATCGAGAAGGCCCATCCGGACGTCTTCAACATCCTGCTGCAGGTGATGGATCACGCCACGCTGACCGACAACACCGGCCGGAAGGCGGACTTCCACCACGTCGTCCTGATCATGACGTCGAACGCCGGGTCGCGCGAGATGAGCGCGGCGCCGATCGGCTTCACCGAGGAGCGATCGACCTCGGCGCGGATACGGTCGCGCCAGGCGATCGAGCGGATCTTCAGCCCCGAGTTCCGCAACCGGCTCGACGCCATCGTCACGTTCCGCAGTCTCACGCCCGAGGTGATGGAAACCATCGTCGAGAAGTTCATCCTGCAGCTGGAAGCCCAGCTGGCCGAACGGCACGTCGCGATCGCGCTCGAGCCGGACGCGCGGGCCTGGCTGGCGACCAGGGGCTACGACCCCGTGTACGGCGCCCGGCCGCTCGGCCGGGTCATCCAGAAGGAAGTGCGCGACCCGCTGACCGACGAGATCCTCTTCGGACGGCTGGAACAGGGCGGCACCGTCCAGGTCCGGCTGAACGCCGAGCACGATCACCTCACGTTCGGATTCGAAGACACCAGGGCCTGACGCGCGTCCGCCGGCGCGCGCCGTCCCCGCCCGGTCGGGCGCCCCGCCGGCAGTCCCCCTTTGGGCGGATGCGCCGCCGGTGGTAGCATCGCGGCCATGCGAATCAAGACGCTGCTCCTGGCCGGCCTGACCGCTCTTTCTTCCGTCTTCCTCTCCGCCGCCCAGCTGCCCCGGCCGCCGCTGTTCACCCTCCACCATGTGGGCGACGGCGTCTGGGCCGCCATCGCTCCCGACGGCAGCAAGGCGGGCGCGAACACGGGATTCGTGATCGGGCAGGACGGCGTCGCGGTGATTGATTCCTTCCAGAACGTGGACGCCGCCCGGGACCTGCTGGCCGACATCCGGAAACGGACCAGCCTGCCGATCCGCTTCCTCGTGAACACGCACTACCACCTCGACCACATGACCGGCAACGGCGTCTTCGCCGCGGCCGGCGCCGTCATCCTGGCCAACAGGCACGTCCGCGCCTGGGCGCACACGGAGAACCTGAAGTTCTTCGGCCCCTCCCCCACCGCCGCCGATCGCGCCCGCGTCGCCGCGATCGTGCTGCCGAGCGTGGTCTACGGCAGCGGCATCGACCTCTACCTCGGCAAGCGCGAACTGCTCGTCCGCCACATGCCGGGCCACACGGGCAGCGACTCGGTCATCATCGTTCCCGATGCGAACGTCGTCTTCACCGGCGACCTGCTGTGGAACACCCACCTCCCCAACCTGATTGATGCCTCCACGAAGCCGTGGATCCAGTCACTCGACACGCTCGGCGCCAGATACCCGACCGCGACGTTCGTGCCCGGGCACGGCGACGTGGCGCGACTGGCCAATCTTCAGGCCTTCCGGGGCTACCTCGTGTCGCTGCGCGAGGCGGTCGCCAGCGGCCTCGCGCACGGCCAGTCGGGCGCGGCGCTCGTCGCCGCCCTGACGCCGGCACTCGAGCGGAAATACGGCTCCTGGGGATTCTTCCAGTACTTCCTGAAGCCTGACATCCTGCTGACCGCTGAAGAGCTCCAGGGCCGGAAGCGCCTTCCGGGCGGCAGGGTCAACTAGCGTCGGCGCACGCGGGTGTGGACGGCACGGACGCGTGCCGAACGGGGCGGATTGTGTCGGATGAGGTCGAAGCGGGCGCGCGGTGCGCCAGACGGGAGCGAGCGACCGATCGGGACCTGGAGAGCGCCCGGTCAGCGGCCGAGCCCGGGCACAAACGTCCGGCGTCGCGGCCGCCGGACACACCCCGGCATTCCCACGACACCCGGCCGGACGTGACGGACCGCACCAGGCTCAGCGGCCGGAGGCCCGGCGCATGAGGGGCGGTCGTGGTCAGTTGACCGCGACGGACCTGGGCTGCGCTGTCTTCGCCTGTTCGCTGGCGGCCGCCGCCTGCACCTGCTGGCGGATCTGCTGCTGCAGCCACGCGACCGGCTGCGGCTGAACCGCGAGGAAGGCCTGCCATTCGGCGTCGTTGAGGGGCACGCAGATGACTCGTTCCATGACCATGCTGACTCCTTCGAGAGCCAAGAGTACCCGTCCCCGTCCCGTGTTCAAAATAGAATGATCGCATGGCATCCATCTGTGATGCTTATGCCTTGTGGCGCGCGGCGCCGGCGGGGGCGGCCGCGACCCGTGGCCGGAACCGGCCGGGCGGGGGCGACAGCCGCAGCTGGCCGCGGATCGCCTCGAAGCTCCGCAGCGCCTCCTGTACCATCCGCGGCACCCGGTTCGTCCGGGGATAGACCCAGCCCGTCTGGCGGACGAGCTGCTCGTCCTGGATCCTGGCGCAGAAGAACTGGCGGCTGTGCACCTCGCGCGCCACGGCCAGGTACGGCAGGATGCTGATGCCGAGCCCCGCCCGCACCATCGCCTTGATGATCTCGACGTTTTCCGTGTCCATGACGATGGTCGGTTCGATCTTGGCGCGCAGGAAGAAGGCCTCGATTACGCGGCGGGTGTTCGAGCCGACCTCGAACAGCACGAACGGCTGATCCGCCAGGTCGGCCGGCGCGATCCGCCGCCGGCGCGACAGCGGGTGGTTCACCGCCGTGACGAGCAGCAGCTCCTCCTTCAGCACCGGAATCGTCACCAGGTCCGGCTCGTCGATCGGCAGCGTCAGCAGGCCGCAGTCAATCGTCCCCGCCCGGAGCTCGCGGATCGACTTCTCGGTCAGCCCGGCCGACACGCGCACGTCGGCGTGGCGGTGCACGCGGTGGAAATGCCGCAGGAGCGGCGGAAAGACATAAATGCAGACCGTCATGCCGCCGGCCAGCCGCAGCGTGCCGCGCAGTTCACCCGTCCGGTCGGTGAGCGCCCCGACCGTGTCCTTCAGGTCCTGAAAGATCCGGTGGCTCATCTGCAGCAGCGCTTCGCCGGCGGGCGTCATCTTCACCTGCCGGCCGATCCGCAGGAACAGCGGCTCGTTCAGTTCCTCCTCCAGCAGCAGGATCTGGCGGCTGATGGCCGACTGCGACACGTGCAGCTTCCGGCCCGAGCCGGTGAACGACCCGGTTTCGGCGATCGCCTGCAGAATTTCGAGCTGGCGCAGATCCACGGAGGGACTCCTTCCCAGGCCTGGCGCCGCGGCCGGACGCGCGACCGGTCAGTGCGCCTTGCGGAACGACACGCCTTTCGCTTCCGGCCCCAGCCCGATCACGAACATCCCGACGATCAGGACGAGCGACGCGAGCAGGCCCATCGACTGGGCGTAGGTCAGGTGCTCGGCGAGCAGCGCCTCGAGGTAGGTGATGCTCGATGCGATCAGCACGCCGAGCTGGTACGCGAAGCCGGGGAAGAAGGCGCGCAGCGAACCGGGCGACAGCTCGTTGATGTGCGCGGGAATGACGCCCCAGGCGCCCTGCACCATGAACTGCATGAGGAACGCGCCGAGCACGATGAGCGGCGTGCCGGGCGCGAACACCCACAGGGGGACGAGCACCAGCGCACAGACGACGGCGGTCACCATCGCCTTCCGCCGCCCGCCGCGGTCCGAGAACAGGCCGAAGATCAGGCCGCCGAGAATGGCGCCGACCATCGAGATGATCGTGATCGTCGCCGTGGCTTCGGGGCTGAAGTGGCGCTGCTGCTGCAGGTACGTCGGATACATGTCCTGCGTGCCGTGCGAGATCATGTTCATCATCGCCATCAGCAGCACCAGGTACAGGAACAGCTTCCAGTGGCTGGCGATCTCGCGGCCGTACGCGCGCCAGTCCGTGGTCTTGTGCTCCTGCCAGGACTCCGGCTCCTGGACCTTCACCATCACCCACAGCGACAGCAGCGCCGGCAGCCCCCCGATGAAGAACAGCACGCGCCAGCCGTAGACGGGGAACACCGTGAAGTACATCACGGCCGCCAGCAGGTACCCGAGGGCGTAGCCTTCCTGCAGCAGTCCCGACAGCAGACCGCGCCACTTGACCGGCACCGTCTCCATCACCAGCGACGCCCCGACGCCCCACTCCCCGCCCATGCCGATGCCGAACAGCAGCCGGAGGATCAGGAACGTCGTGTAGTTGGGCGCCAGTCCCGACAGCACTTCGACGATGGAGTAGAAGATGATGACGCCGACCATCGGCACGCGGCGGCCCCAGCGATCGGCGATCACGCCGAAGACGAACGCCCCGACGGGGCGGGTGGCGAGGCTGGCGGTCAGCGCCAGCGCGATGTCGGCCCGCGAGACGTGGAAATCCTTCGCCACGGCGCTCAGCACCATGACGAGGATGAAGAAATCGAAGGCGTCGAGGGTCCAGCCGAGAAAGCCGGCCAGCACCGCATTGCGCTGGTTCGCCCGCTCGGCGGCGGTCGCGGCCACGGAGGTAGTCATGGAGGATCTCCCGGAGACGAGGCGCCCGACGTCCCCTCTCGCCGGTCGGGCGCTGCCGGGACGACGATGACACGGCCGCTTGCCAGCGAAGGATAGGACGCGCCCGGCATCAGTGCAAGAGAAAACCGCGGTCTCCGCGCCCGTGGTATCGTACGCGGATGAGCGCGCCTCCACCCCGCCGGCACGGCGGCCCCGCGTCCACCGTCGACACCGCCTGCCCGCTCGACTGTCCGGATGGCTGCAGCCTCGCGGTCACGGCGCAGCACGGCCGCGTGCTCGCGCTCGACGGCTCGCAGCGGAACCCGGTGACCGGCGGCTACATCTGCGCGAAGGTCCGCCGCTTCGCGCAGCGCGTCGACGGAGCGGATCGACTGCGGCATCCGGCCGTCCGGATGGGCGCCAAGGGCGAGGGGCGGTTCAGCCGCGTGACCTGGGACGAGGCGCTGGACCTGATTGCGACCCGGATGCAGGAGGTCCGCACCCGCTGGGGCGGCGAGGCGATCCTGCCGTTTTCCTACGGTGGCTCGAACGGCCTGCTGACGCAGGACACGGCCGACGCGCAGCTCTGGCGGCGGTTCGGCACCTCGCGTCTGGCGCGCACGGTGTGCGCGGCGCCGACCGGCGCCGCCAACCAGGCGCTGTACGGCAAGATGCCGTCGGTCTCCTACGAGGATTTCGTCCACGCCCGCCTGCTGGTGCTGTGGGGCGTCAATCCGTCGGTCTCGGGCATCCATCTGGTGCCGTACGTCCGCGAAGCCCAGCGGCACGGCGCCCGCCTGGTCGTCATCGATCCCCGCCGCACGCCGCTCGCCCGGCTCGCCGACCTCCACCTGCCGGTGCGTCCCGGCACCGACGTCGCGGTCGCGCTCGCGGTCCACCGGCACCTGTTCGAACAGGGGGCGGCCGACCGGCGGTTTCTGGACGCGCACACGCGCGGCGCCGAGGCGCTGCGGGCGCGCGCCGAACCGTGGACCGTCGCCAGGGCGGCCGAGGTCTCCGGCCTCGATCCGGCCCACCTCGAGACCTTTGCCGGCTGGTACGCCAGCAGTTCGCCGGCGCTCATCCGCTGCGGCTGGGGCCTCGAGCGGAACCGCAACGGCGGCAACGCCGCCCTGGCGGTGCTGGCGCTGCCGGCGGTCGGCGGCAAGTTCGGCGTGCGCGGCGGCGGGTACACGATGAGCAACTCCTCCGCCTGGGGCATCGAGCGGACCTGGATCGGCGACGAGGAGCCGGACACGCGCCTGGTGAACATGAACCGGCTGGGGCACGCGCTGACGGCGGCCGACGATCCGCCGGTCAAGCTGCTGTTCGTCTACAACAGCAATCCGGCGGCCACGATTCCCCACCAGGATCTCGTGCTGCGCGGCCTGGCGCGCGACGATCTCTTCACCGTCGTGTTCGACCAGGTGATGACCGACACGGCCTTGTACGCCGATGTCGTCCTGCCGGCAACGACCTTCCTCGAGCATTACGACCTGGTGCGCGCCTACGGCCCGATCCACCTGCAGGTCGGCCATCCGGTCATCGATGCCGTCGGCGAGGCCAGGCCGAATCCTGACGTGTTCAGCGAACTGTGCGGGCGCCTCGGCCTGCAGCTCGACGGCGACCCGGCCAGCGAAATCGACCTGCTGCTGACGGTGCTCGACCGGCTGCCCGGCTCGCTCGGCCACGACCTCCGGCAGGACCGGCAGCCGGTCCCCGCATTCGGCGCGGCGCCGATTCAGTTCGTGGACGTGTTTCCGCGGACGCCGGACGGCAAGGTCGACCTGTTCCCCGAGGCGCTCGAGGCGGCGGCGCCCGCCGGGCTGTACCGCTATCAGCCGGACCCGGCGTCCGATCGCTATCCGCTGGCGCTGATCTCGCCGGCCAGCGACCGGACCATCAGCTCGACGCTCGGCGAGCTCCCGCGGCCGGACGTCAAGCTGCTCATGCACCCGGACGACGCCGCGAGCCGCGGCCTGGACGAGGGCGACCTGGTGCGGGTGTTCAACGATCTCGGGGAAGTGCGCTGTCCGCTCGGCGTCTCGCCGCTGCTCCGGCCCGGGGTGGTGAGCCTGCCCAAGGGGCTGTGGCGGCGCAGCACGGCCAACGGCCGGACCGCGACGGCGCTGGTGCCCGACACGCTGACCGACCTCGGCGGCGGCGCGTGCTTCAACGACGCCCGGGTCCAGGTCGCCTCGGTGCCGACCGCGTAAGGCGTGCCGATCGTCGCCACGCACGTCCCGTCGCGGCCCCCCCGCCGGCCGCCTCCCGCCGGCCCCGCGGCCCGATCACCGGCAGCCGTCCCGCCCGGGATCAGTAGCTGAAAAAGAAGATCAGATCGATGCCGCCGCGCTGCGTCTGGGAAACGAGCGTCGGATTGCTGACCAGCGACCCCTGCGCGATCGAACTCTGCAGCCGCATGAAGCCGGTCAGCAGGTAGTCGATCGTGAACTGCGTGGCGCTCTCGCGGCCGATCGACTGCTGCACCTTCAGGAACAGCCGCGATCCGATCTGCTGGCCGATGGTCAGGGCCGCGGTGGCGCCGGTCGACGGCGCCGGCTGCACTTCGAGGACGTCCAGGTCCAGCGCCCGTCCGATCGACTGCGCCAGCGACGACGTCAGCGCCCCCGCCGCGATCGCGCCCGCCCGCGAGACCAGCGAGCTCTGCTGCTGCTCGCCGAGCTGGTTGAGCGGCTGGTTGAAGACGATGAGGGCCAGGATGTCCGCCTCGTCCAGCGGCGGCGTGCTGGTCAGCACGAGCCGCGGCCGGCGCAGCGTTCCCTGCACGTTGACCTGCGTCTGCACGCCGGAGATGTCGCGGCGGGCGCTGATGTCGAGCGTCGGATCGATCGGCTGCAGCCCCTGGAACTGAATCTGGCCGCCGCGCTGGATGTCGAACCGGCGGCCCTGGAAGCCGTACGCGCCCGAGACGGTGTTCATCACGCCGGCGAGCCGGACGGCCCCGCCGGGGTCCTTGAGCAGGCGGACCGTCCCCCCGAGCACGAGGCTCAGCGAGCCGACGCCGATCGGCGCGCTGCTCCGCGTCAGGTCCGCCCCGCTCACCGCGAGATCATCCGGCACGTGGATCGTCAGATCCATCGCCAGGCCCACGAAGGCCGACGGCTCCGGGGCCGGCGGCCCCATCCGGGCGGGGCCGACCGGGATCACCGGCTGCGCCTCGGTCGTGCCACGCGACATGAGGTCCAGCAGCCGGTCGGCGTCGAGCTTCGCGCGGTCGAGGGAGACGGTGCCGTCCAGCCGCGGGTGCAGCAGATCGCCGGTGAGCCGCACATCGCTGCTGACGACGGCGTGCGCGAGCGCGCTGTCGAGCACTTCGAACCGGTCGGCGCGGACGTCGGCCCGCACGCCGTGAATCCGCCCGGCCTGCACGGCGACATCGCCCGAGATCTGCAGCGTGTGCCGGTGCGGATCGAGAATCGTCAGGCGATCGACGTGCACGCGATCACCGAGCAGCGCGATCCGGGTCTCCAGCCCCGTGTACCTGACGCCCGCCGCCGCCACGGTCATCGCGCCCTGGTGCACGTCGATGTACCCGTGCGCGGCCGGCTGCGCCGGCGTCCCGGTGATCTGCAGTTCCGCCTGGAACGTGCCGCTGACGTCGCTGACCGCCGTCGTGAAGCCCTGCAGCAGCGCCAGGCTGATCGGGCTGGTCCTGACGGCCAGGTCGAGCGCGCCGGCCGGCCCCGGACTCCCGGCGAGCGATCCGGCGAGCAGGCTCGCCGGAAGACCGCCGTCGACCGTGAGCCACGCGCCCCCGGGCTGTTCGAGCCGGAGCGCCAGGCCGACGACCCGGCCCGCCTCGTATTGACCGGTCGCGGCGAGCGTGACGTCGCGAATCGAGCCGTAGCCCCCCTGCGCGACGGCGAGCTTGCCGGTCACGTGGGGCGCCTCGAGCGTGCCGGTCAGGGTCATCTGCGCGTCGGCCAGGCCGGTCAGGTGTGGCGCCCGGGGCAGCAGCGCGTCCAGCTCGCGCAGGTCGAACTCGCGCAGGTGCACGTCCAGCCCCTGGCCGGGTTCCCCCAGCGTGCCGGCCGCGGTGAGCTCGTGCCCGTGCCCCTGGAGACGCACATCCGACACCGACACGGGCCCGCCGCCGAACACGAGGACCGGACGGCTTCCGGGCGCCAGCCGCCAGGCCAGACCGCCGCTCTGCAGCGCGAGCCGGCTCAGGCGCACGGTCGAGCGCCCGTCTTCCAGGTGCCACGTGCCGGTGGCGTCCAGTCCGGCCGCGGGCGACGTGAGCGACGTCACGAAGTCGATCGTCCGATTCGCGTAGCCGAGGCGAGCCGTCGCCGTGCGCGCCACGATCGCGTCGGCGGCCGTCAGGTCCTGCGCCGTGACCTCGGCGGTCGCGCGCAGCTTCTGGACGTCCAGGTCGGCCAGCGAGGCGTCAACGCGTGCCTCGAGGTGCTTCACGCCGCCGCGCCCGTCGGCGACCGGCGCACCGTCAAGGGTTCCAGTCAGCCGCAGCAGGCGGCCGTTGCCGGTGACGTCGCCGGAGGCCGACGCCTGCCCGGACAGCGGCCGGCCAACCAGCGCCCCCGCGCGACCGAGATCGACGCGCCGCACCTGGAACGACAGCCGGGAGGCGCCGGCACTTCCCAGGTCGAGCCGGCCGCTCGCCTGGCCGTCCAGCAGCGGGTCCTCGACCGTGAGCCGCCGGACGACCGCCACGCGCCGGCGGTACCGCCCGTCGACCGACGCCCGATCGATCGTGAGTCCCTGGATGGTCGACCGGACAAAGTCGACGCGACCGTTCCACGAGACGTTGTCCACCGTCAGCGGCGCCGTCACGTCGGCGAACGTCACGGTGCCGTCGAGCCGGCCGCCCAGGCGGCCCGTCCGCTGCGGATCGTTCAGCACCTGCGCGAGGTCGAGCCGATCGAACGCGCCGGCCGCCGTCACGACGAGCCGCGCACCGGCAAGGTGCGCCGCCAGCGTGGCGTCGCCGGCGGTGCCGTCGAAGGCGCGCGACCGGTCGAGCTGTCCGGTCGCCTCGAGCGTCATCTCGCGCAGCCGTGTGCCGGTGACATGGAGATCGAACCGGCCGGTCAGGTCCGTGCTGTACCGGTCCGCGCTCAGTGCCGTCAGGTCGAACGCGCGGCCGATCCGCTGCAGGTCGAGATGGGCGACGCGGCCGGCCGCCGCGTACGCCAGCGCGGGACCGGCCAGCGAGAACCGGCCGGTGTCGCCGCCGGCAATCGTGGCGCCGAGGGCGGTCGAGGTCTGCAGGGCGAACGTCGCCCCGAGCCTGGGCCACTCCCCGGTCAGGCTGTAGTCGAAATTGAGCGAGCTGTCCAGCTTGCGCACTCCGACATGCGACGGCAGGCGTGAGAGATCCACGCCGGCGGCGCGCCCCTGAAGATCGAACGTCACCCGCCGGTGGCCCTGGCGCAGCGGCCAGGTGAGCGTGCCGATCGCGGTGACCCGCCCGCCGTACGCCCGCCCGTCGGCGTTCAGCCGGACGCCGTGCCGGTCCACCCGGCCCTTCGCCGTCATGGCCGCCGCCCGGTAGCCGACGACCGTCACGGCCGGCGCCTGCATCGTATACGTCGCCGACGGGTCGCCGGCGGCGGGCAGCCGGGCCGCGACATGGACCGTGGCGGTGATATCGCTCCGGACGGCCGGCCGCTTCAGCAGCGGCGCGAGATCGACGCGATCCAGCCGGACATCGCCGGTGGCCGTCCGGACCGGGCTCCTGGCGTCGGCCACCAGCCGCGCCCTGATCCGGCCGGCCCGCGACTGGAAGTCCAGGTCGATGGCGAGCCGGTCCAGCGGCCCCGTGGCCGACAGCGTGACCGCCGGCGACAGCGGCACCCCCTGGAGCGCCGGCACGAGGTGCGCGAGCGCGGGGAGGTCGGCCGGATCGGCCGACAGGTGCAGGTCGACCGGCTGGCCACCACCGTGGCGCGGCACGGCCCCGTCGATCCGGAACCGGCTGCCGGCCAGCCGCGCGTCGATCCGTCCGAACGACACCTGCTCGGGCTCCAGGGCGATCCGGCCGGACAGGGTGATCGGGTCGAGCGCCGGCTGCGCGGCGCGCATCGAGAGCCGCCGGATCTCGAACGTGACGCGTCCGGGCACCGCGTCGATCGCCACGTCCGCGGCGAGATCGGTCAGGCGCCGCGGCCAGACGAGGCGCCCCCCCGGCCCCGGCGGCGGCGTGATGATCAGCTGGCCGCCGCGGATCAGGATGTGCTGGATGCCGTATCGCGGCCCGCCGCCCGGTTTCGCGGGCGGGCGCGGCTTCATCAGATGCGCGAGGTTCCAGCCGGCGGCGGTGTCGCGCAGATGAATGACCGGCCGGTCGACATCGACCTCGTCCACGATGCGCCCGGCCGACACGAGACCGGCCAGCCGGTAGCGCACGGCCACCTCCGGAATGACAATGGCCGGCTGCCCGTCGAGGATCAGCGACACGTCGTGAAGGGTGATGCCGCTGAGGAGATTGCCGCTCACGCGGCCGATGACGAGGCGTCCGTTCAGGAACCGCCCGGCCCCGCTTGCGATGAGATCGCGCAGCTCATACTTGAACCAGGAGGTCTGGAGGAGCACCAGCCCGGCGGCACTCAGGGCGACCGCGAGGATCACCAGGCCGCCGACGACCCGCCGCACGCGCGAGCGGCGCCGCCGGGGAGGAGCGGGCGCGGGGTCGCCGGGGTGGCGGGTCTCGTCTGTCATGGGGCGTGCCGGCGGTCAGAACGCCTGTCCGATGCTGAAGTGCAGCCGCCACTGGCGGGTCTGCGGTTCGCCGTTGATGGTCAGGCCGGGAATCGGATTCAACTGATAGCCGAAGTCGAGCCGGATCGGCCCGACCGGCGTCTCGTAGCGCAGCCCCGATCCGACCGAGTACCGCAAGTCGTTGAAGTTGATGCCGTCCGGCCCGGCCCATACGTTGCCGAGGTCGAGAAACGCCACCATCCCGAGCCGGCCGACGACCGGCACCCGCAGCTCCGAGGTGGCCATGAACATGCTGTCGCCGCCGATCGGCAGACCGGAGCCGCTCAAGGGACTGACTTCGTAGCGGCCCCAGCCGCGGAGGCTGGTGGCCCCGCCCAGGAAGTAGCGCTTGGAGAACGGGATATTGGCGTCGCGGCCGCCCTGCGGCCGGATATCGCCCGCCTGCACGCGGTTGGCGAAGACGATGCGATCCCCGATGCTGACGTAGTGCCGGAGGTCGGCCGACGCCAGCACGTAGTTGAAGGCGCCCGGCAGCCACTCGCCCGCCTGCTCCAGGTGCGCCGAGATGACCGTGCCGTGCGTGGCATTGAGCAGGCTGCCGGCGGTGTTGCGCTGGAAGTCGATCCCGATCGCCACCCGCGTCCCGGCCTGCTCGCCGGTGACCGGATTGAGGCCGAGCGCGATGAGGTCGTTGCGGAGCAGCGGATCGTTCAGGGCGCTGCTGGCGATGCTGCTGGTGTCGCGCTCGTCGGCGAACAGCAGCGCCCAGGACGTCCGGCGGGTCGCCTGGTCGGTGAGGGTCGCCGTACCGCCGCTCGCCACCAGCGTGTAGGCCGGGGCGCTCGTGTACCAGCGCTGGCCTTCGACCCGCAGCTGGAAGTGCGGGGAGAACACGTCGGGCTGCGTGAAATCGATCCGGGCGCCGCGATCGATCGAAGACCAGCGGCCGTGGACGGCCGCCGTCCGGCCGCCGCCCAGGAAGTTCACCTGCGTCCACTGTGCATCGAGGCGTTCCTTTTCCTCGGTGCCGTAGCCGACGCCGAACTGCACGTGATGGTGCTTGCCCTCGGTCACCGTGATGCGCGTCGGCACGCGGGAGACGGGCGGGGTGGCCTTGACCGTCTGCACCTCAACGAACTGAAAGAGGCCGAGCGCGTACAGCTTCCGCTGCGTGTCCTGTACGAGCTGCCGGCTGAACCGTTCGCCCGGGCGGTACAGCAGCTGCCGGCGGATGACGGCGTCGCTGACGGTCTTGTTGCCGACGATCTGCACCGGGCCGAAGTACCCGACCGGGCCCGGGTTCGCCACGAACGTCAGCGCCACGTTCATCGGCCCGACCCGGGCCACCTCGGTCTCCACCTGCGCGTACGGGTAGCCGTGGTCTTCCAGCTCATGGACCGCCATCGCGTGCGCCGTGAGCAGGGCCTCGCGGCCCAGCGGCGCCCCGAGCGCCAGGGGGACGTCCGCCCGCAGGTGCTTGAGCTCCCCGGCCGGCACGGCGTCGAACCCCGTGAAGTCGATCGACCGGATCAGCACCCCCGGACCGGCGTCGACGGTGATGGTCAGGTCGACCTGATCGTGCTCCCGGTTGTAGTGGATTCCCGACGTCACCTTGACGTCCGGAAACCCGTGCTCGACGTAGTAGGCGCGGACGCGCTGCAGATCGACCTCGAAGGTGGCGCGGTCGAAGTCGTAGCGCTTGCCCCAGGGGAGCCAGGAGCTCTGCCGCGTCACCATCAGCGCGCGCAGACCGGCCGCGTCGGCGCGCCGCACCCCCACGAACCTGATCGCGTGCACCTCGACCGCCGGGGCGGCCGCGGCCGCCGGGACGGCCGCGAGCAGCGCGGTGAGACACACGATCACCGGACTCCACGTCCGGCGTCCCGGCCTGGCCATGATCCTGATTGTCAATCACATTGCCCGCCGGAATCGAGCCCGTAAAAAGAAAGAGGCCGGCGGACGTCCGTCCGCCGGCCCCGATGGGACCCGGTCCGCCTGACCTCGGGCTCAGTGCACGAGCCGGACAACGAGCGCGGCCCGCCGGTTCAGGCGCCGCGTCTCTTCGCGGGCGTTGGAGTACTTGGGGTCCTCCTCGCCGTAGCTGATCGTCGTCAGGCGACTCGCCGCGATCCCGCGCGAGAGCAGGTAATTCAACACCGCCTTCGCGCGCCGGTCGCCGAGCGCCAGGTTGTACTCCGGTGTCCCGATATTGTCGGTGTAGCCCTGGATCTGGACCTTCAGGGTCGAATCCTCCTGCAGCGACTTCACCGCCTCGTCCAGGATCCGCAGGGCCGACGGCCGCAGGTCGTACCGGTCGAAGTCGAACTGCACGTCCTCGAACGTGTAGACCTTCTTCGGCGGCTGGACCACCTGGATCGTCGTCGTATCGGAGGCCGTGCCGCCCTTGCCGTCGTTGACGGTGATGGTGATCGGCACCGGGCCCGCCTGATCGGGAGCGGTCCACGCCGTCGTCGGCGCCGTGGCATCGGCCAGCGTGCCGGCCGGCGCCGTCCACTGGTAGGTGAGCGTGTCGCCGTCCGGATCCTCCGCTTTCGCCGAGACCGTCGCGCGCTGCCCCACGTCCACCGTGCAGGGATCGCAGCTCGCCTGGACCGTCGGCGGATGATTCACCGGCGCCGGGGGCGGCGGGGGCGGAGGCGGCACCACCGGCGGCGCGTAGGTGCGAACGCCCGGGTGGAAGCCGATCCGGAACTGGTAGTCGACGAAGTCGCGCGCCGTGCCGATGCTCTGGTCGGTCGTGAACATCGACCGGTTCGCCGTCGGCACGTTCCAGTTGATGCCGCCGCCGACGAAGAACCCGTTGTGCGCCTGCCACACCAGGCCGAGCGTGGTGGTGGTCCAGTTGTCCACCGGGTCCGTCAGCGGCGACAGGCTGCCGTCACTCGCCACGATTGGCGAGGACAGGGTCACGGTGCTGCTGAACGGCACCTCCCCGTGCGCCTCGGCGATGACCCGCAGCGGCGCCCGGCTGGGAAACCCGGCGCCGATGCCCCATCGGAAGAAGTTCGTGTACGACGAGAAGCCGGCCGGCTTGCCGGCCAGGTCGACGCCGCCGTAGCCCGAGACCTCGACCGCCTTGCGGATCTCCTTGCTGAGAATCGCATCGAGCAGGACGTCCGCCTTGCCCGTGCTGACGCCGGCGCTCGTGCTCCCGGTCGGCACCTTCACGATGCCCCGCAGAGCCAGAGCGACCGGCGCCTGCTGCGCCTGCGACAACAGATTGACCTTGACGCCCGCATACAGGTCGCCGATGTGGTTCCCCGTGAAGCCGGTCGTCACGAACGGATAGCCCGGCACGATGCCGCCGACTTTCGCGTCCGGCGTGAACAGCGGCCGCAGATCGCGGTCGATCCGCGTGTCGGCCATGAACGACCCGAACACCTCCACCCGTGAGCCGACGCCCACGCCGAACGTCCCGGCATAGTCCGACACGTTGGTGAAGCCCGGCACGGCGTTGAACCCCGCCCGGTACCCGCTGACTGACCACGCGCCGCGCGCCAGCACTTCGGCCGTCGGCACGTACCAGAGACCGGTATCACCGTAGAAGGTCGTTGTCGCCGGCCGTGTCGCCGTGCTCGAGGTGGACACCGACGCGGACGCACGGGCTTTGGTGGTCGACGCCCGATGTGCCGCTGTTCCCGTCTGGGCGGCCGACGCCGTCCCGCACGCGAGCCCCAGGCAAGCCAGAGCTGCCGCTAGGCATCTCGCCATGAATACCCCTCCACGTCGTCAAACGACGAAAGCCGACCCGTTACTCCGTGCGTCCCGTCGCCGATCCCGCACCCGACATCGACGTGACCGACGCCTGCAGCCGCCCGCGTCCGCCGCGGCTCACCTGCCCGCCCTTGCGGCCGGCGGTCCGGGCTTCCTCCGACGTCCACTCGTGCGCCGTCCCCTTCTCGTGGGCCGCCCGGCCACCCTTGCTGGCAATCTCGCGCTGCTTGTCCGCCGACATCGACGCGAATCCGCGCCGTTCTTTCCGGTTTTCCATGTTCACCGTCGCGCCTCCGTGTGACCGACGACGCGGATCACGCGCCGTCGAGGACCATCAACCGTCGGCGGCCGGCGGGGCTCAGCCCCGCGACGCACCGTGCCTGCACGAGGGGAGGTCACTTCAAAGTGCATGCCAGAAGCCCGGCCGCGGCTGGTCGGCAACTGCTTGTAAATCAGCGGCTTACCGCGATGATTTTGGAGGGCGTTGCGGGACCGATCGGCGCCTGCAGCGGATCACTACAGAAGCCGGACGCCGCTGAAGCGTTTGACTGCGCGGCGGACGAGGGGGGCCGGTGTCCGCGGCTACTCGTGCGCGACGACGCCCGCTGCCGGCTGGCGCATCGGCTTGAAGTAGTCGCAGGTCCCGCAGTTGCGGACGTCGAAGTGATAGCCGACGACCGGAAACAGCATCGGATGGACGCAGTACAGCAGCTGGCCGTCTTCGATCGTGTGAAACCCGAGGTCGGGTGGAATGTGGGGAGTGCGACGGCTGTACCAGCAGCAGCGGTGCTTGGCTTCAGGTTCCAAGCTGGATGGCGCTGTCACGGCGATCATGATACGCGACGGTCGATCGACGAACAAGAGGCGACGGCCATCCGCCGGTCCGTGCCCCGATCCCGGCTGTGCTTATTTCGCCTTCTCCGGGACGTACCCCGGCGGCAGCGCGGCCCCTTCGCCAAAGAAGAACTCCTCCATGTACTTCTGCACCAGCTCCTGCGCCTCTTTCTGCCACGGCATCAGGCGGTACTCATTGAGGATCATCTTCATCCGCTCTTCCCACAGCTTCCAGGCCTCGATCGAGACGTGCTCGTAGATGCGCTGGCCGAGCTCGCCGGGCCAGGGCGGTCTGGTCAGCCCGGGCAGCTCCTTCTGCAGCTTGACGCAGAAGACCTTCCGGCCGGTTTCGGGCGACGACGGACCCGACGGCGTCGGACCACTGGGACTCATGAATGCCTCCGGACTGACGGGGTCATGGCGGCGTGCGAACGACCCTGATGTTACCGGATCCCGCCGGACGGAACCAGCACGCCTGGCGGACCGGGCCCTTACGGAAGCACGGGCAGCGCGGGATCGATGTCGAACGCCAGTTGCGCGTGCGCGCGGCGCAGGCGTGCCGTGACCTCGGCCGGCTCCGGCGCATGCGCGAAGATGAAGCCGGGATAGCTGGCGCCTTCGGGCAGCGGTACGAGCCGCTGGTCGGGCCGCGCGGTGATCTCGATCCCGTCGATGCCGGGCAGCGCCCGCGCGTCATCCAGGCCGCGGACACCCCGGTAGACCCCGGCGCGCGGAATCGGAATCATCATCACGCCCGACGCGCGCCGCTCCCGCCGCCAGCCGGCCACCGGATCCCCGCCGGCGTGCCGCAGCAGCAGATCCTCCAGCGACACCACCGTCTCGCTTCCGTCGCGTTCGAACCGCAGGCTGCGGGCGCACAGGCCGCCGATCGGCCGTGCCGCCACTTCGAGCACGAAGACGCCCCGCGCGTTGACGCGGCACTCGGCGTGAATCGGCCCGTGATGGAGGCCGAGCGCGCGCGCGGCCGCCGCAACCGCCGCCTCGACGGTGTCGCGGTCGCGATCGGCGAGCCCGGACGGCGTCACGTAGATGGTCTCTTCGAAGAACGGACCGTCCAGCGGGTCCGGCTTGTCGAACACGGCCAGCGTGTGCAGGCGGCCCTGCTCGAGGATTCCTTCCACGGCGTATTCGCGGCCGTCGATGAACCCCTCGATCAGCACGACGTCGTGGGCCGGGTCCTGCAGCGCGCGGATTTCCGTCGACCGCAGCAGGCGGACGAGGCGTGTGAACGCCGCGACGAACGACGCGGGGTCGTCCGCCCGGATCACCCCGCGGCTGGCCGACAGCGCCACCGGCTTGACGACGCAGGGAAAGCGCACCGCCGCGGCCATCGCCGCGGCCGCGGCGTCCAGCGGCGCCGATTGGAACCAGGGGACGGGCAGGCCGGCCGCGGCCAGCCGGTCGCGCGTCCGGCGCTTGTCGCGGCTGGCCGCGGCGGCCGGCGGCGGATGGCCCGGCAGGCCGAGTGCCGCGGCGACCCGCGCCGCGATCACCACCGGCCGATCCCCGACGACCAGCAGGCCGTCGATCGGGTCGCGCCGGGCGGCCGCCACCAGCGCCTCCACCGATTCGTCTTCCCGGTGAAACCGGATCGGGATCGCGGCGTCCCGCCAGGGATCGTCCAGCAGGTGGCACCGGTCGGTCGCGAACACCAGCTCGACGCCCTGCCGCACCGCCGCCTCGCCGAACGACCGCGTCTGATACCCGGTCGTGGTGGCGAGGAGGACGATGCGGCGGGTCGTGGGAAGAGGCAAGGGGGTTCGCTCGGGGCTCGGGCGTTTCGGCGTCAGATCAGAGCCACCTGCTCTGTGGTCGGCTCCGCTCAACAGTACCAAGGCTCGTTCAGATACGGCACGGTGGCGCGGTCCCGGGCCGGAGGCCCGATCCTCGACGGCGATCGGCCCGGGCCGGCCGCCTCCCCGGCCAGCGTGCGCACCGCGTCGAACAGCGCCCGCCGTGGCGCGGTCGGCTGCCGGCCCACGAGCCCCATCACCTCGCGCTGAAGGGCGTCGACGTCCGGATCCTCGTGCGTCCACCGGTACGAGAGGGCCTCCGGGTCGAACGCCCCGACCAGCCGGCGGATCTCCGGCAGTTCCAGCAGCCGCGATCCGGCCGTGACGATCAGCCGGATGGCGAGCTGAATCGGTGCGACCTGCTCCACCAGGTCCAGATCGTCGACCATATCCAGCAGGTCGCGGTACCCCTGCCGCGTCGTCCATGGCGTGAACGCGACGAAGGTCGGGCAGAGGGCGAGCCCGGCCTCGCGGCAGAGGGCGACGGCCCGGGCAAAATCGGCGCGCGTGTGCCCCTTGTCCAGCAGAGCCAGGATCCGATCGTCCACCGCTTCGACCGCGGTGGTGACGAACAGACAGCCGGTCTGCTGCAGCTGCGCGAGCATCGCCGGGTCCCGGAGCAGATGTTCGACCTTCACCGTCACGTCGTAGGTGAGGCCCGGCCACTCCCGCGCCAGTCCGTCGATCACGGCGCGCGCGTGGCGGGGGCCGTTGAGGAAATCGGGGTCGCCGAACGTGATGTGCGCCGCGCCGGCCGCCACCTGCGCGCGGATGTCGGCCAGCACGACGTCCGGCGGCACGACGCGGAAGCGTCCGCCGTACACCGGCACGATCGGGCAGTGACGGCAGCGGTGCCTGCAGCCGCGGCTGGCCTCCGTGTAGCCGACCGTCTTCCGCGAGCCGTCCCCGATCTGCAGCGACGCGTACCGGGACAGCGGGGGCAACTGCCGCCGATCGGGCACGAGAAACGACAGGCGCGGGAGATCGCGACCGGCCGCCGGCGCCGACAAGACCTCCTGCGGGTCGTCTCCCCCGCCCGCTGCGCCGCCGGCGATCCGCCGGGCCAGCGCCACCAGATCGGCTTCGAACTCGGCGCCGAGGATCGTCTGCACGCCGCGCGCGCGGAGGAACGCGGCGTTCAGCGGCGCGTAGAGGCCGTAGCAGCACAGATGCGCGGCCGGGTTCTCCTGCCGCACCCGCTCGATGACCTTCGTCGCCAGCCGCGTGGCGGTGTGCATCGGCAGGTAGCAGGCGATGAGGCCGGCCGCCCGGACGGCCTCTAACGGCAGCGGCTCGCGGGACAGATCGACCGGACGCACCTCGAATCCCGCCTGTGCGAGCCAGGCCACCGGCGACGCCAGTCCGAACGGCTGGCGGCCCATTTCGTAGGTGGACAGGAGGAGGACGCGCATGGGGGCAGTCTGTCACGTCCACCGTCGGACGTCCAACGTCCGCGCCCCGCGCCCCGCGCCCTGAGCCCCGAGTCCCCGTGCTACACTCCCCCGCCATGACCGCCCAATCCGGCGCCGTTGAAAGCGCGCCCGCGGGCCATCCGCCGGGGCTGTACGTGCTGTTCTTCACCGAGCTGTGGGAACGGTACAGCTTCTACTCGATGATGGCGATCCTCGCGCTGTACATGAACGAGCGGCTGCATTTCGGCGTGGCGCACGTCGGCCGCGTCTACGGCGGCTACATCGCCGGCGTCTATTTCCTGCCGCTCATCGGCGGCTTCCTGGCCGATCGGGTGCTCGGGTTCAACCGGGCCGTGATCGTCGGCGGCTTCCTGATGATGTGCGGGCACCTGGTGCTGTCGGTCGAGTCGCTGCCGTTCTTCTACGGCGGGCTCGTCTTGCTCGCCTGCGGCAGCGGCCTGCTGAAGCCGAATGTCTCGACCATCGTCGGGAACCTCTACCGCGACCGCCCCGGCCTGCGGGACGCCGGCTTCAACATCTTCTATATGGGGATCAACATCGGCGCGTTCATCGCGCCGCTGACCGTGTCGTGGTTCAAGCAGCGCTACGGCTGGGGTGTCGCGTTCGGCTCGGCGGCCGGCGCGATGCTGATCTCGCTCGCGGTCTTCATCGGCTTCAACCGCTACATCCGGGAGGCGGCGCAGAAGGTCGACCAGACGTCGCGCGAAGCGCGCGCGGCGGCGCCGGCCGAGACGCGCGCGCGCGTAATCACGCTGCTGATGGTGTTCGCGATCTCGGCCGTCTTCTGGCTGGCCTTCTACCAGAACGGCTTCACGCTGACATTCTGGGCGCGCGACAACACGCTGACGACCATTGCGCCGGAGAAGTTCCAGGCGATCGAGCCGCTCGGCGTCATTCTGCTGTCGCCGCTCGCCGTGTGGCTGTGGATGTGGCTGCAGCGGCGCCGGGCCGAACCGTCGACGCCGGTGAAGATGCTGATCGGCGTCCTGCTCGTCGCCGGCGCGTTCGGGATGATGGCCTGGGCCGGGCTGATCGGCGGCGACACGGGCCGGGTGTCGGTCCAGTGGCTCGTGTGGGCCTACGTCATCATCGCGCTCGGCGAGATCGCCCTCAGCCCGATGGGCCTGTCACTCGTCAACCGGGTCGCCCCTCCGCGCAGCCGCGGCGTGATGATGGGCGGCTGGTTCGTGAGCCTGGCGATCGGCGGCTACCTCTCCGGCTCCATCGGCGGCTACTGGAACCGGATGCCGCACAGCCGATTCTTCCTGCTGGTCGTCGGCATCCTGTTCGTCACCGCCGTCCTCCTGCTGCTGATGACGCCGGCGATCAAGCGGACGATCGCCCGCGTCGACGCCGAGGAGCGCGAGGCCGCGCAGGCCCCCTGAGCCCATGCCGCTGGACGACTACCGCCGCAAGCGCGATTTCACGCGCTCCCCGGAGCCGGCCGGTGCCGCGCGCCGACGGCGGCGCGGCGCCGGCGGCGCCTTCTGCGTGCAGAAGCACCTGGCGAGCCACCTGCACTACGACTTCCGCCTGGAGCACGGCGGCGTCCTGCTCTCCTGGGCCGTGCCGAAGGGACCGTCCATCGACCCGTCCGTGAGGCGCTATGCCGTGCAGGTCGAGGATCATCCGCTCGACTACGGCGACTTCGAAGGCGTCATTCCCGAGGGGTACGGCGCCGGCATCGTGATGCTCTGGGATCGCGGCACCTGGGAGCCGGAAGTCGAGGATGTCGACGCCGCGCTGCGCCGGGGCGACCTGAAATTCCGGCTGAACGGCCACAAGCTGAAGGGCTCGTGGGTGCTCGTGCGCACCCGCTTCGGCAGCGACCGGGGCTGGCTGCTCATCAAGCATCGCGACGCCTGGGCCGGTCCGGTGGACATCACGACCTTCGCGCCGCTCAGCGTCAAGAGCGGCGGCGACTTCGAGGATATCGTCGGCAGCCGCGCGCCGGCGATCTGGCAGTCGAACCGGCCCGCCCGGGGCGGGCAGGCCGGCAAGCTGCTGGCCGAGGTGCTCGAACGGGTGGCCGCCAGGAAGGCCGGAGCGAAGCCCCGGGCCGCGTCGAAGCGCGCCACGACGACCGTCAGGAAGAAGCCAAGGGGAAAGAAGAAGCCGGGAATGAGGAATGAGGAATGAGGAATGAGGAATGAGGAACGAGGGGTGAGAGGTGCTCATTCCTCTCATTCCTCTCATTCCTCATTCCTCATTCCTCATTCCTTCTTCCTCACCTCCTCCTCAATCCAGCAGCCGCTGCGACAGGACGCTCCAGACGGCGTACGCGAGCCGCCGCCGATCGTGGCGCGCGATGTCGTGCAGCCAGAAATCCCCTTCGACGACCGCGCAATGCGCCGGCAGGATCCCGACCTGCAGCGGTTCCTTGTGCTCGGCCGCGTACCGGGCCAGCGTCCCGGGTGACGGCAGGCCGGTATTCGTGACGACGACGTCGACCGGCCGGCCGATGGCGGTCTCGACGCGGGCCACGGCGTCGGCAGCGGTGAACCCGTGCATGCCGCGCCCCTCGGTCAGCAGGTTGGCGATCAGGATGACCGGCCCCCGCACCTCGGCAAGCGCCTCCGCCACGCCCTGCACGAGGAAGATCGGCATCAGGCTCGTGTAGAAGCTGCCGGGGCCGACGATGACGGCGTCGAAGGTCCGGATGGCGTCGGCGACGGCCGGATAGATCGACACGTCCGGTTCCAGCCAGATGCGCCGCACGAAGTGGCCGCGCGTCTGTCCGGCGTCCACCTCCACTTCGCCGCGCGTCTCGGATCCGTCGCCGTACTCGGCGCAGACCGACGCGTGCTCGACGCTGATCGGCCAGACGCGGCCGCTGCAGCCGAGCAGCGCCCGCAGCCCGTCGACCGCCGCCAGGAAATCCCCGCTGTACCGCTGCATCATCGACAGCAGCAGATTGCCGCCCGTGTGGCCGCCGAGCCGGGTATGCTCGAGCGTCGGCAGGCGCGCCAGCAGGACCCGGCGGGCCTCGCGCTCGTTGCGCGACAGCGCCAGCGTGCACTTGAGGACGTCGCCCGGCGGCAGCACGCCGAGTTCATCGCGGAGCTGCCCGGAGCTGCCGCCGCTGTCGAACATCGTGACGACCGCGTTGACGTCCAGCCAGGGATTGGTCTTGAGGCCGCCCAGCAGGCTCGGCAGGCCGGTGCCGCCGCCGAAGCAGCCGACCTTCAGGTGCCGCAGGCGCATGGCGGCATTCTACCGTCGCGCTTGCGGAAAGTCGAAACCGGCCCATCCACGGACCGCCGCGGCCCTGCACTACAATACGGGGCATGACCGATCCCGTCCAGGCGGTGGCGCCCGTCCTTCAGCGTTTCCAGGAGCTGTTCGGCCCGCGGCTCCAGGCCTTCCTGGTGTACGGCGAACGCCAGAAGCCGGCCGGCGGCAGCGGCGCCGGCAGCCGGCACGTCCACACGCTCGCGCTCGTCGATCAGCTGACGGGCGACGACCTGGCGGCGTGCGCGCCGTCGGTCCCCGACTGGCGGAAGCAGGGGCTGGCGACGCCGCTCGTCCTGTCGGCCGCCGAGTTCGCGCGATCGCTCGACGCGTTCCCGCTCGAGTACGGCGAGATCATCGCCGACCACCTGCTCGTCGCGGGGACCGATCCGTTCGAGCACCTGCAGGCCCGGCCGGCCGACCTGCGGCGGGCGTGCGAGGTGCAGGCCAAGAGTCACCTGCTGCACCTGCGTGAAGGCTACCTGGAGACCGGGGGCAAACCGGAGGCCGTGGCGGCGCTGATCCGGGCGTCGGCCCCGGCGCTCGCCGCGCTGCTGCGGAACGTCGCCCGGCTCGAAGGCGCGCCGGCCGACGACCACGCGACCGTCGCGCACCACACGCGCCATCGCCTCGGGCTCGACGGCGACACGATCCACGACGTGCTCGCGCTCACCCAGCAGCCCGAGCGCCTGAACGCCGCCGGCGCGCAGCGCCTGTTTCCGGCGTACCTCGACGCGGTCGAGCGGCTCGTGCACTACGTCGACACCTGGACGTCCTGATGCGCCACCCCCTCGCCCCGATTCGCCGGTGGCTGATCGTGGTCGGCGTCGCGCTGCTCGGGCTCGCGACGCCGACGCTGAGCGCACAGCGCACCGGCGCCAGCCTGCCCGCGTTGACCAAGCCGGTCAACGACTTCGCCGACGTGATCGATCCCGCCAGCGCCGCCGCCATGGACCGGCAGATCCGGGCCCTGCAGGCCGCCACCGGCGACGCCGTCGTGGTCGCGACGATCCCGACCTACGCGCCGTACGGGGACATCTCGCAGTACGCGGTGCAGATGTTCGCGAACCACGGCCGGGGCATCGGCCGGAAGGGGAAGGACAACGGCCTGCTGGTGCTGCTCTCCGTGAAGGAGCGGCGGGTCTGGATCGAGGTGGGCTACGGCCTCGAGCCGTACGTCACCGACGGCTTTGCGGGCGACACCAGCCGGCTGTACATGGTGCCGGCGTTCCGCCGGGGCCAGTACGGCGCCGGCCTGCTCGCCGGCACGACCCGGCTGATCGATCGGATCGCGAAGGAGCGGCATGTCACGCTGAGCGGCGTGCCGGCGCCGCCGCCGCCCCGGGCGGCGCCCGGCCCGGGCGTGCCCGGCTGGCTCGTCATCCTCCTCGCGCTCGGCGTCCTCATGCTGATCATCCGGGCCACCTCCGGCGGCGGGCCGCGCGGCGGCGGCCGGGGAGGCCTCGGCTGGAGCGGCTGGTCGGCCGGCGTCGGCATGTTCGGCGGCGGCTTCGGCGGCTTCGGCGGCGGCTTCGGGGGCGGCGGCTTCGGGGGCGGCGGCGGTGGCTTCGGGGGCGGGTTCGGCGGGTTCGGCGGAGGCGCCACGGGAGGTGGCGGCGGCGGCGCGGGATGGTAGGATGGCCGAACGGCCCCTGCGGAGGAGGATGACGGTGTCAGAACAGATCGTGGAAGCGAGACCGACGAGCCGGATCGGCCGGCTGCTGCCCGCGTGTGCGATCGCCGTCCTCGCCCTCGGGCTGTCGGGCTGCTCGTACAACACGTTCGTCAGCCAGCAGGAGGCCATCAAGGCGCAGTGGGCGCAGGTGCAGAACCAGATTCAGCGCCGCAACGACCTGATCCCGAATCTGGTCGCCACCGTCAAGGGCTACGCCGCGCACGAGCAGGACACGTTCGAGGCGATCGCCGCGTCGCGCGCGAAGCTGGCCGGCGCGCAGACGCCGGCCGACACGATGGCGGCCGCCAATCAGCAGACCGCCGCGCTCTCACGCCTGCTGGTCATCGCCGAGGCCTATCCGCAGCTCAAGGCGGACGAACAGTTCAACCGGCTCATGGACGAGCTGGCCGGCACCGAGAACCGGATTGCCGTGGAACGCATGCGGTACAACCAGCGCGTGCAGGCGTACAACACCCTGCTGCGTCAGTTTCCATCGAACCTGACGGCGAGGATGTTCGGCTTCAAGGAATATCCGTTCTTCCAGGCGCCGCCGGCCGCGCAGAAGGTGCCGACGGTTCACTTCGGCAAGTAGCCACGGTCCGCAGAACGACCGACGGAGGGAGAGACGATGGCGATCGGAGAAGCGCTGCTGCCCGAGTTCGATCACGAAATGGCCACGACGCGGCGGGTGCTCGAGCGGGTGCCGGACGACAAGTTCGCGTGGAAGCCGCACGCCAAGTCGATGAGCATGGGCGACCTGGCGAGGCACCTGTCCGACCTGCCGCAGATGGCCGGCATGGTCCTGACGCAGCCCGGGTTCGATCTGGCGTCGCGGCCGGCAGCCGACCCCGCCAGCAGGCCGGCCACCCGCGCGGCCCTGCTCGAGGCGTTCGACGGGCACGTGAAGGCGGCCCGCGAGGCGATCGCGTCGAAGACCGACCCGGAGTTCGCGGCGATCTGGTCGCTGAAGCGCAACGGCCAGGAAATCTTCTCGCTGCCGCGCGTCGCCGCCATCCGCAGCCTGGTGATGAACCACAGCATTCACCACCGCGGCCAGCTCAGCGTCTATCTCCGGCTGAACGACCTGCCCGTGCCGTCGATCTACGGTCCCTCGGCGGACGAGGGACGGATGTAGGACCGTCCCTCATTCCTTCTTTTCCGGCTCCAGCGTCAGCCGCTCCTCGGCGGCCGATTCCACTCTGGCCCGCGAATAGAGCACCGGGAAGTACCGTCCGTCGGCCCACAGCGGGAACAGATCGCGGTAGTCCGGGCTGTCGACGTTGCCGGACTGTCCCGGGTTGTTGATGCCGACCGAATCGTCCCAGTCCGCGGTGTCGGCGATGATCTTGAACGACCCGCCGGCCGTCTGGTTGTCGCTGCCGCCGGTGGCGTCAACCGTGTAGCTGTCGCCGCCGCGCGGCAGCGGGCCGACGTCCAGCCTCGCCCGGGTCGCCGCATCGACGGCCGGGCTCAGCGGGTGACGGATCAGCGCGTGGTGATAGTGGCCGAGCTGCCAGTTCGCCATGCCCGGCCCGAGCCGGGTCGTCAGGTCCCGCACCGCTTCGCCGAGGGCGCGCACCAGCAGGGCATCGCGGCCGGCGAGCGGGTCGGGGCCGAACCGGCCGTCGGGCGCGTCACACCAGTCGATCAGCTTCGTCATGCTGATGTCGCCGATGAACGGCTGCGCCGCCTTCGGTACGACCAGGTTGCGGATGTCGACCTCCAGGTGGCGCTGCCACATCTCGTAGATGCCGGCTGGCACCGAATCGCGGCCGAGGCGGTCGTTCCACGCGAGCAGGACGTCCCGTGCCTTGCGCACCGCGGGATCCGCCACCGGCAGATCCTTCAGCAGCGGGACCAGGCTGCGGGCCGGCAGCGAGAGCGTGCTGTTCTGCAGCGCCATCATGTCGGCGACGGTGAAGATCCGGCCCGACCCGAGGAACTCGGCCACGCGCGCCGCCCGATACGGGTCCGCCCAGAGGTAGTGGAGCGCCTCCGGATACGGGAAGCCGGGCGGGAACAGATAGTTGTTCGAGGTGTTGTAGAAGCCCTTCGCCGGATTGACGACGTGCGGGAGCGCCTTGATCGGGAGATACCCGTCCCACTCGTACCGCCCGTCGCCCGGCACCGGCACCAGCCCGCTCCAGTTCGGACGGAGCGGCTCGATGCCGACCGCCTGATACCCGATCGTCCCGTCGACGCCCGCCCAGACCATGTTCTCCGACGGGATGCGGCTATAGCTGCACGCGTCACGGAATTCCTGCCAGGTGCGCGCCTGGTCCATCCGGAGGCTCGCCAGGTACGGCGCCGACCCGATGTCCATCCAGGCGGCGCGCACCGCGTACGCCTTGTGGTGGACCCGGTCTTCGTAGACCACCGGTCCGTGCCGCGTGAACTTCAGATCGACGCTCACCGGCGCCTGCCCCTTCACCGGGATCGTGTCCTTGATGACCCGCATGGTTTCCCACCCGCCGCGGTACCGGTACTCGAGCGGGTTGGCCGGATTCGTGTCGTAGACGTACAGGTCCTCGCTGTCGTTGCCGAAGATCGTCAGCCCCCAGGCGCCGTACTGATTGTGGCCGATGGAGACCCCCGGCAGCACCGGCTCGCCGGCCCCGATCACGTCCCAGCCGGGCGCCACGAGCTGGACCCAGTAGCGGAGCGACGGGGCTTCCTGGACCCGGTGCGGATCGTTCGCCATGATCGGGAAGCCGGTCTGCGTGAGCCGGCCGCTGACGACCCAGTCGTTCGATCCGATGTCCTCCTGCCGGAGGCTGAGATCGACCGCGGACGGGCCGGCGGCCCGGTCGAGCCGCGCCTCGTTGCGCGGGTTGCCGCGGTACGCCGGCACGATCTCATCGGGCGTGAACCGGATCGGCTCCCGGAAGGCGTTGTAGAGGTCGAGAATGTGCGGCGACAGCAGCGAGAGGTCGATCGCCGGATCGATGCGGAGATCCGGATTCGCCGGCTGGAAATCCGACAGGTCCTTCACCTTGGCGACGCCGAGCACGCGGATCGCCTGCGCCAGGTTCAGTTCCTGGTCGATGTTCGCCAGCAGGCCGTTGTAGCGGGAAATCACGACCGCCGGCGTCCACGGCTGCGGTCTGATGCCGAGCAGCTTGAACTCGAGCGGCAGCCGTGACGGATGCCGGTTGGCTTCGGCGACGTACGCGTTGACGCCGTCGACGTAGGCGTCGACGATCGCCTGCCCGTGCGGGTGGTAGTAGTTCAGTTCCTGCGTGAGATCGCCGCGGAACATGAACAGCCGGGTGCCGATGTCGCGCTTCAGCTCGCCGGGCCCCAGAATCTGCGCCACCGTTCCGGTGGCCTGCCGCCGCCACAGCTCGAACTGGAACAGCCGATCCCGAACGGCGTTGTACCCCTGCGCGAAGAACAGATCGTGTTCGTTCTTCGCATAGATGTGGGCGATCCCCCAGCGATCCTTGATGATCTCCACCGGCTGCCGGAGCCCCCGGACGTGGAGCGTCTGCGAGGCGACGGGGGCCGGTGCGGGCGCCGCTGGCGCCGGTGCCGGCATCAGCAGCGTCACGAGAGCGGTCACGACGAGACGCGGGAACGCGCGCATGGCCATCCTTTCCCGGGCCGGGTCGGCGGGCGGACAGCCCGGTGCACCCAGCCCGGCCGGAGCACGGACGAGGCACTATAATCCAACCGGCTCTGCCGATGACACGCTGGATCGTGACGGAATCCGAACAGGGGCTGCGGCTCGACGCCTGGCTGGCGCGCCGGTCCGAAGTCGGCGCCCGGGCGAAGGCGACCGCCTGGATCGAGCGCGGCAAGGTGTTTCTCAACGGCACGGCGGCCGGCTTCCCCGACGCGGGCCGCCGGCTGCAGGCGGGCGACGAAATCAGCCTCTGGGTCGATCGCCCCGGCACGGCGACGCCGGTGGCGCGCCGCGTGGCGGCCGCCCGGCCCCTGCTGCACGTCGTCCACGAAGACCGGGCCATCCTGATCGCCGACAAGCCGCCCGGCCTGCTCGTGGAGCCGCTGCCGGACAGCGACGACCAGGAGCCGACGCTGCTCGATCTCGTCGCGGACCACCTGCGGACGTCCGTCCGGTCGCGTCCGCTCGTCGTGCACCGGATCGATCGGGACACGTCCGGCCTGGTGCTGTTCGCGAAGACGACAGCCGCGCAGCAGGCGCTGAAGGCGCAGTTCGAGCGGCGGGAACCGACGCGGATCTATCTGGCGCTCGTCCGTGGCGTGGTGTCGCCGGCATCCGGCACGTGGCGCGACAAACTCGTCTGGGACAAGGCGAGACTCATGCAGCGGCTGGCCCATCCACGGGACGCCCGCTCGAAGGACGCGGTGGCCCATTACCGGGTGCTGGAACAGTTCCGCGACGAGGCGCTCCTGGAAGTGTCGCTCGTCACCGGGAAGCGGAATCAGATCCGTGTGCAGGCCGGGCGGCGGGGGCATCCGATCGTGGGCGAACGGCTGTATCGGTTCGGCGCGGCCCGGGCCGACGGGTCGGCGATCGACCGCCAGGCGCTCCACGCCGCCCGGCTCGAGTTCGCGCATCCGGTCACGGGGAAGCCCGTACGCGCGTCGGCGCCGCTGCCGGACGACATGCGCGCGCTCGTGGAACGGCTCAGGCAGGGGCGGCCGGCGTAATCAGCGCCCGCTCCCGGTAGTACACTGGCCGGGTGATGCCCGAGGCCGTCGCCCCCGCGAGATTCGCCCTGGACGAGTTCGTCGCCCCCCCCGGCCTCCGGGGCGGCCACCGGATGACCCTGTTCGCCTGGGGCCGGCCGCGCCGGTTCCCCCGGCTGCCGCGTCCGACCGAGCGGTTCTTCGACGTGGCCCGGGACGCCCGGATTCTCGCGCACGGCTACTGGCAGCCGGCGCCGCAGGGCCATCCCACGCTGCTGGCGCTGCACGGGCTGGAGGGCTCCAGCCGGGCGCACTACATGCTGGGCCTGGCGGACAAGGCGTACGCGCGCGGCTTCAACGTCCTGCTGCTGAACCAGCGCAACTGCGGCGACACCGAGCACCTGTCGGCCGGGCTCTACCATTCCGGGCTGACGCACGATCCGGCGGCCGTCATCAGCGAGCTCGTCGACGTCGACCGGCTCCGGGCGATCGTGCTGGCGGGCTACTCGCTGGGCGGCAACCTGGCGCTGAAGCTGGCGGGCGAGTACGGCGGCAACCCGCCGCCGGCCGTGAAGGCGGTCTGCGCCGTGTCGCCGATCGTCGAGGTCGATCGCTGCGTGGAGGCGCTGGAGCGGCGGCAGAACGTGCTGTACGAGTGGAACTTCGTCCGGCACCTGAAGCAGCGGATGCGCCGGAAGGCCCGCTTCTGGCCGGGCCGGTTTCCGGTGGACCGGCTGTCGGAGGTCCGGACGGTGCGGGCGTTCGACGAGATCTATACGGCGCCGTATTTCGGCTTTCGCGACGCCGCCGACTACTATCACCAGGCGAGCGCGATGCGCGTGATCGACCGGATCCGGCTGCCGACGCTGATCATCGCCGCCGAGGACGATCCCTTCGTCCCGGTCGCCTCGTTCCGGAATCCGGCGCTCGCCGGCAACCCGGACATCGCCCTGCACGTGACCCCGCACGGCGGCCACTGCGGCTTCGTCGGGCGCGCGACCGCCGGCGGCGACGGCTACTGGGCCGAGCAGGCGATCGTCGAGTTCGCGGCCGCCCACTGCCCGACCGCCTGAGCATCCGGGCGCCCGCCCTCTTGACCCCCCTGCGGCACTTCTGTTATTAGTAGCCGCAATTACTACTACTGACGCGGCCGGCCGCATGACGCGGACCGCCTGCGACGGGAAGCGGCGGGAGGCGCGCCATGTTTTCCACGGCACCGTTGTCGGCCCAGATCGGCGCGGAGATTTCGGACCTCGACCTCGCGGGCCCGCCGGACGACGCGATCATCCGCCGGCTGCTGCACGTCTTCTACGCCCACTCGGTGATCGTCGTCCGCGATCAGCAGCTGACGCTCGACCATTTCCTGCAGGTCGGCCGGTGGTTCGGCACGCCGAAGCCGCACTTCCTCGACCACCTGCGCCTCCCGGGCTACGATTCGATCCTGCTGCTGTCGAACCTCCACGAGCAGGGCCGCCCGATCGGCATCTACGAGGGGGCCGCGTTCTGGCACACGGACGTCGCGTACGAGGACCCGCCGAACACGGGGACGGTCGTCTATGCGCTGCAGGTGCCGGCCAGCGGCGGGCGGACCTGGTTCGCCAATCAGTACGCCGCCTACGACGCCCTGCCGGCGCCGATGAAGCGGCGGATCGACGGCCTGCGCGTCGTACACCATTACGGCAACCGCGCCGACATGGACGAGACCTCGCGCACGTCGGCCGAGCGCCTCACCGACGCGCAGAAGCGCCGCGTCACGAGTGTGGTGATGCCGCTCGTCCGGCACCATCCGATCACGGGGCGCCGCGCCCTCTACGGCGTCGCCGGCAGCTCGTTCCACATCGCCGGCCTGCCGGACGACGAGGCGACCGACCTGCTGAACGAACTCGCCGCGCACGCCACCCGGCCGGAGTTCATCACCTGCCACGAGTACCGCAGGGGGGACGTCGCCGCGTGGGACACGTTCGCCACCCTTCACAAGGCCGAGCTGCTCGATCCGGTGCACGACCGGACGGATCCGATGGCGCGGCTGCTCTACCGCATCAGTCTGACCGGCCACTCGCCGCAGTGCTGAGAGGGCGAACCGGGGATGCGGGCCGACCTGGACCACGAGGAGATCACCCGGGCGACGCGCGCGCTCGAGGCGCTCGGGCTGTCCGGCTTCGAAGCGGCCGTGTACGTCCGCCTGCTGGCCGAGCCCGAGCCGGCCACCGGCTACAAGATCGCCCAGCGGCTCGGCAAGCCGGTGGCGAACACGTACAAGGCGCTCGAGTCGCTCGCCAACAAGGGGGCGGTCGTCATCGATGAAGGGGCGAACCGGCTCTGCCGCGCCGTCCCGACCGACGAGCTGCTGGCCAGGCTGGAGCGCGGATTCCAGGAGCACCGCCGGACCGCCGCCCGCAGTCTCGCGAAGATCAGGCGGTCGCGCGCCGACGATCGCGTCTACCAGTTCCGCACGGCCGGGCAGGTGGTCGAGCGGTGCCGGGCGATGCTGCACGCCTGCCGGCGGGTGGCGCTGGTCGACGCGTTCCCCGGGCCGCTGCAGACGCTGGCCGCCGATCTCGAAGAGGCGGCCGCGCGAGGCGTGCAGGTCGTCGTGAAGGCGTACGCGCCCGCGAAGCTGCGCGGCGTCGCCCTGTTCGTCGACGCCGAGGGCCGCGAGGTCCTGGAGCAGTGGCCCGGGCAGTGGCTCAACCTCGTCACGGACGGCGCCGAGACGATGCTCGCGCTGCTGAGCGCCGATGGCCTGGCGATCCATCAGGCGGTCGCGACGTCCAGCGCGTATCTGTCCTGCGTGCTCCACTCCGCCCTGCTCGCCGAGGCGGTGCTCGCCGGCGTGCAGGAGCGGCTGGCGCGCAACGACCACGCGGGCGCCGCCCGGCGCCTGCTCCACAAGTACAGCAGCGTGCACGCCGTCCGGGGCCTGGGCAACGAGGCGCTGCTGAACACCTTCCGAGGACGACCACGATCATGACCGACGCCACGCCGCTCATCACCACCGACCTCGACGTCGACGCCGACGGGCTCCAGCGGGGCGTCCTGCGCGTCCCGCACTCGCACGACCGCTCCGCCTACGGGTTCATCCCGATCCCGATCGTCGTCGCCCGCCACGGGCAGGGTCCCACGGTGCTCCTGACCGGCGGCGTCCACGGCGACGAGTACGAAGGGCCGATCGCCCTCATCCGCCTGATCCGCGAGCTGCAGATCGACGCCCTCCAGGGGCGCCTCATCATCATCCCGACGCTGAACGCGCCGGCGGTCCAGGCGGCCACCCGCACGTCGCCGATCGATCGCATCAATCTCAACCGCACGTTTCCCGGCGACCGGAACGGCACGCCGACCGAGATGATCGCCGATTACGTGGAGCGCGTCCTGCTGCCGCTCGCCGACTACGCGTTCGACTTTCACGCCGGCGGCAGCTCGCTCGACTACCTGCCGACGCTGTTCACCGCGCCGCCGCGCACCGATCGGGAACAGCGGCAGATCGACGCGCTCGTCGCCGCCTTCGCGCCGCCGCGGCTCCTCTACATGGAATCGCTGGAGAACGATCGCCTGATCAGCGCCGCCGCCCGGCGCCACAACGTCCCGTTCCTGACCGGCGAGTTCGGCGGGGGCGCGACGGTCAACCGCGAAGGGCTCGCGGTGCTGGAGCGCGGGCTGGCCGGCCTGCTCGACGGACTGGGCGTGCTGCCGGGCCGTACGCCGCGCCCGCCGGCCGCGCCCGCGCGGCGACTCGAGGCAGCCGCCCGGCACTACCTGTACGCGCCGCGCCCGGGGCTGTTCGAGCCGCACTTCTCGCTGGGCGACGAGGTGCACGCGGGCCAGCTCGCCGGCGTCATTCACGACACCGTGCAGCCGTGGCTCGACCCGGTCCCTGTGTCGTTCGGCGCGGATGGACTCGTCCTCTGCATCCGCACCTTCGCGCTCGTCGTCGCGGGCGACTGCCTCGGGCATCTCGGGAGCGACGTCGGCTAGGCCGTCCCGGCGAACGCGAACGCCGAGCGCCCGAGCGCCCGAGCATGGTTCCTCACGAAGCCACGGAACCACGAAGGGCGATCGACGGCTACGAACCCGGGGTGAGCACGACGCGGAACCGCGCCTGGCCGCTCATCATCCGATCGAACGCCTCGGTCACCCGCGCCAGCGGGAACACTTCGTTCATCGGCCGCACGCCGGTCAGCGCGCTGAAGGCGAGCGTGTCCTGCGAATCGATGGACGACCCGGAGGGCCAGCCCTGAATGGACCGCCGCCCGCCAATGAGGAGGAGCGGCGGCACTTCGAGCGGCTCGGCGGCGGCGCCGACGATGAGCAGCGTGCCGTTGAGGCCCAGGCCGCCGAGCACCGCCGTCATCGCCGGGCCGTTCGTGACGGTGGCGAGAATCACCCGCGCGCCCCCCAGCTTCACCAGGGCCGCCGCCGGGTCCTGCGCCCGGCTGTCGATGTACGCCGACGCGCCCAGCTGGCGGGCCAGCGGCTCCTTCTCCGGCCCGCGGGCAATGGCCACCGTCCGGAACCCCATCTTCGCCGCGAACTGCACCCCCAGGTGGCCGAGGCCGCCGACCCCGAGCACGGCGACGAGATCGCCGGGCCGCGCCCCGCTGTGCCGCAGCGCGTTGAACGTCGTGATGCCGGCGCACATCAGCGGTCCGGCCTCGACGGCCGACAGGCCCTCGGGAATCCGCGCGAGGGCGCCGGTCGGCGCGACCATGTACGCCGCGTAGCCGCCGTCGTAGGTGATGCCGGGGATCTGGGGGGCGACCTGGCAGGTCACGAAGTCGCCGCGGCGGCACGAATCGCAGTATCCGCAGTGGCCGCCGTGCCAGCCGACGGCGACGCGGTCTCCCGCCGCCCACCCGGCGACGCCGGCCCCGACGGCCTCGATCACGCCGGCGACTTCGTGCCCCGGCACCCTCGGATACGAGACGCCGGGAAACGTCCCTGCCTTCGTGAACGCGTCGCTGTGGCAGATGCCGCAGGCGTCGACCCTGATCCGCACCGCTCCGGCGCCCGGCTCGGGGACGTCGCGCTCGACCAGTTCAAACGGTCCGTTCGGACGGGCAATCTGTGCGACCTGCATCTTGGACATTCGTGACTCCAGGGGAAGCGGGACAACGGGCGGCGTGCCGGAACCGGCCTTCAGTTCCCGCGTTGCGTCCCCGCGAGGGGCCCTACTAAGATACCCTGACATGGTGGAGCCACGGTCTCTCACGGGCCTCACGATTTCCCACTACCGCATCCTCGAAAAGCTGGGCGGCGGCGGGATGGGGATTGTCTACAAAGCCGAAGACACGAAGCTCGGGCGCTTCGTCGCGCTGAAATTCCTTCCGGAAGAGGTGGCGGAGGACCAGCCCGCCCTCGAGCGCTTCCAGCGCGAGGCCCGGGCCGCCTCGGCCCTCGACCACCCGAACATCTGCACGGTCTACGAAATCGGCGAGCACGACGGCCGGCTGTTCATCGCGATGCAGTATCTCGCGGGCCAGACGCTCCGCAGCCGCATCGGCGGGCACCCGCTGCCGCTCGATGTGGTGCTCGAGCTGGGCATCGAGATCGCCGACGCGCTCGAGGCGTCGCACGCCAGGGGGATCCTCCACCGCGACATCAAGCCGGCGAACATCTTCGTCACGGACCGCGGCCACGCGAAGATCCTCGACTTCGGCCTCGCCAAGCTCACCTCGGCGGACGCCACGCCTGCCGGGGCGCTGTCCGCGCCGCCGACGATGGATCGCGACGAGATGCTCACGAGCCCGGGGACGACGCTGGGCACGGTCGCCTACATGTCGCCCGAACAGGTGCGCGGCGAAGAACTGGACGCGCGCTCGGACCTGTTCTCGTTCGGTCTCGTGCTCTACGAAATGGCGACCGGCCGGCAGGCGTTCACCGGCCGCACGTCCGCCGTCATCACGGCCGCCATCCTGCACGACGAGCCGCCGCCGCTCGGCCGCGTGAATCCCGACCTGCCGGAGAAACTGGGCGAGACGATCGCCAAGGCGCTCGAGAAGGACCGCACCCTCCGCTGTCAGTCGGCCTCCGAGCTGCGCGCCGATCTGCAACGGCTGAAGCGGGACGTCGACTCCGGCCGCCTGTCGGCGCGTGTCGCCGCGCGGACGGCGGCCGCGGAGGGCGCCGCCCCGGGCGCCGACGGCCCGGCCTCGTCGTCGTCGGCTTCATCGGCCGGGCCGCGGCCGTCGGGATCCGCGCCGACGGTCCGGATGTCGGACAGCGCGACGGCCGTGGCCGGGCCGCCGCCGGGCGGCGGTGGCGGCGCGGCGCCGGCGGCAGGGCGCCGCTGGCCGCTCGCGGCGGTCGCCGCCGCCATCGTCGTCGCGGCCGCGGCCGCGGGCGTGTACGTGATGCGCGCCCGGCGTCCCGCGCCGCTCACGGCGAAGGACATGGTCGTGCTCGCCGATTTCACGAACACGACCGGCGATCCGGTCTTCGACGGATCGCTGCGCCAGGCGCTCGCCGCCAAGCTCGCCGAATCGCCGTATCTGAACATCGTCTCCGATTCCGACGTCCAGGGGACGCTGCACTTCATGGAGCAGCCGCCCGGCGCGCGCCTCACGCCGGAGCTCGCGCGGCAGGTCTGCCAGCGCGACGGAAGCCACGCGGTGCTGGAAGGCACGATCGCCGGCATCGGCGGACGGTACGCGCTCACGCTGAATGCCGTGGACTGCCAGTCGGGCTCGACGCTGGCCAGCGTCGAAGCCGACGCGGCGGCCAAGTCGGACGTGCTGCCCGCGCTCGGCCGGCTCGCGTCGCAGATGCGGAGCCGGCTCGGTGAATCCCTCGCCTCGATCCAGAAGTTCAACACGCCCATCGAGCAGGCGACCACGAATTCCCTCGATGCGCTCAAGGCGTACTCGCTGGCCTGGCGGGACCTGCACGACGGCCAGTGGCAGGACTGCGTCCCGCTGCTCAAGCACGCGGTGGCGCTGGACCCGGACTTCGCCATGGCGTACGCGCTGCTCGGGACCGTCTACGGGAACCTGAACAGCAACAGTCTCAACGCGGACAGCCTGGCCACCGCCGCCGAACGGCAGGCGTTCGCGCTCCGCAACCGCGTCACCGAGCGGGAGAAGTTCTACATCGACACGCACTACTACACGTATGTGAGCGGCGATCTCGACAAGGCAGAACAGACCTACCTCCTCTGGGAGCAGACCTATCCCCGCGACATCGTCCCGTGGGTCAACCTCGCCGGCCAGTACCAGCAGCTCGGCGAACTGCCGCAGGCGATGCGCCAGGCGCAGGAAGCCGTCCGCCTCAGCCCGAGCGACAGCGTGAGCGCGGGAAATCTGGCAGGCATCTATCTGGACATGGGCCGCAACGACGAGGCGAAGGCGCTGGCCGTGGCCACGCTCAAGCAGAGCCCGAACGCCTCCGACCCTCATCGTCTGCTGTGGCTGATCGGCCGGCTCCAGGGAGACAAGGCCGCCATGCAGCGGCAACAGCGCTGGTTCGTGGCGCAGCACGATCCGAACGACATCGAGGTGATGCGGGCCATCCTGGCGACCACCGCCGGCCGGCTCGTCAGGGCCCGCCAGTTGTTCGACCAGGTCGCGGCGTCGCCGGGGGACGGGCCGGACACCCAGGCCGAAGCGCTGGCCCAGACGGCCTCTGCCGAGGCGCTGTTCGGCGATCAGCCGCACGCCCGCGCGGATGCCGTCAAGGCGCTGGCACTGGAGCCCAAGGACCCGAATCCCGACGTCGTCGATGCACTGGTGCTCGCCGGCGACGCGGCGCGCGCCGAACCGCTGATGGCCGGACTGGCGCGAAAGAGCCCGGCCGATACGATGCTCAATCAGATCACGCTGCCGGTGATGCGCGCCATCCTGGCGCTGAATCGCCATCATCCCCACCAGGCGCTCGCGGCGCTCCGCCCGGCGGACGCCTACCCGCTGGCCCAGGACCAGGTCTCCCTGTACGTCCAGGGTCTGGCCTGGCTGGCCGCGCGGAACGGCAAGGCGGCCGCCGGCGCCTTCCAGACGCTGCTCGACCACCGCGGCATGTTCTCGTTCTTTCCTCAGTATTCGCTCGCCGAGCTCGGCCTGGCGCGCGCGCGCGTCCTCGAGCACGACGTCAACGGGGCCCGCACGGCGTACCAGGATTTCTTCGCGATGATGAAGTCGGCCGACAAGGGGCTGCCGATCGTCGCGCAGGCGCGCGCGGAATACAAGGCGCTGGGCTGAGGCGACGGACCAGGCGCGGCCGCCCGTCCCCCGCGCTCCGAGTCAGGCCGCCAGGTACTCCGCCAGCATCGCGGCGAACTCCGGCCCCTTCCCCGCTTCTTCGTGCTTGAAGTACACGTAGACGTCGCGGCAGCCGGCCGTCTCCCGGCGGATCGTGTCGGCCCAGCGCTTCAGATCCGTCGCCGTGTAGCCTTCATCGCGCAGCCGGAAGTACGCGACGTCGCCGGTGACCGCCACCGGCGTCGAGAGCTTCTCGCTCTCGGCCACGCAGAGCGCGACGCGGCGCGCCCGGAGCCGCTCCAGGATCTCCGCGTCGAACCAGGAGGGGTGCCGGAACTCGAACGCGGCCGGCGCGTCGGGCGGCAGCGTCTCGAGGAACGCCTCGAACGTCGCGACGTCCTTGCGGAACGACGGCGGGAGCTGGAACAGGAGGGCGCCGCGCTTGGGGCCGAGGCCGGCCGCCAGGTCGCAGAACCGGCGCGTCAGGTCGCCGACGCCGCGCAGGCGGCTGTCGTGGGTGATGCGGCGCGGGGCCTTGAGGGTCAGCCGGAACCGGTCGGGTGTCGCGGCCGCCCAGCCGGCCAGCGTCTTCTCGGCCGGCATGCGGTAGAACGTGTAATTGATCTCGACGGTGGCAAAGCGGGCCGCGTAATACGGCAGCATCTTCGCGGCCGGCAGATCGGCCGGATAGAAGCGGCCCTTCCACTCGGGGTAGTTGTAGCCGGACGTGCCGATCCAGATCATGCCGGAGAAGCGGGAGCCGGTGCTGCGACTGTCGCCGCCCGCGCCGGCTCCCGGTGATGGTCGTTGAGGTTACCAGCGCGGCTCGCGCCGCCGGCCGCCTGCGTAGTCGCCGCCGAAGTCGCGGCCGCCCCCGCCGCCGCCGAACCCGCCGCCGCCTTCCGGCTTCGGTCGCGCCTCGTTGACGACGAGTGGCCGGCCTTCCATCTGGTACTCGTGGAATTCGCTGATCGCCTTCTGGGCGTCCTCGTCCGTGGCCATTTCGACGAAGGCGAAGCCGCGCGCCCGGCCGGTGGCCATGTCGCGCATCACGCGCACGCTCTCGACCGTGCCTGCCCGGCTGAACAGCTCGTTCAGCTCCTCGTCGGTCGCCTTGTACGGAAGGTTGCCCACATACAGTCTCCGACCCATGCTGTCACTCGCTCCTGACCAAGTACGCGCGGTTAGCGTTCGACGTGCGGTCCCCGCGCGAGGAACGCCCGTCCGCCTGGGAAGCTCTCTCGAATGCTGCGCGGGACCCGGTGCCAGCATCGGCGGGGGCTCTCATGCGTGTGTAGGCTCAGTATATCAAACCGCCGCGGCCCGTCCGGCCGATTTCCCGCGAATGCGGGAAACCGCGCCCCGGTCCGGCACGGCGCCGCCCGGCCCCTCTTTACGCTCCGGCGCCACCGGGCTACAGTGGAACGATGTCGTGCCGTACTCCCGCTGCCGCGCTGATGGCGCTGGCCGTGTTCCTCGCCGGCTGCGCGCCCCGTCCGACGGCGCGCGCCTATCACCTCGAAGGGCAGGTACTGGCCGTCAACCCGGCCACGCGGGAAATCACGATCCGCCACGAGGACGTGGAAGGGCTCATGCCCGCCATGACGATGGCGTTCAAGGTGGCGGATCCGGCGATCGTGGCCCGCACGCGGCCCGGCGATCTCGTCAGCGGCACGCTCGTCGTCACGCCGGTGGAATCGTACCTGTCGGCGCTGACGACCGTCGGATCCATGCCGCTCGAAGACCTGCCGCAGAACGTGGCGGACGCGGTGCTCGAACCGGGCCAGCCGGTGCCCGACGCCCGCCTCGTCGATCAGGACGGCCGTCCCCGCCGCCTGTCGTCGTTCCGCGGCCGGACGCTCGTGATCACCTTCATCTACACGCGGTGCCCGCTGCCCGATTACTGCCCGCTCATGGACCGGAACTTCGCGCGGATCCAGCAGGCGGTCCGGACCCGTGCGGCGCTCGCCGGGCGGGTCCACCTGCTCTCGGTCAGCTTCGATCCGGCGCACGACACGCCGGCCGTCCTGAAGGCGCACGCGCGCGCGCTCGGCGCCGACCCGGCGGTCTGGACGTTCGCCACCGGCGACCGGCGGACGATTGACGCGCTCTGCCTGCACCTCGGCGTGTTCGTGACCCGGAACCCGGGCCGGGCCGGGCTGGTCACCCACAATCTGCGCACGGCGATCGTCGACGGGCAGGGACGGCTCGTGAAGATCTACGACGGGAACGACTGGACGCCCGCCCAGGTCCTGCGCGATCTCGCGTCTGTCGCGGCCGGCACGTAATGCCGACGCCGCCGCCCTCGTCGTTTCTGCCGCGCGAGCGCGCGCTGATCCGCCGCCTGACGACCCCGGCGCGCGTCCAGCGGTTCCTGAACGGCCTCCGCTACAACGCCGAGCCGCACGGCATGACGCTGCGCAGCTTCCGCGGCGTCGTACGCACGGGGACGGCCCACTGCTTCGAAGCGGCGCTCGCCGCCGCCGTCATCCTGGAGCAGCACGGGTTTCCGCCGCTCATTCTCAGCCTCGAATCGGTGGACGACCTGGATCACACGCTGTTCGTGTACCGGCGGCGGGGGCGCTGGGGCTCGGTCGCGCGGTCGCGCGACCCGGGGCTGCACGGCCGCCGGCCGGTCTTCCGCACGGCCCGGGCGCTCGCGCTGAGCTACGTCGATCCGTACGTCGACTTCACCGGCCTCATCACGGGCTACGCGGTCGTCGATCTGCGGCGGCTGGGGAACTACGACTGGCGGTTCTCGCCGCGCAACGTCTGGAAGGCGGAGCGCCTGCTGCTCGACTATCCCCACCGGCCGATTCGGACGTCGGAGCGGCGGGTCGCACGGCTGCGGGAGCGCTACCGGGCGTTCAAGCATCAGTATCCGGACCGGCGGCCGGTCGAGTATCGCGGGCGCGAGCGCTGGTCGGCGCTGCCGGCGGGAGCCGGCCGCCGCGCCGGCTGAGGGGCGGCCGGAGGCACCGGCCGGTCAGTCCAGATCGAAATCCCGCTTGGGCCGCGAGATCGGCTCCTCTTTCGCCTGGCGGAGCGCTTCGTCGAACCGCCGGGAGAGCGAATCGCCGCGCGTCTTCTCGGCCGTGACCGACTGCTGGAAGATCGCCTCGCGCCGCGCCGCTTCTTCCGCCAGGATCCGGTGTGCGTCGGAGAGTTCAGGGCGGTCCGTCCGCTCGGGCTCCTGGTGCGACACGACGCGCCCCAGATTGCGGTCGACGATCAGGGTCGCGCCGCAGCACGGGCACGCCACCTCGAATTCCGATTCCAGCCTGGCCATGCGAGCCCTCCCTTCGACCCCCGGCGCGCCGGCCACCGCGGATCGGCGCGTTTGTCGTCTATGATAGCCGAGTGGATGATGCCGCGCAGCGGACCATCCGGGTGGCCACCTACAACGTCCATCGCTGCCGGGGGCTCGACGGCCGGACGCGCCCCGAGCGGACGGCCGCGGTGCTGGCGGCGGTCGACGCCGACGTCGTGGCGCTCCAGGAAGTGGTCGGGGCCGGACCGGACGGCGGCGGCCACGCCGAGGCGATCGGCGCGATTCTCGGCATGGGCTGGGTCATGGCGCCGGCCCGCCGCCTCCGCGGCCGCCTGTTCGGCAACGTCGTGCTCAGCCGCTTCCCCATCCACCAGCACGCGCAGCACGACCTCACCTGGAAGACGTGCGAGCCGCGCGCCCTGCAGCGGACCGATCTCGTCATCGCCGGCCGCCACACGCTGCACCTCTACAACGTCCACCTCGGGACCGCGTACCTCGAACGCCAGTACCAGGCGGAGCGGCTGGCCGCGGTGGTGGGCGACCGCCGCGTCGGCGGCACCAAGATCGTGCTGGGCGATTTCAACGAGTGGATGAAGGGGCTCGTGACGACGCTGCTGAGCACCCGGCTCAAGAGCATCGACCTGCGGTCGCACCTGAAGCGTCGGCGGACCTATCCCGGTATCTTTCCGATCCTGCACCTCGACCACATCTACTACGAGGGACGGGTGGAGGTGGTGAGCCTGGAGCTGCCCCGGACGCGACAGGCGCTCGTCGCGTCCGACCACCTGCCGCTCGTCGCCGATCTCCGCATCCGCTTCTGACGCCGGCGCCCGAAGACGGCAAAGCCCGGCCAGTCGACCCGGCCGGGCTCTGTGACCCTCTCGAACGGCTGGCGGCCGCGCCGCGATCAGCCTTCTTCCTCGTATTCCTCTTCGCCGGGCGGGCCCAGGCGGGTCGAGGGGCGCAGCGCCTCGCGATAGTCGAACACCGGCAGATCCCGGACGTGGAGCGCGAGCCGGCACGCAGGCGACTTCTCGTCGACCACGACCGTGACCGGGCTGCCCTCGACGCCGTCGCGGAACGCCACGCGGCACCCGCAGGCGAGACGCGCGTGTGTAAACCCCTTCATCATGCTGCTCCCTGCCCGGTGGGCGCGTGGCGCCCGGTAGACCCGTCGCGCGGCCGGCCGGACGCCGGCGGCGTGCGCTCTCCGGATCTTACTACAGGAGCGCCTTGATCTCCCGTTCGAACTCGGCCATCGACGAGATGCCGACGTGCTTCCGGCAGATCATGCCGTTGCGGCCGATGACGAATGTCGTCGGAATGGCCCACAGCGGCCCATACGCGTCCTTGAAGCCCTGCTGGCCGAGGCCGACCAGCACCGGATAGTTCATCTTGAATTCGCGGGCGAACGGCGGCAGCTTGCGCACCGGATCGTCGGTCGACACGCCGAGCACGACCAGGCCGCGGCGGCCGTACCGCGACTCGAGCCTGGCGAACCCCGGAATCTCGAGCTTGCACGGCCCGCACCAGGTGGCCCAGAAGTCGAGCAGGATGACCTTGCCCTTGTACGAGGCGAGGGTCACCGGGCGGCCGTGCATGTCCTTCAGCGTGAAGTTGAGATTGGCCGGCTTCGGATTCGGATCGCAGACCGCCGCGGTCGCGGCCGTCAGCGGCGCCGACAGGCGGGACGACACGATCAGCGCGACCGCCACGGCCAGTCCGATTCCCCGCATGCGTTTCGTCATCGATCGCTCCTCCGGTGCCGGCCCTCCGGGACGGAGACCCCGGCCATTCCAGCGCCGCCTCAGGATCAGGGATGGTGCAGGCCCGCCCGGACGTAGGCGGCGATCTGCTTCACGTCGTCGGGCGATCCCTCCGCGATGAGCACGCACGTCACGTTGCGCTCGGGCCAGATGAGCGCCTCGTGTCCGAGCACTCGCAGCAGGCGCGGACGCCGGACGGTGTCCGGCACCAGGAAGAGCGACACCGGCTGGCCGTGGTGCCGGTACAGCAGGTGGGCCATGGTGCCGTCCGCATAGAAGCACCGCCGCGCCCCGATGAGCCGGATCGGCGCGTCCGCCCCGCCTGACGGCACGCCCAGGTTCCAGCCGAAGCGGGCGTCCAGCGTGTGGGCGAGCCGGGCGGCGTCGACCGGCGGCGCGTCGGCCGGCTGCAGCGAGAAGCACTTCAGGTGATCCAGCGTGAGCTGCTCCGCCAGCAGGGTCTCCGAGCGGCTGGTGGCGGCATAGAGGACGAAGCCGGCCGCGACGAGGAGGAACGTGGCCGCCACCGACAGCGGCACCGCCCGGCGCCACGCCGGCGCGGCGCGGCGGGCCGCCGTGCGGCAGCAGCGCGCGCGCAGGTCGGCCGGCGCCCGCTCCGCCGTGAGGGCCGCGCGGTGCTCGCGGATCAGACGACGGGCCGCCGCCTCCGCGTCGACCCGCGCCCGGCACGGCGGACAGGCGTTGAGATGCCCGTCGACCGCCTCGCGATCCGCCGGCGTCACTTCGCCGTCGAGATAGGGTGTCGCCAGCGCGTCGAGATCACCGCACGAAATCATTGCCACACTCTTCCATCCGCCCCCGGGACCGGCCGGACCGCGGGCTCATCCATGGCGCACAAGCGGCAGGCCCCCGAGCCCCGTCCGGGCTGTGAGACGCTCGTACAGCAGACGACGTCCCCGGGAGATCCGCGACATGACCGTGCCGAGCGGGACGTCCAGCACGCGGGCGATCTCCGCGTACGACAGCTCTTCGACGTCGCGCAGCCAGACCGCCTCCCGGAATGCCGCCGGCAGCGCGTCGACCGCCGCCTGCAGGTCGGCGTCGAGCGTCGCCCGGAGCAGCACCTGCTCGGGCGTCGCCCCCTCGGCCGGCCGGGCGGCCGCCCGGTCGACCACCTCGCTGTCGGACACCGCCAGCTCGTGCGCAGCGTCCCGGCGCCGGTTCCGCTGGGTATTGTGCAGGATCGTGAACAGCCACGCCCGCAGGTTCGTGCCGCGCTCGAACCGCTCGGCGAAGCGGAACGCCTTCAGGTACGTCTCCTGGACCAGATCTTCGGCATCCGCGGGATTGCGCGTGAGGCGGAGCGCCGCCCCGTACAGCGCGTCGATGTACGACAGCGCCTCGGCGGCGAAGCCGCCAGGACCGGCGTCCGCCGGGTCGCGCATGAAAGGACGTCGCCGTCGTCGCATCGACTCAGCATCACCCAGGACAACACCCGGAGGGCCGGCCGTATTCCCGGCCCGCACCCCGCCTCTATTGTCATCCGGGCCGGGCGGGACGACAACGGCCGGAGGAACGCGGTGTCCTCCCGCCGGCCGGCCGATGACCGGAGAACAGGACAGCGTCCGGGCGTGTCTGCGCGGCAGGGCGCCCGGAGCGGGTGCCTCGCCAGGAAACGGCCCGGTACGCCACTTGCTTCGCTGCGGTCGACGGCTCCGTCCGATTGCGACAACCGTCCTCGTCACAGTAAGATACCTGCGCAGCGTCGCGCGGCGCGGCCGGGGCGCATCAGCCTTCCGTCCTCCCGCCGTTGCCTGTGCCGGATGGTGTGCGGCACCCCCTTTTCGCTTCAAGGCCCGCGAGGTGCTGGGTATGCGTATGTGCGTCCGCCGCGGCGTGGTTCTGCCGGTCGTCGCCGGCATGCTGGCTCTGGCCCTGACGGTCGGCGTGGCGCCGTCCGCCCGGGCGCAGACGCCGTTCGTGCCGTACTTCGGCAAGGTCTATCCGCACTACCACACGTTCGACTGGTACATCTACACGACGGACCACTTCGAGATTTACTACTACCCGGCGGAAAAGCCGGATCTGGCGCGCATCGCCGGCTACGCCGAGAGCGCGTATCAGCAGATCAGCGCCGATCTGAAGCATGACCTGGCGTTCAAGGTCCCGCTCGTAATCTTCAAGACGCACGCGCAGTTCGAGGAGCAGAACATCATTCCCGGCGGCGCGAGCGAGGGGGTCGGTGCGTTCTCCGAGCCGGGTCACGACCGGATGGTCGTGCCGATCGACGATCCTCCGGACATCGTGTACGGACTGATCACCCACGAGCTGACGCACATCTTCCAGTTCGACATCATCCCGCAGTCGCTGATCCGCCACGAAATTCCCCTGTGGGTGACCGAGGGACAGGCCGAGTACGAGCGCGGCCGGTGGAGCCCGCTGGATCTCATGGAGGTCCGGGACGTGGCGCTGACCGACACCGTGCCGAAGATGACCAAGGTCGAGAACTACGGCGGCTTCAACAATCCGCGTCTCGTCCCCTACAACCTGGGCCATGCGGTCTACGAGTTCATCGAGTCACGCTGGGGCAAGGAGGGGATCCGCCAGTTCATGTTCGCGTTGCGGAAGAACGTGATCGGCGGCGGCGGCGATCCGTACGAAGACGCGTTCCAGATGAAGCCGGACGCGTTCGACGAGGCGTTCTCCCGGTACCTGAAGGCGAGGTTCAAGCCGTTCCGCGATCTGGAGCGGCCGTCGGATTACGGGACCGACCTGGCGCCGAAGCCGGACAAGACGGATTTTCTCGGCGTGCTGTCGATCGCGCCCTCGCCATCGGGCGACCTCCTGGCGGCGATCGCGCCGAACTACCGCGACCAGGAATACGACGTGATCCTGATCTCGGCACTCGACGGCAAGGTGATCCGGAACCTCACGCCCGGCTTCGACAAGGACATGGGGTGGGATCATCTCTCGATGGACGGCGAGCGCTGGAACGCCATCCCGTACCTGTCCTGGTCGCCCGGCGGCGACCGGCTGGCGTACTTCGTCCGCAAGGGGCCCGGCCGGGAGCTCATCATCGAGAACATCGTCACCGGCAAGATCGAGCAGCGGATCCGGATTCCGGGGCTCGACCAGCCCGAATCGCCCTGTTTTTCCCCCGACGGCCGGCATGTCGTCTTCTCGGCCCTCAACGAGCGGCTGGGCGATGTCTACGAGATCGATCTGCAGACGCGCAGGATCACGGATCTGACGAACGACCAGTTCGCCGAATTCGCGCCGATCTTCTCGCCCGACGGCAAGTCGATCGTGTACCTGACCCGCGTGAGCGGCGCCTACAAGCTGTTCCAGCTCGACCTGGCGACCGGCAAGAAGCGCCAGCTCACGTTCGGGACCGCGGACGAATCGGGGGCGGAGTTCCTCAACGACCACACGCTGGTGTTCTCGTCCACGGCGACCGATCCCCGCAAGCCGGAGCCGCCGGACGTCGCGCGGAACGGCAGGATCTACAACATCTGGACGCTCGACCTGCAGACCGGCCAGCTGCAGCAGTACACCAACACCGAGGGGGGGAACGTCTCGGCGGTCGTGCTGAAGACCCCGGAGACCGGCGGGACGCCGAAGGTCGCCTTCATCACCTACTACAAGGGTCAGTACGGCCTCCACACGATCGAGCTGAACAAGCCGGTGCTGACGGCGAACACGTCGGACTTCGGCGCGCCCGGCCCGATCATCGATTTCCAGGCGCCGCTCGCGTACACGCTCATTCCGGGCAACATTCACAAGAAAGGGGTCTTCGGCAAGCTGTTCCTCGAGGGCCGGCCGCCGATCAGCGTCGGGGTGACGAGCGGCGGCGACGTCTTCGGCGGCACGTCGGTGAGCTTCGGCGACGCCCTCGGCGATCACGAGGTCAATCTCTACGCCGCCTCGGTGCTGCAGTACCGGCAGCTCGCCGCGTCGTACGTGGACCTCTCGCACCGCTTCCAGTACGCGGCGCAGGCCTTCTCGTACACGCAGTTCTACTATGGCCTGCTCGGCGGCGCGCTCTACGACCCCGCCCTGCTCCTCAGCCGCTCCCAGGCGCAAGCGACGCAATCGGTGAACGGCGGCAGCATCTACGGCATCTACCCGTTCGACCCCGATCGGCGGATCCAGGTGTCGGCCGGCGTGGAGCACCTCAGCCAGCAGTACAACGACCCGACGCTGCAGGCGCAGGCCAACCAGTACCAGATCCAGGCCTATGGACGGACGCTGTTCAACACCGGCACGCTCATGCCGTTCGACGTCTCCTACATCCAGGAGACGACCGTCTTCCGCAGCTTCGGCCCGCTGTCGGGCAACACGATGCAGCTGCGCTACGAAGTGGCGCCGGGACTCGGCGGGCTGCTGTCGCGGCAGACGTTCGACATCGACGCCCGCTACTACATGCGGATCGGCGCCTCGGGGCTGCTCGCCCTGCGCGGCCGCGTGTTCAAGAGCTTCGGCAACGATCCCGACTTCCTGTACTTCGGCGGCAACTCGGAGATGCACGGCTACGACTACCTGCAGTTCATCGGGCAGAACGCCGTGTTCGGCGACGCCGAGCTCCGCTTCCCGATCATCGAGGCGGCCCTGACGCCGGTCGGCGTGCTCGGCGGCGTCCGCGGCGTCTTCTTCTTCAACGTCGGCGGCGCCTGGTGGAGCAACACCGGCTTCAAGTTCTTCAGCAGCAGCCCCGAAACCGTGACGCCGATCACCAGCTACGGGTACGATCAGAACGGCAACCCGGTCGCCATCCCCGGCACGCCAACGACCGTCTCCGGCTTCCGCCTGGAGGACGGGCGCGCGTCGTACGGCATCGGCCTGGAGACCTTCGCGCTCGGCTTCCCGATCCACTTCGACTGGTCCTGGCGCACGCTGTTCAACTCGAGCTGGGAGAACGTCGTCTTCGCGTCGAGCGGCGGCAGCGCGGCGTTCCGCAAGCCCCGGTTCACCGTCTGGATCGGGTATGACTTCTGATCGGGTGCCCTGCTGATGATGGAGACCGATACCGCCCTCGCCCCGAAGCGCGCCTCGGAGTCGGCGACCGAGATGGTGCAGGTCGTGCTGCCGAACGACGCCAACCCGCTCGGCTTCATCCTGGGCGGCACGGTGATGCACCTCATCGACATCGCCGGCGCCATCGCCTGCCACCGGCACACGCGGAGCCTGCTCGTCACGGCCGCCGTCGACGGCCTGCAGTTCCTCCATCCGATCAAGGTGGGCGATCTCATCATCCTGAAATCGCGCGTCACCTGCACGTTCCGGACGTCGCTGGAAGTGGAAGTCGAGGTCTACTCGGAGGAAACGCTCACGGGCCGGCGACGCAAGACGAGCCACGCCTACCTGACCTTCGTGGCCATCTCCTCATACGGCGGCCCGGTGCCGGTCCCGCCACTCCTCATCGAGACCGAGGCGGAGCAGCGGATCTGCGAGGAGGCGCGCGCCCGGCGCGCCGAGCGGCTGCGCAAGCGGACGGCCGACTAGTCCGGCGCGCCCGCCGGCCCTCGCCAGGCCCGGTCATCCGGCGTCGGACGGAGGGGCCACCGGCCGGCTACAGCTTCGTCAGCGCCAGCACGCTGCGCTCGAGATCGATCGTCACCCGGTACTTGCTCAGGAACTGCTGCCCGACGATCCCGCCCAGCTGGTACCCGAGCAGCACGCTGGGCGCCCGGAGGTTCAGCACGACCACCGGGAAGTTCCGGTACCGGATCCCGGCAAACCGCAGATCGACGCCCGGCATGAGGAACGCGTCACGGTCCCAGCCCGACGTCCCGTACACCTTCAGCGGAATCCGCGGCGCGTCCGCCGGATAGCCGAGCGTGCCCGCCATCGCCTCGCTGATCGAAATCACCTCGCCGCCCGTGTCGACGACGAAGCTCGCCGGATGCCCGCCGTTGATCGTCCCGCGCACCGTCGCCAGCCGGTTCAGGTAGAGCGGCAGCTGCACGGCGTCCGACTCGTGGGGCAGATGGCGGCCGAAGATCAGCTCGTGACGGGCGTAGTCGATCCGCATCGACAGGCCGAGCGCCAGCGGGGAGAAGCTGTCGGCCGCCTTCGTCGGCACGTCCTTGAGGGCCGGGTTCTTGATGACGCAGGGAACGTTGTGGACGGTGAACGGGCCGATCCGGAGCGAGTCGAGGCGCGCCAGCTGCAGCCCGCGGAGGCCGATGTCGCCCACGCCCGCGCTGAGCGTGAAGGTGACCGGCTTCAGCCCGAGGTCCCGCGCCGTCGCCTCGGAGATCACCGTCTGCTCGGCGCCCGTGTCGAGCACGAGGTCCTGGTCGGGCTTCCCGTTCAGGCTGGCCCGGATGATCACCTTGTGGTTGACGAGCCGGAACCCGACCGTGTGCAACGCGTCCTGGTCGGCCGCGTCGGTCGCGAACGGCTGGCGATCCTTGAACGACCGGAGGAACTTGATCTCCGCCCGCGCCCAGACCGCCTTCAGGCTGCGATCCTTGTTCGGCAGCAGGTCGACGTACTGCTCGTAGGCGTCGGCCGCATCGGCGTAGCGGTGCATGCGCTCGTAGATCATCCCGACCGTGTGCTGAATCTGCTGCCCGTCGGGGTCGAGCGCGCGCGCCGCCTGCGCGTCCGTCATCGCCCGGTCGAGTTGACTGCGGGCCGCCGCGAGCAGCGCCAGGCCGTTCAGCGCACGCGCCGTCTTCGGATTCAGCTCCATCGCGTGCCGGTACTGCTGTTCCGCTTCGGGGAACAGCCCCGAGGCCCAGAGCGCGTCGCCGTAGAGCGCCACCGCGTCCCCGTCCTGCGGCTGCAGCGACGCCAGTTCGGCGCCGGTCCGCATCGCGAGACCGAACCGGGCCACCCGCAGCGCCGATCGCACGATGCCCGTCAGCGCGCGTCGCCGCTGATCCAGCTCCGGGGCGTACTTCTCCGCCTCGCGGAAGAGCACGAGCGCGGCCGGAAAGTCCCCCTGCGCGAACAGCTTCCGCGCAATCTGTATCTCGACGTCGGCCGCCTGCGAGGGCACGAGCCCGCGCGCCTGCCCCACCAACGTCAGTCCGGCGACCAGCGCCGCCGCCATCGCCGCCGCCGTGAGGCCTCGAACAGTGCCACGCATGGCCGTGCCTCCCTTTCCCCGTTTCCGAGACGGACCAGCCTTGAAGAAGAGATATTAGCGGAGTTCAGGCGCCCGTGGATCCCCGAAGAATCGGCGGCCGGCCGGCGGCCGCCGGGCCCGGCCGGAGTCCGCGGAGCAGAGGATGAGAGAAGCGAAGCCGCGCCGCCCCCGCGCCCTCGGCAGGACGGGCCGGCCGGAGGGGGCGCGGGACGGACGGGCCGGCTATTTCTGATAGTGCTGGGCGTTGATGTCGATGAAGTTCTTCCACTTGTCGGGGACTTCATCGAGCGCGAAGATCGCTTCGACCGGGCAGGCCGGCACGCAGGCGCCGCAGTCGATGCACTCATCCGGGTGGATATAGAGCATCTCCGCCGGCGCGAAATCGCCTTCGTCCTTTCGCGGGTGGATGCAGTCGACCGGGCACACATCGACGCATGCCGTGTCCTTCACGCCGATACAGGGTTCACAGATGATGTAGGCCATTGCTCTTCTCCAGCACTCCTCCAGCGAATCAGGCCGACACCTCCATGGTCCCGGCCGACAGATGTCCCAGGCGCAGGGAGATCTGGCGGGCCAGCTCCCAGGCACCCCGGTTGTGAACGGTCAGGGTCGGCGCCTCGTCTGCATCGTGGCGGAACAGGCCGACCCGCGCGACTTCGCGTCCGGTGTAGTCGTGGACCGGCGCGCACGTGCAGCACAGCCGCTGCGTCTCCGCCGTCGCGGCCGGCGGCCCCAGCCGCAGGACCATCGCCTCGCTCCGGCCGACGTCACGCGGCTCGACCAGCTTCAGGCAGCTCAGCCGCCGTGTCGCCTGTGGCGCCGCAAAGTAGATCGAACAGTGCCCCGGCATCGGGCGCCCGTACACCGTCCGCATCGCCACCTCATCAGGCCCGGCGCTCCAGATGTACGTCACCTCGCCGGTCGCCGGAAACGCGATGAAGCTGCGCTCGCCGGTCCGCAGAACGTATTCGCGCAGCACCGGGTACGCATGCAGCCGCAGCTCCGAGCGCCCGAGGAGCCGGAAGCTCAGGTCGAGCATCTTGAGCGTCAGGCTGTACCGCTGCGTCTCCTCGTCCTGACGGACGTATCCGCGACGCTTCAGCACCGCCAGCAGCCGGTGCACCGTCGGGGCCGGCTGCTGCGCCCCCTTCGCGAGCTCCCGCAGGCTGGCGCCCCCCTCGGAGGCGCTCAGCAGTTCGCACAGCTCGAGCGCCTTGTCGACCGACGTGGTCGAGGCGCTGCGGACGACGGGGCGGCGGCGCGGTCCGGCCATTCATTCCACTATGCGGAACGACGTTTCACTTTTAGATTTTCGCCCGTCAGGCCGCGTCCTGTCAATGACGGGAGGCGCGTGGCCGGCCGGGGCGCCGACCGTTATTGGATGGTCATCCGGCCGGCGAAGCCGTCCTCGTAGCCATGGTAGTGGGAGAGGGAGTCTTCGGGGTACGCCCAGCAGTAGTACCCCTCGCCGTTGTCGAAATCGACGAGCCAGAGCCCCTTCACCTCGACGCCGAGGTCCTGCAGACGCCTGGCCCAGCCGGCCACGACGTCATTGAGGCTGGCGCCGAGCCGGTCGCGCCGCGGGTCGTTCTCCTCGATCTGCTCCAGCCGAAGCGCGAGCGCGTCGGCCTCCTGGACGGCGTCGGCCGTCAGACGGCGCACGGTCGGGAGCAGCTCGCGCGCTTCCGTGAGGGTGAAGATGCGGCGTTCGGGCATGGCGTCGGTCACGGCGGTATTATAAGCGACCGCTTTGCACGGAGAATGCGCGGGCGGGGCCGCGGGTGGCGGGGACAAAAAAAACGGCGGAGCCCGATCGGGCTCCGCCGTTCGACAAGTCCGCAGAACGGGTCGCGGCTACTTGATGCCCCAGTGACCGTCCGCCATCTTCTCGCGATGAGCCTTGTGGCAGGTCTGGCAGCTGTCGATGATCATCGAGCGGCGCGCCGCCATCATGCCGGCCGCGTTGTTGGCCTTCGCCGCAGTCTCCAGTTCGCCCGCCGCCTTCTCGCCGGCGTTCGAGGCCTCGACCGCGTCCTCGGCTTTCCGCCCGGCCCAGAACTTGCCCACCTCCGCGAACAGGCCCTTCAGCGCCGCAGCGCTGGTGGCCACTTCCGCGTCGTTCTTGCTTCTCATCGCCATCGACGCCTTGCCGACGTTCTGCTGCATTTCCTTCATCAGCTTTTCGTACGACTCCGGCGCCTTCTGCTGGGCCGCCACGCCGAACGTGAACCCGAACACCAGACACATCCCCACCGCGAGCAAGGTCCTGCGCATCCCGTCCTCCTGAATCATGATGCTCCCCGGTCCAAGCCTCCGATCGAAGCCCGTCGGGAAGCCCCGCGATGCCTATTGTAGCCAAAACCTGGCGCATCGCGCGTGGGAGATTTTTCCGCCGCGGCACCCCGGCCGCTCCGCGCCCCGCGGACGGAAGAGCTGGCACTCGACTGCCCGAGCCCTGAGCTCCGAGCCCCGCGTCAGTACTCGTAGACCCCCTTGCCCACCTTGCGGCCGAGCCGCCCCGCCTTGACGTGCTGCACCAGCAGCGGGCACGGACGGTACTTCTCGCCGAGGCTCTTGTGCAGGAACTCCAGCACGCTGAGCCGGGTGTCCAGTCCGACCAGGTCGACCAGCTCGAACGGGCCCATCGGATGGTTCAACCCGAGCTTCAGCGCCTTGTCGATGTCGCGGGCCGAGGCGACCCCTTCCTGCAGCATGAAGAACGCCTCGTTGCCGATCATCGCATTGACGCGGCTGGTCACGAACCCGGCCGAGTCACGCACCAGCACCGTCTCCTTGCCCATCCGCTGCGCGACGACCTCGATGGCCTGGAGCGTCTCCGGCGCGCTCTCCAGGGCGCGGACGATTTCGACCAGCTTCATCTTGTGGACGGGATTGAAGAAGTGCATCCCCGCCAGCCGTCCGGGCGTCGACAGGGCGGCGGCCATCTCGGTCAGGCTGAGCGACGAGGTATTCGACGCGATGACGGCGTGCGCCGGCGCGAGCTGCTCGATGTCGGCCAGCAGCCGGAGCTTCAGGTCGATCTTCTCCGGCGCCGCCTCGATGATGAAGTCGGCGCGTCGCACCGCCGCGCCCAGGTCCGTGCCGGTCTCCAGCCGCGCCAGCGCCGCGGCGCCGTCGGCCTCCTTCACCTTCCCCAGTTCGATGCCCTTCCTGACGATCCCCTCGACGTGCGCGCCTCCCTTCTCGACGGCCGCCGTGGAGACGTCGTACAGGTGCGTGTCGTACCCGGCCATGATCGCCGCATGCGCGATCCCGTGGCCCATGATGCCGGCGCCGATGACGGAAACGTGTTGAGTCATGATGGTCGATTGAGTCACAGAAGCCCCGAGCGCCCTACATATTCAGATCCACCCACACGCTCTTGACCTGCGTATAGTGCTGGAGCGCGTGCATGCTCATCTCGCGGCCGAAGCCGCTCTGCTTGTAGCCGCCGAACGGGGCGGCCGTGTCGTAGATGTTGTACGTGTTGATCCAGACCGTGCCGGCCTGCAGCCGTCGGGCCACG
>DATLRO010000074.1:0-6378 GCA_035534615.1 Vicinamibacterales bacterium
GCCTCTTCCCCGCTGCTTCGCTTTCGCGATGATCTCGGCCATCACGTCGCGATGCGCGTCGAACGTGTCGTCGACCACGGTGATCGTGGGGATCTCGTGCGGAGTGAGCGAGAGCGTCTGCGGATTGAACCGGTCGAAGCCGGATTCGTGGACGCCGCTGCTCCCGCGCCCCGGAGCCGGATGGCTCAGATGGCTGAACGTCCGGCAGTGCTTCTCGAATGCCGGTGGATAGCCGCTCGCCGGGAAGATCTGGTAGACAGGCAGAATCCCCTGGAGCGCGTCGTAGGAGAACTCGCCGACCGGCAGCACGTCCGGGTACTGCGCGCGCAGTTCCTGCACGAGCTGGCGGATCCCCTCGTGCATGTCGGCTTCGCGGTTGTTGACCCAGCCGGCCGCGATATCCAGGAAATAGCCATCGACGCCATAGCGCTCGATGATGCGGGCGACACTGTCCCGTATCCATCGCCGCCACGAATCCACACCCACGTTCATGTACCGGCCCCAGCCTTCGTCATGCCGGTCGTTGTCCCAGTCCACCCAGCCCAGCATGAAGGTATTGCCGTCGACCTCGTGGGTGCTCGCGCCGGCCACCTGCGCGTAGTCGGACAACCTGGTGTTGGCCGCGTTCAGCCCGAACATCGGGACGAAGTGGAAGCCCATCCTGTGGCCTTCCCCGAGCAGCCTGCGAAAGCCTTCCTCGCCGCCCAGGCGGTCGTCGACCTTGTAGACCGGGTAGTCCCAGTAGTAGCGCCCGTCCCAGGCCGGCAGGAAGACCATCACCTTCTCGGGGGCGATCTGCGTCGACGTCCACTCCAGCGTCCGGAGCGCCTTTGCGAAGTCGTTGAAGATGTAGCCGGTCCAGTGCATCCCGTGGATCGACAGCACCAGCTCGACGTCGCGGAACCAGGCCGGCACGTCGGTGCGGTGCTCCCAGGCCGGCAGCCGGTATGCGCGCTCGACGTGCTCGAAGTGCTGCCGGAAGGCGGCGTCAGCCGTGGCGGTGTGTCCCGCGCGCCACGTCGCCCCTTCCAGCCGGCTGCTTCGGTTCCAGCCGGCCTGCTCATAGACGAGCTCGACGCGATAGCCCTCCGCTCCCGGCTGGAAGTAGAGCCGCGCCGCCCGCACCTGGTCCATGAGACAAGAGAGGAAGAAGTAGTCCCCCTCCCCGGCTTCGATCACCGCCAGCGGCGTGTTGACCCCGCGAGCCTGCGGCTGCCGCGCGGCGCCCCACGGGTACCCGAGCAGGATCTCCTCGTCTTCAGGATTGAAGAAGTTCTCCGTCCCGGCCGCGATCCGGCCACGCGGCACGCCGCGCACGATCGAGGCGACCGATTTGATCGGCTGGTCCATCTCGACCCGTACGTCCCACTCGGTGAACCCGCCGTTGGGCCGGATGCGGGAGCGCAGCATCCCATCCATCTTCTGCTGGCCGCCCGCCCACACGAATCCTGAGCACTCGAGCAGGAGGCCGTCGCCGTTCCGCGTGACTCTCATACGCTCCCGGTCCAGTCCATACGTGTTCTCGAAGGTGTGGATCCGGAACGAGAGCCACAGGCCGTTGAACGCGACCGAGGGCTCGGGAAAGCCGAAGCTGAACTTCTGGAAGGCTTCTCCGCGCGGAGGGATGAAGACGCCGCTGGTCGAGTCGAGCGGCAGGATTGTGCCGTTCGCCGGACGACTGACACCGGTCCGAGGCGGCGTCTGAGCCTGTACGGGCGAACGTCCGTCCACGGCCAGGTACGAGAAGGTCGTCGCAGCGCTCTTCAGCAGCTCGCGGCGTGAAAGTTGCTCGTCCATCGCGCCTCCTCTCAAGGACACGTTGGCGAGTCTGAATCACTCGATGTGCGAGTGCAAGTACCACCGAGGCGGTCTCGTGTGCAGAAGAACCCTGAACTCCTCCGCGCCCGGTGCCATTGCGAGTGACATCGCGCCGGCAGGACCCGCAGATGGTCGCAAACGGAGGAAACGGGACGAATAGTCACGCGAGCCGCAGAGCGGGCCCGACCGCCTGGCAGGAGGCCGCGGGCACCGGCGCCGCGGCCATGATTGCGGCTGAACTGCGAGACGCGGATCCGCCTGCCGGTTGCACCGGCAACACCGTGGGCGTCGTGTTCCCCGATCCCCGGACGTGCGCACGCTGAGCGTGACCCCGGTCAGGACACGCGGTCGAACGCGACAGTCAGGGCCCGCAGATTCGGGCGAGCCGTCCTGTTGGCCAGGATCCAGGAATCGGCAATCCGCGGGGCGGCGGCATCAGGATCCGGACTGGTCCACCAGTCTTCGCTCGAGCGAGCCCGTTCCGGCAGTGAGCGGCCCAGCAGGTCTTCGATCTCCGCGAAGGTCAGGACGACGGCGTTGGCGTATCGGCCTGCGAGGTACTTGAGCAGGACGGACTTCGCGTCCGGCTCAACGGGGCTGTCCACCGTCGTTCGTCGTTTCTTCAACCATTCCAGCATAGAGCCCTTTCCGTAATCGTTCTGCGTCATCCAGCATGCCGCAACCGCCGGCGAGCGACTGCGCCATTGTGAACACCGGCCGCGACGGCCGTCCCTTCATCCCTGCCGGGCGCCACGCGCACGTGGTGCGTCAGACCGCCATCGGCCTGCTGGACTGCCGGCGGGTCGACGATGCCCTCGTCCAGCGTCGGACGATGGATCGAGGGTCGACATTCCGTCCCTCCAGTGCGCCTTGGTGAGGGCTGAAGGCCGGGGCGGCCGCAGGGCTCAGGAAAGCGTGATGATTCAGGGCGACGACTGCGCCGGCGGAGCCGATGCGACCGGCGCCTGCTCGAACTCCGCGATATCGGCAGAATGGCGCACGAGCGATCGGTGCACGTGCTTTGGTGAGGGCTGGCGGCCGGCACGGCCGCAGGGCTCAGGAAAGCGAACCGGATCGAGTATACCGCGTCTCATGGCCCGCTGCGGGGCAGATACGGAGGCTTCTCCCGGCGCCGTCTCGATTTCCGGCCGCGCCGACGCGGCTGGCTTCTGCTTGTCGCGGCTGGTTTCAGGGTGACGGCCTGAAAGGCTGGGTCGCGGTCACGCTCGGCGGCTGGTTCGACTTCCTCGCGCGGCAGCCGCGGCGCGACGAGAGGCGCCGGCGCGGTCGGTCCTTCAGCCGGATCCGAATCTCCTGCGCTGGCAGAACGAGAAGGTGTTTCGAGGGTCGCCGCGCAGCCCCGGCGCCTTCAGCCGACCGCAACCCTGGCTTCCCGGAAGAAGTCGTCTGGCATCGCCTTCCGCAGCCGCCACGTGATCGCAATCGGGCGACTTCCCTGGTGCGACACGTAGTCGGCCGCGCCGAGACACGTGTAGGCGGCCGTCCGCCCTGCCTCGTACTTCCGGTGACGGGCGAACAACAGGACGTGGCTCCCGCGAGCGCGGTGGTGCAGATATCGCTGGCCGGTGGGTGACTGTACGGATGTCGTCGACTGGGATTCCCAGTGAAACAATTCCGTCGAGATCGCATAGTCGCGGTACATCGTCGTCGGGGAGTAGTGGTCTTCGGCCTTTTCGAGCGTGACAAAGAACAGATCGGAGTCGGTCGCCTGATCGAAGTCGACGCCCTGCCGCAGCCTGTTCGGCCTGTCGAAGGTCATCCGGCCGAACGCCGAGAGAATCTCATCGAGCGAGGCTCTCGCGTGCACCGCCAGCGGAATCCGATGCCTCCACCCCATGTGATCGTCCAGCCGCTCCGGGACGTGCTCCGCCCGATCATCCAGCAGGGCAAACAGCTCCACCAGTTCGGCCGCGAGCGCCGGGTGCTGGCGCAGCGCATTCAGCGATTCTTGCAGGGACCTGGCACGGCGGTCGCTTCCCCAGAGGGAAAAGTGCAGGCCCATCAGCGCGCGGGCCGCAGGCGTGTTCACCTCGAGCTCGGCGTTCGACAACCGGCCCAGCGCAGCGCGGCTGTACAGCGCGAGGCGGTCCGGATCGTCGAGATGAAGCAACCGCGGGATCGCGCGCGAGAGCCGAAGGTCGTCCGGTCCTTCCGGCGGCGTCGGCAACCCGGCCTCGCGCCGCAGCCGCGACCAGGTCCAGCCGGCCGACTTGTACAGATCGTCCGGCTCGAGGGCGGCGTCGCGCAGGAAATCGGCGAGCCTGATGCCGGCCGGATCTCCGCCGGCCAGACGCCGCGACTCCGCCATCGATCGGAGCTCCGCGACCAACCCCGCGAAGTCCGAGCCAAGACTGCCTCTGACGTTCTCGAGGACGATCCTGGACGCAACCCGGTCGAGCTGGATGACGCAACCGGATGGGAGAAGGGGAAATCCCTCTTCGACCTGGCGAATCAGCTCCGATCGATGGCCGCCGAGCAACGCCCGGAAGCGCAGGTCGAACCGGAAGCGCCGGCTGGGCCCGCCGATGAAGTCCAGCACGGTGAGGCAGGACTTGTTCTCAGTGCGGCGCAGGCCGCGGCCGAGCTGCTGCAGAAAGACAAGGGCGCTCTCGGTGGGACGCAGGAAGAGCACCGTGTCGATCTCGGGGACGTCTACACCTTCGTTGAAGAGATCGACGCAGAAGATCACGTTCACCGTGCCGTCCCGCAGGTCGCGCAGGGCCTGCTCGCGCTCCTCGGCACGCGTGTCGGCGGACACGGCGACGGCCGCCAGTCCGCGACGACCGAACTCGCGCGCCATGAACTCCGCGTGGGCCACGCTGACGCAGAAGCCCAGCGCGCGCATCGCCGACGGACTGGCGATCTTGTCCTGGATCGCCTGGATGATCAGCGAGACGCGGGCCTGGTCACCGGTGTAGAGGTTCTCGAGCGTGGCCGTGTCGTAGCCGCGCCTGGACCACTGCACACGGGAGAGATCGGTATTGTCGTGAAGGCCGAAGTACTGGAACGGGCACAGCAATCCCCGCTCGAGCGCATCCCACAGTCTGAGCTCGACGGCGATGCGGCCGTCGAACCACTTGAGCACGCTCTGCCCGTCCGTCCGTTCGGGGGTCGCGGTGAGGCCCAGGAGGATGTGCGGACGCAGGTGGCCCAGCAGCCGCTCGTACGTCGGTGCGGCGGCGTGGTGGAATTCGTCGACCACGACGACGTCGAACGCGTCGGGCCGGATCCCGTCGAGATCGACCCTGGCCAGCGACTGAATCGATGCGAACACATGCCGGCCTTCGTCAGGACGGTGACCGTCGACGAACAGCTCGCCGAACGAGCCGTCGCGGAGGACCGCCCGATACACGCCAAGGCTCTGCGACAGAATCTCCCTGCGGTGCGCGACGAAGAGCAGCGAGGGACGGCCGTGCGGCCCCTTGAGGCGCCGATAATCGAACGCCGCCACCAGCGTCTTGCCCGTGCCGGTCGCGGCGACGACCAGATTCCGGTGTCGATGGTGCCGCTCCCGCTCGGCCTCGAGGCGTTGGAGCATTTCGCGCTGGAACGGCCACGGCTGCAGGTCGAAGTGGAGAATCGCGGACGATTCGGCGGCCGCCGCTCCTCCGACGGCGCGGTCGAAGCGCCGGGCATCCCTCGCCGGATCGTACGATTCGTAATCCGCGCCGGCCCAGTAGCTCTCGAACGCCGCCCTGAACTTGTCGAGCAGGCCCGGCGTCGACGCCTGCGCGAGCCGGACGTTCCACTCCACACCGTCCAGCATGGCGCTGTGGGTCAGGTTCGACGAGCCGATGAATGCGGTGGAGAAGCCGGACAACCGCTCGAACAGCCAGGCCTTCGCGTGAAGGCGCGTGGTGTTCGTGTCGTACGACACCTTGACCTCAGCGCCGATTGACGCCAGCCAGTCGAGCGCCCGGCGCTCGGTCGAGCCCGTGTACACGGTGGTGATCACGCGCAGCGACCGCCCGAGGCGCCGGTGCGCCTCCAGCGCGGGCCGTACCACGCGCAGGCCGTTCCACCGGACGAACGCGCAGAGCAGATCGATTCGATCAGCCGAGTAGATTTCCCGCTCAATAGCGGCCCCGACCGACGGCTCGCCGCGGGCGTTCACCAGCAGATCCGCGGCCGACAACGGAACGAGAGGCTGCGGCGTTGAAGACGCCAACACGGCGCCGCGACCCGGAGCGCCGATCTCGCGCAGGACTTCGAGAGGAACGACCAGCGCCTCGCCGGCGGCAGCCGACCCGCACGCGTGTTCATCGCGCAGCCACGCGATAAGGGCATTGCAGAGTTCGGCCTGACGCCTCGGACGCTCTTCGTCGGGAATCGCGTGGAGGGCACGCTCGAGGATCCGCCGCAGGTGTTCCGCAACGGCGACATGCGCATCTGCGGCATCCGGGCGTCCGACGGCGACCCGCTCCGGCTCCAGGGCGGCGAGGAGCCGCGCGAGCTCTTCGGTGAGAAGTTGCTCGTACAGGCCGGGAGCAGGTTCATCGTCCACTGTGGAGGCCCGGCCCGAGATGAATCATCGAAAAA
>DATLRO010000075.1:0-5399 GCA_035534615.1 Vicinamibacterales bacterium
GAACGCCGACCAGACCCGGTCGCCGATTCGCCCAATGACCTGCGTCCGAGGCTCATCGAGCGAACGGGCCGGGACCTCGAGCCGATCGGGATCGATCCATAACGCCTGCGCCCGGATGAAGTCGATGCCGTGTTTCTCGAGGTTGGCCGCTGACTTCACCTGGTCGAACTCGAATTCCATTGAGTATAGAAAGTATACCACAATGGTGTCTTCGCGCACGCGGCCAGCCGCCGTGAGCTGAATCGCTGAGGCTGGGCGGTCGCGCGGAAGCGTGACTGGGCCGCGATGCTCGGTGAAGGTCGGTCGCCCAAATACCTGCGAAGCTGCTCGCGGCGGCCTGGTTTAGGCAGCAGTCCTGTCCAGGAAACCGGGTGCAATGCACGGGTAATTAGTTCGCGCTCCCTGAAGAATCTTCCGCGCCACCAGGCGCGATTTCGACGTCCTTGGCCGTATGGTCGAGCTGGCACGTAACCTGCACTGGGTCAGCGAGAGCACATTGCTTCACTGCCGGAGGGCTCCGCCCATGCGGCTCCAGAACGACGACCGCCCGTGGAATATGCGCGCGCTGCTCGAATCGACCGGCACCCCCTTCGCCGTCGCCGCGTACGAACCACGCGCGGTGATCTTCTTCCAGGGCGACGCATCCGATGGCGTGATGCATATCGAGCGCGGCCGTGTCCGGCTCGCCGTGACGACGCCCGGCGGCAAGGAAGCGATCTGCGGTCTCCTGGACACGGGCGGGTTCCTGGGCGAGGAGGCGCTCAACGGCGTCAGGGTCCGGCCACACACCGCGACCGCGATGACCCCGACGGAGGTGCTCGTCGTCGCTGGGGCGCAGATGAATCGGCTGCTCCGCGCGGAGCGCGCGATCGCGGATCGATTCATCGCGCACATCATCGCGCGTAACACCCGTCTCGAAGCCGATCTGACGGACCAGATCCTGAATTCCGCCGAGCAGCGCCTGGCGCGAACGCTGCTCGTGCTCGCCGACTGCGATGCGAGCCACCCGTCCAGGCCCGTGCTGCCCGAGGTCTCTCAAGAGATCATCGCAGAGATGGTCGGGACGACACGCTCGCGCGTGAACGCGCTCATGGGCAAGTTCAAGAGACTTGGCTCCCTCGAAGAGGACGGCGGCATCCTCCGCGTCAATTGCTCCCTCCTTCGCGGCATCCATGACGGCATCGAGGCGTCTCGCGCGGACCGAGTCCAGTCCCTGACTCACACGCACGGGAAATGGCCGCCGCGTCACGTTATCGAAGCGTGAACGAAGTCGGGCACGCGAACGACAACGGACGGCAAGAGACCGAGACAGGCAGAGCGGGCTTATGCTGGCGGTGGCAGGTGTGAAACGTCGCTTCGTGAATGGTCCGGCCTAGGTAATCCCGAGACGAGCGAACACCGGAACCTTCACGGCGTCCAGCACCAGAGTGAAGGCGGCCGCGGCGCCGAGCGTGCCGGCCACGAACAGGGCCGGCACCGCCGTCATGGCAATGCCGCCGATGGCCAACGTCGAAGCAATGGCGATATCGGCGACGGACGACACGGCCACCCAGAGGCTCGGGCGGGAACGCCAGAAATGCCGGCGTTCGCGAATCGCATAGAGCGTCGCCTGACTCCCGAACACCAGCGCGGCAAACGCAAGCGTCCTCAGCGCCCCGGTGTCCAGATTCATTCCGAATTTGCCGACAGCCAGGATGCCGGAGCAGAAGGCCAGCAGGCTCGTGCCCATGACGACACCCGCCATCGTCAAGCGGCCGATGCGCCAGGCGTTCGGCACCGGGGATGGCCGCACATTGTCCGTGGTCAGGGACATGGCGAGAAAATCGCCGGTGATCAGGACAATGACCATCAGCAGTGGGGTCAGAATCGCATGCCCCGTCATCAGCAGGCCGACGATGAGGAAGAGCACCGTCACGATCTTCTTGATGATGGAGTTCAGCGTGTAGGTCAGGATGCGCTGGAACGTCACGCGACCTTCCTTGACCGCCGCCACGATTCCCGCGAGGCCGGACTCGGTCAGCACCATGCCGGCGGCAGATTTCGCGACGTCGGTGGCCGTCGAAACCGCGATGCCGATCTGCGCCTGGCGCAGCGCGGGCGCATCGTTGGCCCCATCGCCGCACATGCCGATCGTATGGCCGCCCTTCTGGAATGCCTTGACGAGCTTGAATTTGTCCTCGGGCAGGACACCGGCGAAGACGGCGAACTGCTCGGGGCGGACGCTGTCGGGGATCGGCCCGGGCGGACACACGGCACCGCCGAGCCCCACCGCCTGAGCGACGATGGCGGCCGTCGCCGGCGCGTCGCCCGTGACCATGACGGTGCGGACGCCCAGTCCGCGCAATTCGGTGATGAGCGCCGCCGAGTCACCGCGCGGCGGGTCGCTGAGCGCAATCAGCCCCGCCAGCTTCATCGCCGTCGGCGGTCCGGCCGCGACCGCCAGCACCCTGAACCCTTTCCCCTCGAGCTCGGTTGACGTGGCTGTCGCAGCCGGCGAGGCCTGCGCGAGGGCGACGACGGCGGCGAAGGCGCCTTTCACGACGCGTTGCATTCCGCCGCCGGGAGCCTGGACCGTCGCTTCGGACATCTTCGTCGCCGGATCGAACGGAACGAACTTCACCATCTTCGGCGCGTCGGAGACCGCCTTGGCCAGGGCGGCGGACCGAATGGCGCCGTCGACCGGATCCTGTCCGCCATCCGAGCTGGCCAGCGCGGCCAGGGCCAGCACGTGCGCTTCGTCGAAACCGGGCATGGGATGGACGATCGTGACCGTCAGCGCGTTCTGCGTGAGCGTGCCGGTCTTGTCCGCGCACAGGACGTTCATCGTCGCCGCTTCATCCACCGCGGAGAGGCGGGTCGGAAGGACACCGACCCTGGCCAGGGCGCGCGCGCCGAGCGCCGACGCCAGGGTGAAGGTGGCCGGCAGCGCCACCGGAATCGACGCCAGGACCGCCGTCAGGACGAGCGGGATGATCGCCGCGACCGGCATCCTGAGCACCCAGGCATACGCGACCAGCCCCACGATGACGACGCCGTTGAACGCGGCCAGGTTGCGCACGACGCGCAGCACCGCCTTCTGCTGGGAGCTGACGACATGGGCGGTGAGGACGAGCTCCGCGGTGCGGCCGAACTTGGTACGCGTGCCGGTCGCCAGGACCTCCGCCACCGCCTCACCGCGCCGGACCAGCGCCCCCGCGTAGGTCTGCACACCCGCGCCGGCTTCGATCGGCACCGATTCGCCGGTGAGCATGGACTGGTCGAGCAGGACTTCTCCCCCGGTGAGGCGCACGTCCGCGGCGACCACGGCGCCGAGCGACAGCTTCACCACGTCGCCCGGCACGAGTCCGACCGCGGGGATGGTCTTCCAGGCGCCGTCGCGCCGGACGGAGGCGTTCAGCGCGAGCCGCGACTTCAGCGCCGCGAGGGTCGCCTGGGCGCGGCTCTCCTGGAGCAGCCCGAGTGCGGCATTGAACACGAGGAGCGCGGCGATGATCGCGGCTTCGACATGCTTGCCGAGCGCCAGCTCGAGCACGACCGCCGCCTCGAGCATCCACGGCACGGGCGCCCAGAATTTCTCGATCGCCATGCGGAGCGGACGCAGGCTGGTGTCCGGCACGGTGTTGGCGCCGAATTTCTCCAGCCGACTCCGGGCCTCATCGCTCGTCAGGCCGTTCCCTGGATCGATATGGGCATCGGTTGCCGGCTTGGCAGGTGCAGCGCTTACCGCGGACGGCGGGGTGGCCATGGGCATGCTCTTTCGTTCTTACGGGATCCCTCTCGCGCGAGCGTTTCGCGCTCCCGGTCTTCCGGGTTCGCGGTCGGCCACCTGCAGGCCTCCACCTCGACAGCGCGGACAGCGTACGAGTGCAGTGTAGCGCACGGGAAACCTGTCCGATGTCTCAGAGGAGACTCCCGTCCTTGCGGGGCGCCGGATGCGAATTCCTCAGCTCAGGGAAGACCGCGGCGCGCTCGAATGTCCTCAGGCAAACCGGATCAGCGTAATCTCCGGCCGGGTCCCGACGCGCATCGGGGGACCCCACGTCCCGGCGCCGCTCGAGGTGTAGACGGTCAGGCTGCCGAAGCGCCGCAGGCCGTACGTGTACGGGCCGAACGCGCGTGAGACGAGGCGGGTGAACGGGAAGATCTGGCCGCCGTGCGTGTGGCCCGACAGCTGCAGGGTCACGCCGCGGCTCTCCGCGACCGCCAGGCTGTGCGGCGTGTGGACGAGCAGCAGACTCGCCCGCGCCCGATCGAGCCCGAGGGCGTCCAGGACCGAACCGAAGCGGTCGGGCCTGCCTGAATCCCGGTCGTTCACGCCGGCGATCTGGAGACCGTCCACGATCACCTTCTCGTTGCGCAGGGCGCGGATTCCGGCGCGCCTGACGGCGTCCAGATACTTCGACGGGTCGGAGAACTCTTCGTGGTTGCCGGTGACGAAGTAGGTGCCGAAGGGGGGTGAGACCTCCTTCCACGGCAGCGCGAGCCGCCCGTAGTCGGCGCTGGTCCCGTCGAACAGATCGCCGGCGATGAAGACGATGTCCGGGCCGAGCTGGCGGACCATGGCGGCCACCTGCGCGCTGAAGCGGTACCCCCGCACGGGGCCGAGATGCGTGTCGGAGACGAGCACGGCCTGGCGCCCCCGCCACGAGTCCGGCAGGCCGGGCAACGTGACGGTGATCCGGTTCACGCGGACGCGGGCGGCGTTGCCGACGCCGTACAGACCGGCCAGGGCGGCCAGCCCGAAGCACAGGCTCGCGATGGCCGGCCGGCCCACGGGAATCCCGGCGAGGCTGAGCACCGGCCAGGCGATCCAGCAGGCGCACGCCGCCAGGACGAAGAAGTTCAGCATCCCGAGCCAGAGGGCGGCGACGCGGTAGAAGACGTGCACCGGCGCGTTGTCGTACCGGAAGGCGAGCAGCGACGCACAGACGAAGCTGACCGACAGCAGCGCCACCATCGCCGGCAGGGCGACGGGATCCCGGAGGTGCCAGAAGAACCGCCAGGTCTCGTAGACGAACCCGTGCGCGAGAAACAGGATCGACTGGATGATGACGACGAAGGTGACGAGACGGGCTCTCAAGATGTCGGGTCCAGTGAGGGCGGCCGACGCCGGCCGACGCCACACTATTATTGCGCGTGGGCGCCGGACCGGCGTCGCGACGACCGCCGCCGCAGACTACGACCCGCCGAAGCCGAACTCGAGGCCGACGCTGCCCGACACGCCGCGGAGCTGGCTGTTGAAGCTGCCGGCCCCGGCGATGGTCCGGTAGCCGACGCCCCAGTTCAGGTGGAGGCGCGGCGCCAGCTTCATCGACAGATCGACCTGCGGCTCGAAGATGAAGAAGTCGCGGCGGAAGACGACCTGCCCGGTGCCAGGCCCGACGACCGGGGGATAGCCG
>DATLRO010000076.1:0-5305 GCA_035534615.1 Vicinamibacterales bacterium
ATACGTGGCGACACAGGGGCTGGTCCCGCTCGGCTTCCTCCTCGCGACCGGCACCACGCTGTGGGCGCTGCTGCGCGGGCGGACCCACGCCGCGGTGCTGCCAGGCGTCGCGGCGCTCATCCTGCTCGCGACGTTCGCCGCCGCGTCAATCGAGCTGACCCGCGCGCACGTGCCGAACGCGAGCGACGCGGTCTACATGCACTACTGGACGAAGTTCCATCCGCAGAAGAACAGCCAGCCGCCACCGGGAACCTGAACGCCTGTCCGGGGAGGCCGATTCTGCAATGCCGGCAGGGTTCACCGATAGCAACGACTGCGCGGAAGTCGCCCGTTGCCTCGTCCACCGGACGATGCTACCGTCGTCTGGCCGGGACTTCTGCAGAGATGTTCCGGCCGTCACGTCGTGGCACGTGCTTCGCACGTCCGGCCACGCACCCTGCCGCCTGATGCGGCTGGTGCGTGGAGGAATGCGCGATGCCCGGACGAACGCTGCACCGGCGGGTGGGCGAGCTTGAAACGAGACTGGACCGTGTGGACGCGCGCATGACGACGGTTGAAGAACAGATCGCCGGATTTCGCGTCGAGGTGCGTGACGAGTTCGCCGCCGTCCGCGCCGAGATCAGGGCATCGGCCGACGAGCTTCGCGGCGAGATCCGCGCCTCAAAGGAAGAGACGCGCCGTTATATGCGCGTCCTGCACGAGGATCTCGTCGAGCGCCTCAAGACGATCGGCGAGGGCATGCGGCGGCCGGACGATCGTCACTGACCGCGTCAGGCCAGCGCCCGCCCCTTCGTCTCCGGAATCCAGATCCACATGACGGCCGCCAGGACGAAGGCGACGGCGGTGATCGAGAGCGCCACGCCGAAGCCGCGCGTCTCGGCCAGCGCGCCGACGGTGAACGGTGCGACGGCGCTGGCGATGCGGCCGATGTTGTAGGTGAAGCCCTGGGCCGTGGCCCGGATGTGCGTCGGGTAGATCTCGGCGGTGACGGCGCCGAATCCGCTGAAATAGCCGGTGCCGAAGAACGCCACGAACGGGCCGAGCACCAGCAGCACCAGCGGGTTCCGCGCGGCGGCGTAGGCGACGATCAGTACGGCAGCAGCCAGCAGATAGATGACGTAGCTCAGCTTGCGGCCGAGCGTGTCGCTGATGAACCCGTAGGTGACGTAGCCGAACCACATGCCGACCTGCATGGCGACAATCAGGCCGGACATCGCGTAGGCGCTGAGGCCGATCCCGCCGCGATCGACCGGCAGCGACAGGTACGCCGGAATCCACAGGTTGAAGCCCCACCACGCGAACATCGTGCAGGCGTTCATCAGCGTGATCGCGACGGTGAGCGGCAGCAGCCGGCCCTGGAAGATCTCGACGAACCCGCCGGCCGGGCGGCTGGCCGTCGCGGCGCGCGACTCGAGCCAGATCTTCGGCTCCTTCACCTTGCGCTGCACCCACAGCGTGGCCAGCGCCGGCAGCACGCCGACGAAGAAGACGGCGCGCCAGCCCCACCGCGGCAGCACGACGGCCGTGACGATGGCGGCCGCCGCGTAGCCGATCGCCCACGCGCTCTGCATCACGCCGAGCGCCTTGCCCCGATGCTCGGCCGCCCAGGTCTCCGACACGAGCGCGGCGCCGCTCGCCCACTCTCCGCCCATGCCCAGGCCGAGCAGCACGCGGAACACGGCCAGCTCGGTGATGGTCCGCGACAGGCCGCATGCGCCGGTGAAGATCGAGTAGATGAGGATGCTGCCCATCAGGGCGCGCGTGCGGCCCCAGCGGTCGGCGATGAAGCCGAAGGCGAGCCCCCCGGCGGCGGACGAGACGAGCGTGAGCGACCCGAGCAGGCCGGCGGTCGCCTTGGTCATGCCGAGGTCGTCCATCAGCGCGGCCAGCACGAGCGCGTACAGCATCACGTCGAAGGAGTCGAGCAGCCACCCCATCGACGCGCCGACGAGCGCCCGCCGCGCCTCGCCCGGCGCCTGCCGCCACCAGCCGAACAGGCCGGAAGAGTCTGTATTGGTCAGAGTGTTGGAATCCATATCGGCGTCATTGGCGCGGGTCCTGTCCGGGAACAACCGACGGGTGCTCGGGCCTCAAACCACGATCACGGAGGCGGTCAATTCTTCAATGGGCGTGGGGCCCCACCCCCACGCCGCACTGACGCAGATGCTCACCCTCGGCTGTGCATGGCCTCGGGCTCGCATGGCCGCAGGCGCTATGGCACCTTCACCGCTGGCTCGGACGAGGGAAGAATCGGGCGCTCGCGCGACACGAGCCACTGCACGCCGTTCGCGAACGCCTTTTCGATCCGGTGAATCCTCAGCGTGCCCTCGGCGAGGTACTTGAGGTGCACGCGATCGTAGGCCAGGCCGGCCGACGCCATCAGCTTCATGTACGGCCCGTACGCCGTCTCGTCCGGCGCCTCGGTATACCCGTCGTCGTAAGTGACCTCCGGGAAGCGCGTCATGAACGCACTCGACGCCGGCGACGGCGTCACCCCCTTGAGCGCCATGTAGAGCCGGACGCCGCCCAGGATCGGCTGCATCATGTGGTCCGGATCCCAGCGCTGCCCCCAGCGCTCGTACCGCGCGTTCATCCGGTTCTCGAGCGGCATCAGCCCCGGCACCTTGCCGATGGCGTCGACGATCCGGTTGCGGAGGTCGTACGTGAAGGCCTCGCTGTACGGATAGTTCGGATCCCGCAGGTAGTACAGGCTCGTGAACCAGCCGCGCGGCAGCCACCACTCGCGCCCGGCGTGCGCCCCCATGCGGCTGATCACCCACCCGGTATAGCCGGAGAACGGCTGCACCCACTCGTGCGACGGATAGCCGTGCGGGTTGAGGAATGCGTCCGGCAGCCACGCTTCCCAGAGCTGCCGCCTCGTGCGCGATTCGGGATAGATCGGGTCGTGCTCCCACTTGCCGCTCTCCACGTCGGCGGTCAGCGACCCGTGATACCCGGGGTGCAGCAGGTTGTCGGGCGTGATGTGGTAGAGGTCGACCGAGAGCTGGGCGCCGTCCGGATTGTCGATCGGGTGCAGGACGACGTTCACCTGCCGGAGCATCGCGCGGGTGGCCGGATCGGTGACGAGCTCCTCGCCGAGCTTGTCGATGTGGCTGGTGCTCGACACCTCGTTGGCGTGCTGCCGGCCGGAATAGATCACCGCCGCCTTCAGCGTCGTCTCCTTGGCCCACGAGCGGAGCACCGACGGCGACGGCAGCATGATGTCGGCCGCCCAGATGTTGATGCCGAGATAGCTGCGGCCCATCCAGTAGGCGTTGACGCCCGGGTAGGTCGCCAGCCGCGCGAGGATGCGCGCATTCCCGGCCGGACTGATCGGATGGTCCCACTGGACGATCGGCTGGCCCGGCGCCTGCGGCGCCAGGAAGTCGGCGATCATCGGGCGCGGGTGCGCCGGCGCCGGCACCGCCCAGCCGGCCGCCACGCGCCGGGGCGGCGTGCCGACCGGCTGATGCCGATCGGCCGGCAGCACGAACTCCATGCCGAGCCGGACGAGGTCGGGATACGCAATCGAGTCGCGGTAGAGACCGGCCGCGTGCATCCGCGCGAGCCAGCGAATCTGCCCCTCGGCCTGCTCGACCGGGAAGATCGTGTGCTCGACGGTGTTCTTCGCCACCGTCTTCAGCCACTGCCGGTACTCGTCCTTCACGAAATCGGCCGGCAGCGACCAGGTCAGCGACTCGACGCCGGGCCGGCCGGCCACGACGCGCGCCTCGATGAGGCGCGGATCCGGCTGGCCGCGCAGCGCCGGCAGGTCGCGCTCGCGCTCGTGCCGCACCCCCTTCGCGTCGGTCCAGCGGAGCCGGACGAGCGGATTGGCCGCCGGCTTGGCGTAGAACTCGACCCGCACGTGACCGTCCTTGCCGTCCTCGGAGTGATGCACGATCGGGATGATGCGGCCCGGATAATCCCAGTGCTGGCCCATCTCGAGGTCGCCGATCATGTAGAAGAAGTTCTCGGTCGAGTAGAACGTGTCCTCCTGGAGCGCCTCCAGCATCGAGATCCGTTCCTTGTCGAGGCCGATATTGTAGTCGGGCTCGCTCATGTGGATGTCGAGGCGGAGCGTGTCGAAGAACGGCTGGTACTCCTGCTCGGGCTTGCCGTGCGCCTGCGCCATCACGTACTTGAAGATGCGCGGCAGCGTCTCGGTCTGATAGTGCGTCCAGAACACTTCCGGATCGGTCTCGATCCGGCGGTTGAGCACCACCTGCGATCCGGCCTGCAGCCGCACCCAGCCGGTCTCCACCTGCACGTAGTCGTAGCGCGGGTACGCATGGCTGTACGGCGCCTCGGCCGTCGTCTCGGTGAAGTCGCGCGTCAGCACGTCCTGACCGCCGGCCGTGTAGGCATCGACGCGGTACGTCGGCCCGGCCGATCCGCCCGAGGGCACCGGCATCTCCGTGATCGAGATGTTCTTCAGCGGGATGTCCAGCTTCTTCGCCAGCATCTCGTCGACCGGATACAGCTCCTGCACCCAGCGCATCCGCGAGTTGATCGCGCTCATCTGCCCGGGATCGCGGTTCAACGCGAATTCGATCCGGAGGCGCGTGACCCCCTTGCCGGCCAGCTCCGGCGCGATCTCGTCCATGAGCCAGCTGTAGCCCTGCTTGTAGGCGCACAGCACGTGAATGACGATCTGCTGCCGGTCCGCCCCCGCCTTCGTCAGGATGTCCACCAGCTGCGCCTGCAGCTTCTGCCGCTCCTCCGGCCCTTCGCTGACGCGCGCGTCGAGCCGCACCGGCTCGCCCGGCGTGATCCGCGCCGCCGCCTCCCGCACGGCCTGCAGCAGCCGCGTCCCCTCCCACGGAATCGTGATGTCCTCGGCAAACGTCGGCTTCGCCTGATGGAACGGATAGTCGGGATCCTGATAGTGCAGCGGCGGCGTGTCGGCGCAGCACTGCATGCCGGCATGCAGGCTGCCGGTCCTGACGGTGACGTCGCTGACGTGCAGCTCCTGCTCGACCTGCCGGCGGATGAACGCGTCGAGGCCGGGATACGCCTTGTCGACGTACACGTCCGCCTCGACGTTACTCACGCCGGGGCTCCGCCCCGGACCCCGGCTCGGTCGCTCGCGGGGTCCCCGTCGCCCCGCGCCGCTCCCTCGCGGCCGCGCGTTGCGCGGCGTTCTGCCGGGGCTCCGCCCCGGACCCCCGCCTTCGCGGGAAGCGCTATGGCGGGCCGCCGGAGCCTTGGCGGAGGCTGGCCGGCTCACTTCACTCGCTCGCGTGTCGCGGGGCTCCTCTTGATCGCGGGGCCCCGGCACCCCGCGAAGCGCCCTCGCTCGTGG
>DATLRO010000077.1:0-6747 GCA_035534615.1 Vicinamibacterales bacterium
CCACGGCAGCAGCACGAGCAGCACCCCGACGAGCGGCAGGAAGCGCGAGGCGAGGCGGCGCGCGAGCCAGGCCACGAGGGCGACTGCGATCGCCAGCAGGGCCAGCAGCCAGAGCGGCGGGAGCATGGCCAGCCGGACCCCATGGGGGCCCGACTGGGTGACCGCAAGTTCGCCGGCCGTCACCCAGAGGCTGGCCGCCACGGACGCGCAGGCCGCCAAGGCGAAGAAGAGGCGCATCGACCGCTTATGCTACTTCATCGGCCCAGAATCCCGGCTGAGGCCCTGTTCTTTGTGCCGTTTCGGTCCGATACGCAGTTTTGCACAGGATTGGGCCCGGGCGGGCAGGCGCCGGGCCCGCAAACGTCGAAACAGCCCCCGGAAGGTCAGCCATGAGAATGCGGGTCCGAACGCTTTCGCTGCCGTTGCTGCTGCCGCTCGTTGTCGCCCTCGGCGCCTGCGGGGTCACCAAGAGCTCGAATCCGCTGAGCCCCGACGTCGCCGGACCGATTCCGGGCGTGGCCATCACGGCGCCCAAGGCGGTGGCCCCGTCGGCCGGCAGCCAGGTTCCGGTTTCTTCGCAGCCGGTCACCCTGACGGTGCAGAACGCCACGACGAACGGGGTGCGGCCGCTGTCCTACACGTTCCAGCTCGCCTCGGACTCGCAGTTCAGCCAGATGGTCTTCAGCCAGGCGAACGTGAAGCCGGGCAGCAGTCAGACGAGTGTGACGGTCTCCACGACGCTCACGGCCGAACAGACGTACTACTGGCGTGCGCAGGCGCTCGACGGAGCGAACACCGGCCCGTACATGGCGACCACGAGCTTCACGGTGTATACGCCGGTGGTCATCAACGCGCCGACGCCGGTCTCGCCGATTGGCGGAGCGGCCGTCACGACGACGCAGCCGACGCTCGCGGCGACCAACGCCACGCATACCGGCCCGGTCGGTGCGCTGACCTACACCTTCCAACTGGCGCAGGACCAGAACTTCACGACCGGTCTGGTGTCCGGCTCGGTCGCGGAGGGGACGAGTCAGACCGACTTCACGCCGTCGAGTCCGCTCGCCGCCAGCACGACGTACTACTGGCGCGTGCAGGCGGCCGACTCGTCCCACACGGGGCCGTGGTCGACCGTGCAGTCGTTCGTCACTCCGGCGTCGACCACCGGAGGCGGCGGCACGAGCGGTGGCGGCTCGGGGTCCGGGTCGGGCGGGTTCGATCTCAGCACCGTGCAGATCGTCGGCGGCAGCCCCGACATCCGGAGCTGGCCGGTGACCGCGCAGATCACGTCGATTGTCTTCTCGCCCGGCAATCTGCATCTCGACTACTCGGCCAACTGCCAGTGGCCGTCGGCCGACATCGGCGGCGGCACGCTGCAGGAGGCGACGATCTGGATCTTCGAGAAGATCAACGGGCAGTGGTATGGTACCGGCGGCGAGCGCCTGCGCCCCTGCCAGACGGACAAGGGGCTCAACAATGCCTCGGATATCGCCACCGGCTGGTTCTACTCGTCCAACTGGGCACCGATGACCGGCTATGTGCCGCAGGTCGGCGAGACGGTCGGGTTCATGGTGACCGAGGGGTCGACGCGGGCGGATAACAACGCCCCGGTGCACGAGCGTTCAGGAGTGGTCCTCATTCCCTTCCCGGCCAACGGCGTGACGGCGAGCTACCCGCCGTTCCTCTGGCAGGAACCGTAGGTGTAGTGGGTGCGGGTTCAACGGGCACGCAGGTCCCACATACGGGTCAGGGCTGGTTCATCGCCAGAATCAGATCTTGTCGCGTGCGTTTGACCGCCAAGTAGTTCGGACCCAGGAAGTCTTCGTCAACGAGGCGATACGGTCGAAAGTCGACGTATGATGGGTAGAGTTTTCCAATCAAATATCCCACCCGCGACAACTGCTCGTAGAAGTCGCGCAGTAGGAAATGTGTGAGTATGTTTACTAAGCCGTACTCGAACTGAATTACATCGATCACGCCGGACTGAAGCGAGCCCGCCGCTCCTTCCAGCACGAGTGGCTCAGCGCCTTCCACGTCTATCTTCAGAAAATCGATCGTGCGTATGCCACGCTCCGCAACGTACTCGTCTAGGCGGCGTACCCTGGCCTCGACGGCCACAGTGGGGAGGCCGTGCGGATAGGTGATTTCGGACGTGACTTCGTCCTGCGCCCGACAGTAGTTGATCGCCGTTGTGCCCGAGCGGTTCGATAGCCCGAATTCATTGATGACGAAGCCCGGTGCGTGGCCAATACGCGCAGTCAGGGCGAGACGAGTTTCGTCGGCGATTTCAAAGCAGTGAATTGTCGTTCCGGGCAACTGTCTGCGGCACATCAGCGCCCAGTCGCCTCGATTGGCCCCGACGTCAAAGACACACCTGGGCTCAAAGGGGCGCAGACACCGGAGGATCCGCTCTTCCCCGTTATAGCGAGGATCGTAGTTCACGTTCTCGCAAAGCCGCTCGAAGCTTCGGGAGACCACCGCCAGCCCCTTGATGACCGACGAGCGTCGGTGCTTCGCGAGATTTAGGCGATTCTTAAGCCACTGGGACATTTCAAAAGTCACATGGCATCCAACTAGCGCCAGCGGAATTCTACCAGCACGAGACTTGGCGGGCAATCACGCTCGCGACGGCACTTACAGTAATCAACCCATCGTGCCCGGTGGCGTTCCGGGTGCTCGGATCCTCGGGAACGCTCGGTCCAACGCCCGCCAGGAGAACACGGCGGCAATCCACAAGAGTGCGAGCGGTATCAGGCTCGCGCGACCATGGAGACCCGACACCAGCCCGAGGTTCCAAGAGTAGCGGTAGAAGGCGTTGGGCTTCGGGGGTACATCCGGCGAGCGTTCCAGAAATGTCGTCTGATTCAGCGCCAGGTGCCCTGCGAGGAACGACGGCAGGAGCAACTGCGTGACCGGCTTCCGGTAGTTGCTGGGCGGCTGAGCGGTGGTCGAGACCGCCACCAGCGACAGCGCGGCGCCCACGGCCCAGAGCGCCAGGAGGCTGCCGCGCAGCAGGCGCCGGCCCTCGGTCCACGCCAGGCCGAATCCGAGACAGAGAAACGGCAGCGCCGGAACGATGTGCCGGGGGCCGTACGCCCAGCCGCCGCTCCAGTAGTCGTACGATGCGTTCAGCAGGACGTAGTACACGACGATCAGTGCGCCGGCCACGATCCCCTTGCGGGCATCGGCGCGCCGGTACCAGAGCCAGGCGAGCGCCAGCAGGGCGACCGCCATGAGCGGCGCCAGCGGGAGCAGGCCCCGGTAGGCGCCGAAGAGAATCTGGTTGAGCGCGTACTGATGCGGGTGCGTGATCCCGAAAAAGCCGATGCGCATATCCGGGAACCGCTCTTCGCTTTCGTAGCCGATGTGAAACGGCGAGCCGAACGACGCGGTGTTGTAAGCCATCAACAGGGCGGCACAGGCCAGGGCGCCGGCGGTGACCCACAGCGCGACGCGCCGGCGCGAGGTCCAGCCGCGCCGCCAGCTCTCGGCGACCGCCAGCGCGGCGAGGATGGCGGCCGGTATGGCGGCCGGGAATTCGGTCGCCGTCGCCCATCCGGCCGCGAGTCCCACCAGCAGGGCCGTCGCGGCCTCCCGCCTCGGGCTGCGCTCGTCCGCGAGCGACACCGCCGCCAGGAACGCGATCGTCAGGCCGGCGGCCGCCAGGGCATGCCCCATCATGACCGTGGCATAGCACCAGGCGGGGGTGGCGAACCCGAACGCGGTGGCGGCGAACAGCGCGCCCCCCTCGCTCGCGCCCCAGCGGCGCGCCACGAAGAACAGCGCCAGCACGGCCAGCAGGCCCCCGAGCCCTTCGCTGAAGACCGTCGCCAGATACGACAGGATGGCGATGCCCTTGTATCCACCGGGATCGATCCCGATCCACCGGAGGATGGGGCGGGCAGCGGCGACGAACGGCAGCGCCGTGAACACTTCGCCGGGCGCCTTGTCGGAGTAGTAGTGCCCGTCCCAGAGCGCGAGGTCGCCCGTGTGATGGCGATAGGGATCGATGCGGAGCGAGCCGGTCTCCGTGATCGCCTCGATGAGCGCGAAGCGCGAATTCTGATTCCAGCCGCCCGCCTGGTAGAAGTAGGCGTACGAGACGAAGACCGCCACGGCGAGCACCGTCAGGCGGAGGCGGGGCGATCGAAGGGAGAACGAGGACTGCGTCACGGCGATCACGCCTCCTCCGGGCGACGCCGAACCGTCGCGTCGGTGCTTCCGGCGCCCGTTATTTTATATTTAATGGTTGTGCCGGGGTGACCGTTTTTCGACCGCCAGTCCTGCCAGCTGGTCCGCGGCCCCTCGTCCGCTCGGCCGCCCGCCGCTCACCACCCCGACCAGCCGGCCGCCACGGCAGTGGCCGGGAGCAGCATGCACGGAATCGTCGCCTACGGGCCGGCGGCGCGCCATTCCCGGCGGCTGAGCTCGACCGGGGGGGCGCCGCCGTGGCGGGCCGGCCGGTGGCGCGGACCGCACCGGCGTGGAGGCGGCTGATGCGTTCCGGCCGGCGTCGTGACGTGTCTCCATCGGTGTCACGGTCACGGTGTGCAAGGGGGCGGCGCATGCGGCCAGCTCGGCCAGATAATTACTTTATAATAATTATGATCGGGTCTATAACATGGTGTCCGGGAAGGCCGCACGCGACCGCTCGACATCGCGCGTGCGGCGTCACGGTCCCGCTCGCGACGCGACACCATGCCGCACCTCGCCGCCCGGCCACGGGACGCGCTCAGCAGCCTCACCCTGCGGCACGCGCTGTGGCTGGCCACGGCGGCGGTCGTCGTGCTGCTGGCGTTCGCCGCCTGGCCGTTCTTCCACTTCGCCGCAGCGACCCTGCGCTTCCGTTACCCGCTGGACTACGGCGAAGGCGACCTCCTGGACGAGGCGATCCGGTTTCACCACCTCAGCGACATCTATCGCCCGGATCTCTCCACGGGCCCCTACCTGGTGGCCAACTACCCGCCGCTGCTCGACCTGGTGCTGCGCCCGTTCCTCCGCGTTTATGGTCCGGCTTACTGGTACGGGCGGCTCATCTCGCAGGCGAGCGTGCTCGTGACGGCATGCGCGCTTGGCCTGGTCGTGCAGGCCTTCACGGACGATGCGACCGCCGCCCTGCTGAGCGGGCTCAGCTTCATCGCGATTCCGTGCGTGGTCTTCTGGGGCCAGTTCGTCCGCGTGGATCCCTTCGCGCTCGCATTGACATGGGTCGCGCTGACGTGGCTGGTTCGCGGACGGCAGGGGCCGTGGACGCTGGCGGGGGTCGGGCTCCTGCTCGTGGCGAGCGCGTACACGCGGCAGTCCTACGCCTTGGCGGGGCCGTGTGCGTCGGTCAGCTGGCTGTGGTTCCACCAGCGCCGCCGGACGGCGGCCGTGTGCCTGGCTGCGCTGATCGGCGGGGGAGGGCTGCTGCTGTTGCTGGCTTTGACCCTGGCCACGCACGGCGGCTTCGCCTACCACGTGATCGTGGCGACGCTCAACCGCTGCTCCTGGGGCCGGCTCGCCGCGCTGGGACTGCCGGCGCTCAGTCAGGCCGCCGTCTTCGTGCTCCTCGGCCTGCTGGCGGCGCTGATTGCCCGGCGGGAGAGACCGTCCTGGGGGGCGCTATTCGTGCCGTACCTGATCTGTGCCGTGTTCGAGGCCGTGCTGGCGGCAAAGGTCGGCTCGTACGTCAACTACTTCCTCGAGCTGGCAGCGGCCTGCAGCCTGGGCGTCGGGCTCTGCTGGGCGTGGGCGCATCGTCAACCGGGCCGCCAGGCGGGCCTGCTCGCGCTGCTCGCGCTTCAGGCGCTGCTGCTCGGGCGCGGCAACGCGCTCTATCGCGAGCTGTCGTCCGAGCTCGACCACGCACCGGCCCAGGCGGAGCTGCTGCGGATGGTCCGGCGCAGCCCCGGCTTCGTGCTGGCCGACGACGAGATGGGGCTCCTGCCCCTGGCGCACAAGCCGGTGTATGTCGATCCGTTCTCGATGACGCAACTCGCCTACGAGGGGCGATGGAATGACCGCCCGCTCGCACAGGCCATCCGGCAGCACCTGTTCTCGCTCATCCTGTTGCACAAGAACTCGGCGCATCCTGGTCGCGTGCATGCCATGTGGACGCCGCGCCTCTACGCCGCGATCGGCGAGGCCTATACGCAGGTGGCCGAAATCCCGGTCGATCGGCACAACTTCGTCGCCGTGTTCCGCCCCGCCGGGTCACCGTGATGGGGGTGCGAATGGTCGTGCAGAGAGGCTGCCGCTTTACGGGGCGCGCAGCCTCACGCGCCACGGGACGACGGCCGATTCAGCGAGGACCTTCGCGGAGAGCTTGGACGTTCCGGCGCGGCGCTCCACGAACACGATGGGCACCTCCGACACGCTGAGACCCTGGCGCATCGCTTCGTACAGCGTCTCGACGAGGAAGGCATAGCCGGTGGAGGTGACCTGCGCCAGCGGCACGCGGGTCAGGGCCTCGCGGCGCCAGCAGCGGAACCCGCTGGTGCAGTCGCGTGGCACCAGCCCGGTGACGCTCCGGACGTACCGGTTGGCGAAGCGGCTGAGCAGTCGCCGCTGCCAGGCCCAGTTGTCGATGCGTCCTCCCCTGGCATAGCGCGACCCGATGACGAGGTCGCTGCCGGCCGCGGCGGCCGTCAATGCCGGCAGGTCGCGGGGATCGTGGGACAGGTCGGCGTCCATCTGGACGATGTACGGCGCACCGGTGTCCAGCGCCCGCATCAGGCCGTCGGCGTAGGACCGGCCCAGACCGCGCGG
>DATLRO010000078.1:0-27934 GCA_035534615.1 Vicinamibacterales bacterium
GCCGGCAGGTCGCGATCGACGGCATCAGCACGTCGGACGTCTTCGTGCTGGTCGTGGCCGCGTGACAGACCGTGCAGGTCGTGAGCCGGTGCGCGCGGTGGTCGAACCGGGCGTCCGGCATCCAGACGGCCGGCATGCCGGTCGGAATCTCCTGCGGGAGGGCGCCCGGCGCCGACGCGCGCGTGAAGTCGTGGCACTCGCCGCACGTCGTGCTCCACAGATACTGCTCATCACGCGTCGTCCGGCGCGCCACCCATTCGGCGGCCGTCCGGGGCGGCGCCATGCGCGGCTCGGGCGGGAAGTTCACCGGAATGCGTCCGCGCACGGGATCGGGCCTGCCGATCTGGTCCGGATGCGCGGCAATGAACGCCTGCAGTGACTGGACGACGACGGCGTGCACGACCGCCGTCCGGTCGTGCGGCACCTCGCGGTCGATCCGCGGATCGAAGAACAGGGGATGGCACGAGGCGCAGTCCCTCGCGTAGCTGACCGGCGCCATGCGGCCGCCGGCCGCCCCGAGCGGCGATGCGTCCGGCGGGCCAGGCGCGATCGTCCGGTGGCACGTCGTGCACTGGAGTGTCGTCGGGCCGTTCGGGCCGCGCAGGCCGGCCTTCATGTGCGCGGCATGGTTGAAGCGCAGCACGGTGGGATCGCGGTAGCCCGACCGCAGCACGGCGAATTCAGGATGGCCGCTGGCGAAGCTGCCGACCGTCCGCAGCACGGTGGCCCTGCCGGTGGTCGTCTGCAGGTGGAGATGGCACTGCTCGCAGTACTCGTCGGCCACGGCCGACAGGCGGACGGCGCCGCGGTGCTCCTGGTGGCAGGTGGCGCAGGCCGGCGTGAACGTCTGGTCCGCGTGGTGCGCGGGCGCGTCGTGGCACGTGAGGCAGGAGTGGTCGGACACCTGCATCCGGAACGCGCCCGCCCGGACGGTGTGGCACCGTTCGCACTTCCGGCCGAAGACCCGGTGCGCCGGCGACAGCGGTCCGCTGCTGTACGGCGCCCTCGACCCGGTGGCGGCCATGCCGGCGATCCAGAGGAGACCGACGGCCGGCGCCGCAATCGACAGCAGCAGCCGCCACCGCCGGAACGGGTGCGGCCGTTTGAAGTACTCCATGTCGATGCGCCTGGCGCGCGCTTTGGCTGTGCGGATGCGGCCGGCCACGTCAGTACCTCAGCGCCATGACGATGTGAATGACGGCCAGGGCGAGCAGCGCGAACGACAGCGGGACGTGGACCAGCAGCCACCCGTGCAGCACGCGGTGCAGCCGCTGCTCGCGCGAGAGCTGGCGCTCCTCCGCGCACAGGTTCTCGAGGTCGGCAATGGCCTGGTGGAACGTCTCCGGCAGGACGGTCCGGAGCCGGCCGGTCGCCTGCGCACCGTACGCGGGATCGGCGAGGCGATGCGGCGCATCGGGCGACTCGAGGAAGGGACGCATCTCGTTCAGGTAGAAATCGCGCAGCGGCGCCGCCGGGTCGGCGTCGATCCGGACGATGGTGGCGAGGTCGCCGGAGATGGCGCCGCAGGCGGCCGCGACGACGCCGTCGGCCTCGGAGACGAGCTGGGCGCGGACGTGCGGAATCTGCTCGTAAATCGTCTCCATCGGCAGGCGGTCGAGCATCACCCGTGGCAGCACGTGCTGCAGGGCGGCGCCCACGAGTCCGCTCGCGACGACGATGATGAGCAGCCACATGAGCGCGCGCGTCAGCGGGCCGCCGAACGCGAAGCCGGCGTGGAAGAAGATGAGGGGCAGGCTGAGGAGGCCGAGCCAGAGATGGCCGCGCATCCAGCTCTGCGCGCGGCCGATGCGCCAGATCGGGACCTTCCTGCGTGCCGCGAGCAGACCGGCGAACACCATCAGCGCAAAGCCTGCGACGCCGAACGTCAGGCCGAGGGCGGACCCCCCGCTCCATGGCCCGACCGTCCCGGCTGCGCCGACGGCGTACACGAGCGCCGCGGCGACGAACGCCGCCGCGCTGCCGAGGGCCCACCGGCGATGCGTGCCATCGATGCGCACGACTACCCGCCCGTCCCGGCGCGGCCGGCGGTCCCGGGGACGGCGAGGCCGAGCCGGGAGCCGAAGAAGGTGAGCGGTTCGACGCGGTGCGCGGCGTCGTGGGGACAGGCGTAGACGCAGCTCGGCTCGGCCTGGTCCATGCAGAGGTCGCAGCCCGTGGCCTTCTTCCGGGTCGTGGCGATCGTCCGCCCGTGGTGATCCGGGTCGGCCTCTTTCACCGCGAACGAATGCAGCGAGATGTTGCCGTAGGGGCAGTTGCTGGCGCAGAGGCCGCACCCGACGCACCAATCCTCGATGATGACCTCGAGCGAGTTCCGGCGCCGGATCGATCCGACCGGACAGCCGACCATGCAGAGCGGGTCGCGGCACTGGCGGCACGAGGTGGCGACGAGGTACTTGTCGAAGCGGAGCCCCTCGCGGACGAGGCGGGTCACGCCGTCGTGGGCGTCGGCGCACGCGCGGACGCACTGGTCGCACCGCGTGCAGCGCTCGAGGTCGAGCACCAGCAGGCTCTGGGCCTCCATCAGTCCCTGCGCGAGGAAGTCGCCGACGACGACGGCGTCGGTGGCCGCGGCGCGGGCGCGATTCTGTTCCCGCCGTTCGACGGCGACGCGTTCGAGTTCGGCCCGCACGCCGGGGAAGTGCTCCACCATGGCGCCGAACTCCTCGCCGCCGATGCGCACGACCTCGACGTGATCGAGCGCGGTGCAGGTGGCTGTGCGTACGCCGCCGCCGAGCAGCCCGATCTCGCCGAAATAGCCGCCGCGGGGGATGTACGCCAGGACGAGGTCGCCGCCGGGGTGGGCCTCGGACACCTTCACGAAGCCGAGCCGAACCAGATAGAAGGCATCGGCCGCCTCGCCCTGGCGGCAGATCACCTGGCCGGGCGAGAAGCGCACGAGCTCCACGCGATCCCGCAGGTAATCGACGAAGTCGCGGGGCAGGCCGGCGAGCACGGGGACGCTGCGCAGGTGGTTCTCGAGCGCCCGCTGCCGGTAGGTCTCCTCGAGCCGCGCGCGGAACGTCTTGTTCTTCTGCAGGACGTCGAGCACGTTGCGCAGCATTTCGAGCATCGTGCCGTCGGTCGCCGCGCGCACGGTCGCCGAGCGCGGGTGGTAGCTCATGCACGTCATCTCGCCGAACAGATCGCCCGGTCCGAGCTGCGCGATCGGATCGTCGTACGGCAGATCGACCGGTGCGTCGATCGGGATCCAGCGCCGCGCGTCCTCCCCGGCGCGCACGTCCTCGCTTCGGCCCGCGAGCCGGCTGCGGATGCGGCTGAACCAGCCGTCCGACGCGCCCTGCTGCTGCACGTGCTTGATGGGCGTCGAGATGAACACGTCCACCGTGCCGTCGAGGATGTAGAAGGCGGTCGAGCCGTACTCGCCCTCGCGACAGACGATGTCGCCCGCCTTGTAGTGCCGCTTGACGACGGCCGTCTGGTTCAGCGAGAGGAAGGTGCCGGAGACTCCCTTGAAGACCGGCAGGTCGAGCAGTTCCTCCACCTCGACGCGGTCGCCGCCGCCCAGCTCGGTGGCGACGATCCGCTTGTTCGTGAGTGCGCCGGTCGGACATGACACCATGCACTCGCCGCAGGAGACGCAGGTCGACGCCCCCATCGGATCGCCCAGGTCGAACGCCACCCCCGTGGCGCCGCCCTTGCCGGTCCGGCCGATCACCATGTTCTTCTTCACCTCGTCGCAGCCGCGGACGCACCGGTCGCACAGGATGCAGGCCTCGTGGTCGACGGCGATGGCGAGCGACGAGTCGTCCCGGCCCCGCGGCGAGAGCCGACGCGGAAACCGCGGCTCGGCGACGCCGAGGGAGGCGGCCAGCGTCTCGAGCTCGCAGTCGCCGCTCTGCTGCTGGCGCAGGCAGGGAGACGGATGGTCCGACATCAGCAGCTCCACGAGCGTCGCGCGGGCCCGCTGCACCCCGTCGCCGCCGGTCTTCACCGTCATGCCCTCGTCGCATTCGCGGATGCAGGCCGCGGCATAGACGCGGGCGCTGACGTCGACGACGCACACGCGACAGACGCCGACGGGGGTCTGGTTCTGCTGGTGGCACAGGGTCGGAATGGGGATGCCGTGCAGCCGGGCCGCATCGAAGATCGTGGTGCCGCGAGGGACGGCCACCTCGCGCCCGTCGATCGTCAGCGTCACGACCTCGCTCACGCCGTCACCTCCGGCGCGAAGCAGACGCCGGCGGCGCAGCGCCGCGAGGTCAGGTGGGCCTCGACCTCGTCGCGGAAGTGCGCCAGCACCGACGCGATCGGCACCGGCACGACCTGTCCGAGGCCGCAGATCGAGGTCAGCCTCAGCGCCTGCGAAAGCTCCTCCACCAGCTCGTGGTCGGCCGGCCCGCGCTCGCCGTGCGTCCACGCCGTCAGCAGGTCGGTCAGCGCGGACGACCCGACGCGGCACGGCACGCACTTTCCGCACGACTCGTTGCGGAAGAACCGGACGGCGTTCAGCGCCATGTCGAGCATGCAGGCCCGCTCGTCGCACACCACGACGGCCCCCGACCCGACCGTCGACCCGGCATCGCGCATCGCGTTCCAGTCGATCGGCAGATCGAGCATCGAGGCCGGCAGGTAGCCGCCCGCGGGGCCAGACGGCGCGAACGCCTTGACGGTGCGTCCCGGGTGCGGACCGCCGGCATACTCCTCCAGGAGCCGCCGGTACGTGATGCCCATCGGGATCTCGAACACGCCGGGCGTCCGCACGTGTCCGCTGACGCCGATGAACTTGGACCCGGCCGATCCGTTGGTCCCCTGCGCCGGGTACCAGTCCCGGCGGTGCGCCAGGATCGCCGTCGCGAAGGCGAACGTCTCGACGTTGTTGATGACCGTCGGCCGCTGCCACAGCCCCTGCAGGGCGGGAAACGGCGGCTTGTTGCGCGGCTCGGCCCGCCGGCCCTCGAGGGCCTCGAGCAGCGCGCTCTCCTCGCCGCAGATGTAGCCGCCCGGGCTGACGAACACCTCGAGATCGAAGTCGCGGTCGGAGCCGAGAATCCCCGTGCCCAGCAGGTGCTGCCGGTACGCCTCGCGGATCTCGGCGGCGACGGCGCGCTCCTGTTCCGGATACTCGTGGCGGATGTAGAAGATGCCGTGCGTGGCGCCGGTGACCAGACCGGCCACGATCATGCCTTCCACGACCAGGTGCGGCGCGTGCCGCAGGAGGTACCGGTCCTTGATCGTCCCCGGCTCGCTCTCGTCCGCGTTGCAGACGATGTACTTCCGGTCGCCGGGCGCCTTGCGGACCGTCTCCCATTTCAGGCCGGTCGGAAACCCTGCGCCTCCCAGGCCGCGCAGGCCGCTTTCCTTCAAGGCCGCGATGACACCGTCGTCGTCCCGCGTGGCGACCAGCCGGCGGACGACGCCGTAGCGGTCGCCGTCGCCGTAGGGATCGATGCCGACGCGGACGGTCGGTCCGGCCGGGCGGGGCGCGGGCGTGCGGCCTTCGATCGCCTCCTCCACGAGCCGCGCCGCCTCGTCGGCCGACACGCGGTCCAGAATGACGTCGTTGATCGCGATCGCCGGCGCGCCGTCGCAGCGGCCCAGGCACGACACCGGGCAGATGTGCACCTGGCCCGGCCCCGCCGCCGCGAAGCGCGCGTCCAGCGACTGGCGCAGGCGCGAGCCGCCATTCAGGTGACAGCTCATGTCGCAGCACACGCGGACTTCGGCGCGCGCCGGCGGTGTCAGGAAGAAGTGCGGATAGAAGCTCGCGACGCTGTGCAGCTGGTAGAGCGGCAGGCCCAGGCGAGCCGCGAGCGCGCGCAGTTCGTCGGCCGGCAGGTACCGGTGCCGGTCCTGCACGGCACGCAGCTCGTCGAAGATGGACGAGGACACGGCTGAAGCCGGCGCGGCGGCATCCATAATTGTAATCGGTGTGGTGTGGTGTTTCGGCCGGCGCCACTATAGCCGACACTCCGCGAGGTGTCCATCACGCAAAAGGATCTTGCGCGCGTGCGGCAGCTCACGCTATAAGCGGGCTGCCATGCCCGCGCCTCGCGTGACGCCGATCGCGCTCGTCGCTTTCGTGACCCTCGCCGCCGCGGCGGTCTCCGGCGGCGCATCCGCCGGGATGCGGCCGGCCGCATCACCCGCCTCGAAGGGGAGCTACACGGGGCCCGGATCCTGCGCCGCCTCGAGCTGTCACGGCAGCGTGCGTCCCGTTCCCGGCAGCCGCATCCTGCAGACGGAATACACCACCTGGATCCTGCAGGACAAGCACGCGAAGGCCGCGGAGGTGCTGAGCGACGCGCTCTCGGTGCGCATCGCGAAGATCCTCGGCCTGCCGCGGGCCGATACCGCGCCGAGATGTCTCGCCTGCCACGCGCTCGACGTGCCCGAGTCCGAGCAGGGCCGGTCCTACGAGGCCGAGGGCGTGAGCTGCGAGGCGTGCCACGGCCCCGCGAGCGGCTGGCTGGGGCCGCACACGACGCGGGGCTGGACGTACGCCCAGTCGCTGGCGGCCGGCATGTACGACACCAGGAACCTCGTCAAACGCGCGGAGCTGTGCGCCTCGTGTCACATCGGCACGGCCGGGAAATCGGTCGATCACGAGATGATTGCCGCCGGCCATCCGGATCTCGTGTTCGACCTGGCGGCGTTCAGCGCGGCGATGCCGCGGCACTGGCAGGCGCCGGCCGACGATCCCTGGCACACCATCCGCACCTGGCGCACCGGGCAGATCGTGCAGCTGCGCGAAGGGCTGGCGCGGCTCGCGCGGCGGGCGAAGGGGCCCGTGTGGCCCGAGTACTCCGAGTTCGACTGTTTCAGCTGCCATCACAGCCTCACGCGCCCCGAGGACAGCTGGCGCCAGGCGCTCGGTTACGCTAACCGTCGTCCGGGCAACCCGCCGTGGAACCACTCGCGCGTGGCCGTGGCGCGGATCGTGGCCCGCTTTCTCGATCCGGAGGCGGCCGCCCGTCTCGATGCCGGGCTCGCGACGCTGTCCGCCGAGGTCTCGAAGCTGCAGCCCGATCGCGCCAGGATTGCGACGCTGGCCACCGGCCTGGAGCCGACACTCGATACCCTCGCCAGCCGCGCGGCGGCGGCGACGGCGGACCGGGAATCGACCGTACGTATGGTGCGGGCGATTGCCGGTGACGCCGATCGGATCTCGAACGAAGGCGAGCGATCGGCCGAACAGGCGGCGATGTCGCTCGAGACGCTGCTCGACGTGTACGTGCAGAACGTGAAGGGGGCCGACGGGGCAGCCGTCCGGAAGTCGCTCGATGCGCTGTTCCAGCAGCTCGAGAACCCTTCAGCCTACGACCCGCGCCGTTTCGCCCCGCAGCTCCAGCGTATGGCCGACCTGGTCGGGGGCAGGCGATCGCCTTCGGCGGGCCACGGGCGGCAGCACGAGGGACACACCAGTAAGAGATAGCCGGACCGCCGTCGCGGGCGGGCGTGCGTGCAGGAAGCACGCAGGCTCGGTGGTGAGCCGCGCTTCCTGCCGGCAGCGCAAGGCATGCCGCGGCAAGCGCCGGCACTCGCAACTTGGACCGGCGCCGGCCCAAGCTCGCCGAGCGTTTCCATGATAGGGTAGACGTCGGTCGCCGGGGCCTGCGGCGGGCGCAAGACGACGCGCCTTTCTGGGTCGGCGACCCGCAAAGCGAACCTGGCGATTCCCGCAGCTCTCGGGAGGCTCCCATGGCCAGCTTCACCCTCCGCATCAACGGCGTCTCGCACGACATCGACGTCGATCCGCGAACTCCGCTCCTCTGGGTCATCCGCGACGTGGTCGGGCTCACCGGCACCAAGTTCGGGTGCGGCATCTCCGAGTGCGGCGCCTGCACGGTCCACGTGAACGGTCAGTCCGTGCACTCGTGTCAGGTGCCGGTTTCCGTCGCGGCGACCGCCGAGATCACCACCATCGAAGGGCTGTCCCCCGACGTCACCCATCCCCTCCAGAAGGCGTGGATCGCGGAGGAGGTCCCCCAGTGCGGGTACTGCCAGTCGGGGATGCTCATGACGGCGGCCGCGCTCCTGGCGGCCCACCCGCACCCGACCGACTCGGACATAGACGAGGCCATGTCCGGCAACATCTGCCGGTGCGGCACCTACGACCGCATTCGGCGGGCCATCCACCGCGCCGCGAAGGAGGGATGAGCCATGGACAAGGTGTGGAAGATCGATCGGCGCGAGTTCTTCAGAGTGACGGGCATGGCAGGCGGCGGTCTGATGCTCGGCGTCTACCTCCCCGACCGTCCCTGGAATCCGAGCCCGGACGCCCCGCTGCAGCCCAACGTCTTCGTGCGAGTGGATGAGCGCGGGGCCGTCGCGATCTGGGTCGGCAAGGCCGACATGGGCCAGGGGGTGCGCACCAGCCTGCCGATGATCGTGGCCGACGAGCTGGACGCCGACTGGAGTCGGGTCGCCGTGATCCAGGCCGAGGCGGACCCGCACAAGTACGGGCGCCAGATCACGGTGGGCAGCGGGAGCGTGCGCAATGGCGCCTGGATGCCCCTGCGCGAGGCGGGGGCGACCGCGCGGCAGATGCTCGTCCGGGCGGCCGCCGAGCGGTGGAAGGTGCCGGCCGCCTCGTGCCGCACCGAGCGCGGATACGTCTACCGGAACGGCTCGAAGCGGCGCCTCGGGTACGGCGCCCTGGCCCACGCCGCGGGCGAGCTCCCGGTGCCGTCCGATCCCCGTCTCAAGACCCCCGCCGAGTTCACCCTCATCGGCACGAGTCCGCCGCAGGTCGACGTGCACGACAAGGTGTGCGGGCGCACGAAGTACGGCATCGACGTGCGCGCGCCGGGCATGCGCTTCGCGACCGTGGTACACCCCCCCGACTTCGGCGGCTCGCTGAAGAGCTTCGACGCCACGCGGGCGCGCGGCGTCGCGGGCGTGCGGGACGTCGTCCAGATCGCCACCGGGATCGCGGTGGTGGCCGACAACACGTGGGCGGCCTTCCAGGGCGCGAAGGCGCTGGACGTGCAGTGGAACCGCGGCTTCACGATGAGCTCGGCCGACATTTCCGCGCACTTCCGCGAGGTGGCGAAGGCCAGGCCCGAGGTCGGCCGCACCGATGGCAGCGCGGACGCCGCGCTGGCGAAGGCCGCGAAGCGGATCGAGGCGACCTACGAGGCTCCGTATCTGGCGCACGCCACCATGGAGCCGATGAACTGCACCGCACACGTGCGCCGGGACGGCGCGGAGGTGTGGGCCCCTACCCAGAACCCGCAGGGCACCCAGGGCACGACCGCCCGCATCACGGGCCTCCCCTCCGAGAAGGTCACGGTGCACGTGATGCACCTGGGATGCGGCTGGGGGCGACGCAGCCGCACCGACTTCGTGGAAGACGCGGTCCATCTGTCGAAGAAGCTGGGGCAGCCGGTGCAGGTCACGTGGACGCGCGAGGAGGACATGCGTCACGACCAGTACCGTCCGGCGGCGTACGTCCGCTTCGCGGGCGGGGTGGACGCCGCGGGCAGCCTGGTGGCGCTCAAGGCGCTGGTGGTCTCTCAGCCGGTCAGCGCCACGGGGAAGAGCCGGCGGGGCGGCGTGGACGGGAACGCCGTCGACGGCATCATGAACACGCGCTACGCCATCCCGAACTTCCTCGTGGAGTACGGAGCGCCCGACCTGGGCGTGCCGACCGGGCATTGGCGTTCGGTGGGCCCGTCGCAGAACGTCTTCGTCTTCGAGTCGTTCATCGACGAGCTGGCGCACGCCGCGGGGCGCGATCCGTTCGAGTTCCGCCATCACCTGCTGGCGGAACAGCCGCGCGAGCGTCGCGTGCTGGAGGTGGTCGCCGGGAAATCGGGATGGGGAAAGCCGCTCCCCGAGGGCCGCGCGCACGGCATCGCGATCCACGAGAACAAGGGGACGGTCGTCGCGCAGGTGGCCGAGGTCTCGATCGATGGCGGGAAGGTGCGCGTGCACCACGTCTGGTGTGCAGTCGATGCCGGCCAGGTGATCCACCCCGGCATCGTGCATCAGCAGATGTCGGGCGCGGTCGCCGCCGGCCTCACCGCCGCGCTCTACCAGGAGATCACGCTGGCCGACGGGCGCGTCGTGCAGGGCAACTTCGACACGTACAAGATGATGCGGATCGACGAGATGCCGGTCGTGGACGTGCACATCGTGAAAAGCGGAGAGCCGCCGGGAGGCGTGGGCGAGCCGGGGCTCCCGCCGATCGCGCCGGCGGTGACGAACGCGCTTTTCGCGCTCACCGGTACGCGCGTGCGCTCCCTGCCGCTGCGGACCGGGGCGCTGCGGGGAACGAAGCGAGCCTGAGCGGCGCGGGTGCCCGCCCCCCTGTGCGTGCAGAAGACTTCGGGACTGAACCGCGCGTTCGGTCGACCAGGGTGGCCGATACACTCTGTGGCGCCGTTGACGCACCTTCCGGACCGGACGCATCGCGCCTGTCCCTTCTCCGCGCCGCGCCGCGGAAACAACCAGGATATTCATAAGCCGATGACAGAGTGGCTGCGGGGCAGAACTCTCTTTCAAAAAATCGCGCTGGCTCTGATGCTCCTGGCGGTGGGGATCGTCATTGTTTCTTATTCCGCCGGGGGAACGTCGGGGCCTGGATGGGTGATTCTGGCGCTCATCCTGTGTTTCATCGCGTTCCGAAAAGAGCTGCTGTGGCGCGTCCGCAACCGGCTGCTCGTGACCTACTTCCTGTTCGGCGTCGTCCCCATCCTCCTGGTCGCCTTCGGGATGGTCCTCGCCGGCGAGTTGCTGCTCGGGCAATTCGCCACTCAGCGCGTGCGCCAGAATCTGGAAGCGCGCATCGAAACAGTCCGCTCCGCCGCGCAGAATCTGGCGCTGGCCGTTTCCCATGGCGCGAAGGCGAATCTATTGGACGGAATCCGCGCGGGGGTGCCGAGCCTCGCAGCCGTCGTCCGGGTCGATGGCGATGTGGTGCGGTTGCCCGGCAACGGCGAACTCCAGACCGCGCCGGCCTGGATCGCGCCGGGATTCAGCGGCCTCTTTGAGTCGAACGGACACTACTTCATCGGCGCAAACGCCCGCGACGGAGACGAGGAAGCTTTCGCCTACCTGCCTCTGGATCAGCGGGCTCTCGCCTCGCTCACGCCTGAGGTTGTGTCCGTCCCCGACGTGATACCCGGCAATGCCTCCACCACCGTTTATTCCGGCCTGTCAGGAAACAGCATATCCGTGGAAGCAGGCGGCGTCCGGAAGACGATGGTGCCATCCGGATTGGCGCCGCGTCGCACCTGGTGGGATGTGCCGGTTGCCAGCCTGCTGTCCTGGAGGGTGCAGTCCTCCTCAGGAACAGCGAACGTCTTCCTGCCTGTGTTGTCGAGGCCCTCTTTGCTGCTTGCCGGTGTCACGACCGGTCGGATGGCGTCAATCGCGCTCTCCATGCTGAGTGCCGACGGTTTCTTCTTCCTGGTCCTGGAGGGCCTTGCGCTCTTCTCAACCGTGAGGCTCTCGCGCGCGATCACGGGGTCGGTCGACGATCTTTACCGGGGAACGCTGAAAGTCGGGCAAGGAGATTTTTCTCACCAGATTCCCGTGCGAGGCGCACATCAGCTGAGCGAGCTGGCCACGTCGTTCAACACGATGACCGCGAGAGTCCAGCAATTGATCGGCGAGGTGAAGAAGAAAGAGAAACTGGACGCCGAGCTGAAGATCGCGCGAGAGGTGCAGCTGAGCCTGTTCCCGAAGTCCGTGCCGACACTCGAGACCCTGGAGGTGGCTGGAGTCTGCATTCCGGGGCGTGTGGTCAGTGGAGACTACTACGACTACGTGAGTCTCGATGATCGAAGGACGGCGATCGCACTCGCGGACGTGTCGGGAAAGGGCGTATCAGCGGCGCTGTTGATGGCAAGTATTCAATCGGCGCTGCACGCACAACTGAAGTTTGCCGGAGCTGGCCCCCGCCCCGTCCTCTCCACGGCGACGTTAGTGGAGCTGATCAGCCAGCAACTGTACGAAAACACTCCGGCACAGAAGTACGCCACGTTCTTCTGTTCGGTGTACGACGACGACACGGGGCGGCTCAGCTACACCAACGCGGGCCACCTGCCGCCGATTCTGGTACGCGATGGAAGGGCGATGAGGCTGGAGGGCGGCGGCATGGTCGTGGGCTTGCTGCCGGACAGGAAGTACGAACAGCAGGATATCCTGTTGCGGCGGGGCGACCTTCTCGCCATCTTCTCCGATGGCATTCCTGAGGCCATGGACCGGGCGGAGCAGGAGTTCGGCGAAGCTCGTCTCGCGGAGCTGCTGGTGGCGCAGGCCGACGAACCGCTCGACAAGATCATCACGGCGGTCACCGGCACGGTCGAAAAGTGGATTCACGACCCGGAGGGCCGGGATGATCTGACCCTGGTGCTGCTGCGAAAGCTGTAAGGCGCCGGAGCCTCGCGCCGCGCCGGCCGGATGCGACCACTCCCGCAATGTCGTAGGCATCGGGAGCGATCGCCTCGGCCGGCGCCAGCGCGTCTCGTTCATCGACTTCGCCTCAGCGCTTCATCACCGCCCCGGCGTCGGCCATGTCCGTGCAGTTGGTCGCGCCGGTGACGGCTGCCGTGCTCAGTTCTTCAGCATCGCCAGGACCTGACGGTGGAGATCGGCAACCGCGGCAACCTGCTGTGTCGTGGGCGTGGCCATCGTCGACGAGTTGCCGTCAGTGCCGCCATACGAGGCGCCGTACAGCGAGTTGTACTGAGCCACGAGCTCGCCATTCAGTTTCTGCAGGGCGGGCGTGTTCTCCCCTTTGGCCTTTGCCTGCTGCAATGCCGCGTACGTCCGATTCAGGTCCTGACTGAGCTGCATGGCCAGGTGGAACTGCTGCGTGAGTCCGGCCATGGGCGTCTTGTTCCGCGGATCCATGCGCACCGTCAGCGGCTGCGTCCAGGTGTGTCCGTCCGCCGTCAGCTTGATCGTGTAGCGTCCCGGCAGCGCCGCCGGGCCGAGCGGCCCCAGCGGCGAGTCGTGCAGGATGACGGAGATCGCCACCGTCGGACGCAGCACGTGCGGTGACGGATAGTGCAGGTCCCACACGAACCGGTGCATGCCGGCCTGCGCCGACAGCACCTGCGGCGGCCGCAGCCAGAAGGTCGGGAAATTCAGTTCCTCGGGATTCACCGGTGCCGGCTTGTCCGTCGAGGCGTAGCGGCGCACGAGCTTGCCCGCGGCATCGAAGATCTCCAGCGTCACCGGCCCACTGGCCGGCGCCTTCAGGTCGTAATCAATGATGGCGCCGCTCGGCGGGTTCTGGCCCGCCGGAAACTCCGGCTCCAGCTGGGTGTCGCTGTAGGTGTTGCGCGGGATCTGGTAGGCGGCCTCCGGTTTGTAGAGGAACGCCCGGGTCGCCGCCCCGGCCGCCGACAACTGGCGCAGCGGAGTGATGTCGTCCAGGATCCAGTCCGAACGGCCGTGGGTCGCGAGCACCAGGTCGTTGTCATGAACGACCAGATCGCGCATCGAGTTCACGGGCAGGTTCAGCTGCAGCGACTGCCAGTGATCCCCGTCGTCCGCCGAGAACCAGACCGCGCGTTCGGTGCCGGCAAACAGCAGACCCTTCTCCACCGGGTCCTCGCGCACCACGTCCACCGGGGCGTCGTCCGGCAGTCCATTCACGATCAGCTTCCAGGTCTTTCCGCCATCATGGGTGCAGTAAATGTAGGGCTTCAGATCGTCGAGACTGAAGCGGCTGACGGAGGCGTAGGCGGTCTCGTCATCGAAGTGCGAGGCCACGAGCTGCGTGACCGTGCTCCAGGGGGTCACGCCGGGCGGCGTCACGTTGCGCCAATGCGTGCCACCGTCGCGGGTGACCCAGATCAGTCCGTCCGTGGTCCCGACCCAGATGGTGTTCGCGGTCTTGAACGACGGTCCGATGCTGTAGATCACGCCGCGGTGATGGGGCGCGTCCACGCCGGCGCCGAAGGGGCCGAGGGTGGCCGGCATGCCGGGGTTGGCGCGTGAGAGATCCGGGCTGATCGCCTGCCAGCTGTGGCCGCCGTTGGTGGTCTTCAGCAGAACGTTTCCCCCGAGATACAGCACGTGCGGATCCGCCGGGGAGAACAGCAGAGGAGCATACGCACTGAAGCGGTACTTGCCATCGAAGCGCTCGACCTGGGGACCCACGAACTGACTCTCTCCCGTGACCCAGTCATAGCGCACGACGTGGCTTGAATAGATGATGTTCGGATGCAACGGGTCCGGTGCGATATAACCGTCTTCGTCTGCCCCGACCGGGTGCCAGTCACGGAACGTGATCTCACCGTCGTTGCTGCGGCTCAGGATGCCGAACGAGCCGCTATCCTGCTGTGAGCTGTAGACGCGGTAAGGGAACTGATTGTCGGTGATGACGTGATAGGCCTGAGCGGTCGGCTGGTTGTACCAGGTGCTCCAGGTCTTGCCGCCGTCCACGCTCAGCGTCGCCCCCTGGTCGACGCCGACCGCCATGATTTTCGGGTTGGCGGGATTGATCCAGACGTGGTGGTAGTCGTTCCCGCCGGGGGCGCCCCTGAAGGCGATAAAGGTCTTGCCGCCGTCCATGGAGCGGTACAGCGCAGTCTGGCTGACATAGAGTTCGTCGGGATTGTCGGGCGCGACCGTGATGTAACCGCCGCGAGTCCGCCGGTCATGGCTGACGAGCTGGAAGGTCCGGCCGGCATCGTCCGAACGATAGATCCCGCGACCCGCGCTGGCGTAGATGCGGTTGGGATTGCCGGGCGCGATGGCGATCCGGATGCGACCCAGGCCCTCGGTCACCGTCGGCAGCCCCTGGCCGATCTGGTGCCACGTGTTACCGCCATCGGTTGATTCGAACAAGCCGCTTCCCGGGACTTTGGCCGTCTGCAGACCGGCAGCGACTGCAGGCACGTCGCGCGCCGCCCACAGCACGGCGTAGACAGTGTTCGGATTCGACGGGGCGAAGGCCACCTGTGCGGCGCCCGTATTCTCGTTCTTGTAGAGCACCTTCTGGAACGTCCGTCCACCATCCGTGGAGCGGAAGATGCCGCGCTCCGCGTTCGGACCGTACGGGTGACCCAGCACGGCGACGAACAGCCGGTTTGGATTGTGCGGGTCCACCACGATCGATGCGAGCTGCTGGCCATCGCGCAGGCCGAGGTGCTGCCAGGTCTTGCCCGCATCCGTCGATTTGTAGAGGCCGTCACCGATGGACAGGTCCGGCCGCATCGTCGCTTCGCCGGAGCCGGCGTAGATGATGTTGGGGTCCGACGGGGCCACGGCAATCGAGCCGACAGAGTTGTTCTCGTCGCCCGTGAACAGCGGGACCCACGTCATGCCGTCGTTGACCGACTTCCAGACGCCGCCATTCTCGGCGTTCATGTAGAACACGTTGGGCTGGCCGGGCACGCCGATGACGACCGACACGCGCCCGCCGCGGAAGGGACCGATGAGACGCCAGCGCATCCCACCGTAGAGAGCGGCGTGTGTCTCAGCCAATGCCGGCGCCACGCAAAATGCCATTGCAGCAAAGGCCAGCAACATGAACCATCTCGACCCGACACGGCTGTGCGATCTCATGAGCATACCTGCATGAAATTGGACGCGCCGCGCTGGCCGAAGCCGGCCGGCGCGGCGCGCCCCGTTCATCGATCGTGCCTCAGCGCTTCATCACCGCCTTGGCCTTGGCAATGTCGGTGTCCAGGCGCGCGACACCTGCCTGTTCCTCGCTGATGCGCTTCATCGCCACTTCCCTCATGGCGGGGGTGGGGGCCACGAAGGCCAGACTCACCCGGCTCTCGATTGCGCTCAGCCAGGAGCGCAGCCTGGGGGGGTACACGAGCGCGCCTTCACCGGACTGGATCTTGAGGTCGACCAGATCGTCGATGTCGTGGTTCAGGGCCGCCAAGGCCGTTTGTGCGGTAGCCGCGGAGACGCTCTTCCCGGCCACGGCCTTGTCCAGTGCGCTGCGGGCATCGATCGCCTCGTTCAGCTTGACGTCCAGGCTGTTGATGGCGTCGTGAATCTTCATCAGCAGGTCGAACCGCTGCTGCAGCTCCGCCTGCGTGGTGGTCAGCCGCGGATCGAGCTTCACCTGGAACGGCTGCTTCAGCGTGGTGCCGCCGTAGGTGAGCACGGCGTCATAGGTGCCGGGCACCACCTCGGGGCCGATCGGCACGGCGGCCGAGAACCCCGAATTGAAGATGCCCTTGACGTCGGTCCCGGTCGGGTAGCGCAGGTCCCACAGAAACCGGTTCATGCCGGGATGGAGCGGTTCACCCTTTCGGGTCACCGGACCGAAACCAAAGTTGACCGTCCTGGGCTTCAGCGGGAGGGTGAAGCTGCGGATCACGTGGCCCGCCTCGTCGGTGAAGCTCAGCTTCACGGGGCTGTGGCCGTCGTAGCTGGCCGGCAGGTGGAAGAAGACCGTGGCGCCCGCAGGGAGATTCTGTCCGCCGGCCGACGGTCCGCCGAATCCCGCGCCGCGCGTCACGAGCCACGTCTGCTGCGGCTTGAACAGATAGGGGGCGCTCGCGTCCACGCGCGCGGAGCCCAGCTGCTCCAGGAACTGCAGGTTGTCGAGCACCCAGAAGGCGCGGCCGTGCGTGGCCAGCACCACCGCGTGCTGGGCCGGCTGGATCCCGATGTCGCTGACCCGCACGGCCGGCAGGTTGAGGCCCAACGGCAGCCAGTTGGCGCCGCCATCGAGGCTCATGAACACCGTCTTGCTGGTGCCCAGGAACAGCAGATTGGGATCACCAGGATCCTGGCGCACGCTTTCCACGTACTGGTCATCGGGCACGCCCGAGGTGAGCGCGGTCCAGTGCTTCCCGTAGTCCGTGGTCTTGTACACGTAGGGGTGGAAGTCGTCCCAGTCGAAGCGGCTGGCGCTCAGGTACGCCGTCCCCTTGTCCGTGTGCGACGGCTCGATGCAGGTGATCGTGGACCAGGTGGGCAGCTCCGCCGGCCGCGCCTCCGTCCAGTGAGCGCCGCCGTCCGTCGTCACGTGCACCTCGCCGTCGTCGGCGCCGGCCCAGATGATGTCGTCGGTGAGCGGGGAGACCGCCAGGGACGAGAGCGTGTCGAACATCTCCTCGCCGGTCACGTCCGCGCTGATGGCCCCCCCCGGCCGCTGCTGCTTGCTCTTGTCGTTCCGGGTGAGATCCGGGCTGATCTGCTTCCAGTGGATGCCCGCGTCCAGGGTCTCGAACACCACGTTCGCGCCTGTCAGCAATTCATGCGGATTGCCGGGTGCGAACAGGATCGGATGGTGAATCCAGCCGTAGCGGTATCTGATCTTGTCCCCCGCCAGCCCGAACTTGTAGGCCGGCCACGGGCTCACTTCGGTGATCAGACCGGTTCGCCGGTTGTCGCGCCAGAGGTCGTCGTAATAGCCGCTGGCGAAGGTGATCCAGGGTTTGCCGGGCTCCGGCACCACCCAGCTCGCCTCGCCGCCCCGCACGGGCGTCCACACGGGCGGGATCCCGCCTTCGGCCACCGCGCTCGGCCCCTCGGCCGAGGCCTCATCCTGCTGTGCGCCGTAGATGTGGAACGGGAACTGATTATCGAGACCCACGTGATACATCTGGCCGGTCGGCTGATTGTGCTCGGTGCTCCAGTTCCTGCCGCCATCGCGGGTGACCGTGGCCCCGCCGTCGTTGGCTTCGATCATGATCTCGGGATGATCCGGGTTGATCCACAGCGCGTGGTTGTCGCCGTGCGGGGGACGGAGCCGGCTGATCTTCTTGCCGCCGTCGTGCGATACCCAGAGCGCCGCGACCTGCGGGAGATAGATCGTGTTCGGATCCTTGGGATCGACGTACACCGTGCTGTAGTAGAACGCGCGCTGGGTCAGGTCCATGCTGTTGTTCACCAGCGTCCAGCTCTTCCCGCCATCGCTCGAACGGAACAGGCCTCCGGCCTGCCCCTTGTACTGGGCCTGGACGATCGCGTACATGACGCTGGGGTTGCTCGGCGCGATCGCCAGACCGATGCGGCCGAAAATCCCCGTCGGCAGGCCGGTGCTGTGCGTGACGTTCGTCCAGTTGGCGCCGCCGTCGGTGGTCTTGTAGATGCCGCTGCCCGTCCCGCCGCTCGAGAACGTCCAGTGCGTGCGGTACGCCTGCCACATCGCCGCGTACAACGTCGTCGGATTGGCCGGATCCATGATCAGATCGATCGCTCCGGTCCCCGGATCCACGTACAGGATCTTCTTCCAGGTCTGTCCGCCATCCGTGCTCTTGAAGACCCCGCGCTCCGGATTGGACGCGAAGACGTGGCCCATGGCCGCCACGTAGACCACGTCGGGATTGCTCGGATCCACGACGATGCGGCTGATGACGTGCGTGTCGGCCAGGCCGATCTTCTTCCAGGTCTTGCCCGCATCCGTGGACTTGTACATCCCGTCGCCGGTGAGCATCGTGTTGCGGATATCGGGTTCACCGGTGCCGACGTAAATGACCTTGGGATCGGACGGCGCGACCGCGATCGCCCCGATATTGCTGTTGTCGAAATACTTGTCGGAAATGTTCTTCCAGTGGAGGCCGTAGTCGTCGCTCTTCCAGACGCCGCCTCCCGTCGAACCCATGTAGTAGACATTCGGTTCCTGCGTCACGCCGGTCACGGCCACCACGCGGCCGCCGACATACGGGCCGACGCTGCGCCACTGCAGGGCGCCGGTGAGCTGCGCAGGCGGTACCGGGGCGGCAAACGCGGCCAGCGGAACAAGGCACAGACCGGACAGAATCAGTCCAATCAGAAAACGTTGTGTTTTGTACATGCGGAAGTGCCTCTCAAGTGAATTCAGCCCAGCGACCGACACTACTCTGTCACATTCAATGGCCTGTACTGCGCGATTCAGGATTTCGTACGTGCTCACGAGGCCCTGCCTCAAACCGTTGAGCCTGTGAGACGTGAGGCCCCCAGCGTGGCGGCCTGCGGCAGGGCTTGATGTATCGGCCGCGCTCTCCGGCAACTGCATCACCATGGTACTCAAAAGCGTTACAGAGATCCTCCTGGTGGTGGTGGCCGCCGATCGCCTCCTGGTGAAACGGCTTTTATGGTCGAGCTGCATCCAGGAACGTCGTCGTCATCGCCGAATGGCCGGCCCCTTCGTCCACGCGGGGCGGCGTCGAGTCGCTACCGCTGTTCGTACGCGTCCGTCAGCGTCGCGATATCGAATTTCTTCAGCGCGAGGAATGCCTGGGTAACCCGGGCGATCTGCTCTGTCGTGCCCCGTTGCTGCATGCCGCGCATGATCGTCGGTACGATCTGCCGTTCGCGATTCCCGCGCTCCAGCTTGCGCGTGCCGGAGAGGACCGGGTAGACTCCGTATCCATTCGTTCGACATGCGTGACCCGCGCGTCCGCGACATTATCACCGCGGGTGCCATTCCCCACGTCGAATGAGCCGACGCGGATGCTGGAGGCGAACCTCAGCAGGCGGATCGCCGACAGAGGCAAGAGGGCCGTTGCGCGCGGCGCCAGGGCGAAATGGCCGGATTGCCGGCCGGGCGGGTGACGCCGCCGCGTTCAGCGTCTTCCTGACGCGGCACATCGCGCCAGCTCGACCGTAACGGGCGGGTGGTGCGTCGAGCGGCGCTGAAGTGATGCCGCACCCGGAACCGTGCGAATGACGATCGCGGGCGAGTTTCCCTCCTTTCGGCTTCCAGCCCGGCGCCCGGCACGAACGGCGCGCCCACTCTGCGGGACGTGTCGGCCATGAGGATCCTGGTCACTGGTGCGACCGGCTTCGTCGGCTCGGCCGTGGTGCCCCGGCTCGCCCGGGCGGGACATACGGTCCGGTGCCTCGTCCGCCCGTCGAGCGACGTCCGACGCATCGCGTCGGTCAGCTGGGAACGGGCGGAGGGCGACGTGCGCGACGCCGACTCGGTCCGACGCGCCATCGAGGGATGCGACGGCGTGGTCCACATGGCGAGCCTCTCCGCCTGGGAGCTGATCGACTCCCCCTTGATGGGCGAAGTCGTGGTCGGCGGGACCCGGAACGTGCTCGACGCCGCCCTGGCCCACGGCGGCCTCCGCATGGTCTTCGTGTCCAGTGTGCTGGCGGTCAACGGATCGATCGAGCCGCGGGTCTGCGCTGAGACCGACACCTGGACGCTGCCGGACCGGAATCTCCGCTATTCCGACGCCAAGCGGGCCGCGGAGGCGCTGTGCGGCGAATACGTCGACCGGGGGCTGCCGGTCGTCATCGTCAACCCGGCGGAGATCTACGGCCCGCAGGACACCGGCTTCATCACGGCCGGCACGCTCGTCGACTTCGCCCGGAGCAATCCGGTGCTCGTGTGTCACGGCGGCACCAGCGTCGTCCACGTGGATGATGTCGCGGCCGGCATCGCCGCCGCCCTGGAGCGCGGGCGGGCGGGCGCCCGCTACATCCTGGGCGGCGAGAACCTGACGGTCCGGCAGCTGGCCGAGCTCACGCTCGAACTGCTCGGCGCGCGCCGCCGGGTCGTCACCCTGCCGAACGGCGTGATCCGCTTCGTGTCCCGGGCCGGCCTGGCCCTGCGGATCCCGCTGCCGTTCAATCCGCGGGTCATCCCGTACGCCACGCGCTTCTGGTTCGTCGACGCCAGCCGCGCTCGTGACGAGCTGGGTGTGACCTTCCGACCGGCGCGCGACGTGCTCGCTCCGACGCTCGAATGGCTCCGATGCGAAGGTCATATCCGATAGATTCGGCGATTGCGATCGTCGGCATGGCCTGCCGCTTCGCGGGCTCCGAGGACCTCCAGGGATTCTGGCAGACGGTCGAACGCGGCCGGGTCGAGATCGAGGACGTCCCGCCGGACCGGTGGGACGTCAATCGGTTCTGCGATCCGGATCCGCGGGCGCGGGACAGGAGTTACAGCCGCCGGCTGGCCCACCTTCGCGACGTCCGATCCTTCGCGCCGCGGTTCTTCGGCATCACGCCGCGCCGGGCGCGGGTGATGGATCCGCAGCAGCGGCTGATGCTCGACTGCGCGAGGCTGGCCATCGAAGACGCGGGCTACGCCAGAGGCGGGCTGCCCGCCCCCGCCACGGGCGTGTACATCGGCGTGTCCGTCTCCGAGCACAAGGACATCGTCACGGGCCGCGTGCATCTGTCGCAGCTGATGGATCGGGCGGGTGACCGGGGTCTTTCCGATTCGGGCACGGCGGTCGCGCTGCTGGACGGCCTTCCGCGCTTCCAGGCGCACACCATGGTCGGCCAGATGCTGAACATGAACGCCGCGAACGTGTCGCAGGCCTTCGACTTCGGCGGGCCGGCGCTGGCCGTCGACACGGCCTGCTCCTCGGCGCTGGTCGCGCTGCACGAGGCGGTGCTGCACCTGAGGATCGGCCTGACCGACGCCGCGGTCGCGGGTGCGGTCTACGTGAACCTGGACCCCGGCAACTTCATTGCGTTCAGCCGTATCGGGGCGCTGTCGCGCCACGGCCGGTGCGTGCCGTTCGACCGGCGTGCCGACGGCTTCGTGATCGGCGAAGGCGTGGGAGCCGTGGTACTCAAGCGCCTCGACGACGCCGTCCGCGACGGCGATCGGGTCTGGGCGGTGATCCGGGGCATCGCCGTCAACAACGACGGGCGCGGCGCCGGCCCGATGACGCCCAGCCGCGACGGCCAGGCCCGGGTGATCGAACAGGCCTGGCGGGACGCGGGCGTCCCTCCGGCCTCGGCCGCCCTGATCGAAGCGCACGGCACGGCGACCGAGGCGGGCGATCTGGCCGAGGTCCTGGCGCTGAAGACGGTCTTCGGGCCGCCGGCTCGGCGGTGCGCGCTGACGTCGGTGAAGGCCAACATCGGGCACACGCTCGCGGCCAGCGGGATGGCCAGCGTGATCAAGGCGTCGCTGGCGCTCTGGCACCGGCGGATTCCTCCGCACGCGTCCTTCGAGGAGCCGCGGCCGGACCTCGGCCTGGAGGCGAGCCCGTTCTTCGTGCCGCGCGAGGCGCAGCCCTGGCGGACGGCTGCGCCCGAGCCCCGGCGCGCCGGCGTCAGCTCGTTCGGCTTCGGCGGTACGAACGTGCACGTGGTGCTCGAAGAAGCACCGCCGTCCGCCCGCCATGCCGCGGCCGGCGACACGGCCACGGTGTGCCCGGCCGGGTCATGGCCCTTCGTGTTCTATGCCCCAGACGCCACGTTGCTCCGCGGTTATCTGGACGGCGTGCGTACCGCGCTCGATCGCAGCGCCGAGCCGCTCGCCGACGTCGCCTGGACGGCGTGCATGACGCGGAGGCCGGACGCCGCACGCGCGGCCTTCATGGCGTCCACGCGGGAGGAACTGCTGGCGGCGCTGGACCGCGCCCGCGCCGGCGCGATCGACGAGCCGGAGGACTGGCCGGCGGACCTCGCAGCCTGCTTCGAGCACCGCCGCGGGCGGTGCGTCGCCCTGCCGCCCTCGCCCCTGAGGACGCAGGAGTTCTGGCTGCTGTCCCGGCCGATCGCCTCTGCCGGGGAGGAGGCCGCCCCGGCCGCCGACGGGCTCGAAGACGCCGTGCTGGCGACCCTCGAGCGCGTCAGCGCGTACGGACGCGACCACCTCACGCCGGAACGCCGGCTGACCGCCGATCTCGGCTTCGACTCGCTGATGACCGCCGACCTGACGGCCGGCCTCGCGACGGCGATTGCCGGCCTGGCCGAGGGTTTCGCGCTGCCGGAGGGACCTGACCTGTCGATCGCCGAGCTCGTCGGCTACGTCCGCCGGTCCATCCTGGAGCACCCGGCGCCGGACGCCGTGGCGGCGACCCCGCCTGAAGCCCGGCCGGTCCGGCGGTTCGTCGCGGGCTGGGTCGATCGGCTGCCGCCGAAGGGGCTCGCGGGCGCCGTCCTGCCGCTGGAGCCGCCGGTGGCGATCCGGCCGGACCGCGGCGGTCTGGCCGGCGCGCTCGCCGCCAGGCTCGAGGCGGAGGGGCTCGCGGTGTATCTCACCACCGGCGAGCTCCGGCGGGAGACGCGCGCGGTCATTGACCTGAGCGCGGTGGATGGGGCCGGCGAGATTCGCGACGCGCCGCTCCGGCTCCTGGCCTGCCTCCGCCGCGTGCCGCTCGACCGCCCGCTGGCCGCGGTGGTGGCAGTCCACCGCGGTCTGGCCGGTGCAGGATTGCCAGGCTTCCTGAAGGCGCTTGCCGGGGAGTGGCCGAGTTCGCTGGTGAAATCCATCCGGCTCGACGCCGTGACGGACCCTGAGCTGGCCGCTCGGCAGATCGTTCAGGAGCTGACCGGTGGCGACCGCGCCCCGGAAATCGCGATGGTGGGGGCGAGGATCCTGGCGCCGGCCCTGCTGCCGGCACCGGTGGCGCCTGCCGCGATCCGCGACCGGGCGGTCGTCGTGATTGCCGGCGGGACGGGCGGGATCGGCGCGCGGGTGGCGCGCGCTCTGGCCGCGGCCCACCACGCGCGTCTGATCCTGCTCGGCCGGCATGCGGCGGCGGATGATCTCCTGGCGGACATCCGTCGCGCGGGTGGCGATGCGGTCTGCCTCACCTGCGACGTCCGGGACCATCCGGCGGTCGCAGCGGCCGTGGCCCGGGGTGTCGCCGCCTTCGGTCACGTGGACCATGTGCTGCACGCCGCCGGCGTCATCGAGGATGCACCGCTGGCGCGCAAGGATCCGGACTCGTTCGCCCGGGTGTTCGACACGAAGGTCACCGGCGCGTCGTCGCTGGCGGCCGCCACCGCGGACGAACCGCTCCGCTCCTTCGTGATGCTCTCGTCGTGGGCGGGCCGGTTCGGCAACGCGGGGCAGACGGATTACGCGGCGGCCAGCCACGCACTGGCGGAGCTCGCGGTCGACCTGGGCGCCCGCCGGCCGTCCGTCCACGTGTGCGCCCTGGAGCTGCCGCTCTGGCTCGGTACGACGATGGCTGAACGCGTTCCGGCGGCGGCGCGCGGCGCGATGGCGGCGCGCGGAGCCTCGTTTCTGTCGGACGACACCGGGATCGCCGCGGTGCTGGCGGAACTCGGGCAGGTGGGGCCGGGCGGCGCGGTGCTCCTCGCCTCGAGCCCGGTCGTGCCGGCGCGCGAGATCGTCCAGGTGGTGCACCTCACGCTCGACGCCTGTCCGTGGCTCGCGGCGCACCGGATCGACGGCGTCATGGTGGTGCCGATCGCCCACGCCGTCGACCTGTGTCTCGCCGCGGCGAAAAGGCTGCTGCCGGCGTCGGACGGCCCCCTGCGCCTGGCCGATCTGGAGCGGCGGCAGGGGATCCGGCTCGGCGACGATGGCGTGTACGTCTGGGTGCGGGCCCGCGTGGACGGGGCCTCGGTCGCCGTGGACCTCTCGTCGGCCGGCTCGCTGTCCGGCACGCGGGTGCCCGGCTATACCGCCAGCGTCTTCCCCGGCGCCGTCGAGGCCGCGCTGATCGCGGAGCCGGACGGGACGGCGAGCGGTCCGATCTCGGCGTCCGACTTCTACGCGCGGCACACCTTTCACGGCCCCCAGCTGCACGTGATGGCGGACACGCCGCGCGTCGGCGAGCGCCACGTGTCGGGCACCGTGCGGTGTTCGGGCAGTCCCGGGGAGGACGTGGACGTGCCCGCGCTGGACGGTGTGCTGCAGACCGCGGCGTACTGGGCGGTCGTGCGGCACGGGCGGATCCCGCTGCCGACGGCGATTCGCGACATGCGGGTGCTGCGCCCGATCGGCGATCCGGAGCGGATCCGCTGCGTGGGCGCGCTGGAAGCGCATGTCGACGGCGCGACGATCAGCGGGCAGTTCGACATCTTCGATTCCGCCGGCACGCTGATCGCGCAGCTCCGGGGGCTCGAGGCGCGGTTCCGCGCGGGGGAGACGCCGGTGCCGGTCGATGAGTCCTCGTACCGCATCGAGCGGTTTCCGGAGGTCGTCGCCCTCCGGCAGCGGATGGCCGACGCGGCGGCGGCCGGGCTGTGCATCCCGTACTTCACGATGCACGAGGCGGTGGCCCGGGACACGTCGCGCGTCGAAGGACGGGAGGTCATCAGTTTCTCGACCTACAACTATCTCGGCCTCAGCGGCTCCCCGGAGGTGACCGCCGCCGCCGCGGACGCCGTCACCCGGTACGGCACCTCGGTGTCCGCCAGTCGGGTCGCGGCCGGCGAGCGGCCGATCCACCGGCAGCTGGAGGCCGGCATCGCGCGGTTTCTCGGCTGCGAAGACGCGGTCGTGTTCGTCAGTGGGCACGCCACCAATGTGACGACGATCGGCCATCTGGTGGGTCGGGGCGATCTGATCCTGTGTGACGCGCTGTCGCACGACAGCATTTTCGGGGGCGCCCGGCTGTCCGGCGCCCGGTACCGGACGTTTCCGCACAACGACTGCGACGCGCTGGAGGAGATGCTGCGCGCGATGCGCGCGCAGGCGCGCCGCGTGCTGATCGCCGTCGAGGGGACCTACAGCATGGACGGCGACGTTCCGCCGCTCGATCGGTTCATCGCCCTCAAGCGGAAGCACCGGGCGCTGCTGCTCGTGGACGAAGCGCACTCCCTCGGCGTGCTGGGCGACACGGGGCGGGGCGTGGGCGAGCAGTTCGGCGTCGACCGCTGCGACGTCGAGCTCTGGATGGGCACGCTGTCCAAGACGCTCGCGAGCTGCGGAGGCTACATCGCGGGGTCGGCCGCGCTGGTGGAGTACCTCAAGTTCACTGCGCCTGGATTCGTCTACAGCGTCGGGATCTCGCCCCCGAACGCCGCCGCGGCGCTGGCGGCGCTCGAGCAGCTCGCCGCCCGTCCCGACCTGCCCCAAACGCTGCGGCAGCGGTCCGACCTGTTCCGCCGGCTGTGCCGGGAGCGCGGCGTCAACACCGGCGCCAGCGCCTACGCCGCGGTCGTGCCGTGCATCATCGGCGACTCGCACGAGAGCCTGCGCATGGCCGCGGCACTCGGCCGCCGCGGCGTCAACGTGCATCCGATCGTGTACCCGGCCGTCGAGGAGCCGCTCGCGCGCCTGCGCTTCTTCATCTCCGCGCTGCATTCCGAGGATCAGCTCCGGTACACGGTCGAGGCGCTGCACGCCGAGCTGGCCGCTGCCCGGGGCGTGGGGCCGCGGTGACGCCGATCCTGGTGCGCCGCGCCGGCGATCTCCCGCCGATCGAACGCAAGGCGCTCGCCGGCACGCGCGTGCTCCTGTTCCTGTCGCCGTCCGGGCACGCGGTGCAGGAGACGCTGGTGCCGGTCGCCGTGCTGCGGGAGGCCGGCGTGGGCGTGCACCTCGCCACGTGGGACGCGCGCGCGATCCGGTTCGAGCCGGTCGGGAATCTGATGGCGTTCGCCGCCCCCTGGTCCACCTCGCTGCGCAGCCTGTGGGCCGCGTGGCGGACCGGGGAGCTGCGCCACGTCACGCCGCTGCGAAACCTGGAGGACGACGGCCTGCTGGGCGGCTGCCTCAGAGGGTTCGACGCCCTCGTCATCCCCGGTGGGCACGGACCGGTGTTCGCGGAGTTCCTGCTCGGCGAGCCGGTCCGCGCCCTCCTGCGGACCTTCGCGGAGTCCGGCCGCATCGTCGGTCTCGTCTGCCACGCGACGGCGGCGGCCGGCGAGGCGGGCAGGGGACGTGAGATGACGTGCTGGCCGCGCCCCTACGAACGCGTGCTCGGTGCCCTGCCCCTGCTGGGCGACTACTTCGCGCCGCTGGGCCGGCCCGCCGAGGATTTCGTCGCGGCCGTCGCCTCTCGCGTGCACACGAGCGCCCGGCCGTGGAAGATGCCGCACGCGGTCATCGACGGCAATCTCGTGACCGCCTGGGGGCCGTGGAGCGCACGTCTGTTCGCGCTGGCGCTGATGAACCGCCTGGCCGCGCGTCCCGCGCGCGAGGCCTGTCCGGCGCCGGAGGTGCTGTCATGAGTGACCGTGTTCACAGCCGCCGGTTCGCGTCATGGACTAACTGGGGGCGCAACTTCCGCTGCCGGCCGGCGTGGCTCCACGCCCCGGACAGCGTGGAAGGCGTGGCGGCCGTGGTCCGCCAGGCGCGCGAGGCCGGGCACCGTGTTCGCGCGGTCGGGTCCGGCTATTCGTACACCCGACTGGTGCAGACCGATGAAGTGATGGTGTCGCTGGATCGATTTCAGGGCCTCGAGTCGATCGATCCGGACACCCACATCGCCACCGTGCGCGCCGGCACGCCGTTGCGCCGCCTGGTCGGGGAGCTGGCCGCACGCGGATTCGCGCTGGAGAATCTGGGCGACATCGACCGGCAGACCCTGGCGGGCGCCGTGGCCACCGGGACCCATGGGACCGGCATCACCCTCGGCAATATGTCGACGCATGTCCAGTCGCTGGAGCTGGTGACCGCCGATGGGTCCGTCATGGAGTGCTCGAACGAGGCGGATCCGGACCAGTTCCGCGCGGCGCTGGTTTCGCTGGGATCGCTCGGGGTCATCACCCGCGTCAGACTGCGGGTCAGACCGATGTACTGGCTGGCCGTCGAGCGGCGGCGGCTTACGTTCGATCAGGTGCTCGAGGCGCTCGACGGGAACGTGCGGGGACACCGCAACTACGAATTCTTCTGGTTCCCGAATTCGGATCTGGTTTACTCGAAAGCCATGAATCCGGCGCTCGACGCCACCGGCGGCGGACGGACGATGAGACGCTACGCGAGCGATCTGATCAACGAGAACGCGGCGCTCTGGGTGGTCTGTCAGATCAACGACCGCTGGCCCTCCTCGCGCGAGCGCCTCCTCGCGCTTGGCGCGGGCCTGATCCCGCAGGATCGCTCGATCCAGCGCGCCGACGCCGTGTACGCCACCGAACGGCTGGTCGTCCACCAGGAAATGGAATATGCGGTCCCGTACGAGCGGACCACCGACGTCCTCGCGGCCCTGAATACCCTCTTTCGCCGGGCGCGGGTGAGGACGATGTTTCCGGTGGAGGTGCGCTTCACGCGGAACGATGACATCTGGCTGAGCCCCTCCTCCGGCCGCGATGTGGCCTGGATCGCGGTCCACACCTACCAGAAGGAAGACCACCGGGAGTACTTCGACATGTCGGAAGACGTGTTCCTGCAGGCGGGGGGGCGACCGCACTGGGGCAAGCT
>DATLRO010000079.1:0-43915 GCA_035534615.1 Vicinamibacterales bacterium
TCCGGCCGGCGAGACGACCCCGACGATCCGGGTGAAGGGGCATGCTCCCCTGTTGCGCGTGGGGCTGTCCGTCATCGTCATCGTCCTCCTCATGCTGTGGATATTCGGCGCCTTTCGGCGGGGCGTCATCCCGGCCGGCAAACTGCCGGTTCCCGGGCAATCCGCGGCCGGTCTGGCCACGCAGACGGTGACGGCCAGGATGATCGCCGCCAACACCGAGGTCATGGGAACCGTCCAGGCCGAGCAGATCGCCACGGTGACCTCCCGTGTGGTGGGGAATGTCGTCGAGATGCGCGTGTCTGCCGGACAGCGGGTGGCCCGCGGCGCCATTCTCGCGGTCCTGGACGATCGCGATCTCCGGCACCGGGTCGAACAGGCGCAGGATGCCGTGCGAAGCGCGGAGGCCACGCTCGCGCAGGCCCAGTCTGACTACACCCGTGATCGGCCGCTCTTCGATCAGCAGGTGATCACCGCCTATGACTTCGAGCACACGCAGACCACGCTGAAGACCGCCGGGGCCAACCTGCATCGGCTTCAGCAGGCGGAGCGGGAAGCCGAGGTGAACCTGTCGTATGCGGTCATCCGCAGCCCGTTCGCCGGCGTGGTGGTGGACAAGCTCGCGAACACCGGGGACCTGGCCGCGCCCGGCAGGCCGCTGCTGACGATGTACGAACAGGGCCGCCTGTGGCTCGAGGCAGACGTGCCCGAAGGCCTGCTGGACCACATCCGCCTGAACCAGCGGCTGACGTTCACGATTGACGTCGCGAGTCGGAACAGGGAGGGGCGAGTCGTGGAGATCGTTCCCTCGTCCGATCCTGCAAGTCGCAGCGTCCTCGTGCGGGTGCGTCTGAACGACACGAAGAACATCATTCCCGGGATGTTCGGGCGGGTCCTGATCCCCATGCCGGCGGAGGCGGTGCTGGCCGTGCCGGCCTCCGCGGTGGTGCGCGCGGGTCAGTTGACGATGGTGGAGGTGGTTCGTGCGGGGCGACTCGAGCGCCGGACCGTGCAGCTGGGGCGGGCCATCGGCGATCAGTTCGAAGTGCTCAGCGGGCTCGCGTCCGGGGAAACGGTCGTTCTGCGGCGCGGATCCGCCCCGGTCCCGCCCGTGCACGGCAGGACCGTCCGATGAACCCCGCTCACGAATCGCTCACCATCCGCATCGTCCGGAAGTTCCTGGAATCGAACCTGTCGATCGTGTTCATCCTGGTCTCGCTGGCCGCCGGGGCGGTGGCGCTGGCGGTGACGCCGCGGGAGGAGGAGCCGCAGATCACCGTGGCCGCGGCGAACGTGATGGTCGCCTTTCCGGGCCACACCGCTCGAGACGTCGAGCAGCTCGTGTCCACGCCGCTCGAGAGGATGCTCCTGCAGATTCCCGGCGTCGAGTACGTCTATTCGCGCTCCCTGCCGGGCCAGAGCATCGTGACCGTCCGCTTCTACGTCGGCCAGCCGCTCGAGCCGAGCTACGTCAAGCTCGTGCGCAAGCTCAACGAGAACGTCGACCGGATGACGCCGGGCGCGGCGGGATGGGTGGTGAAGCCGATCGATGTCGATGACGTGCCGATCGTGACCTTCACGCTGACGAGCGGTTCCCGGGACGATTATGCGTTGCGTCGCATGGCCGATGAGATCGTGCCGCGCCTGCAGAGCGTCGATAACACCGGACTCACCTACGTCGTGGGCGGGCGTCCGCGGGAGCTGCTGATCCGGCCGTCGGCGGTCCGGATGGCCTCCTATCACATTGCCGCATTGGATCTGAGTCGCGCCATCCAGGGGTCGAATTCCAGTGTGCTCGCCGGGACGTTCGACCGCAATGATCAGGATGTGCGCGTGCAGGCGGGCCAGTTGATTGCCGACGCGCACGATCTGCGGACGCTGGTGGTCGGCGTCTGGAACGGCCGGCCGGTCTACCTGCGCGACGTCGCCGACGTCACGGACGGCCCCGGCGAGTTCACCGACTACGTGCGCTTCCACCGGGGACCGGCGTGGACTCACCCCAAGGAGGAGGGGGCGGCGGGAAGCCTGGTCGGCGGACCGGCAGGACCGCCGCCGTCACGGGCGGGCCAGCCGGCCGTGACCATCGCCGTCGCCAAGAAGCACGGCACCAACAACGTCCAGGTGGCGAGGGACCTGCTGCGCCGGATGGACGAGTTGAAGCGGGACATCCTGCCGGCCGACGTCCAGGTGGTCGTGACGCGGAACTACGGCGTCACCGCCAACGACAAGGTCACGGAACTGCAGGAGGACCTGCTGGTGGCGATCGCGGTGGTGATGGCGCTGCTCGCCATCGGGTTGGGGATCCGGCAGGCGCTCGTGGTGGCCATCGCCGTGCCGTGCGTGTTCGGCCTGACGCTCATCGTCAGCTACTTCCTCGGGTTCTCCATCAATCGCGTGTCGTTGTTCGCCCTGACCGTGGCTCTCGGGCTGCTGGTGGACGATCCCATCGTGGACGTCGAGAACATCCACCGCCACTTCCAGCTGCGGGGCAGAGCCACGACCGACATCGTGCTCGAAGCGGTCAATGAAGTCAGGCCTCCGCTGATCGCGGCCACCTTCGCGGTGATTCTGTCCTTCCTCCCCCTGCTCTTCGTCACCGACATGATGGGCCAGTACCTGCGCCCGATGGCCGCCGGCATCCCGGTCACCATGGTCATGTCGCTGGTCGTCTCGTTCACGATTACGCCGTGGCTGGCCTACCGCCTCCTGAAGGACCACGCCGCCGGCGACCCGCACGGCGCGCCCCCGGCGTCGAGGTCCGGCCCCCGGCGCTTCTTCGGGGCGACGCTGCTGCCGCTGCTCGAACGGCCGCGACGGGGTCGGGTGTTTCTGCTGCTGGTGCTGGCGCTGTTCATCGGCAGCGTGCTGCTGGTGCTGACCCGGCGCGTGCAGGTGAAGCAGCTGCCCTATGACAACAAGGACGAAATGCTCCTGGTCCTCGATCTGCCGACCGGCACGACCCTGGAACGCACCGATGCCGCGGCCCGCGACTTCGAGCGGTATCTCGAGTCGGTGCCGGAGATCACGGACTTCGAAACGTACGTGGGGACCGCGTCGCCGGTCGATTTCAACGGCCTGATGCGCCAGTACTTCCTGCGCCGGGCGCCGAACCTGGCGGACATCCGCGTCAACCTGATTCACAAGACCGAGCGCGCCTCGTCCAGCCACGCCGTGGCCCTGCGCATCCGGGCCGACCTGACCGCCATCGCCCGGCGCGACGGCGTGAAGCTGAAGATCGTCGAACTGCCCGCCGGACCGCCGGTCATGTCCACCGTGGTGGCGGTCGTGTCCGGCGGGCCGACGCAATCCTATGACGACCTGATGCGAGCTGCCGCCATCGTCGAGGCCCGCTTGCGCCGCGAACCCGGCGTGGTGGACGTGGACGATACCGTGGACGAAGACCAGACCAAGTACGTCTTCGCTGTCGACAAACAGAAGGCTGCGGTGGACGGCGTCTCGACCGAGGAGATCTCCCGCACGATGGCCCTCGCGCTCGGCAGTCAGGTCGCTGGCATCGCCCAGGTGCCGCATGAGCGCTCCCCCGTCAGGATTGTGCTCTGGTTTCCCCGTGTGGAGCGTTCGAGCAGGGTCGATCTGGCTCGGATTGACGTCAGGGGGAGCGGGGGCCGGCTGGTCCCCTTGTCTGAACTGGGCGCCTGGCAAACGACCCTCGAAGACAAGACCATTTATCACCGCCAGCTCCAGCGCGTTGTGTACGTGCTGGCGGAGATGGCGGGACGGCCGCCGGTGGAGACCATTCTGGACGTCAGGGCCGATCAGACCGGGGACGGTCCGCGGAGCTTTGTCGACCTGCAGGCGCCGCCCCGTCCGTTGAGTCGACGAACGATGTTTCACCAGGGCGGAGGCATCCCCTGGGCCGTGCCGAAGGGGATCACGGTCCGGTGGTGGGATGAAGGTGAGATGTACATCACCATCCACCTGTTCCGGGATCTCGCTTTCGCGATGCTGGCCGCCTTGATCGCCATCTACATCATCCTGATGAACCAGACCGGCTCGTACGAGCTGCCCCTGGTCATCATGCTGGCGATCCCGTCGATGGCGATTGGCGTCCTGCCGGGATTCTGGCTGCTGAACCAGTTCGGCCAGCAGACCATCGGCGGGTTCAGGAATCCGCTCTTCTTCTCCGGTCCGGCGTTCATCGGGATGATCGCACTGGCCGGCATCGTGACCCGGAACTCGATCATCATCGTTGATTTCATTCAGCTGGGGCTGCTGCGCGGGCTGTCGCTCGAGGCGGCCATTCTCGAGAGCGTGTCCGTCCGTCTGCGTCCGATTCTCCTCACGTCCGGGGCGGCGGTGCTGGCCGCCATTCCCATCACACTCGACACCGTGTTCGGCGGGATGGCCTGGTCGCTCATTTTCGGATTGATCGTCTCCACGCTGTTCTCGCTCTTCGTGATTCCGGTCGCCTATTACCTGGTGTACGCGAACAGGCCCGATCACGGACTGCCCGAGACCATCCGGAGGAAACTAGCCGCCAGCCGGGGGCCGGAGCCCGGCCAGGGGTGAGCGGGGGCTGCGCATGCACTGGAAGACATTCATGAGGCCGTGGGTCGCGTTCGTGGCGCCGTTCGCGCTGGGCTCTGTGCTGGCGGCGGCCGGAGCTCCGCGGGTCAACCCGCCGATGAGCCTGCGGGACGCCGTCAACTACGCGCTGGTGCACTCGCCGGATCTGCAGTCCTCGCAGGCCGAGGTCCGGCGCCGGGAAGGGCTGGTCACCAGCGCGCACTCACGGCTCCTGCCGCAGATGGACGTCTCCGCAGACGCCTCCCGCACGCGGCTCGAGCACGGCTATCCCTTCGGCGCCACGCCGTCCCTGCTCCGGTTCGACACCACCCTGTACACCGGCAGTGTGGACGTGACGTTCCTCGCCTGGGATTTCCACCGGACGGAACTCGAGCTCGCCGCCGCACGGGAACGGGTCGACGCCGCCCGGGCCGGCGTGAACCGCCGCCGGCAGGAAATCGTGTTCGGGACCGCGCGGCTGTATCTGCAGACGCTGGCGTATGCGGATCTCATCGACGCCGCTGACGCCAGGGCCAGGAGCCTGGCGTCGCTGCTCAATCGCACGAATCAGCTCGTCACCGCGGGCCGCGCCGTGCCGGTCGATGCGCTGAAGATTCGCACGCTGCTTGCGCAGGTCCAGAGCAACCTGGCGATGCTTCGCTCGGACCGGCGATCGTCCTTGAGCGCGCTGGCCGCCGTCATGGGATTCGACGGAGACCTGCCCGTGTTGACCTACACGCCGGCGTCTCCGCCGCCGCCGCGGCCCCATGAGCCGGAGGACGAGTGGCTGCGCGAGGCGGTCACACGCCGGCCGGACCTGCAGTCGCAGGATCATGAGATCCGCGCCGGCGAGCGGTCGGCGGAGGCCATCCGCAAGGCCGCGTGGCCGCGTATCGACCTGCGCGCCTCGGCCATCGAGTACGGTTCGAACGGGCCGGTCGGCTTTTCGCAGCTGATTGGGAGGCTGTTGCCGGCCGTTCCCTCCACGGCGCCTGCGCCCGACAACGCCGCCGCCGACTGGCTCGTCGGCGTCCATGTCTCGGTGCCGCTGTTCGACGGCGGTCAGCGCAGGGGCCGGATCCAGGCGGCCGAGGCTCAACTGGAGGAGGCGCGGCTGGCCCGCCGGCAGTTGGCGCTGCGCATCGACCGCGAGGTCCGAACGGCCCTGGCCGACCTGGACAGCGCCGAGAGCCGGGTGACGGCCCTCCGCGATACGGTCGCGGAGAGCGAGCGCGTCCTGCACGACGAACGGTTGAAATACGATGCCGGGCGGAGCGTGATCAATTTCGTGCTGGAGGCCGAGTCCGCCCTCCTGACGAATCAATCCCTGCTGTCTCAGGCCGAGCGCTCGGTCACGGTGGCGGAGTTGGCGCTGGATCTCAGCGTGGGACGGATCGACATCGGTCGGTTGCCGAACCCCTGATGACGGTGGGGCGCCGCGGCCAGCCGCCCGGCCGCACCGCGGATGGGCCCGCGGGCCCGGAGGCTGTCGTCGCGCCGACCTTCCGGTCGGCCGCCGGCCCGGGACCTACGCGGCGCGCAGCAGCGCCCGCAGCATCTCCGTCCGGCCGACCATGCCGACCAGGACGCCGCCGGCGTCGACGACCGGCAGCCGCTTGGCGTGCCGCTCGGCCGACAGCGCGAGCGCGCTGGCCAGCGGCATCTCTTCCCGGACGGTCACGACCTCGCGCACCATCAGGTCCCTCGCCGACGTCCCCCGCAGCTTCTGCAGGCGCTGCCGCGCGGCGCCGCCCACCCGGTCGACCGGCACCCCCGCCGTCAGCAGCTCGATCAGACCGGGCCAGTGCTCGCGGCCCACGCGCGAGATGAGATCGCTGTCGGCGATGATCCCGAGCACGTGCCGGGCCTCGTCCACCACGACGACCCGCTTGTGCGGCGAGGCGACCAGCCGCTCGAAGACTTCCCCGAGAGGGGCGGCCTCGCCGATGGTCGCGATCTCGCGGGTCATCACCGCCCCGACGGTGACCTGCGGCCCGGCCGGCGGCGCGGTCGGATGCCATTCCGGCAGCTGCACGGCGACGAGCGTATTGAGCACGTCGAGGCGGCCGAGGATCCCGACCAGCCGCCGGTCCCGATCGACGACCGGCAGCCGTTTCACGTGGTGGTCGACCATCAGCTTCGCCGCCGCGCCGAGCGAGGTCTCCGGCGTGACGGTGACGACCTCGCGCGTCATCAGCTCGTCGACCCGGCGCGTGGCCCCCTGCAGGGCCGCGTGGAGGTCGCGCACGAACGCCGGATCGGTGGCGCGCTGCAGGCCGAGCGCCACGCCGGTGCCGCCGCGCGTCAGCAGGTCGCTGTCGCTGATCATGCCGACGATGCGGCGCGCCTCGTCCACGACCGGGACGGCGGTGTAATCCTTGTCGATCAGCAGGGCGACGAGCTCCCTGACCAGGCTGTCCGGCCGGACGGTCACCACGTCCCGCCGCATCACCTCGGACACGGCGATGTGCGGCAGCCCCTCCTTGAACGGCACGCCGGACTGCACGATGTCGACCTCCTGCGCGACCATGAGCGCGTGCGGCGCCATCTCGCGCAGGACGCCCAGGATCCGCTCGATGCGGACCGGGCGGTCGATCACGGTGATGACGACCGGCAGGTCGATGGAGAGCCGCAGGATGGTGGCGGTGTGGATGAGGCTCGAGGCGCCGAAGCCGGCCAGGCCCCGCACGACGGTGGCGCCGCCGCACCCTTCACGCCGCAGCCGCTCGACGATGGCCATGTAGAGCGGCTGGTGATGGTACTGATCCGACTCGCCGACGAAGATGGTCAGCTGCCGGCCGGCGCCGGTGAACATGAATGCACGCCTCGAGCGAAGTGTGGCAGCGCCGGGGGAAAGCCGTCAAGGTGTCGAGCACCGAGCACTCGAACACCGAGCACCCGCCCCCTACAGCGCCTTGATCCCGTGATCGCGGGTCAGGAAATAGGCCGACACGCAGGCGAGCAGCACGCCGTTGATGCCGAGCACCAGCGGCGCCGACGTCAGGCTCGCGAAATAGCCGGCGGCGAGGCTGCCGAGCGGCATGCCGCCCCGGAACGCCACCATGTAGATGCTCATCACCCGGCCCCGCACTTCGTTCGGCACGATGAGCTGCACCAGGGAGTTGACGGTCGAGAAGATGATCAGCATGCCGGCCCCGGTGCAGAACAGGATGCCGTAACTGAGCCAGATCGATCGCGACGCCGCAAAGGCGACGATCAGGCCGCCGAACACCATCTCCATGACCAGCACGGTCCGTCCCATCCGCCGGTACTGGCCCATCCAGGCGACCAGCAGGGCGCCGCAGACCGCCCCCGCGCCCGAAAACGCCATCATCACGCTGTAGCCGCCGACATCCTCGTGGAACACCTTCTGCGCGAAGATCGGCAGGAACGTCATCAGCGGATAGCCGAGAAACGTCGTCGCCGCGGCAATGACGATGAGCGCGATGATGCCGCTGCGGTGACGGACGTAATGGAAGCCGTCCCGCAGGCCGTCCACCATCCGCTGCGGCGTCGTCGGCGGGATGTGCCGCACGTGCAGCGACATCAGCGCCACGATCACGACCAGGAACGACAGGCCGTTCAGCGTGAAGCACGACACCATGCCGAACGCCGCGAGCGCCACGCCGGCCAGCAGCGGGCCGATGACCCGCGCCAGGTTGAACTGGATCGAATTGAGCGCCACCGCGTTCGGCAGATCGCGCTTTTCCACGAGCGACGGCAGCAGCGCCTGGTTCGCCGGCCCGCCGAACGACTGCGCCAGCCCGGTGACGAACGACAGCGTCAGGACCTCCCAGATCCGGATGACCCCGAGAAAGACCAGCAGGGCGAGCGTGAGCGCCGAGCCCATCTGAATGTACTGGGACGCCATCAGCGTGAGACGCCGATCGCGTCGATCCGCCAGGACGCCGCCGATGAGCGTGAACAGCATGACCGGCAGCTGCTGGAGGAAGGCGTCGAGCCCGAGGAAGAACGCCGAGCCGGTCAGCGAGAGGATGAGCCAGTTCTGGGCGACGTTCTGCATCCAGGTCCCGACACTGGACGTGAACGAGCCGAGCCAGAGGGTGCGGAAGTCGCGGTAGACGAAGGCGGCGGCCACCCGCCGCAGGACGCGTTGAGTGGCGGAGGGCAGCGGGACGTTCCCGGGCGGGGCGGATTCAGCGTGCAGCGTGTCGCCCACGGGGAGCCCCGCGCATGATCGGCCGACATCGACAGCATCGACACCCGGAGCCGGGGAGCGCAGCGTGCGGCAGCTGGATGAAGGTCATGAAAGAGCACGGTTCGCCCGCCGCCTGCGCGGCCGGCGAACAGAACCCGTATCTTAGCACGGCGGTCGGGTCGGCCGGGGGACGGTCGCGGGGCGGCCCGGGTGAACTCCTGATTTTTCTGGAGTTTCCGGCGCTCTTGATCGCCGCCTGCGTCTACGCTATAGTTTCGCCTTGAAGGCGAATAAAAAGCGAACATCAAAGGAGCGTACCGCATGTCTCGCGCCGCCCGGGCCGATCTCGAATCGCTGCTGCAGACGCGTCGTCTCGATCACACGCTGACCTCCGCCCGGCCGGCCCCCGGATCGGGAGGCCTCCCGGCGCCGCTGGCGACCGGCCTCAGCGATCTCGATGCTGCACTGGGCGGCGGATTCCCGCGCGGGCAGGTGTCCGAGCTGATCGGCCCCGTCTCCTCCGGGCGCACCAGCGTGCTGTACCGGCTGCTTGCCCGGGCCACGCAGGAGGGCGATCTGGCCGCCCTGGTGGATGGGCTCGATTGTTTCGATCCGGTCTCCGCGGCCACCGGCGGGATCGATCTGCCGCGTCTGCTCTGGGTGCGCGGCCACGTCACCAGCCATCCCGGGTTCTGCCAGGATTTCAACCCCCGGGCGCTCACGCAGGCCCTGGCTGCCTGCGCGCTCGTCCTGCAGGCCGGAGGATTCGGTCTCGTCGCGCTGGATCTCGGTGGCACGCCGCCGGTCGCGTTGCGGCGCGTGCCGTACACGACCTGGCTGCGGCTCCAGCGGATGGTCGAAGGCAGTCGCACCGCGTGTGTGCTGCTGGGAGACACGCCGATGGCCCGCAGCACGGCCGGCTTGAGCCTCCGGCTGCGTCCGGCCGCCGATCGGCCGGGATCCGGCGCGCCCGGGCGCTGGCTGGGGGCCGATCGGTCCGGCGGCCCGGATGCCGGTCGGGCCCGGCTGTTCGAAGGGCTGGCGATCGACGTACAGGTCGTGCAGGCCCGGGCGCGCTGGACCGACGACCGCGGCTGCGTGGTGGAGACGGTCATGGAGAGCGGATGCGATCCGGAGCGTCAGCGATAGCCGCGCATGGGGGTGGCCGCCTTCGCGCCTTTGGCGCCCCGGCGAGCGTGGCCGAAGCTCGTTGAATTCAGGGAGCGACGGCCCGGGCCCCATGCGGATTGAAGAGAAGAAAGGTTTCCATGTTTGCCTGTCTGTATTGCCCGCCCGTGCCGTCTGTGCCGCTGCGCGGTCCGCGATCCGACCGTGCGTTCGAGCCGCCGCCCGCGCCGGTCGATCGCCAGGCGGCGCTGCTCGGGATCGCGCGCGCGTTCGTCCCCCGGTTCGAGATGCCGCGCGCGGATCTCCTGCTGCTCGACGTGAGCGGGCTGGAACGGCTCGTCGGCCCGCCGCGCGTCATCGGCGAGGAGCTGCGCCGGGCTGCCGCCGATCGCGGCCTGCCTGTGCACGTGGCGGTGGCGGCCACCCGCACGGCGGCCTGGCTGCTGGCGCACGCCCGGGCGGGGCTGACCTGCATCGAGCCCGGAGGGGAAGCGGCCGCGCTGGCGCCGCTGCCGCTGGCGATGCTGCAGACGCTCGTCCGGCCGCCGGCCCGGCGCGCGGAGGGGCGCGCGTCCCGCACGGAGAAAAAGAGGAACGCCCCCGCGGAATTTCCGCTGGCCGTCCTCCACCGGTGGGGGCTGGCGACGCTCGGCGAGCTGGCGGCGCTGCCGTCCGTGGCGTTGTCCGAACGGCTGGGACAGGCCGGACCCGCCTGGCAGCGTCTGGCCTGCGGCGAGGACCTGCCGCAGCCGCTGGTGCCATGGGCGGAGGAGGCACGGTTCGAGGCGGGGCTGACGCTGGAGTGGCCGATGGAAGGGCTCGAGCCGCTGTCGTTCGTGCTGGGCCGCCTGCTCGAACCGCTGGCAGTGGATCTCGAGCGGCACGATCGGGCGGCGGCGGAGATCCACCTCCGCCTCGGCCTCGTCACGAAGGCGGTCCACGAGCGCAGTCTGCGGCTGCCGGCGCCGATCCGCGATCCGCGCGTGCTCCGGACGCTGGTGCGGCTCGATCTCGAATCGCATCCGCCCGATGCCGCCATCGAGACGGTCTCGATCCGGATCGAACCGGCGCCCGGCCGGATCGTCCAGGAGTCGCTGCTCGAGCGGGCGATGCCGGCACCGGAACAGCTGTCCACGCTGCTGGCGCGGCTGACGGCCCTGGTCGGCCAGGAGCGTTGCGGCACACCGGCGCTCGTCGATTCCCATCGTCCCGGCGCGTTTGCGATGCGGCCGTTTGCCGTCGATCCCCGGGCGGTTCCGGCCGCCGAGGCTGCGCCGGCCGGCGGCCTCGCCCTGCATGCCGAGCCTGCGCCCGCCGGGGCCGGGGCGCTGCCCGGCGCCCTGCGCCGGTTCCGCCACCCGTTGCCGGTCCGCGTGCGCGTCGAGCATGGCTGTCCGGCGCAGCTGACGGTCGATCGGCGCGGCGTGAGCGGCGGGCGGATCACGCGGTGTGCCGGCCCCTGGCGGACGTCCGGGGCCTGGTGGGAGGTATCGATGCCCGACGGCACGCCCGGCGCGGCGGCGCGCGAGCGGCGTGGAGCGAGCGACGAAGCGCGAGCGGAACGAAGCGAGCGTGGCGGGGTGCAGGGGGCCCCGCCATTCAGCCAACGCGTGGAGCGAGCCGGATCGCGAGCGCAACGGAGGGAGCCGGCCGCCTTCGCGACCGTCGATGATCAGCGGTCGCTTCGGCGAGCGACGCCGGAGCGCGAAGCGCGAAGGCGAGGGGTTGGGGCGGAGCCCCATTTAAGCTGGAACCGCGACGAATGGGAGGTCGCGCTGCCGGATGGCGTGGTGTGCCGGATCTTCCGCGATCGGGACACGGATCGCTGGTTCGCGGACGGGGTGCTCGACTGAAGTGAGAAGAGCGTGAGCCCTGCCGTCTCGCTGTTCACTTCAGCTCAGGACGTCCGCACGTCGTACGCCAGTCACGAGTCGCAAATCGATGTACATCGAACTTCACGCCGCGTCCGCGTTCAGCTTTCTCGAGGCGGCTTCGCTGCCGGAAACGCTGGTCGCGCGGGCGGCCGCGCTGGAGTATCCGGCGCTGGCGCTGATCGATCGGGATGGCGTGTACGGCGCTCCGCGGTTCCACCGGGCGGCGATGGCTGCCGGGATCCGTCCGATCATCGGTTGTGCGCTGACCATCGGCGAGCCCGGGCGGGACGGAGCGGGGGCCAGGCCCTGGGGGCTGCCGGTGCTCGTCGAGTCGCCGGCCGGCTATCGCAATCTCTGTCGTCTCGTGACGCGCATGAAGCTGCGCGCGCCGAAAGGCGCGGGGGTGCTGGCGCTCGAGGAACTGGAGGGGGCGACGGAGGGGCTGGTGGCGCTGGGCGGGCGCGAACTGCTCGATGCCGGGCGGTATGGCGTCGGCGGCCTGCTCGATCGGGTCGTCGGCCTGTTCGGGCGCACGCAGGTCTACGTCGAGCTGCAGCGGCACCTGCTGCGCGACGAGGAGGCGGCCAACCGGGTGCTGGGGGATCTGGCGGCGGCGTTCCGCGTGCCGGTCGTGGCGACCAACGGCGTCCGGTTCGCGGCGCCGGCCGACCGGCCGTTGTTCGACGTGCTCACCTGCGTCCGCCATCACACCGATCTCGATCGGGCCGGGCGGCGGATCGCCCGGAATGCCGAACGGTACCTGAAGCCGCCGGCCGCCATGGCCCGGCTGTTCGCCGATCAGCCGGCGGCGATCGCCGCCACGCGCGAACTGGCCGACCGGCTGCGCTACAGCATGGCCGACCTCGGCTACCGGTTCCCGGAGTACCCGGTGCCCGCCGGCGAGACGATGGCGTCGTTTCTCAGGCGGATGACCGACGTGGGGGCGCGCGAGCGGTACCGGCCGTATCACGATCGCGCGCGGGCGCAGATCGCGCGCGAGCTGGACCTGATCGAGAAGCTCGACCTCGCCGGCTACTTCCTGATCGTCTGGGACCTCGTGAACTTCTGCCGCCAGCACGACATCCTCGTGCAGGGGCGCGGCTCGGCCGCCAACAGCGCGGTCTGCTACAGCCTGGGCATCACGGCCGTCGATCCGGTCGGGATGGATCTGCTGTTCGAGCGCTTCCTCTCGGAAGAGCGGGGCGAATGGCCGGACATCGATCTCGATCTGCCGAGCGGCGATCGCCGCGAGCGTGTCATCCAGTACCTGTACGACAAGTACGGCCGCCTGGGCGCGGCGATGACGGCCAACGTGATCACCTACCGCGACCGCAGCGCCGCGCGCGAGGTCGGCAGGGCGCTGGGCATGGAGCCGGCGGAAATCGACCGGCTGGCGAAGGTCCTGCCCCACTTCGAGTTCCGCGATCCGACGGAGTCGCTCGACGGCCACCTGCGGGCGCTCGGGCTGGACGGCCACCCGCGGATCCGGCGGTTCGTCGATCTCTGGCGGCAGATCCAGGACCTGCCGCGCCACCTCGGCCAGCACTCGGGCGGCATGGTGATCTGTCAGGGACGGCTCGACAGCGTCGTCCCGCTCGAGAACGCGAGCATGCCCGGTCGGGTCGTCATCCAGTGGGACAAGGACGACTGTGCCGACATGGGGATCGTGAAGGTGGATCTGCTGGGATTGGGGATGATGGCCGTGCTGCAGGATGCACTGGCGCTGGTGAATGCCGGCGGGCCGGAAGCGCCTGCGCTCGATCTGGCCCACCTGCCCCCGGACGACCCGGAGGTGTACCGCATGCTGCAGGCGGCCGACACCGTCGGCGTCTTCCAGGTGGAGTCGCGGGCGCAGATGGCGACGCTGCCGCGCCTCCGGCCGGAGCGGTTCTACGACCTGGTCGTGGAAGTGGCCATCATCCGTCCCGGTCCGATCGTCGGGCAGATGGTGCATCCGTATCTGGACCGCCGCGCCGGCCGCCAGCCGGTGACGTATCCGCACCCGTCGCTCGAGCCGATTCTGCGGCGGACGCTCGGGGTGCCGCTGTTCCAGGAGCAGCTGCTCCGGATGGCGATGACGGTGGCCGGCTTCACGGGCGGGCAGGCCGAGGAACTGCGGCGCGCGATGGGCTTCAAGCGATCGGCGCAGCGCATGCAGCAGATCGAGCGGCAGCTGCGCGACGGGATGGCGACGCGCGGCATCACCGGCGAGGCGGCCGATCAGATCGTCACGTCGATTACGTCGTTCGCGCTCTACGGCTTTCCCGAGTCGCACGCCGCCAGCTTCGCGCTGCTGGCCTACGCCAGCGCGTACCTGAAGGTGCACTACCCGGCGGCGTTCTACGCGGCCCTGCTCAATAACCAGCCGATGGGATTCTACAATCCCGCCACGCTGGTGAAGGACGCGCAGCGGCGCGGCGTCCGGTTCGCCGGCATCGACGTGCAGCGATCCGACTGGCGATGCACGGTCGAGGAGGACGGGACCATCCGGCTCGGGCTCTGTTACGTGAACGGCCTGCGGGAGGAGGTCGGCCGCGCCATCGCTTCTTCAGTCGGGGCTCTGCCCCGAACCCCGGTTCGCTTCACTCGCTCGCCCTTCGCGGCTCGCGCCGTTCCGCTCGCAGGCCCGCGGGGCGGGCCGCCGGCGTTGCGCGCCGGGGGCGGTGACCCGCCGTGGCCCGTTCCGAGCGCCGAGTTCTGTCCCCGCTGCGGCTGCGACGACCCGTCGATGCTGGAAACGGTGGCCCCGGGGCGGGTGTTCTGCAACGTCTGCGCGTGCGAATCGCGCGAGCCGCAGGCGCTTTTCAATGTCGAGGGGGACCCACCCCCATCGACACGCGCTGCGGCGCTCGAAGACTCGCGGTCCTCGCGCGAGCCGCAGGCGCTTCCCCAGTGTCCAGGCCCGGATCCCCAATCCCGTCGATCGTCGCCGGCGCCACGCTTCGCGTCCATCGACGATCTCGCCGCCCGGATCGGCGCGCGGCGCGACGAACTGGCGGCGCTGGCCGACGTGGGCGCCCTCAATGCGCTCGGGCAGGGCGACCGGCGGACGGCGCTGTGGCAGATCGAGCGGGCGATCCGGCCGGCCGGCGCCCTGTTCGACGAAGGGGGCGGGGCGCTGCGGTCAGACCCCGGCCCCTCGCCGCTGCCGGTCATGACGCCGGCCGAGCGGGTGGAGGCCGACTACGCGGGGACCGGCCTGACACTCGGCGCGCATCCGATGAAGTTCCAGCGGACGGATCTGGCGATGCGGGGGGTGCTGCGGGCCGGCGACCTGGCGCGGGTCCGGCACGGCCGGCGCGTGCGCGTGGCAGGCGCGGTCATCACGCGCCAGCGGCCGGGAACGGCGAAGGGGTTCGTTTTTCTCACGCTCGAGGACGAAACCGGTCTCGCCAACGTCATCATCCGGCCGGATCTGTTCACGCGGGACCGGCTGGCGATCCTCGAGCAGCCGTATCTGCTCGTGGACGGCGTCCTGCAGAGCCAGGACGGCGCGCTGTCCGTCCGGGCCGAGCGGGTACAGGGGCTCGACGTCGTCCGCGAGGCACCCGAGTCGCACGATTTCTACTAGCGCCCCTCGTCCCTCATTCCTATTTCCCTTCCCCCCTCCGACCGCATCCGCACACGTGCCTGTGCGTTTTCGCCCGCGTTGAACTCTCCGGACGGTCCGCCGATTACCAGAGCGCCGTATTGTGTGCGGCCGCCGCTGGTGTTCCGTTTGCAGTCGCGGGGAGCGTGTCGTGATCAAGATTCGTCTGGAAGACGCTGTCGCGGGGCAGCGGGTCGCCCGTCCGGTGGCCACCCCGACCGGTACCGTGCTCCTGCAGGCGGGTGAGGTGCTGACGAGCGCCGTCATTGCCGGTCTGCGGCGCAAGGGGATCGACAGCCTGATGATCGACGGCGAGGTGACCGGCGGCGTGCCGTCGGCCGCGGACCGCCTGGCCGAGCTCGACGTGCGGTTCGCCGGGCATGACGGCAATCCCCTCATGATGGAGCTCAAGGAGCTCATGGTCCGGCAGATCGCCCAGGGAGCACCGCGTGGAACCCACTGAGCTGCGCGCGCGGGTCGAGCAGACGACCAACATCGCCACCGTGCCGCACATTGTCGCGAAGCTCGGGGCGATGGTGAACTCCCCCTCCGCCTCGACGGTCGACATCGCCGAGGAGGTCGGCAAGGACCAGGTGCTGTCGGCCAAGGTGCTGAAGCTGGTCAATTCCGGCTTCTGCGGCTTCCGCAAGCCGATCGCCACCATCCGTCACGCGCTCGTGCTGCTCGGGCTGGACGTCGTGCGGACCCTCGTGCTGAGCGCGTCGATCATCGACGTCTTCGCCGAGATGACGCGGTCGCTCGAGGGGCTGTGGGAGCACTCGCTCGGCACCGCGCGCGCGTCGCACGGCATCGCCGCCCACCTGCAGATGCCGAATCCGGAGGAGCTGGCGGTCGCCGGGCTGCTGCACGACATCGGCAAGCTGATCATCGCCGAGTGCTTTCCGGAGCAGACGATCGACATCCGGCGGGTCGTGGCCGAGCGCGACTGCCTCCAGATCGAGGCGGAGCGCGACGTCCTCGGCGTGACGCACCAGGAGGTCGGGATGTGGCTGCTGAAGAAGTGGCAGATCCCGGCGCAGCTGGTGTATCCGGTCGCGTACCACAACAACTTCCATCCCCGGCGGGACTTCGCGGACCGGACCGCGGTGGTGCACCTGGCCGACATCCTCTGCCGGGCGAAGGGGATCGGCTATCCGGGCGATCGCCGCATTCCGTCGATTCATCCCGAGGCGTGGGCCCTGCTCGACCTGTCGATGCGTGACGTGGACCGCATCTGCCTGCAGCTCGATGCCGACATGGAGAGCGAAGGCATCTGATTCGAGGTTCACCGATGACCATCAACACGGACGAGATTCTGGCCACGCTGCCCAAGCCGGTCTGCGTGCTCACGGGTGAGCTCGAGGTACGGTTTGCGAACGCGGCCTTCCAGCAGCTGCTGGGCGACCCGACCGGGGATCTGCAGCAGATCACCTGGGCGATGGGTGCGTCGACCAACTTGAGCCGCTCGCTGCGGAAGGTGTGCGCGCGCCTGGGCGCGACCGGACTGCGGAGCGACTTCCGGTGGTCGCCGCCCGGCGACGCCGAGCCGGCCGAAACCTTCGACGTGCACGTCACCCGCGCCGCCGGCGACCAGTTCGTCGTCGTGCTGGACCGGATTTCCGACATGGTGCAGATCGAGGAGATCCACAGCCGGACGCGGAGCTACCTGGAGGGCGTGCTCAACAACCTCAATCTCGGCCTGATCGTGTTCGACGCCCAGTTCTGCGCCACGTTCATCAACCGCGACCAGGCCGAGCTGTTCGAGCGGCTCGGCGCGGAGGCGTCGATCCTGGACCTGATTGGCGCGCCGGTCGGCCGGATTCACCCCGTGCTGGCGCCGTCGCAGTGGGACGCGGCGTTCGCGCGGGTCGTCCATGCGGGCGAAATCGTGACCCACGCCAAGGTCGGCTTCCCGGCCGAGGAGCCCGAGAGCTTCTTCACCGTCACGCTCGTGCCGCTCAGCGACCGGCAGCGCCGGGTCGCCGGCGGCGTGTGCGTTACGCGGGACATCAGCCGGGTGGTGCTCCTCGAGAACGAGCTGATGGAGAAGGAGCGCCAGGCGCTCGTCGGTCAGCTGGCCATCACGCTCAACCACGAGGTGAACAATCCGCTGACCGCGATCCTCGGTACCGCGCAGCTGGCGCTCACGCACGACTCGCTCGATCCGTCGATGACCCGGTTCCTGCGGATGATCGAGACCAACGCCCTGCGCATCGCCGACGTGACGCGACGGCTGCGCGAGCTCGAGGAAATCCACCTCACCGAGTATCTGAAGGACGGTCCGCTGATGCTCGATCTGCACGCGACGACGCCGCACTGACGGGAGGGCGGAGACCCAGGACCCCGGCAGGGCGTGGCGCCGCGGTCCCGCGCGTGAGCCCCGAGCCCCGCCTTACCGTGCGCTGGCCTGGGTGCGTTCGGTCTCGGCTTCCGGTTCGGGTGTCGTGACCGGCCGCGTCTGCGGGTAGCGCCAGAAGTCCATGGTGGAGACCCGATGCACGCAGCCGATGGTGCAGTACGGCGCGCATGACTTCGGGGTGTCGAACTCCCGGCGGATGTCGTCGAGGGTGTAGCGCTCGAGCGGGATGGCGGGATAGCCGCGCTGCTGCGAGCAGTAGTGGACCAGCCCGAACTCGCAGACGTACAGGTAGCGCGCGCCGGCGCGGCAGCGCCACTCGTTCGGCTTCCCGTCGGCCAGGTTGTCCTGGAACGTCCGGATCCCCGAATAGAGGTTCTTGAGGACGTAGCGCGTGCTGCTGATGCGGCGCGACACGTCGTCGTAGACCGCGCGCTCGGCCGGGCCGAGCGATTTCAGCCGGCCCGACCCGTCGTGGATGATGCCGATGGAGGTCGAGAAGCCCAGTTCGCGCGCGCGGGTGTTGATGGTGCGCGCGTCTTCCGGGTTCTTGATCCCGCCGCCCAGCACCGAGTTGATGTTCACGTCGAAGGTCGCGAATTCCCGCAGCCACTGCAGTTTGCCGTCCAGCAGCCGCAGGCTCTTCTTCGAGACTTCGTCCGGATTGATGTTGTCGATGCTGATCTGCAGGTAGTCCAGCCCCGCGGCGTTCAGCGCCTCGATCCGCTTCGGCGACAGCAGATAGCCGTTCGTGATCAGCCCCGCCATCATCCCGCGCTCGCGGATGGCCCGGATCATCGCGTCCAGATCCGGGTGCAGCATCGGCTCGCCGCCGCTGAACGCCACCACCGACGATCCGAACGACGCCAGGCGGTCGATCCGCGCCATCATCGTCGGCAACGGGACCGGCTGCGACACCTTGTCGTACTCGTTGCAGTAGCCGCAGTCGATGTTGCAGCGGCGGATCGGCACGAGGTGGACGAGCAGCGGGTGCGACGTGTCGAGCAGGCCGCGCACGAAGTGGCGGGCCGCCCGGGCCGTGCGGCGGGCATGCGCAAGGACAGCCATCAAACGCGGAATTATATCAAACAGCGGGACCGGGGGCCGGCGGGCGGCGGGGACCGCCGCCCCGGGGGAGGCCGGGGTCAGGGCGCGACGCGGTGCGGCGCCAGCGGGCCCGGGGCGCTCGGGGCCGGGCGGGCGCGCATCCGGCGGCGGCGTCCCGCCCGGTGAGGCGCGCAGCCGGCGGATCGCCCGGCCCGGCTATTTGACGGCCGTCAGCATGATCTCGAGGTCGGACGGTCCCATCGAGGCGGCCTGCACGGTCGTTCGCGCCGGAAAATCCCTGTGGAAGACCTGCCGGTAGGCGTCGTTCATGGCCTTGAACTGCCTCACGTCGCGCAGGTAGACGATCGCATCGACCACGTTGTTCCAGTCGAACCCGGCCGCCTTGAGTGACCGGCCGAGCCGGGCGAGCGAGTCGCGCGTCGACGCCGCGACATGGCCGGCCGGCACGGCGCCCGGCGTCCCCGACAGGTACAGCCGATCGCCGACGTGCACCGCCGCGCTGAGGATCGGGTTGGGCCGGCCGGGTGTGCCGTCGGGATTCGGCTGCGTCATGAACTGCTTGTGGCCCCCCTTCACCGCCACCAGGGTGATCTCGACGAGGTCGTCCGGACTGGACAGCTGCGTCTGCACGGCCGCCCGCGCGGGCGGCGGCGGCGTAAAGACCGAGGTGTACACGGCGTTCATCGCACGGAAGTTCGTCCGGTCGGGCAGGAAGACGCGCGACTGCACGACGTCGCGGGGCGTGAAGCCGGCGGCCTGCAGCAGGTCGCGCGCGTGATCGAGAATCGTCCGGGTCTGCACCGTGATGTCGCCGGTGCGCGGCTCGTTCGTGCGCACGTCGCGGCTGACGAGCCCGGACAGGAACAGCGTGTCGCCCGACTTGATGGCGTAGCTGTAGGGAAACGGCGACGGGAGCCAGCCGGCCGGCGCGATGACCGCCCGCTCGGCCCCGCGCGGCACGGCGATCATCGAGATCTCGACGAGGCTGTCGGGGCGGGCCAGCTCGGTCACCACCGTCGTGCGCGTCGGCGGGGCCGTCGGCCAGAACGTCCGGTAGGCGGCGTTCATCGCCTGAAAATCGGACTGATGCCTGAGGTAGACGGTGACGCTGACGGCATGCGCGAGGTCGGATCCGGCCGCCTTCAGGGCCGTGGCGAGGTTCTCGAGCGCCTGGCGGGTCTGGCCCTGGATGCCGCCGGCCGCCAGAGCACCGCTGGCGGTCGTGCCCATCGTGCCGGCGGCGTAGATGAACCGTCCCGCCTGCACGGTCCGACTGATGGGCAGGCCGGTCTCGTGGCCGAGCCGGGTGATCGGCCGGTCCGCCTGGCGGGCGGTGACGCCGGCGGTCAGAACGAACGACGCGAGCAGGCAGAGCGTCAGGCGCATGAGCGGAGTCCTCCTGGGAGCGGCGCCATTGTAGCGGAAATCGCGGGGCCGCACGCCGGCGGCCGCGCCCGGCCGGAGGCTGCCGCTCACGGCCCCGCCGGCGGGGCCGCCGGCCTGATCGCCGGCGCCAGGCGCCAGTCGAAATCGGCGAGACGGGCGGGGCCGAGCTGTTCGATGGCCGCCAGGGCCCGTGACGCGTCGGCGTGGAGCGCGGCGAGGTCGAGCCCCAGGCAGGCGGGCTCGAACGGCGTGATGGCGCGAAGCCCGCGGCGGAGCAGGCTGACGGCGCCGCGATGGTTCAGCCGGCGCGCGTGATGGAGCCCGACGCCGATCTGCAGGAGGCCCTGGTACAGCCGGCGCACCTCGCGCGGCTCGGCGCGCCACAGCGCTTCGAGCGTCTCGTGCTGCGCGAAGTACTCGCCGCGGTTGAACTGCGCGACCGCGGTCAGCAGCAGCGGCGGCGGGGTGTCGGGGCCGGCGTGTGGCATGACGGCGTACACACGGAATCGGGCGTGCGCGAATCTCGGCGACCGTTGTATCTTAACGGTCATGATCGAAAAACGGCGTTCGAAAATCCAGGGCTGGGGTGTGTTCGCGACGCAACCGATTCCGAAGAACAAGCGGATCATCGACTACGCGGGCGAGAAGATCTCGAACCGGGAAAGCCTGAAGCGCGAGATCCGCTATCTGAAACAGGGGCACGTCTGGTGCTTCAAGCTGACCAACCGGTCGGTCATCGATGCCGGCGTCGGCGGGAACATCGCCCGGTTCATCAACCATTCCTGCCGGCCCAACTGCTACGTCCAGATCGTGAAGGACACGATCTGGATCCGGGCGGCACGCAACATCCGGCGGGGTGAGGAGCTCAGCTACCACTACCACACCGACGGCGAGGCCTCCATCCCGTGCCGCTGCCGTCCCGGCTGCCAGACGATGTTGTGATGGCGACGCACTACTTCTACTTCCACGGCTTCGCCTCGTCGCCGCGCTCCACGAAGGCCGCCTACCTGGCGGCGCGGCTGGGCGCGCAGGGCTGCACGCTGCACTGCCCGGACTTCAACCAGCCCGAGTTCCGGACGCTCACGGTCAGCCGGATGCTCGATCAGGCCGCCTCGCTGATTGCCGCGCTGCCGCCCGGTCCGGTGGTCCTGTTCGGCTCCAGCCTCGGCGCCGTCGTCGCGCTGCAGACGGCGGCGCGGCTCGATCCCGGCGGCCCGCATCCGCCGGACCGGCTCGTGCTGCTGGCGCCGGCGCTCGAGTTCGGCCGCGACAGCCTGAGATTCCTGGGCGAGACGCAGGTGGCGCGCTGGGGCGAACTGGGCACCATCGAGGTGTTCCACTACGCCGACGGCGCCCTGCGCCCGCTCGACCATGCGTTCTACACCGACAGCCAGCGGTACGACACGTTCGCGCTCGACGTGAAGCGCCCCACGCTCATCCTGCAGGGCCGGCGCGACGAAACGGTCGACCCCCGCATGGTCGAGCGCTACGCGGCGACCCGGCCGCAGGTCACCCTCCGGCTGTTCGAGGACGACCATCAGCTGACGGCGAGCCTGCCGGAGATCTGGCGTGAGGCGGCGGCGTTCCTGGACCTCGCGCCATGAGGCGGGCGGCCGCCCTGCTGGCCGTGACGGCGCTGCTGCTCGCGAGCGGCGCCCGCGGGCGGGCCGCGCGGTCCGGACCGGATGCCGGGTGGGCGCTGCGGGACCGGCTGTCGCACGGATCGCTCGTCGTGAAAGTCGGCCTCGCCCGCGGCCGCGGCTATCACATCGTGTCGATGCCGCTCGAGGCGTACGTCGCCGGCGTGCTGGCCGGCGAAGGGTCCCCTGACAGCGATCAGGTGGCGCTGCAGGCGCTCGCGATTACCGTCCGGACGTTTGCCGTCGCAAATCTCGGCCGGCACCGGGACCAGGGCTTCGATCTCTGCAACACCACGCACTGCCAGGTCTATCGCGACTCGACGCCCCGCACGCGGCAGGCGGCCGAGGCGACCGCCGGCGAGATCCTCCTGTACGACGGCGCCCCTGCCTCCGTCTACTACACCGCCTGGTGCGGCGGCTACACCGAACGGCCGTCGGAAGTGTGGCCCGGTGCTCCCGACCCGCCGTACCTGCCCTCGAGGCCCGACCCGGCCTGCGCCAGCCTGCCCGGCTGGTCGGTGGACGTACCGACGCGCGTCCTGCTGCGCGCGCTGCACGACGCCGGCTTCCGCGGCCGCCGGCTGCGCGACCTCCAGGCGCGCGCGCGCGACCGGTCCGGCCGCGTCACGATCCTCCGCGTGCAGGGACTGGCGCCGGACGTTGTCACCGGCCAGGCGCTGCGGATGGCGGTCGGCGCGGGGCTCATCAAGAGCACGCTGTTCTCGATTGAACGGACGCGCGACGGCTACCGGTTCACGGGCCGCGGATCCGGCCACGGCGTCGGGTTGTGCGTGCTCGGCTCGATGGCGATGGCGGCGGCGGGACGGAGCGTGGCGGACATTCTCCAGACCTATTTCCCCGGCACGCGCATTGCGGACCTGTCGGCCGCCGTCCAGCCGGAAGGCGCTCCGGCGCCCGCGGCCCGCCAGCCGCCGGTCGCGGCCGGCCACGCACGCGGGGGGATCGTGGTCGAGCTGCCGCCGGGCGACGAGGGCGATCGCGCGTCGGTGGCGGTCGCGGCCGCAGCCGCGCGGACCACGCTGGCGGGCCGGCTCGGCGTGACACCGCCGGCGACGATCGTGATTCGCGTGACGCCGACCATGCAGGCGTACGAACAGGCGACCGGACGGCCGTGGTACACCACCGGCGCGACGCGCGGCCACGTCGTCACGCTGGCGCCGCTCGACGTGCTGCGCGCGCGCGGCATGCTCGACCTCGCGCTCGCGCGCGGGATCGTCCGCGTGCTCACGGCTCCCGCCCTGGCCGGCCGGCCGGAGTGGGTGGGGGAGGGGGCGGCGCTCTTCTTCTCGGATCCCCGCTCCCAGGAGGACATCCGCGCCGCCGCGAGGCTGGCCGGCCAGGACTGTCCGACCGACGCCGACCTGCGCGCACCGGTGTCGGCCGGACAGCTCACCGATGCCGACCTCCGCGCCGAGGCCTGTTTCGCGCGGCAGATCTTCAAAGGGAAACGGTGGAGTGAGGTGAAGTAGCGACTACTGCCGTGCCGGTGGACAGCGCTGCCGCCTTCGCGGCGTTGTCGACGAACTTCGTCCCCTGCCTCAGTTCTCAGGCGTCGGGTGTGGCGAGGGGCAGGGCAATCCCGACGACCGGCCGGCTCGCCCGGGCGGGCGCCGACCAGATCCGGCCGCCGGCCGCCTCGATGACGCGCCGCGCGATCGGCAGCGCCAGGCCGACGCCGCCACGCCATTCGTCGAACGGGGCGGGAGGGCCGGCCGGATCCGCGAGGGCCTCCCGCTCGCCGATCCGGACGACGATGGCCGGCGGATCGCCGGCCTGTTCGATGCCGGCGGCCAGCACGAGCGGCGCGGCATCCGCCTGCTCCCGGGCCAGGGCGGTGAGGACGGCCACGACTGCCGCCCGGAGACGGACGGAATCGGCCAGGACGACCGCACCCGCATCGATCCCCTCCGCCAGCCGGACCTCGACACGCGCGCCGCCGTCGCTCGTCTCGCCGAGGCCGGCCGCCGCCTCCTGCAGCAGCGGAACGATGACGACGCGCTGACGCGGCAGCGCGAGCGTGCCGGCGTCGAGGTTGGAGATCTCGCTCATCTCGGCGACCAGCGCCGTCAGCCGATCGGTCGCGCGCACCGCCTCGGTCAGCATCTTGTGCTGCTTGTCGGTCAGCGGGCCCGCGTGGCCGGCGAGCAGCATCCGCAGATAGCCGCCGACGATCGAGGCGGGAGTCCGCAGCTCGTGGACGGCGAGGTTGAGCAGCCTGGCGCTCGACGGGGTGTTCGGTCCCGGCATCTGACTCGCAGTGAAACAGGGTGGACGTGTGCCGGAGCGTACCACATGGCGCCGCGGGCGTCGACGCGGGGCGCGGCGATTCCGGCGCGGGACCGGCCGCGGGCGGCCGGCCGCTCCGCGCGCCGCCGAAGGCACAGGAATGATCCGGATTAGACTGAACCGTCCGGCGCGCGGCGACCGGGAACATTTCTTCAGGTGCCGGTGTTCTTGATGGATGCGCAGCCCTTCGTGTCGATCGTCATCCCGGTCCTGGAGGACGAGGCGGCCCTCCGCGTATGCCTGGCGGAGCTCGACACGACGGCGGCAGTCGAGCTCATCGTCGTCGACGGCGGCAGCGGCGCAACGGAGGTGTCGGACGGCCTGCGGCAGGCATACCCGGCCGTCCGCTGGTTGCGCGCGGAGCCAGGCCGCGGCCGGCAGATGAACGCCGGCGCGGCCGTGGCGCGCGGCCGCTGGCTGCTGTTTCTGCACGGCGACACCCGGCTCGGCGCCGGCTGGCTGGAGGCCCTGCGCAGCGTCGACGGCGATCCGGCCGTCGCGGGCGGATGCTTCCGGCTGGCGCTCGACTCGCCCGACTGGCGCGCGCGCCTCATCGAGCTCGGCGTCACCTGGCGCGTCCGCCACATGCGCCTGCCGTACGGCGATCAGGCGCTGTTCGCGCGCCGGCCGGTGTTCGAGGCGCTCGGTGGGTACGCCGAGCTGCCGCTCATGGAGGATGTCGACTTCGTCGCGCGTCTCGGACGCCGGGGCCGGCTGGCGGCCCTGGCCGTGCCCGCGACGACGTCGGCTCGGCGCTGGGAGCGCGACGGCTGGGCCCGGCGCAGCCTGGGAAACGTGGCGCTGCTGACGATGTATGTGGCCGGCGTGCCGCCCGGGTGGCTCGCCAAGCTCTACTGGAAGCGGCCGCCGGCCGATTCCCGCGCAGCGCGCCGGCGCCCGGACTGACGCGAGTCCGTATAATGAGACCTGAGGACACGCCGGCGATGGGCACAGCCCGGCGGCGTGGGGAGACGGGGGGAACGTATGCTGATCAAGCGCGCGCCCGACCTGAAGTGGTCGGAGGTGACCGACAAGGCGCTCTATCTGCGCCGCCGCGAATTCCTGCAGGCGACGGCCGGCCTCGCGCTGGCGGCGGCCGGGGCCGCCACGGCCGGCTGCTCGACGCTGGAGGCGGACGACGGGCCGCACGGACTGCCGAAGCTGAGCTTCAAGATGGGCCCGTACGGCACCACCGAGAAGCAGACGCCCTACAAGGACGTCACGACCTACAACAATTTCTACGAGTTCGGCACCAGCAAGAGCGATCCGGCGGAGAATGCCGGCTCGCTGAAGCCCCATCCGTGGACGGTGACGGTCGACGGGGAGTGCGCCAGGAAGGGGCATTTCTCCTACGAGGAGCTGGTCAAGCCCTACCCGCTCGAGGAGCGCATCTACCGGATGCGCTGCGTCGAAGCCTGGTCGATGGTGATTCCCTGGATCGGCTTCCCGCTGGCGAGCCTCGTCAAGCAGTGCGAGCCGACGGCGAAGGCGAAGTACGTCAAGTTCACGACGCTCTTCAACCCGGCGGAAATGCCGGGCCAGCGCGTCGGTGTCCTCCCGTGGCCGTATGTCGAAGGGCTCCGGATGGACGAGGCGACCAATCCGCTGACGATCCTGGCGGTCGGCCTCTATGGCGAGGCGCTCCCGAACCAGGACGGCGCGCCGATCCGGCTGGTCACGCCGTGGAAGTATGGCTTCAAGGGCATCAAGTCGATCGTCAAGATCGAGTTCGTGGAAAAGCAGCCGATGAACACCTGGCAGATCGCGGAGCCGAACGCGTATGGGTTCTACGCGAACGTGAACCCGAACGTGCCGCACCCCCGGTGGAGCCAGGCGACCGAGCGGCGGATCGGCGAGTTCTTCAGGCGGCCGACGCTGATGTTCAACGGCTACGGCGATCAGGTCGCATACATGTACAAAGGCATGGACCTGAAGAAGTACTACTGAGCAGGACGAACCACGGATGACGAGAACGCAGTGGATCCGGCGGGTCGGCAAGCCGCTGGTGTTCCTGACGGCGCTGGCCCCGACCGGGTGGATCATCTGGGAGGGGGTCACCGACAATCTGACGGCCAATCCGATCCAGGAGCTCGAGCACCAGACCGGGCTCTGGCTGCTGCGCTTTCTCTGCATCACGCTGGCCGTCACGCCGCTGCGCCGCCTGACCGGCTGGAACGACCTGATCCGGTTCCGCCGGATGCTCGGCCTGTTTGCGTTCTATTACGGGTGCCTGCACTTTCTGACCTACTTCTGCCTCGATCAGTTCTTCAACCTCCGCGCCATCATGGCGGACATCGTCAAGCGGCCGTACATCACCGTCGGCTTCACCGGCTTCGTGCTGATGATCCCGCTGGCGGTCACGTCGACCGCCGCCATGATCCGGCGGCTCGGCGGCCGGCGCTGGCAGTTGCTGCACCGCCTGATCTACGTGAGCGCGGTCGCCGGGGTCATCCACTACTGGTGGTCGGTCAAGGCCGACATCCGCAGCCCCGAGCGGTACGCCATCGCCGTCGCCGTGCTGCTCGGCTTCCGCCTGCTGTACGCGGCGGTGAAGTCGCGGCAGCGCCTGCGGCCGGCGCCCGCGGCGGCCCTGCGCCCGCCGTTCGCGCGGTTCAGCGCGATCGAGCGGGACGGGTCGCCCGACTGATCGCCCGCCATGCCGGCCGCGCCCCTTGCCATCGCGCTGCTGGGGCGCGCCCCGTCATCCCCTGACGCCAAAACCCGCCTCAGGCAGGCGCTGCCGTCCGATGCCGGCGCGGCGCTGCCGCTGTGCCTGTTCCTCGACACCCTCGAGGCCGTCCGTCGCGCCGCCGGCGGCGAGGCGGTGCCGATCGTGACACCACCCGACGCGGCGGCGGAGCTGCGCCACCTGATGCCGGACGTCGGCCGCATCCTGCCCCAGCGCGGCACGGATCTGGGCGAGCGCATGCATCACGCGTTCGTGGACCTGTTCGAGCTGGGCTACGGCCCGGTCCTGCTGGTCGGGACCGACCTGCCGACGCTGCCGCCGGCGCACCTGACGCTGGCGGCCGAGCAGCTGGCCGCGCGCGCGGACCGGGTCGTCCTCGGACCGGCCGAAGATGGGGGGTACTACCTGATCGGCCTGAACCGCCCGGAGCGCCGCCTGTTCGACCGGATCGACTGGAGCACGTCGCGCGTGTTCAACCAGACGCGAGACGCCGCGCTGCGGCTCGGGCTCGACGTCTGCCAGGTCCCCGGCTGGCACGACGTCGACACGCCGGAGGATCTGCGCCGGCTGGCCGCCGAACTCGCGTCGCTGCCCCCGCACGTCGGACGGTATGTGAGGAAATGGATGAAGGAACGAGAAATGAGAAATGAGGAATGAGGAATGAGGAATGAGGAATGAGGGCGTGAGGCCTTATGCCTCACGCCCTCGGCGCTTCACCCACTCGCCGACCTGCGTCAGGTCCACATTGCCGCCGCTGACGATCACGCCGACCCGGGCGCCGTGGCCGTCGACGATCTGCTCGAGCAGGGCGGCGGCGCCGAGGGCGCCGGTCGGCTCGACGACGAGCTTCAGCCGCTCCCAGAGGAAGAACATCGTCCGCAGGAGCGCCTCGTCCGTCACCGTGACCATGTCGTGGACGTACTGGAGCACGAGCGCGAACGTGATCCGGCCGAGCGACTGCGTCCGGGCGCCGTCGGCAATCGTGTCGGGGTTCTGCACCGTCTGCAGCGTCCGGCTGTGAAACGAGCGGGTCGCATCGTCGCCCGCGGCCGGCTCGACCCCGATCACGCGGCAGCCGGGGGAGAGCGCGGCCGCCGACAGCGCCGAGCCGGACAGGAGCCCGCCGCCCCCGCAGGGGACGAGCAGCACGTCGAGCGGGCCGACCTCCTCGATCAGCTCGCGCGCCGCCGTGCCCTGGCCGGCCACGATGTGTGGATGGTCGTAGGGGGGGATGAGCGTCAGGCCCCGCTCGTTCGCCAGCCGGTTCCCGAACTCTTCGCGATGGCTCGTCGCCCGCTCGTACAGGACGACCTCGCCGCCATATCCGCGTGTCGCGTCGAGCTTCACGGCCGGCGCGTCCCTCGGCATGACGATCGTCGTCGGAATGCCGAGCAGCCGGCCGGCCAGCGCGATGGCCTGCGCGTGATTGCCGGACGAATAGGTCAGGACGCCCCGCTGCCCCGCCTCGGGCGAGAGCCGCGACAGCGCGTTGTACGCCCCGCGGAACTTGAACGCGCCGGCGCGCTGCAGGTTCTCGCACTTGAAGAACACCTGCGCGCCGGTCAGCCGATCGACCGTGCTGGAGGTGACGACCGGTGTCCGATGGGCCTGTCCGTCAATCCGGCTGGCCGCGTCTTCGACGTCCGCGTAGGAAGGCAGGGTGTCAGGTCGAGGCGTCGCACTCATCGTGTACCGATCTGCCGCGAGACGCGGCGCGTGAAGAAAAGCCGTGAAAGCCGTCTGTCCGGAGCGGGGCCGGCCGCCTGCCGCATCCCATCCGCGTCAGTCCTCTTCCCACCTGAAACGCGCGATGGCCAGGCCGCCGAACAGCGCGGCAAACCCGAGGAGCACGAGCGTCGGCGCGACGGCGCTGCCGAAGCCGAGGCCGCGCCACGTCATCGCCTCGAGTCCATCGACCGCCCAGCGGACCGGGATGATCAGGGTCACCGTCTGCAGCCAGGGCGGGAAGAGGAACGTGGGGACCCAGGCGCCGCCGAGCATGACCATGAGGAGCAGGCCGAACACCGACACGCCCCGGGCGGCCTGCGGCGTCCGGCCCAGTGCGGCGATCAGCAGGCCGAAGGCCGCGGTCATCAGCGAGCAGGAGACGATGATGGCCACGAAGCCGACGGCGCTCCCCTCGATCCGGATGTGGAACACGAGCATGCCGAACGCGAAGCTGACCGCGTAGGTCATGATGGCGATCAGGGCGCCGCTGGCGGTCCGGGCCGCGAGCAGCGCCGACTTCGACAGCGGCGCGCTGCGCAGCCGCTTCCACAGGCCGCGCTGGCGCTCCAGCAGGATCCCGAGGCCGACCTCCAGCGACGCGAACAGCACGAACTGGGTGGACATGCCGGCGAACGCATGGGCGAAGCCGTTGTAGGCCACGTTCCGCCGGGCGGTGATCGCCCGCTCGGCGACGGTGTAGGGGATCGAGAGCCCGTGGACCCGTCCGGCGGACGGTCCGGCGTCGGCCCGCCGGTACCAGTGACGGGCGCTCTCGAGCAGTGCGCGGAGCGACGTCCGGTCGGCGGCGCTGAGGCCGGAGTCGCGGTCGAGCCGCTGGATCGCCTGATCGATCATGGTCCGCCCGGTCTGACCGCTGAACATCTCCTGGGAGACCGTCTGCATCACCTGCCCGGTGAGGATGCCGCGCACCATGCCGACCTCGGCGCCGCGGGAGGGGTCGTACAGGAGATCGAGCGTCGGCTTCGCCTGCGCACTGAAGAAGGCCCGGCCGGCCGCCTCGCCGAACCCGGGCGGGATCATGATCCCGACGGCGATCCGGCCCTGCCGCACGGCATCCTTGATGGCGGCGTCGGTCGCCGTCGTGACCGCCAGCGACGCGTCCGCGGTCAGGGCCTGGACCAGGTTCGCCGAGATCGCGCTCGAATCGTGATTCGCGATTTCGATGGGGATGCGGGAGGCGACCGCCTTGTCGCTCGATCCCGAGAAGAGAAAGCCGAAGAACGAGGCAATGACGATCGGTGCCGCGAAGCTGAGCAGCACGGCCCGCCGATCGCCGAAGAAGATCCGCAGGTCCTTGCGAACGAGCGCGACGATGGCTCGCACGTTCATGCGTCCCGCAGGCTCCTGCCGGTCAGCGCCAGAAAGACCGTCTCCAGATTGCCGCGCTCGCTGGCCAGATGGGTGCACCTCCGCCCGGTGCCGGACAGCCACTGCAGCACGGCCGGCGCGCCGGCGCTCACGTCGTCGAGGCCGACCGTCAGGACGTCCCGGGCCAGCTCCGCCGAGCGGACGCCCGGCAGCCGGCGCAGGTCGTCCACGGCGAAATCGCGGTCGCCGCCGTCCAGCTCGATCGTCAGCCGGTTCGTCGAAGGCAGCCGGGCGTACAGGCCGCGCAGCGTGTCGTCCGCGACGACGCGTCCGTGGTCGATGATGACGATCCGATCGCAGAGGCGCTCGGCTTCCTCCATGTAGTGGGTCGTGTACAGCAGCGCCTTGCCCTGCCGCCGGAGCGCCTCGAGATTGTCGAAGATGGCATTGCGGCTCTGCGGGTCCACACCGACGGTCGGCTCGTCGAGCAGCAGAATCGGCGGATCGTGCAGGAGGCCGGCCGCCAGGTTGAGGCGGCGCTTCATCCCGCCGCTGAAAGTGCTCACGCGATCGCGGGCGCGCTCCGTCAATCCCACGAACGCCAGCGCTGACGTGAGCGCGATGGCGGTCTCCGCGCGGGACATCCCGTAGAGCGCGCCGAACAGGTGCAGGTTCTCGGCCGCGGACAGTTCCTCGTACAGGGCGAGATCCTGCGGCACCAGGCCGAGCCGCCGCTTGAGCGGATCGGTGTCGCCGGCCAGCGCCCGGCCGTCGATCAGCACCTCGCCGCCGTCGGGCCGCACGAGCCCGGCAATCATCGAGACGGTCGTCGTCTTCCCCGCGCCGTTGGGGCCGAGCAGGCCGACGATCCGGCCGCGGTCGACACCGAACGACACGTCGTCGACCGCCCGCTGCGCGCCGAAGGCTTTGCTCAGATGACTGACGGCCAGCATGGTGGATCACCGGGGGCGAGGAGCGCCCCCGCCGCGTGTGCACGACCATAGCACACGCCGCGCATCCGGACCACGGGCCGCCTCAGAAGTGATAGTGCAGCACGAGATTCAGGCTGCGGTCGACCGTCTGCGGCTCCCCGAACGTGATCCGGCGCCACCAGTCGACTTCCGAGATGAGCGAGAAGCCGTCCGCCAGATCGACGGTGATGCCGGGCTGGATGATGTATTCGCGGTGGCGATCCAGGTCGTGATAGACGACCTGGCTGAAGTTCAGGCGCGGGTGGTAGCGGCCCCGCGACCAGCGGACACCGGCGAGCGAGTACGTGGCGTTGCGCGGCGGCAGCACCACGACGCCGTCCACGCGCTGGCGCAGGATCTCGCCGTACGCCGTCACGCCGCCGGCCGAGAACGTCACGTCGCCGGCCAGCTGGCGGCGGTGATTGTGGGGGCCCTGGTCGCGCGTGATCGTGCCGAGCGCCGCCGAGGCGCCGACCATCAGGGAGACGCCGTGCCGGAAATGCCAGATCGGCGCGAACCGCGCCGTGACGTCGTTCTTCGCCGCGGCCCCCGGCTCGGAGACGAAATCACGGCCCGGCAGCGACCCGTTGATGGGCGCGCTGTTCGCGAAGTACTGGAACGAGTAGTGGGCGCCGAACCGGCCCGTGAACCGATGGGCGCCCGTGAAGCCGACGCCGAATTCCGGGTCGAGCATCAGCCCGTCGAAATACTCGATGTTGCCGAAGAACGAATCGTCCCAGGCCAGGCCGACGCGGCGGTAGAAGCTGCCGGCCTGGAGGTCGCCGAGCGGCGTCGTATAGCTGACGTACCCCTGCTGCAGCCACGTGTTCCCCGGAAAGAAGCTGCGCAGCTTCGTCGTCCGCAGGCGATAGTCCGAGTGGAAGCCCCACGGACCGTGGCGCCCGTCCACCTGCATCGAGAAGGCGTACAGCTCGAACTTCGGGCTCGCGCCCGGCAGGCTCATCGGCAGGTACTGATACAGATAGACGTCGCCGCCCAGGGTGGCGGGGCCGACGTGCAGGCGCCTGGCCGGGGCAGGCGCCGCGGCGGGGCCCGGCGTGGCCGCGGCTGCCGGCGTCGCCGGCGGAGCCGGTGGTGGCGGGCCCGGCGCGCCTGCGCGGGCCGCGGGTGCCTGGCGGCCGCCCTGGGCGGCCAGCAGCGCGCGCACCTCCCGTTCCAGCGTCGCGATGCGTGCCGCCTGCGCCGCCACCTCCCGGCGCAACGCGGCCAGTTGCGCCGCCTCACCCGGCGCCGGCCGCTTTGCCGGCGTCGCGCGACCGGGTGCCGGCGACATGGCGATCAGGAGCAGGACCAGCAGGGCGGTGCGCAGCCGGGCATTCATGATGACGTGAGATTGAACCAAGCGGCTGTGTTGCCGTCAACGGCGCGGCGCCGCCGTCACCCCCGCCGGACGGCGGTCGCCGGGAGCGGCCGATCGGTCGCCAGGAGTTCGAGCGGGCGGCCGCGACCTTCCGGCCCCCAGAGACACCAGGGGAGCATCACGAGCGCCCCGAGGGCCCAGAAGGCGGCCAGCACCGCGAACGCGGTCATCACCGAGACACGGGACGCCAGGGCCACCAGGAGCGGCGGGGCGATGGCGGCGCCGATCCGGCCGAAGGCGACCGAACAGCCGATGCCGGTCGAGCGCAACGCGGTCGGAAAGATTTCCGAAAACGTCGGATACGCGGCAATCCAGCTGCCGGTGGCGCACAGGTTGGCGACGATGAAGGCCCACAGCACCGCCTGCGCGCTCCCCGAGAGGGTGGCCACGCCCATCACGAGCATCGACACGGCCGCCAGGCCGTAGAAGCCGGTGACCGTCACCTTGCGGCCGGCGCGGTCGAGCAGCCAGGCGGCCAGCAGGCCGCCGATGACGGCGCCGACGTTGCCGATCAGGAAGAACCAGGGGACGTCCTGCTCGCGCACGTGGACCGCCGGCAAGACGACGAGCGGCAGGAACGCGAAGATGCCGTAGTAGCCGGCCGCTTCGGAGAAGTCGAGCAACGCGCCGAAGGCGAGGCGGCCCGGATGGTCGCGCATGAGCGTCCGGACCTGTCCGAAGAATCCCGGCGCGTCGTCGGCCGCGGCCGCGCCGGATGGGAGGGCCGCGAACGATCCCGCCTGGGCCTCCATCTGCTCGACGACCCGTGCCGCGTCGACCTGCCGGCCGCGGCCGAGCAGCCAGCGCGGCGATTCGGGCAGCGCCGTCCGCACCCAGATCGTGAACAGCGCGATGATGGCGCCCAGCCCGAACGCCAGCCGCCAGCCGATCGCCGGCGGCAGCAGATTAAGGAAGTACAGGCTGACGGCGGCGGCCAGAATCGACCCCAGTGGCCAGAAGTTCATCACCGTCGCGCTCGCCCGTCCGCGGTACTTCGCCGGAATCAGCTCGCCGATCGCCGCGTTCACGGCCGAGTACTCGGCGCCGACGCCGATCGCCGTGAGGAACCGGAACACGAGAAACGCCCAGTAGCCGGGCGACAGCGCGGACACGACGGTGAAGGTGGAATACAGCAGCAGCGTCAGCACGAACAGCCGGCGCCGGCCGAACCGATCGGCCAGATAGCCGAACAGCAGCGCGCCGATCATGATGCCGAGCAGCCAGACGGTGACGAGGGTCGAGGCCTCGAGATTGGTGAGGTGCCACAGCCGCTGCAGCACGCCCAGCACGTTGCCGATCACGTTGACCTCGAACGAGTCGAGCAGCCAGCCGACACCCAGCGCCAGGGTGATCCTGGTGTGAAGCGGCGTCCAGGGCAGCCGGTCGAGCCGGCCGGTCAGCGTCTCCGCGCTCTTGCTCACCGCGTCAGGCATCGGTCAACCCTTTTCGCCCGGCCGGGACGCCACCGTCCCCGCCCGGTCAGGCCGCGCGTCAGAACCGGCCGCGGGCGCGTTCCTTGTGCGGCAGGATCTCCAGGCAGGTCGTCCACCAGCCGGTCAGGATCGTCTCCACGAACTCTTCCGGCAGCCGCTCCGCGCGCATGTCGGCCGCCAGCGCCAGGTGATCATAGATCACCGGTACGAAGTCCACGGTCACACCGCCGCGATCGACCGTCAGCAGCGTGTACCACACGGCCGTCGTCCCGTCGTTCTCGGGACGGCCGAGGACGCCGACGTTGATCACGTGCCGCCCGCCCGCCAGCGGCCGGTGCCATTTCAGGCCGGTGTGGGTGACGCAGACGATGTCGGCGCCGGCGTCCGCCACGAGACGGTCGAGGAACCCCTCAGGGCTGGTCGACTCCCAGAGGAACTCGTTGATCTTCCGGGGCGAGCCGTGACAGAGCAGCACCTGCCGGCCCCCGACGTCGAGCCGCCGTGTCAGGGGCAGCGTCCGCAGCCAGGCCTTGTGGTCGTCGGAGGTGTGCCGGAACGTGTATGTGTAGCTGAGCCGCGCGAAGTGATTGTCGCGCGGGTCGGTGTAGCCGCACTGGCAGTCGTCCAGGCCGCCGGCGAGTGAATTGTCGTAGTTGCCCTGGAGGCACGCGACGCCGGCGTCGCGGAGCAGCGGGTAGACGCGGTCGGGATGGGGCCCGAACGCCCCCAGGTCGCCGAGGCAGTACGTGGCGTCGACGCCGCGCCGGGCGATGTCGCGGAGGGCGGCGGTGAGCGCGCGATCGTTGCTGTAGAGCCCGCCGAGCAGGGCGATCCGGGTCATGGCCGGGGAGCGGCGGCCGGCGACGCGTGCACGGTGTCGGGGCCGTCGATCTGCGCGCTGATATTGCCGCAGATCGTGCCGTACTGCCAGCAGCTGACGCACGCGGCGTGGCGCAGCGGGTAGCTCGTCGCCGCCTCGTCCAGCGTCGCGCCGAGGCGGGCGTCCGGCTGTTCCACGAGCAGCGGACAGACCCAGATGCCGCGGTCGGTCACGACCCGGGAGTTCGAGCACATCAGCAGGTCGCGATCGAAGCCGTCGAGCATCTCCGTGGTCACGAGGCCGCCGGCGCCGGGCCCGGGTGCCCGGGCCGGTTCGCGACCGAGCGGCAGCGCCGGCAGAATCTTGACCCGCGGCCGCAGGTCGCCCGCCTCCCGCAGGACGCGCATGAAGCCGGCCAGCGTCGCCGCCTCGTCTTCGTCCGGCCACGTCCGGACGATGGTCACCAGCGGCAGGAGGCCGCGCCGGCTCAGGCGCGCGATCGCGGCCAGCGCCTGGCGGAACACGCCGCGCCCGCGGATGGCGTCGTTCATCGCCTCCGTGTAGCCGTCCAGGCTGACGCGGATTTCGAACGAGTACGCCGATGGCCGCTCGAGCGCCGCCAGCCGGTCGGCCGTCCGGTCGCCGATCAGCATGCCGTTGGTGAGCACGGTCGTGGGCGCGATCGCCAGCGACCACTCGAGCATCTCGAGCAGGTGCGGGTTGAGGAACGGCTCGCCGCCCGTGAAGAAGATCTCCCGGACGCCGCGGCGCGCCGCCGCGTCGATCGCGTCGCGCACGGCCTCCCGGCTCAGGTGATCGAACGTCCGCACGTTCGGCCCGCTGCTGTTGAAGCAATGCGCGCACGCGATGTTGCACAGCGTGCCGCTCACCTGGATCCACAGATTGTCGAGATGGGTGAGGCTGATCGCCGGCGGCGTCATACGGTGGTCAGTCACAAGCGCTCACCGGTGCGGCGGCCGATTCTGCCCGGAGCGGAGTGCGCCCGGCCGGCCGAGGCGCCGATCCAGCCGCCAGGCGATTTACGGCTGAGCTGGCTGTCGCGGCCGTGACACCCGATGCCTATCATCCGTGTTTCCGGATCGTGGAGCAAGTCGCGGCACCGGGAGCACAGGGGCCGCGTGCGAATTGTTCAGATAAGGATCTACAGGCGACAGGCTTTGCGTCTATAGTAACAAGATGCCTTGGTCTCAATGGCCGGGCTTTGCCGTCGGACTAACCGGCGCGCAGTGGAGGAGTGAGTCTTTATGAAGCGACTGAGCACGTGGATGATGGGTGGAGTGCTGGCGTCAGCGCTGATGTTCGCGCCGTCGGCGATGGCGGCCACGAAGACGCTGGAGGGTGTGGTCAGCGACGCGATGTGCGGCGCGCATCACATGGGTGGCAACGCGACCGCTTGCACGCGCGCCTGCGTCAAGAAGGGCGCCAGCTACGCGCTCGTCGCGGGCAGCAAGGTCTACACGCTGAAGACCAGCACCAAGGCGGAGACGGCCGCGCTGTACAAGCTCGCCGGCGAGCATGCCGCGGTCAGCGGCAGCGTGAAGGGGACCACGATCGCCGTCAAGACGGTCAAGGCCGCCAAGTAGCACCTCGGGTCACGCACACGCAACACAGGGCGCCGGCCGGCTATGCGTCCATGGCCGGCCGGCATCGCCCCCCGGTCACGCCCCCTGCGGCGTCACGCCTTCCTCCCGATCACCAGCGGTGACGGCGAACGGGCGGTGGGTGTCCAGCGTGGTCACCCGCTCGAACCGGGCGTCGTCCAGCCCGCCCCAATCGGCCCACAGCAGCTGCGGGTGCCCGGCCACGAAATCCGGGTGTCGGCGGTCGCGAGACGTCCATCAACGCCTCCACTCACGGTCGGCCGCAGGAGATGCGGGGAAGATCACGGCAGGGAGCGGCCAGGCACTATAAGATGCAACGCCCCAACCGCCGACAGAGTTGGCCGTTGGTGATGGATACCGGTGGCGGGGCGCCGGCCAGCGAAGCACGCCATCGTGCCGGTTGACCGCACGTGCGACGCAAGTCGTGAAGCGCGCCGCGGCCTCACGGCCGCGGCGCAGGGCAAGACAGAAGGGACGGCGCTGGTGCCGCGGGCACCGTGCGAGTTCGTGTTCATCCCGCTCGCACGGTGCTCCGCACGTTGATGCGGTGACTGGAGGGACGCCAGCCAGCCGCCAGACGGGGGACGCTCAGCTCGGCCGACACAGGTCGACCTGAACGCCGGGATCAGGCAAGGTCGAATCGGTCGAGATTCATGACCTTGTTCCACGCGGCCGCGAAGTCGTGCACGAACTTCTGCGGCGAGTCCCCGGACGCGTAAACCTCCGCGAGGGCCCGAAGCTGCGAGTTCGAGCCGAAGAGGAGGTCGACGCGGCTGCCGGTCCACTTGAGCGCGCCCGTCTTGCGATCGCGCCCCTCGAAGGTCTCCCCGGCCTCCGAGGTCGGCTTCCATGTCGTGCCCATGTCGAGCAGGTTCACGAAGAAGTCGTTGGTCAGCTTCTCCGGCTGCTTGGTGAAGACGCCGAGCGCGGACTGCTCATGATTCGCGTTCAGGACGCGCAGGCCGCCCACGAGCACCGTCATCTCGGGCGCACTCAGGTTCAGCAGCGCAGCCCGGTCGACCAGGAGATGCTCCGCCGGGCACTGATGTCCGTTGCCGACGTAGTTGCGGAACCCGTCCGCCGTCGGCTCGAGCACGGCGAAGGACTCCACGTCGGTCTGCTCCTGCGACGCATCCGTGCGTCCCGGCGTGAAGGGGACCTGCACGTCGTGCCCGGCGTTCCTGGCGGCCCGCTCGACGGCCGCGCAGCCGCCCAGCACGATCAGGTCGGCCAGCGACACCGCCTTCTTCCCGCCGGCCTGCGCGCCGTTGAAGTCCTTCTGGATCCCCTCCAGGGTCTTCAGCACCTTCGCCAGCTCGGCTGGATTATTGACGGCCCAGTCCTTCTGCGGCGCGAGGCGGATGCGCGCCCCGTTGGCGCCCCCGCGCTTGTCGGTGCCCCGGAACGTGGCCGCCGACGCCCAGGCCGTCGACACCAGCTGGGAGATGGAGAGCCCCGAGGCGAGGATCTTGTCCTTGAGTGCAGCGATGTCCTTCGCGTTGATCAGTTCGTGCGTCACCGGCGGAGCGGGATCCTGCCAGATCTGCGCTTCCTTGGGCACCAGCGGGCCCAGGTACCGGGAGACCGGCCCCATGTCGCGGTGCGTCAGCTTGAACCACGCCTTGGCGAAGGCGGTGGCGAACTCCTCCGGGTGCTCGTAGAAGCGCCGCGAAATCTTCCCGTAGGCCGGGTCGAACCGCAGCGCGAGGTCCGTCGTCAGCACCGTCGGGGCGAGCTTCTTCGACCGGTCGTACGCGTGCGGGACCGTGCCTTCACCGGCGCCGTTCTTCGGCTTCCACTGCCACGCACCCGCGGGACTCTTCTCCTTCTCCCATTCGTAGCCGAACAGGTTCTCGAAGAAGCTGTGGCTCCACTTGGTCGGCGTGGTGCTCCACGTGACCTCGATCCCGCTGGTGATGGCGTCGGCGCCCTTGCCGGTGCCATAGCTGCTCTTCCAGCCGAGGCCCTGCTCCTCGAGGGGGGCCGCCTCGGGTTCGGGACCGACGTGGGTCGCGGGACCCGCGCCGTGGGTCTTGCCGAACGAGTGCCCGCCGGCGATGAGCGCCACCGTCTCCTCGTCGTTCATCGCCATGCGGCGGAACGTCTCGCGAACGTCCTTGGCCGCGGCCAGCGGATCCGGGTTGCCGTTCGGCCCTTCCGGATTCACATAGATGAGCCCCATCTGAACGGCCGCGAGTGGATTCGCGAGGTTCCGCTCGCCGCTGTAGCGCTCGTCACCGAGCCACGTCCGCTCGGCGCCCCAGTAGGTGTCGTCCGGTTCCCAGACATCCGCGCGGCCGCCGCCAAAGCCGAAGGTCTTGAAGCCCATCGACTCCAGGGCACAGTTGCCGGCGAAGACCATCAGGTCGGCCCACGAAATCTTCCGGCCGTACTTCTGCTTGATCGGCCAGAGCAGCCGGCGCGCCTTGTCCAGGTTCGCGTTGTCGGGCCAGCTGTTGAGCGGCGCAAAGCGCTGCAGGCCGGCGCCCGCACCGCCCCGGCCGTCGTGGATGCGGTACGTGCCCGCGCCGTGCCAGGCCATCCGGATGAAGAGCCCCCCATAGTGGCCGAAGTCGGCCGGCCACCAGTCCTGCGACGTCGTCATCACCGCCTCGAGGTCCTTCTTCAAGGCCTCGAGATCGAGGGTCTTGAACTCCTCGGCGTAGTCGAACGCCTCGCCCATGGGATCGGCCGACGGGCGGCTCTGGTGAAGCGTCTTCAGGTTCAACTGGTTCGGCCACCAGTCCCGGTTCGACATGCCCTTCTGCGTTCCGCCCGAAAACGGGCACTTGCTCTCGCCGTCCATGTTGTCTTCTCCTCTGGCTGCCGCGGCGTTGTCGGGCCCGATGAGCGGAACCCTCCTGGCTGCGGCTGTTCGCTGGCTTCGAGATGAGCGTCTCGGTGAATTGAAGTGGGTTCACATCCGGGCCTGGGACGTGCATTCCGGGCAGCGACCCCAGTAGATGACCTCGGCCTCGTCGATTTCGTAGCCCCTGTCGTCGACCGCCGTGAGACAGGGGGCGGAGCCGACCGCGCAGTCGACGTCGACCATACGGCCGCAGCTGCGACAGATCAGATGGTGGTGGTTGTCGCCGACCCGATTCTCGAAGCGAGCCGGCGACCCGGCCGGCTGAATGCGCCGGATCAGGCCTTCGGCGACCAGGACGCCAAGGGCGTCGTACACCGACTGGAGCGAGATGGTACCGATCTCGGCCCGGACGACCTCGGCCACGCCGTCGGCTGTGACGTGCGGCTGACCCGCGACCGCCCGCAAAACGGCCAGCCGCTGGGCCGTGACCTGAATGCCGCGTTGCCGAAGGAGGTCAGCCGGATCAATGACCATCGCGATAGACTAACTCAAAATATGGATTCATTCAAAGTTTCTAACTCGCCGATTCGTCGATCGTCCAGGGGATGACGCTCACGGCCGGCCAGCGTCTCGGCATGACGGCGGCGGACGCCTACGCCCTCGACCTGGGACTGGTCAACAATTACTTCAGCGGGCCGTCGGTGTGTGGAGCCACTCGGGCAGGGCGTGGCGGCCGGTGACAGCAGGAGCGTGACCCACAACCGGAAAATCAGTACAGCGGAAGGGTGAAACCAAGGCGATCTGTGGTTTCCTAGGTACGGACGTTCCGGTCTTGGGTCTCCGGCGGAAGGGAGCCCCGACGCAAAGTGGCGAAGGGGCGGCAAATCAAGGGTTCGCTTCGCGGATGTGAGGCTCCATCCGACGAGCTCGACAACAGGCAGGTATGACCTCCACACGCTCCAGCGTGCTCGAGCTTGCCGCGGCCCTTGTGCCGGTGGACCCGATCATCCTGGAGGCCGGCAGCCACAACGGGTCGGACACCTGCGTCCTCAGCGCCACCTGGCCGGCTGCCCGGATCTACGCGATTGAGCCCACGCCGCAGAACTGCGCGGCGGTCGTGGCGCGCAACCTTCCCAATGTGAGCTGCCGCCAGTTCGCGTTCTCCAGTGAGAACGGCACGGCGGACTTTCACATGGAGCAATCCGGCGACGGCGGCGCCAGCTCCCTGCTCGAGGCGGAAGGGTGGTTCTTCGTCGACTACATCAAGAAGGAGGAGATCATCCGGGTGACCACGAAAACGCTGGACGCCTGGTGCCGGGAGGAAACCCTGGATCGCATCGACTTCATGTGGCTCGACCTGGAGGGCATGGAGCTGCCGGTGCTTCGGCACGGCCAGGAGATCCTGAAGACGGTGAAGGCGATATTCACGGAGGTGAACTTCGTCGGGCCCGCAAGGGGTACACGATGTACCCGGACCTGCATCGGTTCCTGACCGGGCAGGGCTTTCGCGAGGCGTGGCGCGAGTCGCAAGGCGGCGTGGCGTGGGGAGGATGGACGGGCAACGTGCTGTACGCGCGTCACACGCCTTGAGCGGTCATCACCCCCGGGGCGGACGCCGGGACACCGCCGACCACCCGCCACGCCTTTCCTGCAGTAGGATGTGTCACCCCCGGGCCGCCGGCCGGCGGGACGACGGAATAAACGGGCGGCGCCGATTGTTCTTGGATCAGGGCGCCGGTCTGCGCCGCCGCTCTCCTCGTCATGACCGAGCCACCGCTGATCGTGCCGCTGGACGAAGCCAACCGGGACCTGCTCGACCGGGTGCATCCGCCGGCCTGGCAGAATCCGGCAGGACGCGGCGTCTACGACCTGGTGGTGCTCGGCGGGGGCACGGGCGGACTGGTCTGCGCGTTCGGCGCCGCCGGTCTCGGCGCCCGCGTCGCGCTGGTGGAACAGGCGCTGCTCGGCGGCGACTGTCTGAACACCGGCTGCGTGCCGTCCAAGGCGATCCTCCGATCGGCGCGGGTCATCGGCGAGGTCCGCCGCGCGGCCGGGCTCGGGGTGCGGATCGACGGCCCGGTCGACGCCGACTTCGGCGCGGTCATGGAGCGGATGCGCCGCCGGCGCGCCGGCATCGCCCCGCACGACTCGGCCGAACGGCTGCGGGCGGCCGGCGTCGACGTCTTCTTCGGCACGGCGCGGTTCGCGGACCGGCGCCGCGTCGAGGTCGGCGGGCGGGTCCTGCGCTTCAACCGGGCGATCGTCGCGACCGGCGGACGTCCGTCGGTGCCGGCCGTGCCGGGACTGGCCGCGACCCCGCACCTCACCAGCGAGACGCTGTTCCAGCTGACCGAGCGACCCGCCCGTCTCCTCATCGTGGGGGCGGGACCGATCGGGTGCGAGATGGCGCAGGCGTTTGCCCGTCTCGGCTCTCACGTTACGATGCTGGACGCCGCCCCGCAGGTCCTGCCGCGCGAGGATCCGGACGCGGCGGCGATCGTCGCCCGCCGGCTCGCGGACGACCACGTCCGCTGCGAGCTGGGCGTCCGCCTCACCCAGGCCGCGGCGACGCCGGGTGGGGGCGTCACGGTGCAGTTCGCCCGCGGCGACGCGGCGCCGGCACAGCTGGAGGGCGATGCCCTGCTGGTCGCCGCCGGGCGCACGCCCAACGTGGAGGAGCTGCGGCTGGAGGCAGCCGGCATCGCCGTCGATCGCGGCGGGGTCGCGGTGGACGATCGCCTGCGCACGACCAACCGGCGCGTGTTCGCGGTCGGCGACGTCTGTTCGGCCTGGAAGTTCACGCACGTGGCCGACGCCATGGCCCGCATCGCGCTGCAGAACGCGCTGTTCTACGGCCGGCGCCGGATGAGCGCCCTCACGATCCCCTGGTGCACCTACACGGATCCGGAGGTCGCCCACGTCGGCCTGGACGCCGCCGGTGCCGCACGGCGGGACGGCGTGGACACGATCACGGTGCCGCTCGGGGAGAACGACCGATCGGTGGTGGACGGGGAGACCGACGGCTTCCTGCGGGTCCATCACGAGCGCGGCCGGCTGCTTGGCTGCACCGTCGTGGCGCCGCACGCCGGCGAGCTGATCGGAGAGGCCAGCCTCCTGGTCACACGGGGCGGAACGCTCGGACAGCTGGCCGGGACCATCCACCCGTACCCGACGGTGGCCGACGCCTTCAGGGCGGCCGGCGACGCCTACCGGCGGACACTGCTGACGCCGTCGGCCCGGCGCTGGATGGCGCGGTATTTCCGCTGGACACGCGGCGGGGGGCGCCCCGGTCGACAGGAATCGGGCGGGGGGCGGCCGCAGTCTTTATAATGGGTGGTGTCGGGCCGGGTGTGCGGAGGACGGCTCAGCTTGGCGGGCTGGTCCGGAATGCGCCTTGGTGCTTGAAATCCCTGGAGGAGGGGAATCCGTGAACAAACGTGTCGCGCTCATGCTCGGCGCCGGCGTGGTGATGGTCGCGGTGGCCGGGGTGCTTCTGTACACGCGGAACATGCGTGACATGGCGAAGACCGGCAAGCCGGCGAAGGCGCCGGTGGTCGTGCTCGGCGGCGACCCCGCCGCGGCCGGCGGCGGGTCCGACGTCATCCAGTTCGCGAAGGACCCGCAGCCGATGCCGAACTTCACCGTGAAGACGCTCGGCGGCCGGTCGCTCACGCCGGCCGACCTGCGCGGGAAGGCGGTCATCATCAATTTCTGGGCGACGTGGTGCGGGCCGTGCAAGGCGGAGATTCCCGACCTCATTGCGCTGCAGAAAAAATACGAAGGGAAGCTGCAGATCGTCGGCCTGTCGGTCGATCAGGCGCCTGAACAGACGGTCGCGGCGTTCGTCAAGGCGCACGACATGAACTACACCGTCGCGATGGCGCCGGACGCCGTGCAGGCCAGCTTCGGCGGCATCTACGGCATTCCGACGTCGTTCATCGTCGACCAGCAGGGCCGGATCGTCCAGAAGCACATCGGCCTCACCAGCGGTCGGGTCTTCGAGCGCGAAGTGCGGGCGGTGCTGGGGATGCCGGTCAATGCCAAGATCGAGCGCGTGCTCGATTCCGGCACGGTCAACCCGGTGAACGCTCCGCCCGTGACCGACATCGCGGGCATCGACCTGTCGACGCTGACACCCACCCAGAAGGCCGAGGCCATCAAGAAGCTGAACAGCACCACCTGCACGTGCGGCTGCGACGAGAGCGTGGCCCGCTGCCGATCGGACGACCCGACCTGCGGCGTCAGCCTGGCGCTCGGCAAGCGGATCGTCGAGCAGATCAAGGCCGGCAAGGCGGGGAACTGAGCGGCCGTTCGGTCCACGCGGCCGTCGGCCCTCTGCGGCAGCCGCGCGGGCGCTCTCAGTCGTGGGGACGGTCGGCCAGCTCCTCGGCGAGCGCCCGCTTGGCGGCCCGTGTCGCAACGAACACCACGAGCACGGTGGCGACGAGGCCGGCGCCGTAGACCGCGAGGCGCAGCGGCCCGCCCTGTGACGCGGCCGCCCCGAGGCCCGCGGCGGTCGTCGCCAGCGAGCCCAGGTAGACGTAGAGCAGCGTGCCCGGCAGCATGCCGATGAACGACGCGGCGACGTACTGCGCCAGCGGGACGCTCGACAGACTGAGCGCGTAATTCAGCAGGTTGAACGGAATCAGCGGCGAGAGCCTGAGCAGCAGGACCAGCCGGAACCCCTGGCGCCCCACCGCCCGGTCGATCGCACGGGCGCGCGGCAGGGTCTCGAGCCTTCGACTCACCCATCCTCGGAGCACCGTTCTCCCCAGGACGAACGCCAGCGTGGCGCCGGCGACGCTGGCGGGCGACGCGACCGCCAGCCCCCACACCGGACCGTAGGCGAACCCTGCCACCAGCGTGAGAATCGACCCGGGCAGCACCGCGACCGTGCAGGCGACGTAGGCCGCGATGAACACCAGGACGCCCGGGACGCCGGCGTGGCGGATGCCGCCCGCCAGCGCCAGAAGCCAGGCGCCGATCGGCAGCACGCGGCCCAGCGCGACGATCGCCGCAAGCGCGGCCACGAGCAGGACGACGCGCAGCTTCGACATGTCCGCTCATTATGACGCGGCACCCGGCGGCCCGGTAGCGGAGCG
>DATLRO010000080.1:0-95932 GCA_035534615.1 Vicinamibacterales bacterium
CGGCCGGTCACGGCTGGACGAACTCGTGCTCGGGATGCCGCACGGTCAGCACCGGGCACGGCGCCTTCCGCACGACGCGCTCGGCGACGCTGCCCAGGAACATGTGCGCCACGGCGCCGCGCCCGTGCGTCCCCAGCACGATCAGGTCGATGTCCTGCTCGCGCGCGAACTGGACGATCTCGACGAACGGGCTGCCCGTCCGGACGTCGCACGACAGCGCCAGCGTCCCGCGTTCGGCGGCCGGCACGACCCGGTCGAGGCGTTCGCGCACGGCGCGCTCCCACTCCTCGTAGAAATCGGGCGGCGGCACGTACACCTCGCTGGCCACGTTCTGGAGCAGCGGACTCTCGAGCACGTGCAGCAGGTGGAGCGAAGCGCCGAACGCCTCGGCGAGCGCGCGGGCGTACTTCACGGCGATTTCGGACGTCGGACTGAAATCGGTCGGCACCAGGATCCGTTTGAGCGCAATCATGTTCCCTTCCCTGCCCGGACCCGCGCGGCAGCGCGCCGGCCAGGCACGACGACCTCCGTGCAGGACTATAGTAGTACGAGATCGCCCTGTCATCTCCCGCTCCGCGCGCCGGCCGGAGTCCGGTCCGCATGCACGACGTCACCTCCCCTTCCGGGAAACCGGGCCCGGACGCCCTGCCGGCCGCGTGGGAGCACTTTGCGCACGCGGCGGACATCGGGGTCCGGGGCATCGGCCGGACGAAGGCCGAAGCCTTCGAGCAGGCGGCCCTGGCCCTGACCGCCGTCACGACCCGCCCTGAACTGGTCCGGCTGGCCACGCCGGTCGCGATTGCGTGCGACGCGCCCAGCGACGAGGTCCTGCTGGTCGACTGGCTGAACGAGCTCGTGTTCGAGGCGGCCACGCGCCGCTGGGTGTTCGGCGCGTTCGAGGTCGATCTGGACGGCCCGCGGCTGCGCGCCCGCGCGTTCGGCGAGCCGCTGGACGTCGCCCGCCACGAGCCGGCGGTCGAAGTCAAAGGCGCCACGTTCACCGATGTGCGCGTCGACCGGCTGCCCGACGGGCGGTGGGTCGCGCAGTGCATCGTCGACGTGTGAAGGAGGCCGGCATGGATCTGCAGCGACTCACCCGCCGATCCGACGTGCAGTGGGAACTGCCGCGCCAGGGCGCCATGCGCGTGCCGGGCGTGATCTACGGCACCGCCGCGCTGGTCGCCGCCATGGACGACAAGGTCGCCGAGCAGGTCGCCAACGTGGCGATGCTGCCGGGCATCCAGCAGGCCAGCTACGCGATGCCGGACGCCCACTGGGGTTACGGCTTCCCGATCGGCGGCGTCGCCGCGTTCGATCCCGAGGCCGGGGGCGTCATCTCGGCGGGCGGCGTCGGCTTCGACATTTCGTGCGGCGTGCGGACGCTGCTGACCGGCCTCACCGCCGGCACGATGGCCCCGCTGAAGCCGCAGCTGGCCGAGGCGCTGTTCCGCACCATCCCGGCCGGCGTGGGGCGCGGCGGACGCCTGCACCTGGCGGGGGCCGAGATGGACGCGATGCTGACCGGCGGCGCCCGCTGGGCAGTCGAGCGCGGCTACGGCCGGGCCGAGGACCTCGATCGCATCGAGGAGCACGGCCGCATGGAGGGCGCCCACCCGGACGAGGTGTCCGCGCGGGCGCGGACGCGCCAGGCGGACGAAATGGGGACCCTCGGATCGGGCAACCATTACGTCGAGGTGCAACGCGTCGCGACCGTGCTCGACCCGGCGGTCGCGGCGGCGTACGGCCTGCGCGAAGACGAGGTCGTCGTGACGATTCACTGCGGCTCACGCGGCCTCGGCCATCAGGTCGGCACGGAGTTCCTGCGGCGGATGCTGATCGAGGCGCCGCAGCACGGGCTCGTGCTGCCGGACCGGGAGCTGGCCTGCGCGCCGATCCGATCGGCCACCGGCCAGGCCTATCTGGGGGCCATGCGGGCGGCGATCAACTGCGCGCTGGCGAACCGCCAGATCATCACGCACCTCGTCCGGCAGGTGTTCGAGCACCTCGTGCCGGGGACGAGCCTTCCGCTGCTGTTCGACGTGTCCCACAACACCTGCAAGCTCGAGGAGCACGACCTCGACGGCCGCCGGGTGCCGCTGTTCGTGCACCGCAAAGGCGCCACCCGCGCCTTCGGCCCGGGCCATCCGTCCGTGCCGGCGGCGCTCCGGGAGGCCGGTCAGCCGGTGCTGATCGGCGGCAGCATGGGCACGGCGTCGTACGTGCTCGCGGGAACGGCGGTCAACGAGACGCTGTCGTTCGGCTCGTCGTGCCACGGCGCCGGGCGGCAGATGAGCCGGAGCCAGGCCCTCAAGCAGTTCCAGGGGCGGGAGATCGTCCGGCAGCTCGCCGCCCGCGGGATCATCATCCGCAGCGTGTCGAGCCGCGGCGTGGCCGAGGAGGCGCCCGGCGCCTACAAGGACGTCACCGCCGTCGTCGAGGCCGCGCACACGGCCGGCCTGTCCCGGCTGGTGGCGCGGCTCGAGCCGGTCGTCTGCATCAAGGGGTGAACGCCGCGCCGGTCCGGGCACCGCCATGAGCCGCGCCTCCACCATCCGGTCCCGGGTCGAGCGCCTGCGCCGCGAGATCCGTCACCACGACTACCTGTACTACGTGCGCGATCGCCCGGCGATTTCGGACGCGCGCTACGATCGCCTGTTCCGCGAGCTGGAGACCCTCGAGCGGGCGCATCCCGCGCTGGTCACGCCCGAGTCGCCGACGCAGCGGGTGGCGGGCGCGGCGCTGCCCTCGTTTCCGGCCGTGCGCCACCTGGCGCCGATGCTCAGCCTCGATTCGGTGGTCGATCCGGACGAGGTCCGCCGGTTCGACGCCCGCGTCCGCGAGGCGGCCGGCCGTGACGTCGGGTACATGCTCGAACCGAAGTTCGACGGCCTGTCGCTGGAGCTGGTCTACGAGCAGGGGCGGCTGACGCGCGCGTCGACGCGCGGCGACGGCGAGCGCGGCGAAGGGGTGACGGAGAACGTGAAGACGATCCGCGCCGTGCCGCTGCAGCTGCGGAGCGACGGCCCGCCCCTGCCGCGCCGGCTGGCCGTCCGCGGCGAGGCGCTCATCCGGCTGGACGCGTTCGCCAGGCTGAACGCCGATCTGAAGCGCCGGGGGGAAGCGACGTTCGCCAACCCGCGCAACGCCGCCGCCGGATCGATCCGCCAGCTCGATCCACGCATCACCGCGGGACGGCAGCTCGAAGTGTACTTCTACGACATTCTGGCCATGAACGGCGGTCCCCGCCTCGCGCGTGACCGCGACCTGCTGGCGACCCTGCGCGCGTGGGGGCTCAAGACGAGTGCCGAGAACCGGCCCGGCCGGACGGTCGAGGACGTGTTCGCGTACCACCGCCGGATGGCGGCGCGGCGCGATTCGCTCGGATTCGAGATCGACGGCATCGTCGTCAAGCTGGACGACCTGGCGGCCCGCAGGCGGCTGCGGGCCACGGCCCGCCACCCGCGCTGGGCGCTCGCCGTCAAGTTCGCCCCGCGCGAGGAACGGACCTCCATCGAGGACATCCGCGTCCAGGTCGGGCGCACCGGCCTGCTGACACCGGTCGCCGTGCTGCGGCCGATCGAGATCGGCGGCGTCACCGTCACCCGCGCCACCCTGCACAACCGCGGGGAGGTCGCGCGCCGGGATCTGCGTGTCGGCGACACGGTCCGCGTGGTGCGCGCCGGCGACGTGATTCCGGAAGTCGTCGAGCGGCTGCCCGGGCCGGGCCGGCGGCGCGGGCGACGGTTCGCGATGCCGCGGCGCTGTCCGGTGTGCGGGACGCCGATCGTCCGCGAGGGCCCGCTGGACCGCTGCCCGAACGGCCTGGCCTGCCCCGCCCAGCGCAAGGCGACGATCGAGCACTTCGGATCGCGGCCGGCTCTCGACATCCGCGGTCTCGGCCCCAGGACGGTGGAGGCGCTGGTCTCCCGCGGCCTGGTGCGCACGGTGGCCGATCTCTTCGCGCTCCGGGCCGCAGACCTGCACGGCCTCGAGCGGTTCGCGGATGTGTCGGCCAAGAACCTGCTCGACGCCATCGACGCGGCGCGCCGGACCGACCTGTCGCGGTTCCTCTACGGTCTCGGCATCCCGGGCGTCGGCGTGAAGACGGCGCGCGACCTGGCCGCCTTCTTCGGGCGCCTGGAGCCGCTCATGGAGGCGGACGCCCGCGCGCTGCAGAAAGTCTCCGGCATCGGGCCGACGCTGTCGGCCGGCGTTGCCGCCTTCTTCCGTCAGCAGGCCAGCCGGCGCGTGATCGCCGCCTGTCTCGCGCACGGGGTGACGCTCCGCCCGCCGGCCCGCGCATCGCGCGGACCACTCGCCGGACGGACGGTGGTCTTCACCGGGACGCTGTCCCGCCTCACGCGGGACGATGCGCAGCAGCAGGTGCTGGCGCAGGGCGGCCACGTGTCCGGCTCGGTCGGCCCCCACACCGACCTGCTCGTCGTCGGTGACGAGCCGGGCGCCAAGTACGATCGGGCGACCGCCCTCGGCGTCCGGACCATCGACGAGCCGGCGTTCCTGAGATTGATCCGCCGGCGCTGAGCCGGGCGTGCGCCGGCCGGGAGAGACCGCCGTGGAAAACATCGACGTCGCCAGAGTGTTCAATGAGGTGGCCGACCTGCTGGAGATCCAGGGGGCCAACACGTTTCGGATCCGCGCCTACCGCTCGGCCGCGCGCACCATCGAGACACTGGCCACGCCGGTCGCGACGCTGGCACGCACCAGCCCGGAGGCGCTCGAGGAGCTGCCGGGGATCGGCGCCGATCTGGCGTCGAAGATCGTGGCGATCGTCAGGACGGGTCGATTGCCGCTGCTCGCCGAGCTGACGCGCAGGACGCCGGCGACGCTGACGGCGCTGATGCGGATCCCCGGGCTCGGTCCGAAGCGCGCGAAGCGGATCTACGAGACGCTCGGCGTCAGGACGCTGCCGCAGCTCGAGAAGGCGGCGCGGGCCGGCCGGCTGCGCGACGTCAAGGGGCTCGGCCCGGCCCTCGAGCGGACGATCCTCCGCGGCCTCGGCCAGGACAAAGCCCACACCGCGCGCGTGAAACTGAGCGACGCCGACGCGTACGTCCGGCCGCTGCTCGAATACCTGCGCCAGGCGCCCGGCATCCGCTCGATGGAGGTCGCGGGCAGCTACCGGCGCCGGCGCGACACCGTCGGCGATCTCGATCTGCTCGTCGGCGCCGCGCGGCCGGCACCGATCGCCGAGCGGTTCGTCGGCTATCCCGACGTGCGGCAGGTGCTCGCCCGCGGCGACACCCGCTGCTCGGTCGTGCTGCGCTCGGGGCTCCAGGTCGATCTGCGCATCGTGCCGCCGGCCTCGTACGGGGCCGCGCTCGACTACTTCACCGGCTCGAAGGCGCACAACATCGCCGTCCGCCGCCTGGCGTTGAAGCGCCACCTCAAGATCAACGAATACGGCGTCTTCCGCGGTCGGCAACAGGTGGCCGGCCGGACCGAAGCCGAGGTCTTCAGGAGCGTCGGCCTGCCGTGGATCCCGCCGGAGCTGCGGGAGGACCGGGGCGAAATCGACGCCGCCCGCGCCGGCACGCTTCCCCGCCTGATCGCGGTCGAGGACATCCGCGGCGACCTGCAGATGCACACCGTCCACACCGACGGCCACAACACGGTCGCCGAAATGGCCGCGGCCTGCCGCGATCGCGGCTACGAGTACCTGGCCATCACCGATCACACGCAGGCGGTGCGCGTGGCGGGGGGCCTGGCCCGGGCCGGATTCCGGACACTGTTCCGCGAGATCGACCGGGCGCGGCGCGAGCTGTCGGGCATCGCCATCCTGAAGAGTGCCGAGATCGACATCCTCGACGACGGCTCGCTCGACATGGACGAGAACACGCTCGCGGAGCTGGACGTGGTGCTGGTCTCAGTGCACTCGAAGTTCAACCTGCCGGCCGCGGCGATGACCCGGCGCATCGTCAGGGCGCTGCGGCACCCGCGCGTGCACATCCTCGGGCACCCCACCGGCCGCCTGATCGGCCGGCGCGAACCGTACCCGGTGGACATGGCGGAGATCGTGAAGGTGGCGCGCGAGGAGGGCGTGCTGCTCGAGATCAACGCGCAGCCGGAGCGGCTCGACCTGACGGACACGCACGCGCGGCTGGCCCGGGACGCCGGGGTGAAGCTCGTGATCAGCACCGACGCCCACCGCGTCGAGGAGCTCGACTTCATGCGCTACGGCGTCGATCAGGCGCGGCGCGGCTGGTGCGCGGCGAAGGACGTCGCCAACACGCGTCATCTGGCCGGCCTGCGCCGGCTGCTCCGGTCGTAGGGCGGGGCGCCGCTACGCCGCGGCGGCCGCCAGGAGGGGCAGCTCCACGGTGACGATCGTCCCGCCTTCGGCCGGGCACGTGATGTCGATCGTCCCGCCGTGCAGCTCGACGGTCCGCCGCGCGATCGGCAGCCCCAGCCCGGTGCCGCGGTGCTTGGTCGTGAAGAACGGCTGGAAGATCTTCTCGCGCACGTCGAGCGGAATGCCCGGCCCGGCGTCGACGACGGTGATCCGGCAGAGCGCGCCGGCCGCGGCCACGCGGACGCGCAGCGTCCCCTGCCCGCGCACCGCCTGGGCGGCGTTCATCATCAGGTTGAGAAACACCGCCTTCAGCAGGTCGATATCGCCGCGCAGCGACGCCTCCTCGCCGGCGAGGTCGATGTCGAGGGCGGCGAACTCCGGGTCCTGCTTCAGCTGGCCCGCCACCTCCTGCAGCAGCGCCAGGATCGGCAGCCCGGTCAGCCGGAGCGGGCGCGGCCGCGCGAACAGGAGCATGTCCTGCACCATCCGGTTCAGGGCGTCCAGCCGCGCGGTCATGTCGCCGACGACCGCGACCTCGGGCGAGCCCGGGGGGAACCGGCCGGCCATCACCTGCAGCGCGCCGCGAATCCCGGCCAGCGGGTTCTTCACCTCGTGCGCCACGACCGCGGCCATCTCGCCGAGCCGCACGAGCGCCGCCTGCTCCCGCAGCCGCTCTTCGGTCTCCACACGCTCGGTGATGTCGATGCTCGAGCCGATGTAGCCGATGAACCGGCCGTCCGGCTCGAACCGCGGCACCCCGTGCGACCGCAGGACGCGATACTCGCCGTCGGCCCGCCGGACCCGCGCCTCCACCTCGAACGGCTCGCGCCCGTCGAACGCCCGGACGACGAGCGCCAGACACTGCTCGCGATCGTCGGGGTGCAGGCCGTCCGGCCAGGTGACGCCGGTCTCCTGCGCACGGGAGTGCCCGGTGAATTCCAGCCAGCGCCGGTTCACGTACTGGGTGCACCGGTCCGGCCCGGTCAGCCAGATCAGCACCGGCGCGGCATCCGCCATGTTGCGGAACCGCTCCTCGCTCTCCCGGAGCGCCTGCTCGTTCAGCTTGCGCTCGGTGATGTCGTGGCGGATCGCCAGGTACTGATACGGCGCGCCCCCCTCGTCCAGGAACGGCACGATCGTCGTGTCGACCCAGTAGATGTTCCCGTCCTTCGCCCGGTTCCGCAGTTCGCCGCGCCAGATCCGCCCGCGGGCGATCGTCTGCCACAGATTGCGGATGAATTCCTTCGGGTGATAGCCGGAGTTGATGATGCGGTGATCGCGCCCCACCAGCTCCTGGCGCGAGTACTTGGAGATCTCGCAGAAGGCGTCGTTCACGTAGCGGATCGTGCCATGCACATCGGTCGCCGCGACGATGGCCGCCTGGTCGATGGCGAACTTCAGATCCGAGAGCTCCTTCAGGGAGCGCCGCAGGGCCTTCTCCGCCGCCACCTGCTCGGTGACGTCGAGCCCGGAGCTCAACACGCCGGTCACCTGCCCCGACTCGTCGCGGATGAGCACGGCGTGCCAGGAGACCAGCCGCCGCTCCCCGTGGCGCGTCAGGATGCTGTACTGGAAATACTCGCCGATGTTCCCGCGGCCGGCCAGCATCTCATGGAAGCCCCGGCGCAGGGGCTCGCGCTGCTCGGGCGGGATGAACAGGTCGAACCAGTTCGCGCCGGTCGCCTCGGACAGGCCGCATCCGAGGATCTCGCATCCCTTGCTGTTGAGCAGCGTCAGGCGCTCGTCGCGGTCGATCACGACAATCATCACGCCGACGATGTCGAGATACCGCTGGGCGCGGCTCGCTTCGTCCGCGTACTGCCGCACCACGCGCCGGTACGCGAACACCAGCCCGGCCGCCACCCAGACGGCCGACAGGGCGATGAGCCGGTTGGTGACCGCCACGTGGCGCGGCAGGTCGAGCACGGAATAGTGGTCGCCCAGCGCCAGCAGAACCGAGGTGACGGCGCCCAGCAGCAGCGGCCCCGCGCGCCACGGGAGCCAGAGCCCGAGCAGCACCGGAATGGCGTACAGCGAGCCGATCGCCGTGTCGGGCAGGCGCAGGTCGATCCCGAAGATCAACAGCGCCGTGACGAGCGCGGTAATCAGCACGACACCAGATGATCGTCGCGACGCGGTCGTGTGCATACGGATCCCCCGCCATGCTACGCAATCGCCCCGGGGCGCCGCAACCGCGGCGCAGGGTGCCGGCCCCGCCCGCGCGCGCGCCCGACCAGCTCATCCGCATGCTATGATGGCCGCAGGGTTCCTTTTCGCTGTCCGGCGCAGTCGCCTCGACACCGGCTTCCGCCCCGGGGGCCGGCCGATCCATCGCGATCGAGGGAGGGCACCATGGCCACCGCGGCGCCAATCGAAGTCTTTCTGCGGCGTGAACGGATTCCGTACACGACGTTCCACCATCCCATCGCCTACAGCGCCCAGGAGGAAGCGGCCGCCTCGCACATCCGCGGCCGGGCATGGGCCAAGACCGTCGCCTGCTTCATCGACGCCGAACCGGTGCTGGCGGTGCTGCCGGCGCCGTACGACGTGGACGTCGAGGCGCTGCGCGCCCTGGCGGGCGGGCAGACCGCGCGCCTCGCCCGCGAAGACGAGGTCGCCCGCCTGTATCCGCAGTGCGAGGTCGGCGCCATGTCGCCGCTCGGGCCGGTGTACCGCCAGCGTGTCTTCGTCGATCGCCGCCTCGCGGCCGACACCGAGATCGCGTTCAGCGCCGGTACCCATGCCGACGCGATCCGGATGCAGTACGCCGACTTCCTGGACGTCACGCGCCCGACGCTCGGCGCGTTCGCCGTGCCGCACCGGCACTGAACGGCCCCGCCCGGTCGCCGGGCGCGGCGGGATGCTTTCGCACCCGGCCGATTGGCGGCGCCGCCCCCGCGGCCTGGCAGCGGCTTTGCTTCGTTGGACGCGGAAGGAGGCCGATGTTCCATGCCATCCAGGATTGCGTTGCGCACGACCGACAGCGTCGTGAAGGAAATCGAGACAGTCGACGCGGAGATCCGCCGGCGGGCGTACGCGCTGTCGCACCAGCGGGCCCATCAGGGCGAAGGGCCGGCGGACGACTGGCTTCAGGCCGAGCGCGACGTCACCTGGCGCCCCGCGATCGAGCTGAGCCGGCACGGCGCCCGGTTCATCGTGACGGCGGCCGTCGCCGGCGTCGAGCCGGGTCAGCTCGACATCGCGCTCACCAGCGAAGATCTGCTCCTGCAGGCCGACGTGCAGCACCGGCACGCGCGCGGCGGGGATGACGTCCACCTCTGCGAGTTCCATCACGGGCGGCTGTTCCGATCCGTGCATTTTCCCGAGCAGATCCAGCCGGACAAGGCGAGGGTGGTGTTGAAGAACGGCCTGCTGCGCCTGACCGTGCCGCTCGCCGGGAAGCGGCCGCCCGCCCGCCGCGCCGCCGGCCGGGCCTGAGCCGGTCCGGCACGCGACCGGGCCCGCCCGCGAACCGGGCGGAGGCGTGGCGATCGATCAGCGGCGTTTCCGGGCGAGGCGCTCCCACAGCGCGGCCGCGCGGCGACCGGCCTCTTCCGTGGTCCGGAGCCGGGCAGGCCAGTCCCGGGTGAAGCCTTCCGACGGCCACTTGCGGGTGGCATCGATCCCCATCTTGCTGCCGTAGGCGGGACGGTCCGAGGCATCGTCCAGATCGTCGATCGGTCCGCGCGTGAACTGGATGTCCCGCTCCGGATCCATGTGCGTGCCGACGATCCACGCCACTTCGCGCTCGTCCTGCACGTTCACGTCGGCGTCGACCACGACGATCGTCTTCGAGAACATGAGCTGTCCGAGCCCCCAGCAGGCGTTCATGATCTTGCGGGCGTGGCCCGGATAGCGCTTGTCGATCGAGATGAGCACGAGATTGTGGAAGATCCCCTCGGCCGGGAAGTGCATGTCCACGATCTCGGGCAGCGTCTTCCGGATCACCGGCAGGAAGATCCGCTCGCTCGCCTTGCCGAGGTAGTAGTCCTCCATCGGCGGGATGCCGACGACGGTCGTGAGGTACGTCGGCTTCCGGCGGCGCGTGATGCAGGTGATGTGGAACACCGGGTAGTCGTCCGGCAGCGAATAGAAGCCCGTATGGTCGCCGAACGGGCCCTCGCGCCGGCGCTCGCCCGGCTCGACGTAGCCTTCGAGCACGATGTGGGCGCTGGCCGGCACCTCGAGGTCCACGCTGACGCAGCGGACCATCTCGATCCGCCGGCGGGACAGGAAGCCGGCCAGCAGCAGCTCGTCGAGCCCCTCGGGCATCGGCGCCGTCGCGCAGTAGGTGAGCACCGGCTCGGCGCTGAGCGCCACCGCGACCTCGAGACGTTCGCCGCGCCGTTCGGCCACCCGGTGGTGCTGCGCGCCTCCCTTGTGCCGCTGCCAGTGCATGCCGGTCGTGCGGCCGTCGAACACCTGCAGCCGGTAGGTGCCGATGTTGCGCATGCCGGTGGCCGGATCCTTCGTGAACACGAGCGGCAGCGTGATGTAGCGCCCGCCGTCTTCCGGCCAGCACCGGAGGATCGGCAGGTCGTCGAGCGTGCCGTCGCGGTCGACGACCTCCTGGCAGGGGCCGTCCCTGACCGTCTTCGGCAGCAGGTCCCCGAGGCGGGCCATCGACGGCAGCATCCGCACCGCGCCGAGCAGCCCTTCGGGCATCTTCGGCGTCATCAGCTCGTCGATCTCGCGGGCCACGTCGTCCAGCTCGCGCACGCCGAGCGCCAGGCACATCCGCCGCATCGAGCCGAACACGTTGGCCGCCACCGGCACGTCGAAGCCGGTCGGGCGCTCGAAGAGCAGCGCCGGGCCGCCGGCCGGCGCCTTGCAGGCCCGGTCGGTCAGCGCGGCGATCTCGAGATCGGGGCTGACCTCGTCGCCGACGCGGACGAGCTCGTCCTTGCGGTCGAGGTCCTTGAGGAAGTCGGTCAGGTCGGCATACATGGTGATTGGACTCGCCCCTTCAGTGTGTCACGCCCGCACCCGCGACGCTTCCTGCTGCATGGCCTCGGTGATCGCCGCCGCCAGGGCCAGGGCCCGGCGGCCGTCCTCGCCGGTCACGCCGGGCCGGCCTCCCGTGCGGACGGCCGTGACGAAATCGGTCAGCTCACGCTTCAGGGGCTCTTCGTGCGGCACGTCGATCTCGCCGCCCTCGATCGACGGCCGGCCGCCGTCCGCCCGGACGAGCCGCCAGCACTCGACCTTCTGCGCCGCGTAATCGATCGAGATGTACGCCGCGTGCTGGAAGAAGCGGATCTTGCGGACGCGGTCCCGGCTGATGCGGCTGGCCGTCAGGTTGGCGATGCAGCCGTCGGCGAACCGCAGCCGCGCGTTCGCGATGTCCACCCGCCCCGTCAGCACCGGCACGCCGACCGCCTCGATCGAGGTCACCTCGCTCCGGACGAGCGACAGCGTGACGTCGAGATCGTGGATCATCAGGTCGAACACGACGTCGATGTCGAGGCTGCGCTCCGGAAACGTGCCCAGCCGGTGCACCTCGATGAAACGGGGGGCGTCCAGCAGCGACCGGGCGGCCTCCACCGCCGGGTTGTAGCGCTCCGTGTGGCCGACGGCCAGCGGCACGCCCGCCCGGGCCGCCGCGGCAATCATCGCGTCGGCTTCGGCGAGCGACCGCGCGATCGGCTTCTCCACCAGCACGGGAATCCCGCGGGCCAGGCACGCGAGCGCGATCTCGGCGTGCGTCTCGGTCGGCACCGCGATCGTCGCCGCGTCGATGTCGTCCAGTACCTCCCGGACGCTCGTGAACGCGCGCGCCCCGGTGCCGGCCGCGATTTCCTCCGCGCGGGCGCGGTTCGTGTCGACGACCGCCGTCAGCGCGACGCCGTCCAGCGCCGACAGCAGCCGGGCATGATGGCGGCCCAGGTATCCGACACCGATGGCCGCGACCCGCAACGGCCCGTCCCCCGCCCTCATGGCACCTCCCCCGCGGCCGCCCCGCCACCGGCCGGACCGGTCACCCGGCCGACGATCGCGATGCCGGCCTCGTTCGCCGACGCGAACACGGCGTCGCCGTCCAGCACCAGCGTCCGGCCGGCATCGATCGACAGCGCCGACGCGCCGGCCACCCGCATGGCCTGCACGGTGGCCAGGCCGATGACCGGCACGTCGAAGCGCATGTCCTGCTGCGGCTTCGCCACCTTGATGATCCGCACGCCGGGCCCGGCCAGGTAGCCGGCGCGGCCGATGACCTCGTCGGTCCCTTCCATCGCTTCGACGGCCACGACCGCCCGGTGCTTCACGGCGATCGTCTGGCCGATGTCGAGGCCGGCGATCGTGTCGGCCATCCGGTAGCCGAACTCGAAATCCTTGCGCTCTTCCTCGTCCGGGGCGCGCCCGGTCAGCACGCCGGACCGGGCCAGCAGCGGCGCGATCAGCGCCGTCGAATCGATCAGCGCGATCCCGTGCTGCTGCAGGACGCCGGCGACCGCCCCGATCAGCCCGTCGGTGTTCCGCGCACGGAGCTTCGTCAGCACCGACAGGAAGGTCAGGTCGGGCACGATGCCGCCGGCGAAGATCTTCGTGTGCTTGACCTGGCCCGCCATGACCGCGTGCGTCACCCCGGCGTGCTCGAGCAGGCTGATGCACCGGCCGAGCTGTCCGAGCGACACCCAGTGGATCGCGCTCGCCGTCCGCGCGGCGGCGTCGTTCAGCTCGGGAAGCGCTTCTTCCCTGGCCGCGATGATGGTGACGTCGTGCCCCTGCGCGCGGGCGGCGTCGAGGACGAGAAACGGGAACCGGCCGTTGCCGGCGATGAGGCCGAGTTTCATGGGACCGTCGGAATCCTGGGGGGCCGGCGGGGCGGACCGGCGCCACCGGGCCCGCAGCCCGCGCGCGGCCGCCGCCCGGCGACCGATCAGCTATTCATCCGCCACCATCTCCTCGGCGCGCCGCGTGGCGCGACGCAGGATCACGCCCCGCTGCGAGGTCTGGATGAACTCGAGCAGGTACTGCACCTCGGCGCAGGAGGCGAGGGTCCGGTCCTGCCGGATCTGCCGCAGGGCGCCGGTCGTGTTGAGCTTGGACTGGAGCAGGTAGCGGTAGCTGCGCTTCAGCTTGCTGATGACGTCGGGCGGGAATCCGCGGCGGATGAGGCCGATGGTGTTCAGGCCGTAGATCCGCGCCCGGTTGCCGACCGTCTTGGCGAACGGCAGCGCGTCCTTCGTCACCACCGAGTAGCCGCCGATGAACGCGTGCTGGCCGACGCGGCAGAACTGGTGCACGCCCGAGAACGCGCCGATCGTCGCGTAATCCTCGACCAGCACGTGGCCGGCGAGCGTCGCGCCGTTGGCGAAGATCGTCTCGTTGCCGACATGACAGTCGTGCGCGACGTGCGCGTACGCCATGAAGAGGTTGCGATCGCCGATCGTCGTGACGCCGCCGCCGCCGCGCGTGGCCCGATGGATCGTGACGAACTCGCGGAAGATGTTCCGGCGCCCGATGACCAGGCGCGTGTGCTCCCCGCGGAACTTCAGATCCTGCGGGATCAGGCCGATCGACGCGAACGGGTAGATCTCGGTCTCGTCGCCGATTTCCGTCGGCCCTTCGATCACGGCCGACGCGCCGACCCGGCAGTTCGCACCCAGGGTCACGTGCTCGCCGACGATCGCGTGCGGCCCGATGACGCACCCGGCGCCGATCGTCGCGCGCGGATGCACGATGGCGGTCGGATCGATGTCGGTCCGATCGGCCACCAGGCCGAGCAGCAGGTCGGCTTCCGCCACCACCTGTTCGCCGACATAGGCGACCGCGCGGGCGAGGGCCAGCGCCGCCCGCCGGCGGCCCAGCGTCACTTCGAGCCGCAGCCGATCGCCCGGCACCACCTGCCGCCGGAATTTCGCGTTGTTCACCCCGCGCAGGTAGACGCGCGAGTGCGGCGTGGCGTCCCCCCGGTAGAGCAGCAGCAGGGCGGCCACCTGGGCCAGCGCCTCCAGCATCAGGACCCCGGGCATCAGCGGCACGCCCGGGAAGTGTCCCTGGAAGAACTCCTCGTTGACCGTGACGTTCTTGATGGCGACGAGCCGGCGGCCCTCGTCCAGCTCGGCAATGCCGTCGACGAGAAGCGACGGGTAGCGGTAGCAGTGCCGGTCGAGCAGGATGGGAATGTTGATGGACACGATTACCGGTCGGCGCTGAACCGGCCACGGACGGCCGAGGGCGGCAGCGCGGGCAGCAGACCAGCCAGGCGCGCGGCGGCGGCCGCGCGCGGATCCGGAATACCCACGCCCGCCCCCGTCGCCGGGTATGGCCGGCGGCCCGGCGGACCGCCGGCGTGCGGGCGCGGACCCGGCCCGCCGGCCGGATCCGCCCTGAACAGTCGCACGCGGCGTCTCGATTCTACCGCAGAGGTGGCTTCAGCGCGGGCGGTTTCGCGGTCGCGGCGTCCAGCTTCCGGATCACCTCGTCCGTCAGGTCGAGCGACGGGCTCGCCCAGACGATCCCCGCGTCGCCGCGGCTCAGCAGCACCTGCACGCCCTTCTCGGTGACCACCTGCTGAATGACCGGCATCAGCTTCTTCTCGAACTGCTGCTGGAGGTCCTGCTGCAGGTCCTGAATCTCGCGCTGCGCGTCCTGCTGGAACCGCTGCGCGTCGACCTGCTCCTGCTCCACCTGCTGCTGCAGCTTGTCGCGCGCTGAGTCGCTCATCACCGATCCGCTCTGCTGGAGCTTCTGCTGGTCTTCCTGGAGCTGCTTCGCCTTGACGGCCCCCTGCGCCTGCTTCTGCTTCACCAGCGCCTGCACCCTGGCGGACGACGCCCGGCCGGGGGCCGATTCCGCGGCGATGCGCTGGATGTCGATGTAGGCGACCTTCGCGCCCTCCGGAAACGGCATCGGCGGCTCCGGCTTCGCCGCCGTCACGGCGGGAGGCGCCGTCCTGGCGGGGGGAGCCGGCTCAGCCGGTTTCTGCGTCGCGGCCGTCTGCGCAAACGTCGGGGCGGCCATCAGCCCAAGGCTGAGCCCCACGGCAATGCACCACACTCTCATCGGTCGAAATCCTTTCTGATCGTCTTGCGAAGGGGCGCCGCGCCCCTGTGAGCCTGTCTCCGTCCGGTCCCTGCGCTGCGCCTCCCTAGAACGTCGACCCGACGGCGAAGCGGAACGAGAACGCCGACTGCGGCAGCAGGTTGTTGTTCAGCACGCCGGACCGCTGCGGATTGTACGCGAAGATCAGCCGGAACGGGACATTCATGACCGGCATCAGGAACCGGACTTCCAGGCCGGTCGAGGTCTTGAACTGGTTCAGCGCGTAGTCCTGGCCCGGCGCGTCGACCTGGCCGGCGTCGTAGAACATGACCAGGCGCACCGGCCCGGCGATCGCGATCAGGTACTCCGCGTTGAGCAGCAGGCTCTTGTTGCCGCCGATGACCAGGCCCGACGAATCGCGCGGCCCGATCGTGTTGATGTCGAAGCCGCGCACGCTGTACTCGCCGCCCATGAACAGGTTCTCGAAGATCGGCAGCGGCTTGCTGCCGGTGAACGGCTTGATGTACGAGGCCTGGACCCGGAACCCGAACGACGTCCGGTTCGACTGCTTCAGGTACCACACGCCTTCGGCATACGGCTTGAAGAAGTTCGTGTCGCCCCCGAGGCCGGCCAGATCGAGCGACAGCGTGTAGCGCCGCCCGGTCGTCGGGAACAGCGGGTTGTCGACCGTGTCGTGCACGATGCTCGGCGTGATCTTGCTGACGGTCCGGGCGCCGCCCTCGCCGATGAGCAGCGTGTCCTGCAGGTACGGGTTGCCGGCCAGCGCGCCCGGCGTCAGGAACACCGGGTTGATGTTGTACACCCGCACGGCCTGGTAGCTGTAGCTGAGGAACATCCGGGTGAAATCCGCGAGCGGGAAGCCGAAGCCCAGATTGCCGCCGGTGGTCCGCTCGTTGAACTGCGACAGGTACTCGATGTCCTGCCGGAAGACCTGGAGACTGCCGGAGATGTTCCGATCGAACAGGAACGGCTCGGTGAACCCGGCCTCGTAGTTCTGGGCGAGCGACCCGGCCTGGACCTGGAGGCTCAGGCTCTCGCCGCGGCCCATGAAGTTCGCGGTCGTGAACCCGAGCTGCCCGAAGAACCCTTCGTACTGCGACACGCCGGCGCCGAAGGTCAGCTGATTGCGGTTCTGCTCCTGCAGCTTGAGCTGCACGTTCACCTTGTTCGTCGTGTCCGGCGCCTTGGTGACCTGGACGTCCTTCTCGCCCTTCAGCGGCTTGAAATAGCCCAGCTGGTTCAGCCGCTTGATGCTGTACTTGAGCGCGTCGGTGTTGAACACGCCCCCTTCGAACAACCGGATCTGCCGCCGGATCACCTCGTCGTGCGTGGTCGTGTTCCCGACGAACGTGATGCGGTTGACGAAGTACTGCTTGCCTTCCTGCAGCTGCATCGTCACGTCGACCGTCGGCGGCCCCGACGCCATCTTCGGGACCGGCGCGCCGGTATCGGTGCCCGCCGCCGCCTGGGCCTGCTCCACCGCGTACGTGCCGTTCAGCGCGTGCAGATCCGGATAGCCGGTGAACTCGAAGTACCCCCCCTGGCCGTACAGATCGCTGACCTTCTTGAGCCCCTTCCGGATCTGATCCTCGTCGTAGTAGTCCCCGGTCTTGAGCTTGAACAGCGGCCGCAGCACCTTCGACTTGATGACCGTGTTGCCGGCGAACGTGAACGTGCCGATCCGGTAGCGGTCGCCCTCGGTCACCGGAATCCGCAGCTCGATCCAGCGGGTCTTGCCGTCGGGCGAGTCCCCCAGCACCTTGACCTGCGGATCGCCGACGCGCGCGCCGATGTACCCCTTGTTCCGGTAGTACTCCACCAGCCGCTCGGCGTCCTCGGCGAACTTCGCCTCCTGGTACGTGCCGCGGCCGCTGATGAACGACAGGAACCAGACCGGCTTGTTGTACTTGAGCTGGCGCTCGAGCGTCCCCTGGCTGATCGCCTTGTTCCCGATGAACTTGATGTCGCGGATCCTGACCTTGGGCCCCTCGTCCAGGATGAACGTCAGGTGCACCAGCTTCGGCCCGCCGGGCATCAGCTGAATCTTGTGCGTGACCTTGGCCGCCTGGAAGCCCTTCTCGTGCAGCATGTCGCGGAGCACCCCTTCGACACGCTGGATCGTCCCCTGATCGAGGAAGGAATCGAGCTGGAGCGTGATCCCCGCGTCCTTCAGCGCGTCGTCGATCTTCGTGCGATCGATCTTCTTCGCGCCGGGGCCCGCGTAGTCGATCATCTTGATCCGTTCCCGCTCGACCAGGTTGTAGATGATGTGCTCGCCGATCACCCCGTTGGGATACGGCTCGTTCTTCACGTCGATCCAGAGGTTGTCGAGAAAGTGGGTGTTCCAGAGACGCTGGAAGTCCCGGAGCACTTCCTGCTCGTTGTACGGCACCCAGATCCCCCGCGACGGCTGACTGCCCCGCGTCCGGATGTAGTAGAGGTAGGTCTGGGGATCGATCACCGACTCGTTGCCCTGCGTCGGGAACCGCAGCTCGATGACCCGCACGACCGGCGCCGATCCCGCGGGCGGCTCCGCGCTCGCCGCGCTCGCCGCAGGCGGCGGTGCGGCGGCCGACGGAGCGGGAGTCTGAGGCGGCGTCGCCGGCGGCTGGGCGGCCGTCGCGGGCGGCTGGGCGGCCGTCGCGCGCGGCTGGGCGGCCGTCGCTGGCGACTGGGCGGCCGTCGCGGGCGGGGGCGCGGACGCCGGTGCGGCGCCAACGTGAGCGCGCAGCGACGCCGGCAGCACCGGCTGGAACAGCCCTTCGCTGGCCACCATGCGGGCCAGGCCGGGAGCGGTCGTCGGGGGAGCGGCGGCCGTCACCGACGGCACCGCCCCCGCAAAGACGACGGCCGCAATCACCAGAGACATCCTATGCATTGGACAGTCTTTCGGGGCCCGGAGACACAGACGCAGGCGGCCCGCACCGCCTGCGTCATGATCTCGTTACTTTACTGGATGTTAGACGTCACACGCCAGTCCGCGGTCGTTCAACAGGGCAGGCGCCGCCCGGGGGCGGCATCACCAGCTGGACGGTACGCCAGCGCGCCGGCATCGACATACACCTCGATGTCGCCCCCCTGCAGGTGCCCGCGAATCAGCTCCTCGGACAGCGGGTCCTCGATGTAGCGCTGAATCGCACGCCGGAGGGGCCGGGCGCCGTACGAGCGGTCCTTGCAGGTCAGATCGATGATCCAGTCCATCACGTCCGGCGTCAGCGAGATCGTCAGACGACGATCGGCGAGGTGGCTGTTGAGCTGGGTCACCAGCAGGCCCAGGATGCGCCGCAGGTCGTCGTCGCTGAGCGCGTCGAAGACGATGATCTCGTCGATCCGGTTGATGAACTCCGGGTTGAACGTCCGCTTGACTTCGCCGAGGACCATGTCGGACACGCTGCGGCTGATCTCCTGCGCGTCGGCCGACTGGAACCCGAGGGACGCCTTCTTCTGGATGAAGCGCGCCCCGATGTTCGACGTCATGATGATGATGGTGTTCTTGAAGTTCACCCGGTTGCCGAGGCCGTCGGTCAGGTGGCCGTCCTCGAACACCTGGAGCAGGATGTTGAAGATGTCCGGATGGGCCTTCTCGATCTCGTCGAGCAGCACGACGGAATAGGGATTCCGCTTCACCTTCTCGGTGAGCTGTCCGCCCTCCTCGTGCCCGACGTACCCGGGCGGCGAGCCGATCAGCTTCGAGACGGAATGCTTCTCCATGTACTCGGACATGTCGAAGCGGATGAGGGCGTTGTCGCTGCCGAACAGGAAGCTGGCCAGCGCGCGCGCCAGCTCGGTCTTGCCGACGCCGGTCGGCCCGAGGAAGATGAAGCTGCCGACCGGCCGGGCCGGATTCTTCAGCCCGGCGCGGGAGCGGCGGATCGCCCGGGCCACGGCGGACAGCGCCTTGTCCTGGCTGACGACGCGCCGGTGGAGTTCCTCTTCCATCCGGAGCAGCTTGTCGCTCTCGTCCTCGGTGATGGAGGAGAGCGGCACGCCGGTCCACTTCGAGACGACCTCGTCGATCTCCTGCTTGCCGACCGTCACGCGGCGGGCGCTCGACTTGACGTCGAACTTCTCGCGCACGAACTGCAGGTTCTCCCGCGCCGTCACTTCCTGCTCGCGGTAGAACTGGGCCTTCTCGAAGTCCTTCTGCGAGACCGCGCTCTCCATCTGCTCGACGGCGACGCGGATGCTCTTGTTGATCTCGCCGAACTCCTCGCTGTAGCCCGCCTCGCGCAGCTTGGCCCGCGCGCCCGCTTCGTCCACCAGATCGATCGCCTTGTCGGGCAGGAAGCGATCGGTGATGTACCGGCTCGACTGGTAGACCGCCGCCTCGATCGCCTCCCGCGTGTACTCCACGTGGTGGAAGGTCTCGTAGCGATCCTTCACGCCCATCAGGATCTCGATCGTCTCGCGCTCGCCGGGCGGGTCGACCTTGATGGCCTGGAAGCGGCGCTCGAGCGACCGGTCCTTCTCGATGTACTTGCGGTACTCGGCCGGCGTCGTCGCGCCGATGCAGCGGATCTCGCCGCGCGACAGCGCGGGCTTGAGGATGTTCGCGGCGTCCAGCGATCCTTCCGCCGATCCGGCGCCGACCAGCGTGTGCAGCTCGTCGATGAAGACGATGATGTTGGGATTGTCGGTCAGCTCCTTCATGATCGCCTTGAGGCGTTCCTCGAACTGACCGCGGTACTTCGTCCCGGCGACGATGAGCGAGATGTCGAGCGCGAGAATCCGCTTGTCCGCCAGGAAGTGCGGCACGTCGCCGTACACGATCTTCTGCGCGAGCCCTTCCACGATCGCCGTCTTGCCCACCCCCGGCTCGCCGATGAGCACGGCGTTGTTCTTCGTCCGGCGGCAGAGCACCTGCTGGACGCGCTCGACTTCCGGCTCGCGGCCCACCAGCGGATCGAGCTGGTTCTTCATCGCCGAATCGGTGAGATCCCGGCTGAACTCCGCCAGCAGCGGCGTCTCCTTGACCCGCGTCAGCGTCGTCTTTTCGTTGAGGAGCTGGACGATGTCCTCGCGCACCGTGTTCAGCCGCATCCCCTTTTCCATCAGGATGGACGCCGCCACGGAGCGCTCCTCGCGCAGGATCCCGAGCAGCAGATGCTCGGTGCCGATGTAGTTGTGCAGCAGCCGATCGGCCTCCTCGGCCGCGTACTGCAGCACGCGCTTCGTTTCGGCGCTGAACGGGATCTCGACCGACGTCGAGACCTTCTCGCGGAAGACGGTCCGCCCCTCGATTTCCTTCCGGATGTTCTCGAGCGACAGATGGGACCGGGCGAAAATCCGGCTGGTGAGCCCTTTCCCCTCACGGATCAGCCCGAGCAGCAGGTGCTCGGTCTCGATCGAGATACTCCCGAGCTGACTAGCCTCGTAACGGGCGAAGAAAAGTACGCGTCTGGCCCTTTCGGTGTACCGTTCGAACATCCGGGCTACCTACGTGAAGAACGAGGGTTTCTGGGGCACTGGAAAGTCCACGGTCATTATAAGACATCCTGCTGATCCGGCCAACGCCATTTTTTGCTAAGTGCGTGGCAGGCATGGAGTTCTCCGGCCGCTCCCCCAGCGGCGCCGCCCCGGGGCCCGACGCCTGACCCGTCCGAACCACCGGCCGCGCCCGTCCCGCCCCCCGGGGCCCCGGGCCGCACCGGACGCCCCGGTCCGCTCAGGGCTCCACCAGCCGTCCGGCGTGCAGCCGGAGCACCCGGTCGCACTGGCCCGCCAGCCGGGGATTGTGCGTGGCGATGACCGACGTCAGGCCGAACTCGCGGTGCATGTCGCGGAGCAGCGCGTGGAGCGCGTCGGCGGTCTGCTCGTCGAGGTCGCCGGTCGGCTCGTCGGCCAGCAGCAGCGACGGGTGCATGACGAGCGCGCGGGCGACCGCCACGCGCTGCTGTTCGCCGCCCGACAGCATCCCCGGACGATGGGTCAGCCGCTCGGTCAGGCCGACGCGGGTGAGCAGCGCCTCGGCCCGCCGGCGCGCCTCGGCGGGCGCCAGGCGGGCAATCCGCATCGGCATCTCCGCGTTCTCGAGCGCGCTGAACTCGGGCAGCAGATGATGGAACTGGAACACGAACCCGACGTGCCGGTTGCGGAACGCGACGCGCGCCGGGTCGCTCAGGGCCGTCAGCTCCGTACCGCCGATGCGGATCGTCCCGGCCTCGGCCGCGTCCAGGCCGCCGAGCAGGTTCAGCAGCGTGCTCTTGCCGACGCCCGACGCGCCGACGATCGCCAGCATCCCGCCCTGCTCGACCGACAGGTCGAGATCGTGCAGCACGTCGAGCCGCTGACGCCCGACCAGGTAGCTCTTCGACACGCCGGCGGCAACGAGAAAGGCCATGTCTCCTGCCGGTCCCTCACTCGTAGCGCAGCGCCTGCGCGGGATCGAGCTTCGACGCCTGGCGCGACGGATAGATGGTCGCGAGGAAGCACACGAGGATCGCGGCGACCACCACGACCGCGAAGTCGGCCGGCCGGACGGTGAAGGGCACGTACGGCACCTGATAGACGTCTAGCGGCACGCGGATCAGCTTGTAGCGGTTCATCACCCAGGCAATCAGGACGCCGCCGCCGGCGCCGACCGCGGTGCCGGTGACGCCGATGATGAGCCCCTCGATCATGAAGATCGCCATCACGCTGCGGGCCGACGCCCCCATGGTCTTCAGGATCGCGATGTCCCGGCTCTTCTCCATGACCAGCAGGATGAGCGACGCAATGATGTTCAGCGCCGCCACGACGACGATCAGCCCGATCGTGATCGAGATCGCCATCTTCTCCAGCCAGAGCGCCGAGAACAGGGAATGGTTCATCTCGGTCCAGTCCTGGGTGAGGTAGCGGGCGCCGAGGCGCTTCGGGATGGCGGCGGCCACCGCCGGCGCCCGGTAGATGTCGTCGACCCGGAGCTGGATGATCTCCGGGTGCTTGACGTCGAGCAGGCGCTCGGCCACGCCGAGCGTGACGTAGCCGTACGCCGCGTCGAACTCGTACAGGCCCAGGCTGAAGATGCCGACCACCCGCAGCCGCCGGGTCCGGGGAATCAGCCCCATCGGCGACAGCGTCCCCTCCGGCGTCAGGATGGTCACCGAGTCGCCGACGGTCACGCCGAGCTGGTTGGCGAGCGTGTCGCCGAGCAGGATCCCGGGCGCGTGGTCGTCGCCCCGGTCGAGGTCCTGCAGGCGGCCCTGCCGCAGCGCCTGCGCGATGTTCGACACCGACGGCTCGAGCGCCGGATCGATCCCCTTGAGGGTGATGAACTGCGGGTTGCGGGGGCCTTCGACGAGCGCCTTCCCGAGGATCGCGGGGGCCGCGCCGGTGACGTGCGGCACCGCCAGCAGCTTCTTCACCTCCGCGTGGTAGTCGAGGAGGCCGCCCATCTTCCAGACGTAGACGTGGGCCGTCGACCCGAGGATCCGGTTGCGCAGCTCCTGCTGGAGGCCGGTCATCAGGGCGAGCGCGATGACGAGCGCCATCACGCCGACCGTCACGCCGAGCGTCGAGATGAACGAGATGACGGAAATGAACGCCTGCTTGCGCCGCGCGAACAGGTAGCGCAGGGCGACGTGGAGCTCGAAGGGGAGCTCCACCCTACCCTCTCGGCCTCATCAGCGGGAACAGGATCACGTCGCGGATCGACGGGCTGTCGGTGAGCAGCATCACGAGACGGTCGATCCCGATCCCCTCGCCGCCGGTGGGCGGCAGGCCGTACTCGAGCGCCCGGATGTAGTCGTCGTCCATCTCGTGCGCCTCGACGTCGCCGCGCTGGCGCTCGCCGAGCTGCGCGTCGAACCGCCGCCGCTGCTCCGCCGGATCGTTCAGCTCGCTGAAGGCGTTCGCCACCTCGAAGCCGCCGACGTAGAGCTCGAACCGCTCCACCGTGTCCGGATCGTCCGGCTTCTGCTTCGACAGCGGCGAGACCTCCGTCGGGAAGTCGTAGACGAACGTCGGCGGCACCAGGTCGGCCTCCCAGAGGCGCTCGAAGATCTCGGTCGCGATCTTCCCCGGGCCGGCCGACACGGCCACCTCGACGCCGAGCTGCGCCGCGAGCGCCGCCGCCGTCTCCCGCCGCCGCAGATCGGCGTCGCTCACCGCCACGCCGAGCCGCGCCGCGGCCCGTTCGCGGGCCGCCTCGCGCAGCGACAGCCGCGCGTACGGCGGCGCCAGCGAGATCGCGTGCCCGCCGAACGTGATCTGGTCGGTCCCGATCGCCTCGCGCGCCACCGCGCTCAGCATCTCCTCGGTGAGCCGCATCAGGTCCTGGTAGTCGCTGCAGGCCTCGTAGAACTCGAGCATCGTGAACTCGGGATTGTGCTGCGTCGAAATCCCCTCGTTCCGGAAGTTGCGGTTGATCTCGTACACCCGCTCGATGCCGCCCACGACCAGCCGCTTCAGGTACAGCTCCGGCGCGATCCGGAGGTACAGCCGCATGTCGAGCGCGTTGTGATGGGTCACGAACGGCCGGGCCAGCGCGCCGCCGGCAATCGGCTGCATCATCGGCGTCTCGACTTCGAGGTAGCCCCGGGCGTCGAGGAAGCTCCGCAGCGCCGCCAGCACCCGGCTCCGCACCTCGAACACGCGCCGCGTGTCCGGATTGACGATGAGATCCAGGTACCGCTGCCGGTAGCGGATCTCGACGTCGGTCAGCCCGTGCCACTTCTCGGGCAGCGGGACGAGACACTTGGCCAGGAACTCCAGCGCCGAGGCCCAGATCGTCAGCTCGTTCGTCTTCGTCCGGAACAGGTGGCCGGCCACGCCGACGTAGTCGCCGAAATCGAGCAGCTTCAGGATGGTGAAGTCGCGCTCGGACACGGAATCCTGGCGGACGTACACCTGGATCCGCGCGCGGCCGTCCGACAGGACGAGGAAATTCGCCTTCCCGAACGTCCGGATGCCGAGGATGCGGCCGCTGGTGACCGTCTCGACCCGCGGCGCCTCCAGCTCGGCGCCGGGCGTTCCGCCGTGCGCGCGGACCAGCGCGTCGATCGTGTCGCGGCGCTCGAACCGGCGGGGATAGACCTCCACGCCCAGGCGGGCGAGCTCGGCCAGGTTGGCGTGCCGCTGCTGAATCTGCTCGGATTCTGCTGACATCGGTGGGATCGTCGCGGCGATCCGGGCGCGCCGGAGCGCCTCAGGCCGGGCCGGCCGGGCCCTCCGCGGCCAGCCGCCGGTGGATGCCGTCAAGCACCCCGTTGATGAACTTCACCGAGTCGTCCGTGCTGAAGGTCTTCGCCAGCTCGAGCGCCTCGTCGATGACGATGCCGGGCTGCGCCGTCGCGTCGGTCAGCAGCTCGGCCACCGCCATCCGGATGATCAGGCGGTCGATCACCGCCATGCGCGACAGGCGCCAGTGCTCGGCGCCGGCGGTGATCAGCGGATCGATCCGCTCGCGCTCGGCCACCGTCCGCCGCGCCAGATCCGACGCAAACGCCTGCAGCCGCCCGGACGGCGGCTCGTCGTCCTGGTTCGCCCAGTAGGTGGCGACCGCCTGCTCGACGTCGACCCGGCCGACCTCCCAGTAGTACAGGATCTGCAGCGCGGCCTCGCGGGCACGATGACGGGTCCACCGCCCGTGTGCTGTCACAGCGTCACCCGCAGACCGCGGCCGGGCGACCACCCGTCACACCCGCACGCCCGGCGGCGCCGGCTTCCGGCGCAGCTGCGCGAACAGCGTCCCCATCTCGACCGCCGCCCGCGCCGCTTCCCCGCCCTTGTTGGCCGGTCCCTCGCCCGCGCGCTCGAGCGCTTCCTCCGCCGAGTTCGTCGTGAGCACGCCGAACGCCATCGGCACGCCGGTCGCCGACGCGGCGTCGGTCAGGCCGTGCGCGACGGCCGACGCGATGTACTCGAAGTGCGGCGTGGCCCCCCGGATGAGGCAGCCGAGACAGGCGATCGCGTCGAACCGGCCGGTGTCGGCCGCCCGCCGCGCCGTCACCGGGATCTCGAAGGCGCCCGGCACGCGGAGCACGGTGATCGCCTCCTCCGCGATGCCGGCCGCCCGCAGGGCGTCCAGCGCGCCCTGCTCCAGCCGGTCGGTCACGAACGCGTGATAGCGGGAGACCACCAGCGCCACCTGCAGGCCCGCCGCCCGATCCGAGCCTTCGACAATCCGCATGCGGGACCCTACCTGCCCTGAAACGTCGCCTTGCGCTTCTCGAGGAAGGCCGTCGTCCCCTCGCGCATGTCCTCGGTCGACGCCACGAGGCCGAACAGCGTCGCCTCGAAGACGCAGGCGTCGGCGAACGCCATCTCGGGGCCCCGGTTCACCGCCTCGATGATGTACCGCAGCGCGATCGGCGCGCTGGCCGCCAGCTGCGCGGCCAGCGCGCGGGCCTCGTCCATCAGGCTCGCCGCCGGCACGACGCGGTGGACGAGGCCGATCTGCTGCGCCTCGGCCGCGCCGATCTGGCGCCCGGTCAGCACGAGCTCCATCGCGCGGCCCCGGCCGACCAGCCGCGCCAGGCGCTGCGTGCCGGCATAGCCGGGAATCAGGCCGAGGTTGATTTCCGGCTGCCCCAGCTTCGCCGTGTCGGCCGCCAGCCGCAGCGTGCACGCCATGGCGAGCTCGCACCCGCCGCCGAGCGCGTAGCCGTTGATCGCCGCGATCACCGGCTTGCCGAGCGTCTCGACCAGCTCGAGCACGTGCTGCCCGCGCATCGCGTGCTCCCGGCCGCCGGTCGGCGTCTGGACCGCCAGTTCGTTGATGTCGGCCCCCGCCACGAACGCCTTCTCGCCGGCGCCGGTCAGGACGACGCTCCGCACCGCGGCGTCGTGCCGCAGGCCGAGCATCGCCTGCCGCAGCTCGTCGATCGTCTGGCTGTTGAGGGCGTTCAGGACCTTGGGACGGTTGATGGTGACGATGGCGACGCCGCCATCGCGTTCCACGAGCAGATTGTCAAAAGTCATAAGCGGATGGCGCCTGGTGACCGGGCACAGCGGCGTCGCGCCCGCGTCCGGAACGGGACGCGCGCGGACCGGCCCTGATTATACCGCACGGCCCCGGGCGGGCCGCGGCGGCGACGCGCTCGGCCCGGCGTCCCGGCCCGCTCAGAGCGGGAACGGATACATCAGCCAGCCGAGCACGATCGCGGCGGCCACGAACGCGCCGAGCACCAGCGCGCCGAACCGGAGCTGCGCTTTCGGATCGTCCCGGGCGATGACCGCGAAGACGAGCGAGACGAAGAAGGCGAACAGGACGAGCAGGGCGAATTGGCTGTGCATCCGGCTACTTGCGCCCCAGGGCGACGTCGTAGACGTCGAGGATGACGAGCAGGTTGAGCAGCCCGGCGACGATCAGGAACGTGTTCCCGATCTCATAGGTGACCGCGCGCACGTTCCCGGCGCCGGCACCGAACAGCCCGGCCAGGAAATAGACGAGCCCGCTGCAGAGATTGGCGACGGCCGCGAGCCCGACGAGCGGTTCGGCCATCGTGAACGGGAACAGCCGCCCGTGCAGCATCAGGCCGATCCCGAACATCAGCGGCAGGGCGATGAGCAGAATCACGCCCTTCGATCGGCGTCCCAGCCACAGGTGCCCGGCGCCGGGGATCGCCCAGGCGGCCAGGCAGAGCAGCACGAGACTTCCGGGCTCCGGCTGATGCCGCGGGTTCCGCGGGTTCCGCTGATTCCTCTGGGGGGTCGTCGCCGCCGGCACGGGCACAGTTTACTCCAGAACGCGGCCGGCGCCGACCAGCGCGACCGTGACGAACCAGGCGACGGCGAAGCCGATCGGCACGCCGGCCGCCGCGCGCAGCAGGGCCGGCGTCATCTGCCCGGTGGTCCACTCCATCACGACGGTCACGAGCGTCGGGAGCGCGGCGGCGATGATCACCGGGCGCCAGCGCGGGTCGGCGGCGTCGACCGGCAGCCGGCGCCGGCGCGGCCGGCGATCCCGGGCGACGAGCAGGGCCGCCAGCGCGCCGAACGGCGCGGCGAGATAGATGCCGGCGCAACGCGCGCAGACCGGCCACTGCACCGCCCCGTCGTGGAAGGAGCGTTCGGCCCGCTGGTGGCAGATGGTGCTGCCGACGAGGTACACGACCGCGGCCGCGCCGTACGCCGCGGTGCCGGGACGCGCGTCGAGCGCGGCATATGGCGCCCCGACAATCGCGACCGGCCAGAGGGTCGCGGCCGTCAGAAACGCCACGGCGCCCAGGCGGGCGGCGCCCGGCCCGACGGAACGCGGCACGCGCGGCAGCCTCATGCTGACCTGACCTTCACGGGGCCGGCCCCTCACCGCACGTCGAAGTGCGTCAACCGCTTGAACTCGGCCATCCTGGCGTCGATCTCCCCGCGGCTGAGCGTAAGCAGCCGGTTGAGGCCGAAATCCTCGACGGAAAACGACGCCAGGGCGCTGCCGTAGATCGTCGCCCGGCGGAACGCCGCGTCGGTCAGCTCGCCGCTGGCCGCGAGGGAGCCGACGAACCCGCCGGCGAACGTGTCGCCGGCGCCCGTCGGATCGAACACGGTGTCGAGCGGCATCGCCGGGGCGGCGAAGAACCCGCCGTCGTCGGGCCGCGTCATGAGCACGCCGTGCTCGCCGCGCTTGATCACCAGGATCCGCGGGCCCATGGCCTGGATCCGCTGCGCCGCCCGCACGAGGTTCGGATGGCCGGCGAGTTCGCGGGCCTCCGAGTCGTTGATGATGAGCACGTCGACGCGCCGGAGCACCCGTTCGAGATCCGCCCGCGCGTGCTCGATCCACAGGTTCATCGTATCGGCCGCCACCAGGCGCGGCGCCCGGACCTGATCGAGGACGTCGGCCTGCAGCGCCGGCTGGATGTTGCCGAGGAAGACGAGCGGCGAGGCGCGGTAGCGCTCCGGGATCTTCGGCTGGAATCCCTCGAAGGCGTTCAGGCGCGTGTAGATCGTCTCGCGGCTGTTCAGATCGAAGCCGTATTCGCCCTTCCACCGGAACGTCTCGCCCGGCACGCGCTCGAGGCCTTCGAGGTCGATGCGCCGGCCGGCGAACACCCGCATCTCGTCGTCGCCGAAGTCCTCGCCCACCACGCCGACCATCCGGACGTCGGTGAAGAACGACGCGGCCACGCTGAAAAAGGTCGCCGAGCCGCCGACCACGTGCGCGGCCTCGCCGAACGGCGTCTTGATCGAATCGAACGCCACCGAACCGACTGCCAGAATGGGATCCATCCGTGCCTCGTCGCTCCCTTACTTCAGGTACTTGCCGATGATCGGTGCCAGGTCCCGGCGGGTCTGCGCCGGCACGTGTTCGGGGCGCGTGACGATCGCCATCGCCAGCGCCGTCGCGCACTCGCAGCGGCGCTCGGCCGGCACGCGCGCGACCGCCTCGGCGATGGCCCGCTGCGCGGTCTTCGCGTTCTGGAGCAGGTTAGAGATGATGAGGTCGGCGGTCACCGAATCGTGGTCCGGGTGCCAGCAGTCGTAGTCGGTGACGAGGGCCAGCGTGGCATAGCAGATCTCCGCCTCACGCGCGAGCTTGGCCTCCTGCAGGTTCGTCATGCCGATGATGTCCATCCCCCACGACCGGTACAGCCGCGACTCGGCCAGCGTGGAGAACTGCGGCCCCTCCATCGTGACATACGTCCCGCCGCGGTGCACCGTCGCGCCGACCGCCTCGGCGGCGTCGCCGGCCACGCCGCCCAGCACGCGGCAGATCGGGTGCGCGAACGACACGTGCGCCACGAGGTCGCGCCCGAAGAACGTATCGATCCGCCCCCGCGTGCGGTCGAGGAACTGATCGGGAATCACGATGTCGAGCGGCCGGTACTGCTCCTTGAGGCTGCCGACCGCGCTGGCCGAGAAGATCCGCTCCACGCCCAGCGTCTTGAAGCCGTAGATGTTCGCCCGGAAATTCAGCTCCGACGGCAGGAGGCGGTGGCCGGCGCCGTGACGGGCCAGAAACGCCACCCGGTGCCCCCGGAGGGTCCCGATGATGTAGGGGCCCGACGGATTCCCGAAGGGCGTCTCGATGACGAGCTCCTCGCGGTCGGTCAGCTCCTCCATGTCGTAGAGGCCGCTGCCGCCGATGATACCGATCTGCACGGACATGGGACGAGTCTCCTCAGGTGCCACGGACCACGCGCGACGTCCAACCGGCGGCAGGCGGCGGCCGCCCCTTCAGCCTTCGTGCCCGGGCGCCGGTCCACCGCCGGCCCCGGCCTGCTTCAGCTCGACGAGCACGCCGTGGGCGCTCGCGGGGTGGATGAACGCCACCAGCGCCCCCTCGGCGCCCGGCCGCGGCTCCGCGTCGATCAGCCGGACGCCGCGCGCCTTCAGCTGCGCCAGCGCGGCGCGGATGTCGTCGACCCGCAGCGTCAGGTGATGCAGGCCCGGTCCCCGCTTCTCCAGGTACCGCGCGATCGGCGAGTCGGGGGCGGTCGCCTCGAGCAGCTCGAGCGTGGCGTCGCCGACCCGGACGAAGTGCGCGCGCACCCGCTGGGACGCCACCTCCTCGGCCCCCTCGACCTCCAGCCCGAGCGCATCCCGGTAGAACCCGAGCGCCTCGTCCATGTCGCGGACGGCGATGCCGATGTGGTCGAGGACGGCTTTCATGGCGGCGGCCTTCTCCCGCGCGGCGGTCAGCGGGCGAGCGCCCGCGCCAGCAGCTCCTCGGTGGCGGTGTACGGATCGAGGTCGCGCGTCGCGATACGATCGACGATCCGGCCGAGCTCTCCCGGCTCCAGCACGCGGCGCTCCAGATGGTCCATGAACCGGTGCGACAGCAGCTCCCGCAGCCGGAACTCGCTCCGCTCCCGGCGGCGCGCGGTCTGGGTCCGCTCGGCGTGGGCCTTGAAGCGGCCGATCGCCTCCAGCAGCTCCGCCACCCCGCGCCCGGTCGTCGCTTCGGTCTTGACGATCGGCGGGCGCCACTCGTCCGGCGCGAACGACTGCAGCGCCAGCGTCGACTGGACGGACGCGACGGTCCGGTCGGCTCCCTCGCGATCGGCCTTGTTCACGACGAAGATGTCGGCGATCTCCATGATGCCGGCCTTGAGCGCCTGCACCTCGTCGCCGGTCCCCGGCACGAGCGTAACGATCGACACGTCGGCGGTCCGGACGATATCGACTTCGTCCTGGCCGACGCCGACCGTCTCGATCACGACGACATCCATGCCGGCCGCATCGAGCACGAGCGCGACGTCGCCGGTCGCATGGGCGAGGCCGCCGAGATGGCCGCGCGTCGCCATGCTGCGGATGAACACCCCGGCGTCGCCGGCGTGCGCCTGCATCCGGAGCCGGTCGCCGAGAATGGCCCCGCCGCTGTACGGGCTCGTCGGGTCGACGGCGATGATGCCGATCGTCTGTCCCCGGCGGCGGATGTCCGCCGCCAGCCGATCGACGAGGGTGCTCTTGCCCGCGCCGGGCGGTCCGGTGACGCCGATCAGATAGGCGCGGCCCGTCCGCGCGAAAATCCGGCGGATGAGATCGGCGCCCTGCGGCGCCTCGTCCTCGATGAGGGAGATGGCCCGGGCGATCGCGCGGGGATCGCCGGCCAGGACCCGATCGGCCAGCGGCACGGACGGACCGGGCGGATGCGCACGCTCAGCCATCGGTCTCCGTCACCGGTTGTTCAGCAGCTGCCGGGCGATCACCAGCCGCTGAATCTCGCTGGTCCCCTCGCCGATGGTCGTCAGCTTGACGTCGCGGAAGTACTTCTCGGCCGGGTAGTCCTTGACGAACCCGTAGCCGCCGTGAATCTGGACGCAGTCCTCCGCCGCGCGGACGGCGATCTCGCTCGAGTACAGCTTGGCCATCGCCGACTGCAGCGTCGTCCGCGCGCCGTGGTCCTTCGAGTGCGCCGCGCGGTAGGTCAGCAGGCGGGCCGCTTCGACGCGCGTGGCGTTGTCGACGAGCTTCCACCGGATGGCGTCGAAGTCGCCGATCGGCCGGCCGAACTGGCGCCGCTCGAAGGCGTAGTGGCGCGCCGCTTCCCACGCGCCCTGCGCGAGGCCGACGGCGAGCGCCGCGATGCCGATGCGGCCGGCATCGAGCACCTGCATGGCGCCGACGAAGCCCTGCCCTTCCCCGCCCAGCAGGTTCTCCGCGGGAATCCGGCAATTCTCGAAGATGACCTCGCTGGTGTCGCTCGCGCGCATCCCGAGCTTGTTCTCCTTCTTGCCGGCCGACATCCCGGGCGTGCCGTGCTCGACGATGAACGCGGAGATCCCCTTGTTCCCCTTGCTCCGGTCGGTCACCGCCATCGCCACCATCACCTGCCCGATCCGGCCGTGGGTGGTGAACGTCTTGGCGCCGTTCAGCACCCAGACGTCGCCGTCACGCACCGCAACGGTGCGGGTCCCGGCGGCGTCGCTGCCGGCGGTCGGCTCGGTGAGCCCCCACGCCCCCACCTTCTCGCCGCGGGCGAGCGGCACGAGGTAGCGCTGCTTCTGCGCCTCGGTGCCGAACATGAAGATGTGCGCCGAGCAGAGGCCGTTGTGCGCGGCCACCGAGAGGGAGACGGCCGGGTCGACCCGGGCCAGTTCCTCGATGCAGATGCAGTAATCGATCGCCGACATGCCGGCGCCGCCGTACTGTTCGGGAAACTGGATCCCCATCAGGCCGAGGGCGGCCAGCTTCGGCACGAGGTCGGTCGGGAAATGCTGGGCCTCGTCCCACTCCATCACGTGCGGCCGGATTTCGGCCTCGGCAAACTCGCGAACGCTGCGGCGCAGCAGCGTCTGGTCATCAGTCAGTCGGAAGTCCATAAACCTTCTGACTTTACCATAAAGCGCGCGCACGCCGGCCCGGCCGGCGCGCGGCGGGCCCGCTCCGCCCGGCTGGACGCGCGGGACTCCGGGACCGGCTTATCGGACGACCGCGTGCGAGCCGGCCGGCGGCGGCGCAGCCGCCCGGCTCCAGTCGGTGTGGGGCGCGCGGTTCTCGATCAGCCAGCCGTAGATCAGGCCGCCGTAGCCCTGCCAGCGCATGCCGCGCCGGGCGTAGAACGGCCGGAGCGCCCGCTGCAGCGCCGGCAGCCGGTAGTACGGCACGCCGGGAAAGTAGTGGTGCTCCAGGTGGTAGTTCGAGTTGAGGAACGCGAAGTCCCAGAACCAGTGGCCGCGCACGAGCGTGCTCCACGTGGCCGGGTCGGCCGGGTCGATGTCGTAGTGCTGTCCCAGGCGGTTGAGCGTGAACGCGATCGGAAAGACGAAGAAGACCGGAATCACGTAGGCGCGCGCGGCCGCGCCGGCGCCCGCCAGCAGCCAGATGGCGGCGAGCACCCCCAGATGCGCCGCGATGGACAGCCAGCGCTCGGCAGCAATCCGCCGCCGCAGCGCCGGCGGGTAGGTCGCCGTCTCGCGCCGCGCCGCCCGGAAGTAGATCGGGAACAGCGCGGGCGAACAGTACAGCAGCTTGAACCAGCGCGCGTTCCGCTTCGGCGACAGGTGATGCCGCTTCGGATCGTCATCCGGCGATCCCAGCTCGGCGTGATGGTCGAGGTGCCAGCGCGTGAACTGGCTCGCCGAGATGCCGCTCGGCACCGCGTAGAGGAACCCGAGCAGCCGCTCCGCGTGCGGATGCGGGCGCTCGAAGACGAGCTGGTGCAGCACCTCGTGCAGCAGCACCGTGAAGTTGAAGATGGTGAAGCCCTGCACGACCGCGAGCGGAAGCCAGACGAGCGGATTCGAGACCCGGATGAGCCCCCAGGTGCAGGCGCCGAGGATGGCGAACTGCCGCACGGCCGTGATCAGATGGCGGGCGGCCGATTTCCGATGAAAGGCGCGCAGGGTCTCGCGCGGGAGCACCGTCCCGAGCTCGTGTCGCAGCGCCACGGCATGCCGGCTGTAGTAGTGGGTCTTCACGGCGCGGCTGTCAGATCGGAATGTGTACGATTCTACCATGCGGCCGGTGCCGCGGACGGCCGCCCGGGCGTATCATGGAGACCATCACCGGTCTCGTTGCCGCCTCTGGAGGTTCGATGACATCCGTACGCCGCCGGCTCCTGATCCCGATCGCCTCCCTGGCCCTGGTCCTGCTGGCCCGCCCCGCCCTGGCCGACGCCACGGCGTTCATCGGCGCCAGCCCGACCCCGACCAGCCGGCAGGCGCGCGGCTTCGCGGTCGGCTTCGGGATGGCCGTGCTCGGCTTCGAGTTCGAGTACTCCAGCATCCTGCAGGACGCCCAGCAGGGGGCGCCGTCGGTGCAGACCGGCATGGGCAACGTGCTGCTCCAGACCCCGACCGCCATCCTGGGCTTCCAGCCCTACATCACGGCCGGCGCCGGGGTCTACCACGAGGCGCTGGGGGCGGCCACCGAGACCAACTTCGGCCTGAACACCGGCGGCGGCGTGAAGCTCTCGCTGGTCGGTCCGCTGAAGCTGCGGGTCGACTACCGGATCTTCACGCTCGCCGGCAGCGCCCTTCAGCCCCATCCGCAGCGGATCTACGCCGGCCTGACTCTGTCGTTCTGAGGCGGGGCACCTACTCGCGGCCCGGCGCGGGCGCCGGCGCGGCCGGCATCGGCTCGAGATTCAGCAGCGTCTGCCCGGCCGCGAACGAGGCGCCGTATTCCAGCAGCTCCCGGTCGTCGTCCGGGTACGCCCGCTTGAGAATCTTCGAGACCGTGTAGTCGGCCCCCGGCACGGTCGGATCGATCACGAACACGTAGAGCACGCTGCCGCCGGGGCCCGGCTCGTCCGCCTTGAAGAACCGCCAGCCGGCCGCCTGCCGCCGGAGCTGCGGGTCCCGACTGGCCGCGAGCGCCTGCCGCAGCCGGCCGATGACCGCCTCGAAGGCGGCTGCCTGGGCGGGCTTCACCGGACTGAACAGCAGGCCCACCGGCGCCTTGAACGTCCGGGGGGCGACCGCCACCGGCGCAGGCGCCGGCGGGGCCGGCGCCTGCGCGGCCACCGTCACGACCGCACGCCCGAGCAGCGGGGCGAGGCCCAGTCCCAGTGCGAGTCCCACACAGCCCGCCACGATCAGCGGCACGGCAGATGTCTTCCGCATCGGCGCAACACTCCCGATCGGCGCGGACGCGCTCCGCCCCTGGTGGCACGCGCGGGTGCCGATCGTCGTTCAGCCTATCACTTCGCGGGGATGGGACCAGGCCGGCGGGCGCGGCGGCGCGGCGGGAGGACGCGCACGGACCGGGATCCGCGGCATGCGGAGTCCCGGTCCGTGGGCGACGACACTGACGACCTGGCTACTGGCCGAAGTTGTCGACCAGCTTCAGGTTCACCACGCTCTGCCCGCCCGGCACGTAGCAGCTGGCGAACGTCTTGTACAGTTGCTCAATCTGCTGGGGAAACGCCTCGTCCAGAATCTTGGCCACCGTGTAGTCCGCATTCGGCACGGCGGGATCGATGACGAAGAGGTAGAGCGCATTGCCGTTCGGGCCGGGCTCGACCGACTTGAACACCTTCCAGCTCGCCGCCTGCTGCTTGCGCTGGGGGTTCGTGCTGCTCTGCAGCGCCTGCTTCAGCTTCCCCATGATCATTTCGAAGTCGGCGGTCTTGCCGGGCTTGATCGTGTTGAACACGATCCCGGCATCCGAGCCGAAGACCATGCCGGTCGGCTTCTGCGGCGTCGAGGCCGCCTGCTGCGCCCACGACGTCGCCGACGGCAGCATCAGCATCAGGGCGAGGCCCAGTCCAATCACAGCGTACCGGCGTCCCGCCGCCGGCAAGTACCCGAGTCGTCGCATCGCGGCCTCCTTCAAAAGCGAATACTGTATCGTATGTCGGGCTACACGAAAACGGTCATTACCTCGTGGGCCAGAAGCATCCCCCGACGCGTCAGGCGCAACCGCCCCGGCTCCCACACGAGGAGGCCGGCATCGAGGTGTGGACTCAGATGATCTCCGTAGCGCCGCCAGACGTCAACCCCATAACGCGCGTCGACCGCGGCCAGGTCGAGACCGTCGGTCAGCCGGAGGCCGGTGAACAGCGCTTCCTCCAGTTGTTCCGTCGGGGTCAGCACGCGCCGCTCGCTGACGAGATTGGCGCCGGCCTGCACCCGGGCCACGTAGTCCCCGACCCCGGACACCTGCTTCCACCGCACGCCGTGACGGGTCGAGTGCGCCCCGCACCCGAATCCGAGCCATTCCCCGTCGGTCCAGTACTTGAGGTTGTGCCTCGAGCGGCGGCCGGGCCGCGCCACGTTGGAGATCTCGTACTGCCCGTAGCCGGCGGCGTCCAGCGCCCCGAGCGCGTCCAGATACATCTCCGCCACGTCATCGTCGGGCGCCTGGGACCAGCGGGCGCGCGCCATGGCGTCGCGGAGCGGCGCGTTCGGGTACACCTCGAGCATGTAGAGCGAGGCGTGGTCCGGGCCGAGCGCGATGAGCTGCCGGACCGAGTCCCGCCAGTCGGCCGGCGTCTGCTGGGGCAGCCACAGCATCAGGTCGAGGCTGAGGTTGTCGAAGCCGGCCGCCCGTGCCTGCGCGTAGGCCTCGGCGGCCCGCTGCGCGGAATGGAGACGGCTGAGGCGCTGCAGCTCGTCGTCGCGGAACGACTGGACACCGAAGCTCAGGCGGTTGATGCCGGCGTCGCGGAAGCCCGCCAGCCGCTCCACCGTCACGGTTTCAGGATTGGCCTCGAGCGTCACTTCGGCGTCCGGGGCGAGGGGGAACGCCTGCCGGCAGGCGTTCACCAGGCGCGCCACCTCGGCCGGGTCCAGCAGCGACGGCGTGCCTCCGCCGAAGTAGAGCGTGTCGGCGGCGGACGCCCCGCCCGCCGCCTCGTCACGCGCGCCGGCCCGCTCGATGTCGAGGGCGAGGGCGTCCACGTACCGCCGCTTGAGATCGACGTCGAGCAGGATGCGATTGAAGTTGCAGTAGTTGCAGATGGCGGCGCAGAAGGGCACGTGGAGGTACAGGCCGAGCATGGGGACTGAGACCGGCCTTCCCGCTACCGGCCCGCCTTGCCGCCCGGCCACCGGAGCTCCGATCGCTGATCGGCCGGGTCGCGCAGCTGCGCGCGCGCCTGCCCCTTGGCACGGGGGGGGAGACGTGACATCCCGCTGCGGGGCCGCTTCTGGTCCAGCCGGGCCAGCTCCTCCGGCGTCGCGTCCGGACCGGCCATCCGGAAGTCGACTCCCTTGAGAGTGACGAACTCGCACATCTCGTGGAGTCGCGACCAGATCCGGAACCCCACCCGGACCTCCAGCGAATCCGGGTCGGTCGCATCGTCCTTCGCGTCGTAGTTCGACGTGAAGACGGTCGGACGGCGCTCGTTGTAGCGCGTATTCACGATGAGATTGAGCGTCTCCTCGACCCACTCGGACGTCTTCTCGGCGCCGAGGTCGTCCAGGACGAGCAGATCCGCCTCCATCACCGGCCTCAGGACGTCCATCTCCGCCGCGCGCACCAGCGGGTTGTAGGTGCTGCGAATGACGCGCAGCAGCTCCCGCGTGTCGTAGAAGATGCCGCGGGCCCCCCGGGTCCGGATGGCGAGCCTGAGCACGGCCACCGCCAGGTGCGTCTTGCCGACGCCGGGATGGCCGAGAAAGAACAGCCCTTTCTCGACGATGGGAAACGTCTCGACGAAAGCGCGCGCCTTTTCGAGGCCGTACACGAGCGAGTCGTTCTCGGTGCGGAAGCTCTCGAGGTCGCAGCGCCGGTAGCGCGGCGGAATCTTCGCGTCCTGCAGGAACGTGTCGACGAGGCGCTCCCGCCAGCAGTCGCAGCGCGTCACACGGCGGACACCACGGTCCTCGATCGATTTCCAGCCGGTGTCGTCACACAGAAGACAGCTCATGCCCTCCCGCCCATCCGACCGCCCGTCGCCGGCCGGTGTCGTCAGTTGAGGCAGCTCCGCAGCCCTTCCAGCCGCTTGGATCGCCGCAGCTTGTCCTTCGCGCGGGCCTCGATCTGCCGGACGCGCTCGCGCGTCAGATGCAGCGCGTTGCCGATCTGCTGCAGCGTCCGGCCGTCGTCCGCGCCGAGGCCGTAGCGCATCTGCAGCACCCGGCGCTCCCGTCCGTCCAGTTCGGCCAGCGCGGCCTGCAGGCCGGATTGCATCGCCTGCTGGATCAGCGCGTGCTCCACCGGCGGCTCGGCCTCCTGCGACAGCGTCTCGCCCAGCTCGCGGCCGCCGCGTCCGGCGTCCACCGGGTCGCTCAGGGACACGTCCTCGCCGCTGATCTGCCGCAGGGCGTCGACGTCGCAGGGCGACAGGTCGAGATCCTCCGCGATTTCCTGCGTGGTCGGCGCCCGTTCGAGCTGCGCGGCCAGCGCGGCGACCTGCCGCTCGAAGCGGACCGCCAGGCTCGACACCTTGACGGGCAGCGAGAAGGCGCGCGCCTCGCCCGACAGCGCGTGCATCATCGCCTGCCGGACCCACCAGACCGCGTAGGTGATGAACTTGACGTTCCGGGCGGGGTCGAACCGCTGGGCGGCCTCGATGAGCCCCAGATTGCCTTCGTGCACCAGGTCGAGAAACGGGACGCCGAGGCCGCGATACCGCTTCGCGTAGCTGACCACGAACCGGAGGTTGCCTTCGACGAGCCGCCGCAGCGCGGCCTCGTCGCGATCCTGCCGGATCCGCGCGCCGAGCGCCGCTTCCTCGTCCGCGGTCAGACGCGGCAGCCGGGCGAGCCCGCGCAGGTACGCCCGCAGCGTGTCGGCTTCGTTCGTGGCGTGATCGGATCGGCGGGGCACGCAGCCATCATACTACCGGGCAGGAGGCGCCGGCGATCGATCGTCGCGCGCGCCGCGCGTCAGCTGCGCTTCCGCGCCGCCGGCTCGGCGCGGTGCGGCGACGGCTCGGAGGCCGGCGGCGGCACCGGCGGCGTCGCGCGCACCAGGTCGGTCGGCGTCGACTTGACGAGCGCCGTGCTCAGGCGCTGCTCCCAGTCGTCGATGCCGCGCGCGAGCTCGTGCTTCACGTATTCCATGAACTCGTTGACCTCGTGCTGCATCTGCTCGATCTTCTGGCGCATGTTCAGGATGATCTCCACCCCGGCCAGATTGACGCCCAGATCGCGCGTGAGCGACAGGATCATCTCGAGTCGCTCGAGATCCTCTTCGGAGTACAGGCGCGTGTTGCCTTCCGTGCGCGACGGCTGGAGGAGCCCCTCGCGCTCGTACAGGCGCAGGGTCTGCGGGTGGATCTGGTACTTCTGCGCCACCGCGCTGATCATGTAATAGGCTTTGCCGCCTCGCCTGGTCACCATGGGTGGACACTGATGAAGGGAGAATCGAGCCGTGCAGGGCTCAACTCTTCAGTTCCGGATTCAGCTCCCTCCGCACGTCCTCCGCGTTGATCCGGCCGAACTCCCGCAGCAGCTCCTTCGAGCGCTCGTCCAGCAGCGCCGGCAGCACCAGCCGGACTTCCACCACCAGATCCCCCCGGCGCCCGTCGCGCGGTGACGGCGCCCCCCGCTCGCGCAGCCGGAAGCGCTGACCGGACTGCGTCCCGGGCGGCACGCGCAGCCGGGCCGGCCCGTCCGGCGTCGGCACGTCGATCCGGCTGCCGAGGCCCGCCTCGTGAATCGCGAGCGGCACGACCACGTGCAGGTCGTCTCCCTCACGCCGGAACCGCGCGTGCGGCTCGACCTGCACGGCCACGTAGAGATCGCCGGTCGCCCCACCGCGCCGCCCTACGTTCCCCTTCCCGGCAATCCGGAGGCGCGCCCCGTCGGCCACGCCGGGCGGAATCCGGATGATCACCCGCTCCCCGCGCGCCTGGATGCCCTGCCCGTCGCAGGCCTGGCACGGGCGCTGCCGCTGGCGGCCCGAGCCGCCACAATGGGCGCACGCCCTCGAGAACACCATGTGCCCGCGCGCGGACCGCACCGATCCCGCGCCATGGCAGTACGGACAGCGCGCGTCGACCGTCCGCTGCGCGCCGGAGCCGCCGCACGACTCGCACTGCTCGCGGCGGACCACGGTCAGCGTCCGCTCGCCGCCGCGCAGCGCCTCTTCGAAGCCGAGCGCGACCGTCTGGTGCAGGTCGGCGCCCCGCTCGGGCCCCTGGCCGGCCCCCGGGGCCGGCCGGCCCTGCAGCACGTCGGCGAACAGGTCGCCGAACGTCGGCGCGTCGGGCCCGGCGGCGACGGAGAAGTCGAAGCCCTCGAACCCGTAGGACACGGCCGGCTCGGGACACCGCACGCCCCCGGTGTCGTACTGGCGCCGGCGATCGGGATCGCTCAGCGTCTCGTAGGCTTCCGCGATCTGGCGGAACCGCAGCTCCGCCGCCCGGTCACCCGGATTGATGTCCGGGTGATACCGGCGCGCCAGGCGCCGGTAGGCGTGCTTGATGTCCGCCACCGTGGCGCCCCGCGACAGCCCGAGTACCAGGTAGAAGTCCATACCCCCGCGACATCCGTCCCCGCGCTACTTCTTGTCCTCGTCCACCACTTCGGCGTCGATGACCTCGTCTTTGCCTTCCGGGCCGCCGCCGGCCGGGCCGGCGTCCGGGCCGCCGCCGGCCGCCGGGCCGGAGGTCTGCGCCTGCCGGTAGAGACTCTCGGCCGCCTTGTGCTGGACGGCGGTCAGCTGCTCGATCGCCCGGTTGACCGCCTCCAGGTCGCTGCCGGCGCTCGCCTTCTTCAGCTCCTCGATCGCCGCCTCGACCGCCTGCCGGTCCGAGGCCGGCAGCTTGTCGCCGGCGTCCTTCACCATCCGCTCGGCGCCGTACGCCACCTGGTCGGCGTGGTTGCGCGCCTCGATCTCCTCGCGGCGCTTCTTGTCCTCGTCCGCGTGGGCGTCGGCCTCCCGCATCATCCGCTCGACTTCGTCCTTCGACAGGCCGCTCGACGCGGTGATGGTGATCTTCTGCTCCTTGCCGGTGCCGAAATCCTTGGCCGACGCGTTGACGATGCCGTTGGCGTCGATGTCGAAGGTGACCTCGATCTGCGGCACGCCGCGCGGGGCCGGCGGGATGCCCACGAGATGGAACCGGCCGAGCGTCCGGTTGTCCCGCGCGAGCGGCCGCTCGCCCTGCAGCACGTGCACCTCGACGCTCGTCTGGCTGTCGGCCGCGGTCGAGAAGATCTCGCTCTTGCGGGTCGGGATCGTCGTGTTGCGCGGGATGAGCGTCGTCATCACGCCGCCGAGCGTCTCGATGCCGAGCGACAGCGGCGTCACGTCCAGCAGCAGCAGGTCCTTGACCTCACCCGCCAGCACGCCGGCCTGCACCGCCGCGCCGACCGCGACCACTTCGTCCGGATTGACGCCCTTGTGCGGATCCTTGCCGAACAGCTCCCGGACGATCGCCTGCACGCGCGGGATCCGGGTGGAGCCGCCGACCAGCACGACCTCGTCGATCTTCGACGAGTCGACCCCGGCGTCGTTCAGCGCCTGCTTGGTCGGCCCGACCGTCTTCTGCAGCAGGTCCTCGACGAGCTGCTCGAACCTCGCGCGCGACAGCTTCATCGACAGGTGCTTGGGACCGGACTGATCGGCCGTGACGAACGGCAGACTGATGTCGGTCTCCATGACCGTCGACAGCTCCATCTTGGCCTTCTCCGCCGCCTCCTTGAGCCGCTGGAGCGCCATGCGGTCCTTGCCCAGGTCGATGCCGTCGCTCTTCCGGAACTCGCTGATGATCCAGTCGATGATCCGCTGGTCGAGATTGTCGCCGCCGAGATGGGTGTCGCCGTTGGTCGCCTTGACCTCCACCACCCCCTCGCCCACTTCCAGGATCGAGATGTCGAACGTGCCGCCGCCGAAGTCATACACGGCGATCGTCTCGTCCTTCTTCTTGTCGAGCCCGTACGCCAGCGCCGCCGCCGTCGGCTCGTTGACGATCCGCATCACCTCGAGCCCGGCGATCTGCCCGGCATCCTTCGTCGCCTGCCGCTGCGCGTCATTGAAGTAGGCCGGCACGGTGATGACCGCCTTGCTGACCGGCTGGCCCAGGTGCTCCTCGGCCGCCTGCTTCAGCTTCTGCAGCACCATCGCCGAGATCTCCGGCGGCGAGTATTCCTTCCCGCTCGCCTCCACGCGCACGTCGCCGTTCGACGCCCGCACCACCCGGTACGGGACCATCTTCATCTCTTCCGTGACCTCGTCGTAGCGGCGCCCCATGAACCGCTTGATCGAGAAGATCGTGTTCTCCGGATTGGTCACCGCCTGGCGCTTGGCGACCTGCCCGACGAGCCGCTCGCCCGTCTTCGCAAACGCGACCACCGAGGGCGTCAGCCGGCTCCCTTCGGGATTGGTGATGACAACCGGCTCGCCGCCCTCCATGACCGCGACCACCGAATTGGTCGTGCCCAGGTCGATTCCAATGATTTTGCTCATGATGAAGTCACCTCGCCACACGGTCCCTCGAACGAATCGATTCGATTAACCATTATATCAACGCAAATATAAAATATGAGTGTCGACCTGTCAACTCTAACGGATCCGCAACTGTTTCATAGCGGTAACTCTAATATCTACCTGATCTTCCGGGAAACTGCCGTGCTATGATTGACCCGTACCGATTAGCCGATCACCATCCTGAAGCGCGTCTTCACCTGGTCGAAGCGCGTGATGGCGCGCGGCTGTCGTCGCCGCAGACCTCGCCGTGGCGCGCCCGGACGGTCATCCCGCGCGCCCGGCTTCACGACCGGATGCGGGTGGTCCGCGCGGCTATCAGCGACCCGGGCTCTCCGGCGTGCAGCCCGGCCGCTTCGTCTTCCAGGGACCGTCGATCGGGCTCGCGTCGGCACGCCGGATCGTGGCGAGGCCGCTCAGCCGGCCGATTATCCCGGAGACTCCGGCGATTGCCGCCGGCCTGGTCGCGCACAACCGCAACAACCTCCGCCGGCCGGTCCGGGCCTCCGGTCCGGGCGTCCGTCCGGCCAGAAGGTCCGCTGGCACCGCCGGGCTGGACCGGTCCGCGTTGGCCGGGTCCCCGGCGTGCCGTACAATGGTGGGGAGACCCGATGCGGGCGGCTTCGCCGCCGGTCGCGATCCGGGGTGGCTCCCGCGCGCTTCGGGGTGACCCCATTCAGCCGGCCGATTGTGCCGGTGACGCCCGGCATCGTCGTCGGCGTCGTGCTGGGCCCCAGGCCCCGGGGGGCCGGCGGCAGGGACAGGCGGGCCGCCCCGGCACCGGTGACATCGCGGCTTCCGCCTGCAGGAACATCTGACGGGGACGGGCTGAGCACTTGACACACTACGCCATCCGGGTCGCGCGTCACGCAGGCATCGTGGCGTTGTTCGTCGTTGCGGCGCTGCTCGGCGTCACGAGCGGCGTGCTGTTCGCGTACGCGAGGGATCTGCCGGAGATCAAGGCGCTGGACCACTACGCGCCCGACACGATCACGCGTGTGTACGCGGGCGACGGGCAGGTGATCGGGGAATTCGCGACGCAGCACCGCGACATCATCGGCTACGACGACATCGCCCCGGTGCTCCGCGAGGCGATCGTGTCGGCCGAGGACGCCGATTTCTACCAGCATTTCGGCCTGAGCGTCTCCCGCATCGTCGTGACCGCCTTCAAGGATCTGATCGAGCGCCGCAAGGCGGCCGGGGCGAGCACGCTCACACAGCAGCTGGCGCGGAACCTGTTCCTGACGCCGCAGAAGACGTGGGTGCGGAAGATCAAGGAAGCCATTCTCGCCGTCCAGCTGGAGAAGCGGTTCACGAAGCAGGAGATCCTGACGTTCTACTGCAACCAGATGTACTTCGGCCACGGCGCGTACGGGGTCGAAGACGCGTCGCGGTTCTATTTCGGCAAGCACGCCCGCGACCTGACCCTGGACGAGGCGGCGCTGCTCGCCGGGATCGTCCAGCTGCCCGAGCGGGAGAATCCGCTGACCGACCCGAAGTGGGCGCTGCAGCGGCGCAACTACGCGCTCCAGCGGATGGCCGACGTCGGCTACATCACCGGGACGCAGGCGCGGGCGGCGGAGCGGAAGCCGATCGTGCTGCGGCAGGGCGCGCGGCAGCCGGATACGATCGCCCCGTACTTCGTGGAAGAGGTGCGGCAGTATCTCGAGCACGAGTACGGCGCCAAGCAGCTCTACCAGGGCGGGCTGTCGGTCTACACGTCGCTGAACGTGCGCCTGCAGGAGGCGGCCGACAAGGCGGTCGACCGCGGGGTGCGGGCGATCGACAAGCTCCACGGCTGGCGGCGTCCGACGAAGAACGTCCTGCACGACGGCAAGACGATCGACAGCTACCGCAACGCGCGCTGGCGGGAGCCGATGCAGCCGGGCGACATCGTGCCGGCGGTCGTCGCCGCGCTGGAGGGGCCGGGCCAGCGGAACGCGGCCGTCCGGATCGGACGGTATCACGCGGAGCTGACGCCGGCCGACTTCACCTGGACGCACCGCGCCGCGGCGGGCGCGCTGTTCAAGCCGGGCGACATCGTGCAGGTCGCGATCCGGCACGTGAACGACGCCGCCGGCACGATGACCGTCCGGCTCGATCAGACGCCGCACGTGCAGGGCGCGCTGCTCGCCATCGACAACCACACGGGGCAGATCCTCGCCATGGTGGGCGGGGACAGCTTCGCGCGCAGCAAGTTCAACCGGGCGCTGCAGGCCTACCGCCAGCTCGGATCGACGTTCAAGCCGATCATCTACACGGCCGCCATCGATCGCGGGTACACGCCCGTGTCGATCATCCAGGACACGCCGGTGTCGTATCCGCAGGGGCCGGACCTGCCCGACTACGAGCCGCACGACTACGATCACCTGTTCGAGGGGCCGGTGACGCTGCGCCACGCGCTGGAGGACTCGCGCAACGTGCCGGCCGTCCGCATGCTCAATCAGCTGACGCCGGCGGTCGTGTACCGCTACGCGAAGCGGTTCGGCTTCGAGGAGGACTTTCCGCCGTACCTGTCCGTGGCCCTCGGCGCGGCCGAGGCCACGCTGATGAACCTGACGAGCGCCTACACGGTGTTCCCCGATCAGGGGGTGCGGATGAAGCCCTACGAGATCCTGAAGGTCGAGGATCGCGACGGGAACCTGCTCGAGCAGAACCGGCCGCAGCCGGTGGACGTGATCCGCGCCGACACGGCGTACATCATGACGAACCTGCTGCGCGGCGTCGTGCTGCGCGGCACGGCCGCCGCCGCCTCCAGCATCAACTGGCCGCTGGCGGGCAAGACCGGCACGGTGGACAAGAACACCGATGCCTGGTTCATCGGCTTCGACCCGGACATCACGGTGGGCGTGTGGGTCGGCTACGACGAGAAGAAGTCGCTCGGCTCGAACGAGACGGGGGCGGTGGCCGCGCTGCCCATCTGGACGCAGGTCATGCAGGCCTACATCGCCAGCCGTCCCGACCACGACAACCCGCCGCAGTTCCAGCCGCCCGGCGACATCGTCTTCATGTCGGTCGACAAGACGACCGGCGTCCCCGAGCCGCAGGGCACGCCCAACTCGATCACCGAGGCGTTCATCGCCGGCACCCAGCCCGGGGCCACCAACGTGCTGGCCTCGACCGCCGCCCTGCCGTCGGGATCGCACCGCTGACCGCCGGCCGGCCGCTCAGTCTTCGTCCGCGGCTGCCGGCTGGCCGAGTGTCCCGCTCGCCTTCTTCATCAGATAGACGCGGATGAACCGGTCGATGTCGCCGTCGAGCACGCGGTCGACGTCGCCCGCTTCCTCCTTGGTCCGGTGGTCCTTCACCAGCCGGTACGGGTGCAGCACGTAGCTCCGGATCTGGCTGCCGAAACCGATCTCCTTCTTCTCCCCGCCGATCTTGTCCAGCCGCGCTTCCTGCTCCTTCGTCTTCAGGTCGTACAGCCGGGCCTTCAGCACGCGCATGGCGGCGTCGCGGTTGCGGTGCTGCGATCGCTCGTTCTGGCAGGAGACGACGATCCCGGTCGGCAGATGCGTGAGGCGGACGGCGGAGTCGGTCACGTTCACGTGCTGGCCGCCGCGGCCGCTCGAACGGAACGTGTCGACCCGCAGATCCTTGTCGTCGATCTCCACGTCCACGTCCTCGGGCAGCTCGGGCCAGACGAAGACCGACGCGAACGACGTGTGCCGGCGCGCCGCCTGATCGAACGGCGACATCCGGACGAGCCGGTGGATGCCCGCCTCGGCCGACAGCAGGCCGTACGCGTAGTCCCCGCTCACGGTCATCGTCACGCTCTTGATGCCCGCCTCGTCGCCCGGCTGGTAGTCGATGACCTCGCGCTTGAAGCCATGCCGCTCGATCCAGCGCACGTACATGCGCCACAGCATCTCGGCCCAGTCCTGCGACTCGGTCCCGCCGGCGCCGGGATGGATCGTGAGGATGGCGTTCTTGCTGTCATGCTCGCCGCCGAGCATCTTCTTGATTTCGGCCGCCGCCACCATGGCGTCGAGTTCGTCGAGCCCGCGGGCGAGATCGACGGCGACGTCCTCGCCCTGCGCGGCCCACTCGATCAGCACGGCCAGATCCTCGGTCCGCTGGCGGAGCGCGTCGATCGCCTCCTGCTCCTGTTCGAGCCGGCGGCGCCGCTGCAGCACCTTCTGCGCGTCGGCCTGGTTCTTCCAGAAATCAGGCGCGGCGGCGCGCGCCTCGAGGGCGGTCAGTTCGTCGGCAGGGTGTGAGGCCTCAAAGATAGCTCCGCAGGTCGGCGGAGCGTTTGGCGAGGTCCTGGTAGCGGCGGCTCAGTTCGTCGTTCGCGAGTGCCATATGGGTGCCTTTGTCCCTGTCACAGGCGGGGCGCATCGCCCCGCGGTCATGGTGCCGATCCGACGCCCCGCCTCACCGGCCGGCGGCCACGGCCCGCTGGCGCCCCGGCCCGGCCGGCGTCCGGCGCCGCGAGGCGGCGAGGGCCAGCAGCGCCGCCAGCGTCACGGCGGCGCAGAGATAGGCGAACAGGTCGCCGATCCGCGCGTAGACGGTCTCGTCGGTCAGAAACCGGACGGTGCCGACCATGGCCAGCGGCCTGAACAGGTGCGACCGCCCGAGCACGCGGCCGTACGGATCCACGATGCCGCTGATGCCGGTGTTCGCCGCCCGGGCCAGGTAGCGCCCTTCCTCGATCGCCCGGAGCGAGGCCTGCTCGAAATGCTGATAGGGCGCCGACGACCGGCCGAACCAGGCGTCGTTCGTGATCGTGGTCAGCAGCTGGCTGCCTTCGAGCACGAACCGCCGGACGAGCTCAGGATACACAATCTCGTAGCAGATCGCCGTGCTGACCGGATGGCCGTCCACCATCAGCAGCCTGGCGGTATGGCCGGGCGAGAAATCGGAGACCGCCCGCACCAGCGGCGACGCGAAGAAGAACAGCGACTTCAGCGGCACGTACTCCCCGAACGGCACCAGGTGCATCTTGCGGTACACCGCCCCTGTCGTCCCGTCCGGGTTCACGACAATCGCGGCGTTGTAGTACCGCGGCGGCGTGCCGGCGCCGATGTTGTCGCTGCCGATCAGCAGCGTGACATGCGAGGAGACGGCGAGCTGCCGGAGCTGCTCGGTGCCGGACGGATCCTCCCCGAACACGAACGGCGTCGACGCCTCCGGCCACATGATGAACCGGGCGCCGTGCGCGGCGGCCGTGCGGCTGAGCCGCAGGTAGTCCTGGAAGACCGCCCCGTTGCGCGCCGAGTCCCATTTCTCGTCCTGCGGCACGTCGCCCTGCACCAGCCCCACGCGCAGGCTCGTGCCCTCTCGCGTCAGCCGGCCGTCGGCGATTCGCAGGCTGCCCCAGATCGTGACGCTCACCAGGCAGGCGGCGGCAATCGCCGCCGGCACGAACCGGGACCGCCCGCGCGCGACAACGATGTAGGCGCCGGCGGCGCTGACGATCGCCACCAGCCCGGACAGCCCGTACACGCCGAAGAGGCTGGCGAGCTGCGCGACCGGCAGGACGGGCACCTGGCTGTAGCCCAGCAGCACCCACGGGAACCCGGTGAACAGCCGCGCGCGCCCGAGCTCCGAGGTGACCCAGATCGCCGGCGCGACGAGCAGGCCGGCCGGTCCAGCCCGTCGCACGACGGCCGCGGTCACCAGGGCGAACAGCGCCGGGTACAGCGCCAGATAGGCGACGAACAGGATGTTGACCAGAACGGCGACCACGAACGGCAGCCCGCCGTAGGTGGCCATCACGGCCGTGACCCAGTACAGCGTGCCGGCGAAGTAGACCGCGCCGGTCGTCAGGCCCAGGCCGAACGCGCGGCTCGCCCGCGGCGCGACGCCTCGTCCCCACAGTCCGCCGCCGAGCGCCACCAGGAGCGGCAGCAGCGCGACCCAGGCGAAGACGGGGTGGCCGTAGCGCGGGAAGCTGAGCGCGAGCAGGGCGCCCGAGAAGATCGCTAGCGGGTAATCCAGGGCTTGAACTGTTCTTCTTTCTCGAGGCGGATGGCCATCACCTGGGCCTCGCGGCGCGTCCGGAATTTCCCGACCCGCACGCGAAAGACCGCCGGCCGGCCACCGGCCGGCTCGACCACATACGCCCGATAACCTTTGTCCACCAGACGCCTGGCGACCGCATCCGCTTCGCGGCGATCGCGGAGCGCCGCCACCTGGACCGCGTACCCCGGCCCGGCGGGCGGCGCCAGCGTGGCCTCGGCCTCCCGCGCGTCGCGCGCCTGCCGCGCCACAGCGGCCGCGGGGACCCGCGCCGCCGCCCGATCAGCCGTCGCCACCCGGGTCTGCGCCCGCGCCGCCGGCGCGGGCGGCACGGCCGCAGGGGCCGGCCGGGCCGGCTTCAGGGTGTCCGGCGGCGGATTCCTGGAGTCGAGTCGCCGGTAATACGTCAGCTGATCGTTGGTCGAGGCCTTGGGGATGGGCGCCGTCACCGGCACGTCCGGCGTCGCCACGTGGTCCGCCGGATCGCCGGCCGGCGCCGCCAATCCGCCCGTGGCACCCATCGTGGCCGCCGCTTCGGTGGCCGCCGGCTCAGCCTGCGCCCGCACGCCGCGACCCACGAGGACGCCGCAGAGGAAGATCACGACGGAGACCACCGTCGCCGCCATGAACAGGAAGACCAGCTGCTTCCCGTTCAACTGGATTTCGCGAAACTGTTCGTCGCTCATTTCAAATCCAGCCCGGCCGCCCGGGCGCGCAGCAGAGGCAGCCGCTCAATCGGTTGCGGACGTCTCAGCGTCGATTTTAACACGGTTCGTCCGCTCGTCCCGGGCATCACGGGTCCTCATTGGTACGATATCGGGCGGACGATCGCCAGCCTGTATCGCCCGTCCGGACGCGCCATCGGCAGGACCGACCGACGCGCGGCCGGCGACGCGGCGTAGGGGTCAGCGCCCGTGGGGCACGGCCGCCTCGGCACGAGCGCCGCCGACGCGGGCCGCAGCGGAGCCGGCGGGCGCCGTCTGCTGCAGAATGTGACGTGCCTCGTCCGCGCCCGGATTGAGCGCCAGCGCCCGGGCCGCCTCGGCACGCGCCGCCTTCGGATCGGCCGCCTGCAGGTACGCCTCGGCCAGCGCGAGATGGGCCGCGGCGGTCTCCCGGCTCCAGAGCGAGATCTTCAGGACGTCGATCGCCTGCTGCGTGCGCTTCTCACGCAGGTCGATCCGCCCCAGCAGCAGCTGCGCGGCGGCATCATAGGGCGACAGGAACAGGCAGCGCTTCAGCGCGGCCGTGGCCGCCCGGTCGTCCTGCTGCCGGGTCAGCCGGCGCGCCCGCGCCAGATAGAACGCCGCCAGCGATTTCTGGTTCCGCTGCTCGCTCTCGACGATGACGTCCTCCACGCCGAGAGGACCGTCGAGCGCGGTGGCCAGCCGTTCCAGGCCGGCGGGCACCCGATCCATGCCGGCCGCCGCGTACCGCGACGACAGCTGTCGGGCCAGCGCCCGCTCCCGATCGGCCTCGAGCGAATCGCCCGACGCGGCGAGCGCGACGCCGAGCACGAAATGCGCGGCGCCGTCGGTCGGATTGCGCCGGACGGCCTCGCGAAGCCAGTAGATGGCCGCCCGCGCATTGTGCTGCAGCCAGTAGCTGTACCCGAGGTTGAAGAAGTAGTCTGCGGCGTCGGGATCGGCCTGCGTCGCCTTCGCGAAATCATCGGCGGCCCGGCGGCTCGCGTCGGCGCCGCCGCGCCGCAGCTCGACGACGCCGAGATCGTTGAACACGGCCGCGGTCGGATGCGCCGCCGCGAGCTGCGACAGCGCCGTCGACGCCTCATCCCAGCGCTTGAGATGAATGAGCGACAGGGCGGCGCGGAAGCGGGCCCGTGCCGCCTCGGGCGACGCGGCCGGCACGGCGTTGACCGCGGCCAGCGCCGCCTCGTCGTTGCCCTGCTCGCTGAACACCCTCCACAGCGCGAGATGGGCGCGATCGAGCGAGGGATCGAGGGCCATGGACGACCGCAGGTAGCGGATCTGCGTCTCCGGGTTCTCCGCCAGCAGCCCCTTGACGTAGTCCTCGAACGCCACGAGCGGCGGATGCCGGTCGGCCAGCTGCTGCACGGTCAGCGAGGCCTGCGGCACCAGCCGGCGCGCCAGACGGCCGAACAGCGGGAAGATCTCCCGCAGCGGCGCCCGCTCGACGACCGTCGGGTCCATCCGTCCCGCCGCCAGGCGGATCCGCCGGATGCGCGCCACGAGCTGGTCGCCGCCCGGCCCGGTCTCCAGCGACAGGCCGCCGAGGACGACCTGCGTCGCGTCGACCAGCCGTGCGATCCGGATGGCCGTCGCGTCGGTGATCTGGACGTCCGTGGGAATCTGCAGCCGGTCGAACGCGCGGCGCCGGTCTTCGCGGGTGACCGCCTGCAGCCCCAGGCGGTTCAGGTCGTCGGTCAGCAGCACCGCCGCCGCTTCGGTCAGCCAGTAGATCCGTCCGATGTGATGCGCGTCGGCGAACGGCAGCACCAGGACGCGCGGCCGGGCGGGCGCGGCCACGGCCCGGGACGGCCACGCGCCGCCGGCGGCCAGCGCCAGCGCCGCGAGGAGGCCGAGCGCGCGCCATCGGCGGCGGGCCGACCGCGTCTCCGTCATGCCGCCACCACGGACGGAGGCGTCCGGGTGCGTGATCCCTTGACGTTCACGGCGAGCACGCAGTCGGCCTGGCCGGCGCCCCGGCAGGTGGCCACGGCCACCTCGGCGTCGACGTCGTACAGCTCGAGCAGCCGCTGCGCGGCCGCCGCATAGAACCCGCACAGCGGGTACGACACGCTCGTCCGGACGTCGCAGAAGAGCGAATGACTGAGCTCGATACTGGTGGTGCCGCGGCTGCGCCGGATGACGGCCCGGCTCCTGGCCGATCCGCTCCGGACGAGATGCCGCGCCAGCCGCAGCGCCCGCCGCGTCCGGACGCGCGCGGGCATCATGGCGGTGAGGCGGCGGTGGGTCGCCGAATGCGGATCGACCGTCCACCCGGCCGCCACGGCGCCCGCCCGATTCATGACCGGCCCGTAGGCGTCGCCTTCGAGGCGCAGGAAGCTCAGCACCGCCTGCAGCTGCGCGACACCGACGGTGCCGCCCCGCAGTCCCTGGGCGCTGAGCCAGTTCTCGTAGAACTCCAGCCGCGACGGCAGGGTGTCGGCAATCGCCTGATGCAGGCTCGCCACGACGATGCGCCCAATACCCGCTTCACTCATTTTCTGATAACGTAACCTGCGGCAGGCTCCGGCGGCCAGCCCTGAGGCGCTTCGGGGTGTCCCCCTGCCCCGCCGTCCGCCGGAAGCGGACGCCCCGGTCCGCCCCCCGAGTGTCTCGCGCCAGGCGGAGTCGAGGAGGCCGGCAGACGGCGGCCGCATGACGGCCGTCGCGCGGCCGGCGCCCGTCGCCCGCCGCTCCGGATGACGCATGATGTGCACTGCCGCCATTCTGGCCGGAGGCCGGGCGCGCCGGCTCGGCGGCCGCGACAAGAGCGCGCTGGCGGTCGGCGCCCGGTCGATTCTCGATCGCCAGATCGCCGTGCTGCGCGAGGTCGCCGACCCCGTGCTGCTGGTGGGCGGCCCGGCGCGGGAGAACGGCGGCGGCGTGCGGGCGGTGCCCGACCGTTACCCCGGCTGCGGGCCGCTCGGCGGCCTGTTCACGGCGCTGGAGGCGGCGGACACGCCGCAGGTGCTGGTGGTGGCGTGCGACCTGCCGTTCCTGACCGCGCCGTTCCTGCGGATGCTCATCGAGGCGGGCCGGGACGTGGACGTGGCGCTGGTCAGGACGCATGACGGCTACCACCCGCTGTGCGCGTCGTACGCGCGGAGCTGCGCCGCCCCGATCCGGCGCCACCTGGACGCCGGCCGGCTGAAGGTGATCGACTTGCTGGAAGAGGTGCGCGTTCGTGCGATCACGCCGCAGGAAGTCGCCCGATATGGCCGGGAGGAGATGCTGCTGTTCAACATCAACACGCCGGACGACTACGTGCGCGCCGGCGAACTGGCCGGACGCGCCGTGGATGCCATCACCAGTGAGCCGCCCGCACCGCGCGCACGCGCGGGCCGGCCGGCCCCGCAGACGAATGCGTAATCGTACTGCACGCTCTCAGACGAGTCAAACGACCACGCCCCATGCTGCTGCCCGTTGCACGCGAGATTCGTGACCACGTCGGCGCCACCATCCGCCGGCTCTATCCGGCGGCCGAGCCGCCCGACATCGCCGTCGAGATGCCGCCCAACCGGGCGCTCGGCGATCTGGCGGTCGCCGTCGCCTTTCAGCTCGCCCGGCCGCTGCGGAAGGCTCCGCGCGCGATCGCGCAGGAGATCGCCGCGGCGCTCGGTCCCGTGCCGGGCGTCGCCCGCGTCGAGGCGGCACCGAACGGCTATCTGAACTGCTTCCTCGACCGGCCGGCCTTCCTGCTGGCGCAGCTGGCCGCGCCGCCGGCGCCGCAGGCCGGCCTGAAGACGATCGTCGAGCACACGGCCATCAACCCGAACAAGGCGGCCCACATCGGACACCTGCGCAATGCCGCGCTCGGCGACACGCTGGTCCGGGCGTTGCGCTTCTCGGGCGTGCCGGTCGAGGTGCAGAACTACATCGACGACACCGGCGTTCAGGTCGCCGACGTCGTCGTCGGGTTCCGGGAACTGGAGCGGCTGACGCTGGCCGACGTGCGGCAGATCGCGGACACGACCCGGTTCGACTACTACTGCTGGGATCTCTACGCGCGGGTCACGGCGTGGTACGCGGAGGACCCTGCGCGCCTGGCCGTCCGGGCGGCGGCGCTCCACGACATCGAGCAGGGCGGCACCGACACGGCCGCCATGGCCGCGTTCGTCGCCGACCGCATCGTCCGGCGCCATCTCGAGACGATGGCGCGCCTGAACGTCGACTACGATCTGCTCACGTGGGAAGGGGACATCCTGCGGCTGCACTTCTGGAGCCGCGCCTTCGAGATCCTGAAGGCGCAGGGGACCGTGTTCCTGCAGACGGCGGGACGGCTGGCCGGCTGCTGGGTGATGCGGATCGAGGACGACGCACCCGCGGCCGGCGACGCCGACGCGGCAGCCGGTGACGGCGGCGACGAGGAGGCGGACCAGCGCGAGAAGGTCATCGTCCGGTCGAACGGGACGGTGACCTACGTCGGCAAGGACATCGCGTACCAGTTCTGGAAGTTCGGCCGGCTCGGGGTGGACTTCCGGTACCGCATCTTCACCCGGCGCGCCGACGGCCGCCCGCTGTGGTCGACGACCGCCGAGGCGGCGGCCGCCGAGGCCGGGGCCCCGGCCTTCGGCCGGGCCAGCCGGATCTACAACGTGATCGACGTCCGCCAGTCCTACCTGCAGGCGCTGCTGAGTCAGGCGCTCCGCGCGATGGGGCATGCGGAAGAGGCGGAGAACTCCATCCACTTCTCGTACGAGATGGTGGCGCTGTCGCACGCCACCGCGCGGGAGCTCGGTCACACGGTCTCCGCCGAGGAAGGCCGCAAGCCGTTCGTGGAGGTCTCCGGCCGCCGCGGTCTCGGCGTCAAGGCGGACGACCTGCTGGACACGCTGATCGGCAAGGCGGCCGAGGAGGTCGCCCGGCGCAATCCGGACTGCGCCCCGTCCGACCGCGATGCCATCGCCACGGCCATCGGGGTGGCGGCGGTCCGGTACTTCATGGTGAAGTTCTCGCGCGGCAAGGTCATCGCGTTCGACATCGACGAAGCCCTGAACTTCGAGGGTGAAAGCGGGCCGTATCTGCAGTATGCTGTCGTCCGAGCCAACAATATCTTTCACAAGCTCCGGGATCGCGACGGTCTCGAAGAGGCGGATCTGCTCGCCGGACTCGACCGCGTCCCCGCCCCGGAACTGCTCGGCGAGGACGGCAGCCACGATCTCTGGGCCCTGGTGCTGGAAGCGGGCCGGCTGGATGAGGTCGTCGATCAGGTGATCCGGTCGCTCGAGTTCTCGGTCCTGGCCAAGTACGCGTTCGGGCTGGCCCAGATGTTCAACGCCTTCTATCACCGCTACCCGATCCTCAACGAGGACCGCCCCGACATCCGGCGATGGCGCGCGGCGGGCGTGGCCTGCTTCCGCGCTCAGCTCGCGCGCGCGCTCGACCTGATGGGGATCACGGTTCCGTCGAGGATGTAGGATGTAGCACGAGGACGATGGCTATGGCGCCCGTCATCGGCGTCGCGGCGTGCCGCGCGCTGACCGACTACCTCGAATCGATCCGCCGCAACGGCGGCGAGCCGCGCGTCCTCATGCCGGGCGACATCCCGCCCGCCGAAGCGACGGCCGGCCTCGACGGCCTGCTGCTCACCGGCGGGGACGACGTCGACCCGGCGCGGTACGGCGCGGTCCGGCATCCGGCGGTCACGCACGTCGACCCGGCCCGCGACGCGTTCGAGATCGATCTGGCCAACCGGGCCCTGGCCGCCGACCTGCCGCTGCTGGCGATCTGCCGCGGCGTCCAGCTGCTGAACGTCGCCCGGGGCGGCACGCTGACGCAGGACATCCCGTCCGAAGTCCCCGGCGCCCTGAACCACCAGGTGTCCACCCCCCCGTACGCCATCGCCCACGAAGTCTGGCTGAACAAGGACACGCTGCTCTGGAGCCTCATGCACGAGAGGCTCGAGGAGAACGACGTCTGCGGAGTGAACAGCCGTCACCACCAGGCGGTGGCGAGGCTGGCCGCGGGCTTCGTGGTGTCGGCGACCGCGCCGGACGGCATCATCGAGGGGATCGAGGCGCCGTCCGCCCGCTTCTGCCTCGGCGTCCAGTGGCATCCCGAGAACTTCTGGCGCACCGGGGAGTTCCGTCCGGTCTTCGAAGGCTTCGTCGACGCCTGCCGCGTGCCGACCGGCACGCCGTAGCGCCGGCGTTCCTCGTCAGTCCCGCTGCAGGACGACGAGCCCCTCCACGTGCGCGGTGTTCGGGAACAGGTCGAACGCCTCGACGTGCGTGGGACCGTAGCCGCCCGCCACGAACGCCCTGACGTCGCGCGCCAGCGTCGCCACATCGCACGACACGTAGACGACGCGGCGGGCGCCGGTCGCCACAATCTCCGCCAGCGCCTCCGGCGACAGCCCCGTCCGCGGCGGATCCACGATCAGCGTGGCGTCCGGGTCGGACCGCCCCTCGAGAAAGCGCTCCACGGGCAGGTGCACCGCCCGGACGGCGGCGCCGTACGGAATCGCGTTCATGGCGAGGTCGGTCGCGCCGCGCCGGTCGCCTTCCACGGCCACGACCTCGCGATCGCCCAGCGCGGCCAGGGCGATCGCGAACGGCCCGACCCCTGCGTAGAGATCGAGCACCCGTCCCGCCGGCACCTGCCCGGTCACGCGCGCCACGAGCGTCGCCAGCAGATACCGGTTCGCCTGGAAGAACGACTCGACATGGTGTCGCAGCCGGATGACCGGTCCGCCGGCCGCGCCGGCCACCGCCACCTCGTCCACGACGTACGGATGGCCGAGGCTGAACGCCTCGGGGCCGCGCGGCGCCGAACAGCTGATTCCGGTCGCGCCGGCGATGGCCGCCAGCGGGCCGGGACGGGGCGGGGCCGCCCCGGGCGCCAGCACCAGATGGACGACGCGCTCGGTGGCCTGCACGTTTTCGACCAGGTCGAGATCGGTCACGCCGTCCGCCCGCGCCCGGTGGAGCGCGGGCTCCATCCGCCCGAGCGTCGCCAGCGTCTCCGGCAGGAGCTGGCGCGTCACCGCCGGGTCGCACAGTTCGTGCGTGCCTTCCCGGAAGAAGCCGATGCGTCCGCGCCGGACGTGCAGCCGCGCCCGCATGCGATAGCCGTCCCCGGCCCCGGCCGCGACCGGCACCGGTCCGGGCACCGTGAGGCCGCCGATGCGCGCCAGCGCGTCGCGCAGGATCTCCGCTTTCAGGGCCGGCTGGCGCGCGGCGGCGATGTGCGCATACGCGCAGCCGCCGCACATCCAGTCTCCCTGCACAGCCCGCCGGTCGGGCGACGCCTCCACCACCTCGACCGGATCGGCGTACGCGACACCCGGACGCACGCGCGTAATCCGCACGCGCATCCGCTCGCCTGGGATCGCCTGCTGCACCAGGACCACCTGCCCCTCGTGGCGCGCGATCATCCGGCCGCCGGCCGCCGGCTTCTCGATGTCCACGGTGATGATCGCGTCGTTCGTCAGCATGTGAGGGCAGGGAACAGGTCGTGAGTACCGGGTGAACGGAGGCGGCCCGCCGGCGCGGCCGCGCCGCCCGGCTACCGGAGGCTCAGATCCGGCAGGCCGAGGCGCTGGCGCACGAGCCGGCGCACGCCCGCGTCGAGCGCCTGGCGGAACACCGGGTCGGTCATCCGCGGGCGGAACGCCGCCAGGTCCTCGCCGGCCTCCCGCTCGAGCTGCGCGCGGAGGTCGTCCGGAAGCGTCGCCGCCGCGGCGTCCACCAGCTCGCGGTCGAGGGCGGACAGCCGGTCCAGCAGCGCCGTCCGGGCGTCGCCGCGGGCCGCCCGCGCCTCCGCCCGCCGCGTGTCGAGCTCGCGCACGAGACGATCGATCAGCGCGTGGATCGCTTCCGGCAGATCCGGACGCGCCCGCAGGCCGGTCAGCCGCACCACCACCCGGTCCAGATGCGCCGGCAGCGACGCGGCGCGGGCGCCCGCCGGCGCCGTGTCGTCGGGCCCGGCTCCGCCCGCCGCCGCGGCGGCTCCGCGCCCGGAGAGTCCGACCGCCCGCCGCCACTCGTCGAACACGTCGAGCACGTCCGCTTCGCAGAAATCGATCCGGACGGGCCGCCGGCGCGGCCCTTTCGCATAGTACCGCTCGAAGTACCGATCGATGCCGCGGAAGGCCACCTTGACGGGAATGCCCTGCTGCGCCCAGCCGCAGACGCGCTCGAAGGCCGGCCCGACGACGCGGATCAGATGACCGTCGTTCTTCCGGCAGAGGTACGCTTCGATCTCGCGGCAGTACTGTTCGGGATCCATGCCGGACACACGGGACGGGCCGACGGTCGCGGGACGGCCTATCGATTCCGCTCCCAGACAATCTTCAGGCCGTAGAGCGTCAGCTCGGGCTCGACGGCCTCGATGAGGTCGGTCTCCGACGCGATGATCTCCGCCAGGCCGCCGGTCGCGATGCAGCGCGCGCCGCCGAGCTCCAGGGCCATCCGCCGGACGATGCCCTCCACCAGCCCGACGTATCCGAAGAACAGGCCGGCCTGCATCGACTTGACGGTCGTCGTTCCGACCAGCCGCTCGGGCTTCCGGACGTCGACGCGCGGGAGGCGCGCGGCCCGCTGGAACAGCGCATCGGCCGAGATCTGAATCCCGGGACAGATGGCGCCGCCGAGGTACTCGCCCCGGGCCGAAATCGCGTCGAACGTCGTCGCCGTGCCGAAGTCGACGACGATGAGCGGCCGCTGCGCCGCGCGGCCGTGCCGCTCGTACGCCGCCACGCTGTTGACGATCCGATCGGCCCCGACTTCCGCCGGGTTCTCGTAGAGCACCGGCATGCCGGTCTTCACGCCCGGTTCGACGAGCACCGCGGTGCGGCCGACGTACCGGCGCACCATCTCGGCCATCGTGCCGGTCAGCGGCGGCACGACCGACGCGATCACCACCCCGTCCACTCCGGCCGGCGCGAGGCCGGTATACGCGAACAGCTGGCTGACGAGGATGCCGAGTTCGTCGGCCGTCCGCTCCCGGAGCGTCGCCAGCCGCCAGCTCCGGATCAGGCGGTCGCCCTCGAACACCCCGAGGACGATGTTCGTGTTGCCGACGTCAATCGCGAGCAGCATGCGTCACCTGCATCCCGGCGGCCGGCGCCGGACGGCTGCCGTCCCGCGGGACGTCACAGCCACGTCAGTTCTCCGGCGATGATCCGCTCGAGCCCGGCGTCGGTGCGGACCAGCAGCGCGCCGTCATCGTCGATCCCGTCGGTCCGTCCCCGGCGCGGCCCGTCGGGCGTCGCCCATTCGACGGTCGCGCCGCGGCTGGACGGCGCCATCGCGCGCCAGGCGCCGAGGATAGCATCGAAACGGCCGGCGGCCAGATCCGCGTATCGCGCCGCCAGCGCGGCGAGCGTCTCCGCGAGCACCAGGCCGCGGTCGACCGGCCGGCCCAGCTCCGCCTCGATCGACGTGGCGCGCGACGCCAGCTCCGGCGGGTACGCGGACGTCCGCACGTTGATCCCGTACCCGAGCACGACCGCCTGCACGCCGTGCGGCGAGGCGACCGCCTCGGCCAGGATGCCGGCCAGCTTCCGGCGCTCGACCAGGAGATCGTTCGGCCACTTGATGGCCGCCGGCAGCCCGCTGGCGGCCCGGACACCTTCGGCCACCGCCACGCCCGCCGTCAGCGTCAGCAGCGTGATCGCCCTGGCCGCATCGTCGGCGCCGCCCGGCCTCAGCACCACGGAGACGTAGAGTCCGCTGCCCGGTGGCGAGAACCAGGTGTGTCCGCGCCGCCCGCGCCCGGCCGTCTGCTGATCGGCCACGACCGCCGTCCCCTCCGCCGCGCCGGACGCGGCCAGCGCGGCGGCGATGTCGTTGGTGGATCCAACCGAGGCGACGTGGCGCAGGCGCGACGCGAACGGACCGAGCCGCTCGTGCGCCGGTCCCAGCGCCGCCGCCAGGTCGTCGGGCAGCGTTCCGCCCGGGCGGTCAGGCAGGTTGAAGCTCAAAGCTCAGGTCGGCAGCCGGCGCCGAGTGCGTGAGCGCGCCGACCGAGACGTACTCGGCGCCGGTCGCCGCGAGGGCCGGAATCCGATCCAGGGTGACGCCGCCGGAGATCTCGACCTTGGCCCGCCCTCGCGCGCGGCGCACCGCCTCGCGGATGTCGTCGAGCGACATGTTGTCGACCAGCACGATATCGGCGCCGCCGTTCAGCGCCTCGTCCACCTCCTGGAGGCTCTGCGCTTCGACCTCGATCGGCATGTCGGGTCGGGTCTGCCGCATCCGGTCGAGCGCGGCCGCGACGCCGCCGGCCAGGCGGATGTGGTTGTCCTTGATCAGGATGCCGTCGTCGAGCGCCATCCGGTGATTGACGCCGCCGCCGGCCCGGACCGCGTACTTGTCGAGCGCGCGGAGCATCGGCGTCGTCTTGCGGGTGTCGAGCACCGTGATCCGGCCGCTCGCCGCCTCCACGTAGCGGCGCGTCAGCGTGGCGACGCCGGACAGGCGCTGCAGGAAATTTAGCGCCGTCCGCTCCGCGGTCAGCAGCGGACCGGCCGTCCCGGTCACGTCGGCCACGATGTCGCCCGGACGGCAGGCGTCGCCGTCGCGCTTCCGTGCGGTGAAGGTCACGAGCGGATCGAGCTGCCGGAACGTCTCCTCGGCGACGTCCAGCCCCGCCAGGACGCACGGCGCCTTGGCGAGCAGGATGCCCTGCGCCCGCCGGTCCGACGGCACCGTGGCGTCCGTCGTGATGTCGCCCCACCCGAGGTCCTCGGCCAGGGCCCGCCGGACGATTTCGCGATAGAGCGCCGGGTCGAGCGCTCCGAACGGCACGACCTTCATCCCACCAGCTCCGCGAGAATGCGTTCGAGTTTCTGATGCTGCAGCCCGAGATCGCCGCGCTGCCGCTCCGCTTCCTGCACGACGTCCGGATCCGCCCGTTCCCGGAAGTCGGCATTGGCCAGCCTGGCGTCTATTCCCGCCAGCTGCTTCTCCAGACGGGCCAGCTCCTTCCGGATCCGCTGCTGCTCGGCCTCGCGATCCACGATGCCGGCGAGCGGGATGTGAATCTGGAGCTGGCGGACCACCTGCCGCACGGTATCCGGGCTGCGCGGCACGCTGGCGGCGAACTCCAGCCGTTCGAGACCGGCCAGCCGCCGGATGTACTCGCCTCCTTCGGACAGCAGCCGCGCCTGTCCGGCGTCGGCCCCTTCGATGAGGACGGTCAGGCGCCGCGACGGCGGCACGCCCCGCTCGGCGCGGGCGGTCCGGATGGCGGTCGTGACCTCCTGCAGCAGCGCCATGGCGGCCGCGGCCTCCTCGTCGATCCACGCGGGCTCGTACGCGGGAAACGCGGCGAGCGCGATCGAGCGATGCACGCCGTCCCGCGCCAGCCCGTCAGCCGCCCGCCCGGGCATGGTCTGCCAGATCTCCTCGGTGACGAACGGAATGAACGGATGCAGCAGGCGCAGCAGCCGATCGTGCACCTCGAGCAGCACGGCCACCGCCTGCCCGCGCTCGGGCTCGTCGGCCTGGAGGTGCGGCTTCACCATCTCGATGTACCAGTCGGCGTATTCGTGCCAGAAGAACTGATACACGAGGCTGGCGGCGACGTCGAAGCGGTAGTCGGTCAGCGCCCGGCCGACGTCGCGCGCGACCTGGCTGACGCGGTGCAGCACCCACCGGTGAATCAGGGCGAGCGAATCGAACGACGGCACCGCCGGCCGGCCGGTCTGCCCGCCCAGGTTCATCAGCAGGAAGCGGGAGGCGTTCCAGATCTTGTTGATGAACTGCCGGTAGCCGGTCAGCCGCCCCTCCGACAGCGCGATGTCCATGCCGGGCGAGGCCATCGACGCCAGCGTGAACCGCAGGGCGTCGGCCCCGATGTCGTCGATGATCTTCAGCGGATCGACGACGTTCCCCTTGGACTTGCTCATCTTCTGGCCGCGCTCGTCGCGGACGAGCGCCGTGATGTACACGTCGCGGAACGGCACGTCGCCGGCGAACCGCAGGCCGAGCATGATCATCCGCGCGACCCAGAAGAAGATGATGTCGAACCCGGTGATGAGGAGGCTGGTCGGATAGTAGCGCGCCAGGTCCTCGGTCGCGTCCGGCCAGCCGAGCGTGCTGAACGGCCAGAGCCCCGAGCTGAACCACGTGTCCAGGACGTCGGTTTCCTGGCGCAGCGCGCCGCCGCAGGCGCAGGCCGCCGGCGTCTCCTCGGCGACGATCATCCCGCCGCACGCGTCGCAGTACCAGGCCGGGATGCGGTGTCCCCACCAGAGCTGGCGCGAGATGCACCAGTCGTGGATGTTGGTCATCCACTCGTAATACGTCCGGGTCCAGTTCTCCGGCACGAACCGGATCCGCCCCTCTTCGACCGCCCGGATTGCCTCGGCGGCCAGCGGCGCGATCTTCACCCACCACTGCAGCGACACGAGCGGCTCGACCACGGTCCCGCAGCGCTCGCAGTGCCCGACCGCGTGCCGGTGCTCCTCGACCTTCTCGATCAGCCCGTCCCGCTCCAGGTCCGCCACGAGCGCCGCGCGCGCCTTGAACCGGTCCTGCCCCGCGTAGGGCCCGGCCTGCGCCGTCATCCGTCCATCCTCGTCGATCACGGCGACCGCCGGCAGGCTGTGGCGGTTGCCCATCGCGAAGTCGTTCGGATCGTGCGCCGGCGTCACCTTCACGGCGCCGGTGCCAAACGCCGGATCGACGAATGCGTCGGCGATCACCGGCAGCTCCCGGCCGATGACCGGCAGCCGCAGGCGGACGCCGACCAGATGCCGGTAGCGCTCGTCGTCCGGATTCACGGCCACCGCGGTGTCGCCCAGCATCGTCTCCGGCCGCGTCGTGGCCACCGTCACCGCGCCGCGTCCGTCGACGCGCGGATAGCGGAGGTAGTACAGCCGGCCGGCGGTCTCGCGGTGCACGACCTCCAGATCGGACAGCGCCGTCCGGCAGCGCGGGCACCAGTTGACGATGTACCTGTCGCGGTAGACGAGGCCGTCGCGGTACAGCGTCACGAATTCGCGCCGCACCGCCCTCGACAGCTGTTCGTCGAGCGTGAACCGCTCGCGCGACCAGTCGACCGACTCGCCCAGCTTCCGCATCTGGCCGGTGATCGTCTGCTTGCTCTGGCGCACCCAGTCCCAGACCCGCGCCTCGAAGGCCTCGCGCCCGAGGTCGTGGCGCGTCCGGCCCTCCTGCGCCAGCTGCTTCTCGACGACGTTCTGCGTCGCGATGCCGGCATGATCCGTCCCGGGCAGCCACAGGACGTCGAACCCCTGCATCCGCTTCCACCGGACGATGATGTCCGGCAGCGTGTGATTCAGGGCGTGCCCGATGTGCAGGGAGCCGGTGACGTTCGGCGGGGGGAGCACCATGCTGAACCGCGGGCGGTCGCTGGAGGGATCGGCGCGGAACGCGCCGATCTCCTCCCAGAACGCGTACCACTTCGGGTCCACCTGGGCGTGATCGAAACCCTTCGCAAGCTCCGGCATGACTGTCGATCGTAGTCGGTTCGCCAGCCGCGCGGCAAGCGCGCCGGCGTCAGGACAGGCTGGTCTTGAGCCTGACGATTTCCTCGCGGACCATCCGCTCGGCGACCTGCGACACGATGTCCGCGACCACGTGGCGGACCCCCTGATCCGCCAGGCGCCGCATGACGCGCGCGACGATCTCCTCGATCAGCGCCTCGTCCACGACCAGGCCCGGACCGCCGGGGCCGCCGGCGCTGCGCCGCTCGGCATCGAGGAGGGCCACGAAGGCGTCGGCCATGGAGCGACCCGCCTTCGACTCCTCCGGCGCCGGCGCCACGGCGTCGAACGCGATCGCCGGGCTGTCGGACGGGGCCGGCGGCACGAACGCCACCTCGAACGCCGGCGCCTCGATGACATCCGGCGCCGCCGGGACGGGGCCGCTCGCCAGCGCCGACAGGCTCGCATCGAGCTGCGCGAAGTAGTCGTCCAGGGCCGCGACGGGCGTCGCGGCGGGGGCGGCGGCCGGCGCGGGCGTGGCGGGCGGCGGCGCGTTTTCCGGCTCCGGCGGCCTCGCGGTCGCCCGCGCGAGCAGCTCCCGGACGCGGCGCACCACGATCTGCGGGTCGAACGGCTTCGCCAGCACGCCGTCGCAGCGCACGGCCCGCGCGCGCGCCTCGTCCACCGGCTCGAACGCGCCGGTCAGAAGGACGACGGGAATGTGCGCCAGGCGGGGCGACTGCTTGACGTGGCGGCAGACCTCGTAGCCGTCCGCGCCCGCCATGGTGACGTCGGCCAGCACGAGGTCCGGCGGCTCGCTGTCCAGCCGGGCGATCGCCGCCGCGCCGTCGGTCACGCCGACGACGTGCACCGGCTGATCGGCGAACGTCAGCTCGATGACGCGGTGAATCGTCCGGTTGGGATCGGCGAGCAGCAGGGTGTGGGACATGGCGTCCGCCAGCGCTTGCGGCCGGCACGGTGCACCGCGGCGGACGGCCCCGCGCGGCACGAGCCGCCGGTCAGACCCGTTCGAGCCGGGTGCGGACGTGCGTGGTGATGAAATCGACAATCTCCTGCATCGGCGTGCCGGGCAGGAAGATCCCGCCGACGCCGATCTGCCGGAGCTTGTCGACGTCGACGTCCGGAATGATCCCGCCGACCACGACGAGCACGTCCTGGAGGCCCTTCTCCTTCAGCAGATCCATCACCCGCGGGCAGATGTAGTTGTGGGCGCCCGACAGGATCGACAGGCCGATGACGTCGGCGTCCTCCTGCAGCGCGGCGCCGACGATCTGCTCGGGCGTCTGGCGGAGGCCGGTGTAGATGACTTCCATTCCGGCGTCCCGCAGGGCGCGGGCGATCACCTTCGCCCCGCGGTCGTGACCGTCGAGGCCGGGCTTGGCAATGACGACGCGTATCTTCTGGGTCATAACGGCAATGGCCCCGGGCCGCGCGCCGGGCGCGGCCGGGCGGCTAGATGATCGGCACCTCTTCGTACTCGCCCCACACGGCGCGGAGCGCGTCGCACATCTCGCCGACCGTGGCGTAGGCCCGCACGGCTTCGAGCAGCGGCGGCATGACGTTGTCGGTCGACGCGGCGGCGGCGCGCAGGCCGTCCAGCGCGCGGCGGACGCGGTCGTGGTCGCGGGTGCGGCGGAGCGCCTCCAGCTTGGCGACCTGCCGCTCGGCGGCCGCCTCGTCGATGTAGAGGATCTCCATCGGCGCCTCGTCCTCGGCCACGTAGCCGTTGACGCCGACGATGATCTTCTCCTTCCGCTCCACGGCCTGCTGGAAGAGGTAGGCGCTCTCGGCGATCTCCGTCTGCGGGAAGCCGCGCTCCACCGCCTCGACCATGCCGCCCATCCGGTCGATGGTGTCGAAGTACCGGTAGGCCCCCTCTTCCATGTCACGGGTGAGCCGCTCGACGAAGTAGGAGCCGCCGAGCGGATCGACGACGTTGGTGACGCCGCTCTCGAACGCGATGATCTGCTGGGTCCGCAGCGCCAGCGTGGCCGCCTCGGCGGTCGGGAGCGCCAGCGCCTCGTCCAGCGAATTGGTGTGCAGCGAATTGGTCCCGCCGAGCACCCCGGACAGCGCCTGGAGCGCGGTCCGCACGACGTTGTTGTACGGCTGCTGCGCCGTCAGCGACACGCCGGCGGTCTGCGTGTGGAAGCGCAGCTTCAGCGATCGCTCGTCCTTCGCGCCGAACCGGTCGCGCATGACGGTCGCCCAGATCCGGCGCGCCGCGCGGTACTTGGCGATCTCCTCGAAGAAGTCGCTGTGGGCGTTGAAGAAGAACGAGATGCGGGGGACGAACTCGTCCACGTCCAGCCCGGCATCCACCCCGTACTGGACGTACTCGATGCCGTCCCGGAGCGTGAAGGCGAGCTCCTGCACCGCGGTCGCGCCCGCCTCCCGGATGTGATAGCCGCTTACGGAAATCGTGTTCCAGCGCGGCACCTCGCGGGCCGAGAACGAGAAGATGTCGGTGATGAGCCGCATCGACGGCCGGGGCGGGAAGATGTATTCCTTCTGCGCGATGAATTCCTTCAGGATGTCGTTCTGAATCGTCCCCGACAGCGTCTGCCAGTCGGCCCCCTGCTTCTCGGCCACGACCAGATACATGGCGTACAGCATCGCCGCCGGCGAGTTGATCGTCATCGACGTCGTGATGTCGCCGAGCGCGATGCCGTCGAACAGCGTCTCCATGTCGGCCAGCGACGCGATGCTGACGCCGCACTTGCCGACCTCGCCGAGCGACAGCTCGTGATCCGGATCGCGCCCCATCAGGGTCGGCAGGTCGAACGCCACGCTGAGCCCCGTCCCGCCGGCCTTCAGCAGCTGCTTGTAGCGCCCGTTGGTGTCTTCCGGCGTGCCGAAGCCCGCGAACTGGCGCATCGTCCAGAGCTTGCCGCGGTAGCCGGTCGGGTGAATGCCACGGGTGTACGGGAACTCGCCGGGGTTGTTGAGGTCCCGGGCGTAGTCGACGTCCCGGATATCCTCGGCGGTGTACAGCCGCTCGATCGGCCGCCCCGAAATCGTCGTGAACGGCACGGCGCGCTCGGGCGACTTCTTCAGGGTGGGATCGAGCACCTCGCGCTCCCAGCGCTGCTTGTCGGTCTCGGTGCCAGGCAGGACGCTTTTCATAGGCCCTCATTATATATGACCCGGCGACCAGCTCGACCTCGCACCGCCGCCGCGCCGCTGCGGCCGCCCGGGGCGCCGCTTGACTTGGGTTTTTCCCCCACGCTAGGCTGGACTGTTTGGCGCGACGACGCCGGGACGGTGGTCGCCGGTGCGCCCGCGCCGCTCAGGCAGGAGACCCCATGGCCGCAGATGGCACGATTTTCGGCGCCATGCTCGAGGAGTTCGATGGCGCCGCCCGCATCCTCAACCTCGAGCCCGGCATCTGGAAGATCCTCACGCACGCCAAGCGACAGATCATCGTGTCCTGTCCGGTCCAGATGGACGATGGACACATCGAAGTCTTCACCGGGTACCGGGTTCAGTACAACATCACCCTCGGACCGGGCAAGGGCGGCATCCGCTATCATCCGGACGTCTCGCTGGATGAAGTGACCGCGCTCGCCGCCTGGATGACGTGGAAATGCGCCGTGGCGCACATCCCGTTCGGCGGCGCCAAGGGCGGGGTCGTGTGCGATCCGACGCGCATGTCGCGCCGCGAAGTCGAGGCGCTCACCCGGCGCTACGTGGCCGAGATCATCGACGCCATCGGCCCCGAAAAGGACGTGCCCGCGCCGGACGTGAACACCAACGCCCAGGTCATGGCCTGGGTCATGGACACCTACAGCATGCACGTCGGCCACACCACGACGTCGGTCGTCACCGGCAAGCCTGTCGAGCTGGGCGGGTCGCTGGGCCGGCGCGAGGCGACCGGCCGCGGCGTCATGATCTCCGCCCGCGAGTCGGCGAAGCATCTGGGCCTCGACATCCGCAAGGCGACGGTCGCCATCCAGGGCTTCGGCAACGTCGGCTCGATTTCGGCCCAGCTGCTGGCCGAGGTCGGCGCCCGCATCGTGGCGATCACCGACTGGAAAGGGGGCGTCTACAACGCCAAGGGGCTCGACGTCCCGGCGCTGATCGACTACGCCGCCGCCCACGACAACTCGGTCGACGGATTCCCCGGCGGGGAGCCGATGACCAACGAGCACCTGTTCGGGCTCGACGTGGACGTGCTGATCCCGGCCGCGCTCGAGAACCAGATCACGATCAAGAACGCGTCGGCCATCCGCGCGAAGATTGTCGTCGAAGGCGCCAACGGCCCGACCACGCCGGACGCCCACCAGCAGCTGCACAACCGCGGCATCTTCGTCGTCCCCGACATCCTCGCCAACAGCGGCGGGGTGACGGCGTCCTACTTCGAGTGGGTGCAGGATCGGTACGGATACTTCTGGAACGAACAGGAAGTGAACGACCGGCTCGAGGCCAAGATGTGCGAGGCGTTCAACGCCGTGCTCCAGACGGCGCTCAAGTACAAGATCGACATGCGGACGGCCGCCTACGTCGTGGCGATCAACCGCGTGGCGACCGTCACCCGGATGCGCGGGATGTACGCCTAGCCCGCGTCAGCCAACCACCCGGAAGGCGACCAGCTGCGTGGCCTCGCTGCCGCCGCTGGTCGCCTTGATCTGCACGAGGAAGTCCCCCGGCGGCAGCGCGTCCAGCGGCAGGTTGATCTCGTCCGTCCCGGGGATCCGGCCCGGCGCGACCGGCAGCGCCGCCATCGACTGTCCTCCGCGGTTCAGCAGCTGCGCCGTCACCGGCGGCATCGTGCCGCCCGGCCCGTAGGTCTGGAACCGCAGCAGGAGCTGCGTGCCGCGCGCGAACTGCCGCGACGCCGTCGGGACGGCCCCCGGATCGGCGAGGAGCTGCCGGAGCTGGTACGCGGTCTGCGCAGAGAAGACCTCCGGCGTGCTCAACGCCGGCCCCGGCTTCGTGAAGTCGGGGACCTGCACGGCGACGTCGTCGAAGTCCAGGACCCGGCCGTCCGCCCCCTGCACCGACAGATGCAGCCGGATCGTCCCGGGCGCTGCCTGAAAGACGACCCGGGACGGTCCCTGCGGCTCCGCCGGCCGGCCGCCGCCATCCCTGCCCCGCGCGTCTGACGAAGGGGCCGCCGCCGACCCCGGCGGCTCCGGCGGAACCGCCCCCTGATAGTCCGGCGCCCCGTCCCGCGACAGCGCCGTCAGCACCACCCGCGCCGGCTCCCGGTCGGGTCGGACGCGCTCGCCGAACGGCGTCGGGATCGGCTGCCAGACGAACGTCACCCTGGACTTTCCGTCGGTCCCGCGCGACGTGCCGATCCAGGTCCGCACGAGCTGGCCGTGCCGCTCCGTGGAGACCGTCGCCAGCGCCGTCTCGACCGCCGGCGGCGGCCCCAGCTTCGGCGGCGCCAGCGCCTGGGCGACCTGGGCCGCCGTGAGCGCCCAGTAGCCCTTCCGCGCGCGGACGCGGAGACCGGAAGCGCCGGTCACGCGGACCTCGATTTTGTGGAATTTCCCGTCGGCCGCTTCGTTAGAGTTGTAACCGAGCAGGTAGTAGTCGCTCGAATCCTTGACGATCTGCTCGAGGGCGGGCGTCATGTCGTTGCGGTTGACGATGGCCCGCCCGTCGGTCTCGCTGGCGAGCGTCCGCAGCGTGTCCTGCGTGCTCTGGAGAATCTGCTGGTCGTCTGCCGGATTGACGTTCTGACTGATGTCGAATTCGGACGTGGCCAGCCCGCGGGGATCCAGGGTGTAGATCGACGTGTTGTTCCGGTTGGCCGCGCTGTAGACCACGCGGAGGTCCTCGTCGATGTCAATATTCGAGAAGAAGTTCACCGCCTGCGCGGTCGGGTTGTTCGCGTCGGACGCGAGCGGATTATCGGCCTCCGGATTGCCGAAACCGGGCATCGTGGCCACTGGGTTCTGCAGCTGGGGCGGCAGCACGTTCGTGTAGCCCTCGCTGACGAGGACCACGGCCTTGCGTCCCGGCCGCAGCGAGCCCAGGTACGTCATCAGCCCGCGCAGTGCCGACAGCGTCACCTCGTTTCGGATCTCCACGACTTGCTGGGTGGGGAGATCGGCGTACTTTTCTTCGAACTGGTTCCGGGGCGTGAAGTCGTACTTCCGGCCGACGAAGTGCTTGATGGCCTCCACGACCGACGCATGATCTGCCGTCAGCGTGATGTCGGACAGCGGGGTCAGCGGATACATGACGCCCACGAGATCGTTGGGGCCGAGATCCTGCTCGACGAACTGCTCCAGCGGCTGGCGCACCTTAATGGAGTCGCCGCGCCGCACGTGATAGTCGTCCAGGAAGATCACGAACACCCGCGCCTCGGGGTTCGAGGCGGCCTGCGCCTGCCCGAACTCGGTGGTCGGGGTCGCCGGCTCCTGCGCCCCCTCCGGCTGCGGCGTGGTGGAAATCCGGACCAGCCGGAAGGTCTGGATCTTCTGCAGCCGGCCGTTCTCGTAGACCTGGAAGTCCGACGGCTTGAGACTGGTCACCGGCCTGCCGTGCTTGTCGGTGACGATCACGTCCACGCGGACGAAATTGACGCCCGCCTTGAAGGTCGCCGACGGGGCGCCGGCCGCTGGCGGCTGCGCCGGCCGGCTCGACGGCTTGGACTGGCCCGCCGGGCTCGCCGGCTTCGTCTGGGCGGCGGGAGGCTGCCCGCGGCCGCTCGCGGGCGTCGTGGTGACCGCCCACAGCGCGACGACGGCGGCCAGATAGAGTGCGGAACGGACGCGCGTGGACCGCAGGTGCGTGGTCATGGTTCCTCCGCCGTCACGGCCACGGGCCGGCGGCTGCCGCTCGTCGAGCGCCGTCGTGCGGCCGGGCCGGGTCGTCAGGCGCCATCTTTGATGATAACATTCCCTGCTTCCGGATTCGCCGCTTCGCCGGCCGGTGCGGCGCCCCGACATTTCTTCCCCGACGGAGATGCAGACGTGACGATGGAGAAGCCAGCTGAAGCGCAACGCCCGTTGACCGACCTGCTGGAAGACGAACAGCTCTTCCGCGACAGCGTCTTCGAGTTCGCCGACCGGGAAATCCGACCGCTCGTCCACGACATGGACGAGCACGCCAAGATCCCGCACGACCTGATCGACAAGCTGTTCGGGCTGGGCGTGATGGGCATCGAGATCCCCGAGAGCTTCGGCGGGTCGGGCGCGAGCTTCTTCCACGCCGTGCTGGCCGTCGAGGCGCTCTCGCGCGTCGATCCGTCGATCGGCGTGCTGGTCGACGTGCAGAACACGCTCGTGATCAACGCGCTGCTGCGCTGGGGCAGCGACGAGGTGAAGCGCCGGTTCCTGCCGCGGCTCGCGGCGAACACGATCGGGGCCTACGCGCTCTCCGAAGCGGGATCGGGCAGCGATGCGTTCGCGCTGGCCACCCGCGCCACGGAGACCGCCGGCGGCTTCAGACTGACCGGCCGCAAGCTCTGGATCACCAACGGCAACGAAGCCGACATCTTCATCGTCTTCGCGAACCTGAAGCCGGAGTCGGGGTACCGCGGCATCACGGCGTTTCTGGTCGAGCGCGGCTTCGCGGGCTTCACCGTCGGCAAGAAGGAGGACAAGCTCGGCATCCGGGCGAGCAGCACGTGCGAGCTCATCCTCGAAGACTGCGACGTGCCGCGCGGGAACGTGCTGGGCGAGGTCGGCAAGGGCTACAAGGTCGCCATCGAGACGCTGAACGAAGGCCGCATCGGGATCGGCGCCCAGATGATCGGGCTCGCCCAGGGCGCGCTCGACTACGCCGTGAAGTACACGCGGGAGCGCAAGCAATTCGGCAAGGCGATCGCCGAGTTCCAGGGCGTCCAGTTCCAGCTCGCCCGGGCCGCCACCGAGCTCGAGGCGGCGCGGCTCCTGATCTACAACGCCGCGCGGCTCCGCGACGCCGGCCAGCCGTTCCTGACGCAGGCGGCCATGGGCAAGATCTTCTCCTCCGAGGTGGCCGAGCGGATCGCCTCGCTCGCCATCAACCTCTACGGCGGCTACGGCTTCGTCAAGGACTACCCGGTCGAGAAGCTGTACCGCGACGCCAAGATCGGCCAGATCTACGAGGGCACGTCGAACCTGCAGCTCCAGACGATCGCGAAGCAGCTGCTGGGGTGAGACACGGTGAATTGAAGAATTAGGAATTCCTAATTCTTCAATTCACCACAATCCCATGCCCGACACTCCCTCGCTCGGCGCCGACTACCTGCGGGACGCGCTCCGCCTCCTCACGCACTACAAGGCGCTGGGCGACGGCGCGATGGGCCAGCTCGCCGATCACGAGCTGGCGATCGCGCCCGATCCCGAATCCAACAGCATCGCCATCATCGTGAAGCACCTGGCGGGCAACATGCGGTCGCGGTTCACCGACTTCCTGACGGCCGACGGCGAAAAGCCGGACCGCAACCGCGACGGCGAGTTCGAGCACTCCGGGGAGACGCCGCGCGCGCAGCTGATCGACTGGTGGGAATCGGGATGGCGGATCGCCACGGACGCCGTCGGCGCGCTGACGCCCGCCGACCTCGGGCGCACGGTGCGGATCCGCGGCGAGGAGCTGTCGGTGCTCGAAGCGGTCAACCGGCAGATCGCCCACGACGCGTATCACGTCGGCCAGATGGTGTACCTGGCCAGGCAGCTCAAGGGCGCGGCGTGGCAGTCGCTGAGCATCCCGCGGGGGCGATCGGCAGAGTACGTCCGGAGGATCCCCCCGGCCCGCGCCTGACCGGCCGGCAACGCGGATCGGCTAGGCCGGCAGCATCGCGGCGGCGATCGCCATTCGCTGCAGGTCGGCCGTCCCCTGAGCGATCTCGACCCCCCGCACGTCGCGGCACAGCCGGTCGATGACGCTGCCGCGGCCGTATCCCGACGACGACAGGATCTGCGCCGCGCGGTCGACGGCGCGATGCGCGGCTTCCGCGGCGTGCAGCTTGGCCATCGCGGCGTCGATCGGCGTCCCCGCGTCGCGTGCCCGCTCGGCCGCCGCCTTCCACGTGAGCAGCCGCGCCGAGTCCAGCTCGGTGGCGGCGTCGGCCAGCCCCCACTGGAACGACTGGGAGCTCGACACCGTCCGGCCGAACGCCTGGCGCCGCGTCCCGTAGGCGATCGCTTCGTCCAGCGCGGCCTGCCCCAGGCCGAGCGCCAGCGCCGCCAGCAGCACGCGGCCGCCGTCGGCCGCCCACGCCACCGCCTCGGCGCTCCGCGGCAGGCGCTGGTCGCCGCCGATCCGGACGTCGAGGTCCAGGTCGGCGCAGCCGACCCCGCGCAGGCCGACCGAATCGCGCGGCGTCCGCGTCACGCCAGCCGCCTCGAGCGGCACGAGGAACGCCTGCACGCCGGCCGCGCCGGCCTCCTGTCCGGCCGCCACCACCAGCACCACGCCGGCTGCGTCGGCGTTCGCCACCCACACCTTCCGGCCGCGCAGCCGCCAGCCGTCGCCGTCGGGGATCGCGGTCGTCGCCAGGCGCGCGGGATCGCCGCCGGCCTCTCCTTCGGCCAGCGCGAACGCGCCGATCGCCTCGCCGCGCGCCAGCGCGCCGAGCCACTGCCGCCGCTGGGCGTCGCTGCCGAAACGGGCCACGACGTCGGCCACCAGGCCGTTGTGAATGGCCACGCTGAGGGCGACCGATCCGCTGACCCGCGCCAGCGCCTCGATGGCCAGCACGGCGTCGACCGCCGTGCGCCCGGCGCCGCCGGCCGCTTCCGGGACGGTCAGGCCCAGCAGGCCCAGACCGGCCGCCGCCGGCCGCAGCGCGCGAGGCCAGGCGCCGGTCTCGTCAATCGCGGCCGCCTGCGGCGCCACCTGCTCGCCGGCGAAGCGCTCGACGGCCGTCTTGAATGCGTCCTGATCGGGTGTGAGATCGAATGTCATGGATTGGCAGGTGCGCTCCGCGCGCGGGATGAACGATGAACGTGGATGTCCGTGCCGCGCCCGTCGGACGCGACCGCTTCATGATAGGCGATTGGCTGCCGCCCTGTCAGCCGGCGGCCAGGCCATCGTCGGCCTCCAGCCGCGCGAAGATCGGCCGCAGCCGGCGCGCCGTGTCGCCCAGTTCTTCGGGCAGCACGCGGACGTCGCCGACGACCGACATGAAATTGGTGTCTCCCGTCCAGCGCGGAACGATGTGGACGTGCACGTGGTCGAGGACGCCGGCGCCGGCCGGCCGGCCGAGATTGATGCCGACATTCAGCCCCTGCGGCCGGTACGCCTCGGTCAGCGCCATTTCGGCGCGCCGGGTCAGGCGCATCAGCTCGGTCAGTTCCGGGGCCGACAGGTCGGCGAGGGCGCCGACGTGCCGCTTCGGGACGACCATCAGGTGCCCGCTGTTGTAGGGGAAGAGGTTCAGGATCACGAAGCCGGTGACGCCGTCGAAGACGACGAGCGACGCCGGATCGTCCGTCGCCGGCGCCTCACAGAAGATGCAGCCCTGCGGCGGCGCACCGGTACGGCTCACGTAAGCCAGTCTCCAGGGGGACCACAAGCGTTCCACGGGGTGCGGTCGTCACGAGCGACGGACCGGAGGGCGGCCCGCGGCCGCCGCCCGTCCGTCCGGATTAGATCTGAATGGCCGGGTCGGACCCCAGGCCGGCCGGCGCGATGCCGGCGGGCGGCGTCTCGGCCGACTCCTTGTTGATCAGTTCCTTCAGCTCTTTGCCCGGCTTGAAGTAGGGCACCTTCTTGGGCGGGACGTCGACCTTGTCGCCGGTCTTCGGATTTCGCCCCTTGCGCGGCTCGCGCTGCCGCAGCCGGAAGCTGCCGAATCCCCGCAGCTCGATCTTCTCACCGCGGTGCAGCGCCTCGATGATGCTGCGGAACACGGTGTCGACAATGACCTCGGAGTGCTTCTTGGTCAGGTCCGAAACCCGCGAGACCTCCTCGACGAGCTCCGCCTTCGTCATGCTTCCCCCTGATGTCACGTCCTGCCCTCCGTCGGCCGGCGGGACCGGAGCCGCCGGCCGCGGCCCGCTCCAGTCCCGTCTCCGATCCGCGCGATCGCGGCCTGCTAGCGGTTCCGGAAGTGATCGCCGAGCGTGGCGGCGCCCTCGTTCCCGCCGCTCTCCTTGTAGACCTCCCAGTCGGTGCGGAAGTCATCCGACTTGAGGGCCCGGATGCTGAGCCCGATCTTCCGCTCGGCCGGCGTCAGCTTGATGATCTTCATCTGGTAGGACTGCCCCACCTGCAGATCGATCTTCTCGCCGCCCGCCTGGTCGTCGAATTCCGAGACGTGGATCAGCCCTTCAATCCCTTCGTCCAGCTCGACGAACGCGCCGAAGTTGGTCATCCGGACCACCTTGCCTTCGATCGTGTCGCCCAGGTGGTGCCGGGAGAAGAAGTCGTCCCAGATGTCGGTCGCCAGCTGCTTGAGCCCGAGCGACAGCCGCTGGTTCTCCGCATCGATGTTGAGCACCATGGCCTCGACGCGGTCGCCCTTCTTGAGCACCTCGGACGGGTGCTTGATCCGCTTGCTCCACGACATGTCGGAGATGTGGATCAGGCCGTCGATGTCGTCTTCGACCTCGACGAACGCGCCGAACTCGGTCAGGTTCCGCACCTTGCCGACGATCTTGGAGCCGATGGGGTACTTTTCGGCCAGATCGTGCCACGGGTTCGTTTCGGTCTGCTTGAGCCCGAGCGAGATGCGGCGGGCCGACGCGTCGACGCCGAGCACCATGGCGTCCACGGTGTCGCCGACGTTGAGGATCTTCGACGGGTGCTTGACCCGCTTGCTCCACGACATCTCGGAGACGTGGATCAGCCCCTCGACGCCCGGCTCCAGCTCGACGAACGCGCCGTAATCGGTCAGGCTCACGACCTTGCCCGACACGCGCGCGCCCACCGGATACCGGTCGCCCACGACCGACCACGGATCCTGCATCAGCTGCTTGTGGCCGAGCGACACCCGCTCGGTCGCCGGGTCGTACTTCAGGACGATCACGTCCACTTCGTCGTTGACCTTGAACAGCTCCGACGGGTGGCCCACACGGCCCCACGACATGTCGGTGATGTGGAGCAGGCCGTCGATGCCGCCCAGGTCGATGAAGGCGCCGTAGTCGGTGATGTTCTTCACCACCCCGCGCAGCACCTTTCCCTCGGCGAGCGTCGCCAAAGTCTGCTTCTTCTTCTCGGCGTTCTCCTCCTCGAGGAGCGCCTTCCGCGACAGGACGATGTTGCCGCGCTTCTTGTTGACCTTGATGACGCGCATGCGGAGCTCCTGCCCGCGCAGCGCGTCGAGGTTCCGCACCGGCCGCACGTCGATCTGCGAGCCGGGCAGGAACGCCCGCACGCCGATGTCGACCGCCAGGCCGCCCTTGATCCGTTCGATGACGCGGCCGATGACGACCTTCTTCTCGGCGTAGGCCTTCTCGACCTCGTCCCAGATCTTCATCTTCTCGGCCTTCTCGCGCGAAAGCACGACATGGCCGTCGCGGTCCTCGGTCCGCTCCAGGAGGACATCCACCAGGTCGCCCGGCTGCACGGTGATCTCGCCGCGCTCGTCGAGGAACTCGCTGACCGCAATCATCCCCTCCGACTTGTAGCCGACATCGACGACCACTTCCGACGGGGTGACTTTGAGAACCGTTCCCTTCACCACCTCACCTTCCGCAATGTTGCGGAAGCTGTTATCGTAGATATCCAGCAGGCGTGCATATTCTTCCGGGTTGAACTCGTCGTCCAGGCTCCGGGGAGAGCTGACCATCACGGGTCGGTGTTCGCCTGCCTTGATCCGGTGGGCTCCTCCTTTGGCCAGATCGGGACCGTTCTCGTCTTCTACGTGCGCCATGCCTTGCGAGTCCTCCTGTCGTTCGATTTGCCGGACTTCGTTGAGCGGGGTTCCGGCGCCCCGCGGGTGCAGCGACGGCGGGCTCAAAGAGCGGCGGCCGCTGATTTCCGATAAGCAATAGACTATACGGTATTTACCGTCCACCGGTCAAGGATAGAAAGGATCGCGCCATGGCCAGACGCAAGGCCCCCTCCCGGCCGGCTCGCACGACGGCGAGCCGGCGCTCCCGCCCCGCGCGCCCAGGGGCGGCACGCCAGGCGGCCCGGACCCGATCGGGCCGCGCGACCGCGGCCGGATCCGCCAAAACCGGACGCCCGGCGGCCCGGGCCACGGCACGTGCCAAGGCCGGCAAAGCGGGCGCCGCGAAGGCGGCCGGCGCGCGGAAGCGCTCCGCGGCCGCCCGGGCCCCCCGCGGGACCGCCCGCCCGGCCAGCCCGCGCAAACCGGCGGCCGCCACGAAGCGGACCGGCGCCGCCAGATCAGCGGCCGCCAGGCCGGCGGCTCCGAAACCCCCGGCCGCCAGGACCATCGTCGCCAGGCCCGCAGCCGCCGGACGACGGGCCGCTGCCCCGCCGGCCGTGCCGGCCCCGAAGAAGCAGCCGCGCCTGGATCGCGAGCGGCGCATTCTCCGCGAGGAGCCGGCGGAGCCGGCTGGCGCTCCCTCGTCGCTCGATTTCGAGCACCGGGCCTCAGGGGTGGAGGCCGGCCGTTCCGAGATGCAGGCGCGCCTCGATCAGCATCACGAGGTCAACCCGGAACTGACGGGGGGCGACGTCGATGCGAACTGGGAAGACGCCTATTTCAGCGGAGACGAGGCGCCGGGCGGCGACAATCCAACACCCGACCAGGACGTCGTCGAGGACATCGGCCGGGCGCTCGGCCTGGAGTACCAGGATCGGGAAGAGCTGCACGAGAAGGTCGCCGACCGGGACAAGCACCGGTGGGAACTCGACCCGGCGTCCTCGGAGGACTACCGGGATCGCGGCAAGAAGTGAGGCAGGGGCCGGCATCGGCCCGGACGTCCGGCGCGCGCGGCCCGACCGGCCGCGCGCCCTGCCGGCGTGAGCCGGCGCGATCCCCTCACGCGCCTTCCCCGCCTTTGTCCAGGACTCGCCGCACCACCGCCATCACCTCGCGGACCACCTCACCGACCGGCTTGCCGGTCGTGTCGACATAGACGGCGTCGGGCGCCGGCATCAGCGGCGAGACGGCGCGCGTCTGGTCCAGCCGGTCGCGGGCTTCGAGCGCCGTGGCCACCTCGGTCACACCGAGCCGGCGGCTGCCGGCATGCGCATGATCGCTGGCGCGCCGGCGCGCCCGCTCCTCGGGCGACGCATCCAGGTAGATCTTCACGTCGGCCTGCGGGAACACCACCGTGCCGATGTCCCGGCCTTCCATCACCACGCCGCCGCCGGCGCCGAGCCGGCGCTGGGCCGCCACGAGCAGCTCCCGGACCCGCGGCAGGCGGGCCACGACGGCCGCGGCCCGATCGATCTCGGGCGTGCGGATCTCGCGCGAGACGTCGCGGCCGTCGATGGCGATCCGGCCCGGCTCCACGTCGAGACGCGAGGCGCCGGCCAGCCGGGCGACCGCGGCCTCGTCGTCGAGCGGCAGGCCGGCGGCGACCGCCTTCCACGCGACGGCGCGGTACATGGCGCCGCTGTCGATGTGTGCGTATCCGAGCTCGGCCGCCAGCGCGCGGGACACCGTGCCCTTGCCCGCTCCGGACGGTCCGTCGATGGCGATGATGAGCCGGATCATGGACAGTGGATGAGGTCGCTCGCGCTCGGCCGGCCGCCGGGCCGCGCGGCCCCGATGACGCCGGGCGCGCGGCGCGAAGCAGTGTAACATGACGACCGATATGCGGAAGCGGACCTACATCGCCCTCGCGATCATCCTCGTCGCCGTGCTCTCGCTGGCCGGATACGACGCCGTCGCCTACGCTCACGTGATCTCGTTCGTCGTCCGGGCCGCCAACTATCAAGGCTGGCTGCGGACCGCGGCGGACTGGGACACGCAGCCGTTCACCGAGACCCGCCTGGAGATCCCGTCGCGGTACGGGCCGCTGCGCGCCAAGCTGTATCGTCCGGAGTCGCCGCGCGAGCGCGCCGTCCTGCTGGTGCCGGGCATCCATCCAGCCGGCATCGACGAACCGCGCCTCGTCCATCTCTCCCGCCAGCTGGCGGCGACCGGCATTCCCGTGCTCACGCCGGAGCTGCCGGACCTCGTGCAGTTCCAGATCACGCCGCAGGCGACCGACATGATCGAGGATTCGGCGCTGTGGCTCGCCGCCCAGCGCGACCTCGCCCCGGACGGCCGCATCGGCATGATGGGCATCAGCTTCAGCGGCGGCCTGTCGGTCGTCGCCGCCGGCCGGCCCCGCCTCCGCGATCATGTCGCGTACGTCTTCTCGTTCGGCGGCCACGGCGACCTGCCGCGCGTGCTGCACTACCTGTGCACCGGCATGGAGCCAGCGGTGCCGCCCGACCAGCGCGCGCTGGATCCGCACGCCGGCCACTACTTCCAGCAGCACGACTACGGCGTGGCGGTCCTCACCTACATGGTCGCCGACCGCCTCGTGCCGCCCGACCAGCTGCAGGCGTTCCGTGCCGGCATCCACACGTTCCTGCTCGCCTCCGGGCTCGACGCCACCGATCCGGCGAAGGCGGCCGTGGTGTTCCAGCAGGCCCGGACGATGGCGGCGCAGCTGCCGGAGCCGGCGCGCGATCTGCTGAACCTGGTGAACACGCGGGACGTCGTCCATCTCGGGCCGAAGCTCCTGCCGTTCGTCGACGAATACGGGGGCGCGCCCGCGCTGTCCCCGGACAAATCGCCCGCGCCGTCCGCGCCGGTGTACCTGCTCCACGGCACGGACGACAACGTCATCCCATCGGCCGAATCGCTGCTGCTGGCCGACAGCCTCCGCGGCAAGACGGAAGTGCACGTGCTCATCAGCACGCTCATCTCCCACGCGCAGGTGGACCGGGCGGCCACCGCCCTCGACGTCTGGCGGCTGCTCCGGTTCTGGAAGGGCATGATCCTGCGGTAGCCGCGACGTCATGCTGATCCGCCTGCAGAAGATCCTGTCGGCTGCCGGCGTCGCGTCCCGGCGCGCCGCGGAGACCCTCATGCGCGAAGGGCGCGTGACGGTCAACGGCGACGTCGTGCGCGAGCTGGGGACACGGGCCGATCCGGAGGTCGACGAGATCCGCGTCGACGGCCGCCGCGTCGCGCGCCCCGCCGCCCCCCGCTACCTGCTGCTCAACAAGCCGCGCGGCTACGTCACGACCGTCACCGATCCGCAGGGCCGGCCGACGGTGCTCGATCTGCTGACGGGGGTGCGGGATCGCGTCTACCCGGTCGGCCGGCTCGACTACGACTCGGAAGGCCTGCTGCTGCTCACCAACGACGGCGACCTGACGGCGCGGCTGACGCACCCGCGCCACGGCATCGAACGGGTCTACGAGGCGCGCGTGCGCGGCGTGCCGGCGCCGCGCGACCTGGAGCGCCTCGCGGCGGGGATCGTGATCGACGGCCGCCGGACCGCACCGGCCGTCGTCCGGCTGGCCGCCCGGCCGGGCCGCGACGCGGGCCAGGCCCGGCTGGTGATTGCGATTCGCGAAGGGCGCAACCGCCAGGTGCGACGGATGTGCGAGGCGATCGGACACCCGGTGGTGCGGCTGACGCGGGTCGCGATCGGCCCGCTGCGCGATCCGCACCTCAGGCCGGGCACCTTCCGGGAGCTGACCGGATCGGAAGTCGCGCGGCTGAAGGCGGCGGCCGCCACCACCGTCAGACGTCCGGCTCCCTCTCCGGCTCCGGCTCCGTCTCCGGCTCCGCGGCCGGCCGATCGACCGGCGCGGCCGACTCCTCGTTCCCGCCGCTGACGCGCCCCTCTCCCTCGGGTCGATCTGCGTCGCCGGCCAGGGCCTCGTTGCTTTCGGCCGGCCGGTCCGCCTCGCCCACGAGGCCGACCGGCGGCTCGAAACCGAGCGCCTCGGCCATGTCCTCGATGTTCGGAAGGTCGGAGAGATCCTTCAGCCCGAAGCGGATGAGAAACTCGCGGGTGGTCGCGTACAGAAACGGGCGTCCGACCACCTGCTTGCGGCCGCTGATCTTGATCAGCTGCCGCTCGATCAGGGTGTTCAGGACGCCGGACGTGTTGACGCCGCGGATCTCGGCGATCTCGGCGGCGGTGACCGGCTGCTTGTAGGCGATGGTGGCCAGCGTTTCGAGCGCCTGCACCGACAGCCGCTGGGTCGTGCGCTCGTGGAACAGGCGCCGGACCCAGTCGTGCAGCTCGGGCCGCGTCACGATCTGGTAGCCGCCGGCGACCTGGACGAGCTGCAGCCCGCCGGGCCGGTCGTAGTCGCGCATCAGGGCGTCGATCGCCGCCTGCACGTCCTCGGACGGCTCGCTGGCGAGCAGCTTGAAGAGCGCCTTCGGCGTGAGCGGGTCGGGCGACGCGAAGATCAGCGCTTCGACAATCGCCTTCAGTTCGCCGGACGGCTGTCCGGCGGCCGCCGTGTCGGGCGCCCCTTCGCCGGCCGTCCCTTCGCCGGCGTCCGGCGGGGCCGGCGTCTGGTCGGTTGCGTCCTGCGTCTGGTCGAAGTCAGCCACGGTCTGCCTCCGGGTCGCCGATCGGGTTCGGGGCGTCGGACGGCCGCGCACGCTTGTACACGCGGATCGGGCCGAACGCGCCCGCCTGGAAAATGCGGACGATCTTGAGCCGGATCATCTCGAGCAGCGCGAGGAACGTGACGATCAGCTCCCCGCGCGACCGGGCGTCGGAGAACAGGTCCTCGAACCCGCACGCCTCGGTTTCCGACAGGCGCGCGAGCAGCTGCGCGATCCGCGTCTCGATCGGAATCTGCTCCGGCGGCAGCAGGACCTTCGGGCGATGCTTCGCCCGCTCGACGACCCCGCGGAACGCGGCCAGGAGGCTGAAAAGATCGACTTCCAGCTCCGGCTCGTAGTCCTCGCCGGCGATCGGGGCGATCCGCTCGTCCGGACGCGTCCACTGCGCGCTGCGCCAGGCTTCCCGCTCGTGCAGGAGGCCGGCGGCCGCCCTGAACTGCTCGTGCTCCAGCAGCCGGCGGACCAGCGCATCGCGCGGGTCCTCGGCCGGCTCCTCGCCCGGCTCCGGCTCCGGGCGCGGGAGCAGCATGCGCGACTTGATGTGAATCAGCGTGGCGGCCATGACGAGGTACTCGCCGGCCACGTCCAGGTTCAGCTCCTGCATCAGTCCGAGGTAGTCGAGGTACTGCGCGGTGATCAGCGCGATCGGGATGTCGTAGACGTTCACCTCGTGCTTCCGGATGAGGTGCACGAGCAGGTCGAGCGGCCCCTCGAAGTTCTCGAGCCTGACCGGATAGGCATCCAGAGACGACTCGAAGTCGGGGGGTTGATCCATGAGCAGTCCGTCGAATACCGGGCCGGCCCTAGCGGTAGGCGATCTTCATCGCGTCACGGACGCGGGCCATCGTCTCGCGCGCGACGTCGCGGGCGCGCGCCGAGCCGTCGAACAGCAGCGCCCGGATCCGGTCGGGGGTCGCGAGCACGTCGGCCCGCCGGGCCCGCATCGGCTCGAGCCGGGCGTTCAGCGCCCGCGCCAGCTTCTCCTTGACCTCGACGTCCCCGACCGTGCCGGTCCGGTAGCGCGCCTTCAGGTCGTCGACTTCCGCCCGGTCGGGATTGAAGGCGTCGTGGTAGACGAAGACCGGGTTGCCCTCGACCGTGCCCGGAATGTCGGCCCGCACGCGCTTCGGGTCGGTGAACATCTGCATCACCTTCCGCCGCACGGTCGCCGCGTCGTCCGAGAGGTTGATGGCGTTGCCGTAGCTCTTGCTCATCTTCCGGTTGTCGATCCCCGGCAGCCGCGGGAAGTGGGTCAGCAGCGGCTGCGGCTCGACGAACACGTCGCCGTAGAAGTTGTGGAACCGGCGGACGACCTCGCGCGTCAGCTCGAGGTGCGGCACCTGATCCTCCCCGACCGGCACGTACGCGGCGTCGTACATGATGATGTCGGCCGCCTGCAGCAGCGGATAGCCCAGGAACCCGATCGTCGACAGATCCTTCTCGGCCAGCTGCTCGATCTGTTCCTTGTAGGTCGGCACCCGCTCCAGCCACGGCGTCGGCACGATCATCGACAGCAGCAGGTACAGCTCGGCGTGCTCCGGCACGAGCGACTGCACGAACAGCGTGCTGCGCTCCGGGTCGATCCCCGCCGCGATCCAGTCGGCGACGTTGTCGCGGGCGTAGTCGGTCAGCCCGCCCGTGCTCGCATAGTCGCTGGTCAGGGCGTGCCAGTCGGCCACGAAATAGAAGCAGCGATAGCGGGCCTGCAGGTCGACCCAGTTGTGCAGGGCGCCGACCAGGTGGCCGAGGTGCAGCGGGCCGGTCGGCCGCATGCCGGAGACGACCCGGGCCGGCACGGACGCGCGGAAGTCAGAAGCGTTCGGAGTCACGATAGGAACCGTCAGCGGGATGAAGGACGGCCGCGCCGCCCGGCGGGCCACACGCCGCCCGACGCGCAGGACGCGCGCGCCGGCGCACCACAAACGCTACAGCGTAAGGCATCCGGGCGGCGCCGGCAAGGGCCTTCCGCCGGTCAGCGCTCCTCGAAGTGCGCGAGCACCGCGTCGGCCGCCCGCGCACCGACCGCCGTCGTCAGCTCCTCGCGCGTCGCCCGCCGCACGCCCGCCAGGCTCCCGAACCGCGTCAGCAGCGCCCGCCGCCGCCGCGGCCCGATGCCCGGCACCGCGTCCAGCTCCGACTGCAGGTCCCGCAGCGTCCGGGCCCGGCGGTGGAACGTCACCGCGAACCGGTGCGCCTCGTCGCGGATCCGCTCCAGGAGCAGCAGCGCAGGGTCGTCCACCGCGAGCGCGATCGGCTCGGCCCGATCGCGCGTGACGACGAGCTCTTCCTTCTTCGCCAGGCCGACCGCCACGAGGTTGGCCAGCCCCAGCCGCCCGAGCGCCTCGTACGCCGACGACAGCTGGCCCCGGCCGCCGTCGATCACGATGAGATCCGGAAAGGGCCCGCCGCGGTCCAGCACGCGCCGGTACCGCCGCTCGACCACCTCCTCCATCGCGGCGAAGTCGTCGTGCAGTCCGCGCGGAGCCCGGACCTCCGCTTCCGGGTGAGGCCGCGAGGCGTCGGCCCCGCCCGCTGCCGTCGCCGGCGCCCCGGATCCCGAACTGAGCGGCGTGGCTGCCTGGAGCGGCGCCCGGTCGCGGGCCGCTCCCCTGTCGGCGGGGGCCGTCGCCGGCCCCGTGGATCCCGATGCCGGGCGCCGGGCCTGGCGTGCGGTCCCCTTGATCCGGAACTTCCGGTACTCGGCCGGCCGCATCCGCCCGTTCTCACAGACCACCATCGAGGCGACCGTCTCGCTGCCCTGGATGGTCGAGATGTCGAAGCATTCGATCCGCCGGGGCGTGGCCGGCAGCGCCAGCGCCGCCCGCAGCCGCTCGAGCGCGGCCTCCGCGGCCGGTCCCTGTTCGAAGCGCGCCCGGTACGCGAGCGCCGCGTTCCGGCTGGCCAGGTCGATCAGTCCGCGCTTCTCGCCGCGCCGGGGCACGACGATGTGCACGCGGCGGCCGGCACGCGCGCCGAGCCACCCCTCGAGCGCGTCGAGCTCGTCCGGTTCGACCGGCACGTGCACCTCCGACGGCGCCGTCCGTCCCTCGTAGAACTGCTGGAGGGCGGCCTGGACCACGTCGCGTTCGGTTCCCCCGATCGGCTGCTCGTCGGTCCCGAGCGCGATCCGTTCGACGACCCGCCCGCCGCGGACGAGGAAGACCTGCACGAGCGCGCCGGCCGGTCCGATGGTGAGGCCGAACACGTCGCGATCGCCGAGCGCGGTACCGGCCATCTTCTGCTGCCGATCCTGCAGCGCCTGCACCGTGCGCATCGCGTCGCGCAGGTGGGCCGCCTCTTCGAAGTGTTCGCCCGCGGCCGCCGCCTGCATCCGGACCTCGAGCAGGCCGGCCAGCTCGGCGTTCCGCCCGTCGAGGAACAGCCGCGTGTCCTCGACCGCCTCCCGGTAGCGCTCGGGCGTGCACAGCGTCTCGACGCACGGCGCGATGCAGCGATGGATGTCGTACTCGACGCAGGGGCGGCCGCGCCGGCCCGTGATGACCTCGTTGCACGAGCGGATGCCGAACAGGCGGTGCGTCAGGCTCATCGTCCGGCGCGCCAGCGACGCGGGGAGGAACGGTCCCGCGTAGTAGTGGCCGTCGCGCTCGACGCGGCGCGCCACCAGCACCCGGGGAAACGGCTCGCCGAGCGTCAGCTGGAGGTACGGGTAGTTCTTGTCGTCGCGCAGCAGGATGTTGTAGCGGGGCACCCGCTGCTTGATCAGGTGGTTCTCGAGCGCCAGCGCCTCGACCACCGAGTCGGTGACGATCACCTCGAGACGGCTGACCTCATCCAGCAGCGCGTCGGTCTTGGGGCTGCTGCCGGCGGCCCCGAGATAGCTCCGCACCCGGTCCCGCAGCGACCGCGCCTTGCCCACGTAGATCGTCTCGCCGGCGGCGTTGTAGTACAGGTAGACTCCCGGCTGCTCGGGCAGGCGGGCGATCTGCTCCTTGAGTTCACGGATGGGCATGGGCTACCATGACCCGGTTCTGCGGCCGGTGCTGGGGATCTCCGTCTCCACCTACTTTACCGCACCTGGATCGGCGCCCGTCCCGGCCACGGGCGCCCGGCGAGTTCAATGACGTTCACCGGCACCATCGGGTCGATCTGCATGTTTCCGCTGCGGGCGATCATCGCCCTCTGCGTGAAGCTGCGGATCCACCCGAACGTTCTGACCTTCACCGGCGTCGTGGTCAACGCGGCCGCCGCCTGGGCGCTCGCCCTCGGGCACTTTCCGCTGGCCGGCCTCCTCATGGTCGTCGCCAACATCTTCGACTTCATCGACGGCAAGGTGGCGCGGGCGCGCGCCATCGAGACGGCGTTCGGCGGCTTCTGGGACTCGGTCATGGACCGCTTCTCGGACATCGCGCTGTTCGTCGGCCTGATCTACCTGTACGCCGGCCTGCACCGGACCGACTACGTGATGATCACGGCGCTCGCGATGATGTTCTCGGTGATGACCAGCTACACGCGCGCGCGCGCCGAGTCGCTCATCCCGAAGTGCAAGGTCGGTTTCATGGAGCGGCCGGAGCGGATCGTGCTCTTCATGATCGGCGCGTTCACCAACCGGATGGCCGCCGTGCTGCTGGTCATCCTGGTCCTGTCGATCGCCACCGTCGCCGATCGGATCTACTACACCTGGCGGGAGCTGCGGCCCCGGGACGCGCACGGCGCCGCCGCCCGGCGGGCCCTGGCCGGACAGTAGCACCGGAATCCCGACGAACCATGATGAAGCTGCTGCAGTGGCCGGGACGGATCCTCTGGCGGGCCTTCTTCTGGACCGATGAGCGGGCCACCTTGCCGTACGACCTCTGGGTGATCGCGATCCTGGCGTTCGTGTGGCTCACGCCGCCCGGCTGGATTCACGACCCGACCGCCCACGGACCGGGGCTGATCGGCTGGATCCTGTCGCTCCTTCGCCGGTGATTACGCCCGCTTCCGCTTCCCCTTCGCCGCGACCGGCCGGATCGCCGCCCTGGCCGGCTTCTTCTTCGACGCACTGACCGCATCGAGGCTCCGGCGCAGCGCGTCCATCAGGTTGACGACCTTCGCCGGCTCCTCGACCTCCGGCGCCACGATCTCCTCGCCCGCCACCTTCGCCTCGATGATCTTCAGCAGCCCCTCGCGGTACTCGTCGCGGAAATCGGTGAGCGCCAGCGGCCCCTCGAAATTCTTCACCACCTGCCGCGCCAGCTTCACTTCCTCCGGCTTCACCTTCTCGGGGACCGACTCCAGCTCCTCGATCGCGCTCAGGTGCCGGACCTCGCCCGCCTGGTGCAGCGTGTACATCACGAGCGCCCGGTCCAGCGTCCGGACCGCCACCAGATATTCGCGGCCGTACAGGGCGAGCTTGCCGACCCCCACCTTCCCGCGCATCCCTTCCCGCATCACGGCAAACGCCTGCGCGGCCACCGGACCGTCGGGCGCCAGGTAGTACGCACGGTCGACGTAGATCGGATCGAGCGCCTGCTCGTCGGCGAACCGCACGAGGTCGATGACCCGCGTCGATTCCGGCCGCACCTTCGCGAAGTCCTCGTCGGACAGGACGACGTACTTCCCCTTCTCGAACTCGTACCCCTTGACCACCTCGCTCAACGGCACCTCGCGCCCGCAGTGCGGACACCAGCGCTTCTGCTGAATCCGCGTCTGACATGGCTCGTGCAGCTGGTTGAACGACAGTGCCGCACCCGATTCGGTCGCCGGAAACACCTTGACCGGGATGGTGACCAGACTGACCTTCAGATAACCCTTCCAGGTCGCACGTGCCATGGGGCGCTCCTCTGCCGGCGGTCCGCACGGGACCGCACAGTCAAGTATCGGGCCGATTTCCCCCTGCCTGCAGCGCAAAACGTCCGGCGCGGCCCGCCCGGCTCCCGGGCCGTTGCGCGCGGCCCGGATCCTGGCGGCAGAGACGCGCGATGCGACGAATAAAAGGCGAATCTCCGGCACCCTCGCGCCGGCCGGCGCGGAAGCCGTCAGAAGATCGACCGGACGGGCACCCTCGCCCGCACGGTCCTGCCGGCGCGCCGGAGCGTGAGCGTCCGCATCTGGCCCGGCCGCCCGCTCAGCATCGCCACCAGCCGGAAGAACGGCAGGCCGGACACCTCCAGGCCGTCCACGGTCAGGAGCCGGTCGCCGGCCTCGACCCCCGGAACGCCGGGCGCCACGCCGGCGACCCGGTAGCCGCCCCGGGCCGCCGGTTCGAGCGTGACCGCCACCATGGACAGCGGGGGCGTGAGGGTCCTGATCTTCTTCAGGTACACCACGCCGTGCGGATAGTCGATCGTGACCCGAAAGGCTCGAAGCACGTTCCCGCCAATCGAGCCGATCACCGGGCGACCGAGCATCGCCGACATGCCCCGCTCGTAGACGCCGGGGCGACGCGAGACCGCCCCCGCATGGGCAATCCGATACGGTCCCCACACGAGGCTCGCGAGACGGACCATGTCGAACTTCGCTTCCGCGGTTCCGAGCAGCATGTCGGCCGGGCCGAAGGCGCCGGCCACCGCCGGCCAGTCCGGATGCGCCGTCGTCCAGGCGTGCAGGGCGGCGGCCGACACCATCAGATACTGCCCGCCGGAGTCGAGCAGGAATCCCCGGCGCACCCCGCCCACGGAGAGCCAGACCACCGGCATCCCGGACGCGCCGATGTAGCTGTCGACCCGCGTTCCCTCCAGGAGCGCGGCGCGCGGCCTCGCGATGGTGAACGTGCGCGCCGGATAATCGAGCGCCACCACGTACCGCCGGAGCAGGCGGCCCGGCAGCGCGAGCTGCGCGTCGGTGTCCTGGAGCATCTCCGGCGCGTCTTCCGCGATGTAGGTCGAGCGCCGGCCGGCGAGCGCGATCGGCATGCCGCCGATGGCCAGCCGGGGGGCGGACGTTCCGGCAATCAGGCTCCCTTCCGTGCGGATCGCCTTGCCGTCCGGCGCGAGGCCGAGCCGCCGGGCGAGGCCGGCACTGAGGAGCAGCCCGCCGCCGCCGGTATCCACCCAGGCGCGGGCGCGCACCGGCCGGCCGGCCGGCCCCTCGAGCGTGACGTCGATGTAGGGGCGGTTCAGCTCGACACGCATCGCCACGGTGGCCGAGGCCAGCCGCGGCCCGGCGCGGCCGGGCAGCGCCGCGGCGAGCAGGGCCGCCGCGATCATCAACGTCATTCCGGAGATTCGCATATCACGTCCCCACCCGCGCTGACGGCGCGCGTCCGGGCGTCCGGCCGGCGCCGCCCGCAGCCGGGCACCAGTCAGACGTCCTCCCGCTCGTCGTGGCTGCCCAGGTCGAGGCTGGTCCCGGCAAACTGGATGTCGTGCGCCTGGATCCTGTCCCTCAGCACCCGCCGCGCTTCGGCGTAATGCGGCCCGGGCACGATCAGCCGCCGCGCGAGATTGCGCAGCCGCGAAATGACGATGAGCGTCACCTGTTCGCCTTCCCGCCAGCTGATGCCGCCGATCTGCCAGTAGGGGATGAACCCGGACTCGGCCCAGATGCCGTCCTCGTAGAATCCGCGGCCGATCCGGCGGCCGAGCGGGGCGAGGCAGGCGTAGTAGAGGAACATCATCGCCTCGCCGAACACCTGGATCGACGGCCGGCGCTCAATTCCGAGGTTGTAGACCAGGAGCAGTCCCAGCGCGACGGCGATCGCCGCCGTCAGCCTCGAATATCCGGTGCGCGTGTCGGGCCACGTGAGAATGGCCGCGCGCCGCCGGCGCCGGTAGTACCAGTAGTCGATCAGAATGCGGGCGTTGGCCAGCAGGAAGCCGATCCCGAACAGGAACAGGATGCGCGGCAGGATCGGGGACGGCATCAGTGCGGGTGGCCCGGGCGCCCGCCGCCGGCGCGGTCAGCGACCGCCGGCCACGGGTCCGCGGGGCGGATGGCTGTTACGCGCGTGATTGATATTCGCCGGTTTCCGTGTTGACCCGGATCCTGTCGCCCGGATTGACGAAGGGCGGCACCTGGACGACCAGGCCGGTTTCCAGCCGGGCCGGCTTGATCTGGGCGCTCGCCGTCGCCCCCTTGATGCCCGGCGCCGTGTCCTCCACCTTGAGCTCGACCGTCGGCGGCAATTCGATGCCGACCGGCTCGGCCTCGAAGAACTCCACCCGGATCACCGCCTCGGCAATCAGATACTGGACCGACTCGCCCAGCGCTTCGGCCGTGAGATGGATCTGCTCGAACGAGGTCGTATCCATGAAGTAGTACATCGCCCCGTCGTGGTAGAGGTACTGCATTTCCCTCTCATCGAGGATGGCGCGCTCGACGTCGTCTTCGGAGCGGAACTTGTGGTCCACCAGCGTGCCGGACCGGATGTTGCGCATGCGGGACTGCACGAAGCCGCGCTTGTTCCCCGGCGTCAGGTGGGTCAGATCCATGATCCGGAACAGATCGTTCCCCAGCTTGATCAGATTGCCCTTGCGCAGGCGGGTCGCTTGAATTGAGCTCATCGTCTCTCGATCGTATTCGGAACGGCCGCGCGGCCCGGCGGCGGACAGCCGGGAGCCTCCGTGGTCACACGCGGCGACAGCAATGCCCGTATATCCTTGAAAGGATAGCACATATAGCCGAAACGCGGCAATCATGCTACGATGCGGCCGTGGGCTTCACCCGCTGGGATCCGCTTCGCGATCTGCTGGCGCTGCAGGCGCAGCTGGATCAGTTCGCCGGCGCCACGGCGTCCGGCTGGCTGCCGCCGATCGACCTCTACGAAACGGCGGACAGCTACGTCCTGCTCGCCGAAGTGCCCGGCCTCACGCGCGACCAGCTCGATATCCGCGTGCAGGGCGACCAGCTGACGCTGAGCGGCGAACGGCCGGTGCGCGCGGTCGCCTGCGAGCGGTTCCATCGGGTCGAGCGCGGCCACGGATCCTTCTCGCGCACCTTCTCGCTCGGCACGGCGGTGGACGCCGCCGCCGTCACCGCCGATCTCCAGAACGGGGTGCTCACGGTGACGCTTCCGAAAGCGGCCCGGCGCGGCCCCCGGCGCATCGACGTGCAGTAGGCGGGCGACGGCTACTCGTTGCTGGCCCGTCGCTGCTCCGGCAGCGGCTGGCGGAGCAGCGCGCCCGGCAGCGTGACCACGAAGGTGCTCCCGTCGGGACCGCTGCGGGCGATCACCAGCGAGCCGCCGTGCGCCCGCGCCACCCACCGGGCAATCGGCAGCCCCAGACCGACGCCCCCGCTGCCGCGGGCCGGATCGAGCCGGACGAAGCGTTCGAAGATCCGCGCGCGGTCGACCTCCGGCACGCCGTAGCCCTGATCGCGGACGGTGATCGCGATTGCCTCGGGCCGGACGGCCACCGACGCCTCCACGCGCCCGCCGTCGCGGCAGTGGCGGGCGCCGTTGTCGAGCAGGTTCAGGATCATCTGCCTGAGCAGCTCCTCGTCGCCGTGGCACTGGAGGTCGGCCGGCGCCTGCCAGTGCACGGTCACGCCGCGGCGCGCCAGGAGGCCGGCCGTGCGGGCGCATTCCTCCACCAGCTCATCGAGATAGAAGTCGGTCGGATCCGGCTGGCGCGTGCCGGCGTCCGCGCGGGCCAGCACCAGCATCTGATCGACCATCCGCGTCAGGCGGCGCATCTGGCCGGCCACCATGTCGAGCGCCTCGCGGTAGTCGGCCTCGCTCGGTGCCTTCGCGTCCAGCGTCACCTCGGCCGCCGTCCGCGCGGCCGACACCGGCGTCCGCAGTTCGTGCGAGGCGTCGGCCATGAACTGCCGCTGCGTCTGCAGGGCCGCGTCGAGCCGACCGAGCAGGTCGTTGAACGCGCGGGCGAAGGTCCCCAGCTCGTCGCGCGGGTTGGCGACGTGCAGGCGCGACCCGAGGGCGTGCTCGCTGATGTCGCGCGCCTGGGCCGCCATGGCCGACAGCGGCCGCAGCGTCTGCCTCGCCAGCCACCACCCGCCCAGGGCGGCCAGCAGCAGCGCGAACGGAATCACCAGCAGCAGCCCCCCGCGCAGCTCCTCACGCTGGTGGGCGAGGCTGGCGAGCGGCTGCGCGACGACGAGCCGGTACGCGATCCCCTTGTGCGTGTGAAACTGCTGGAGGATCCGCCAGCGCTGGTGTCCGACGACGACCGTGCGCATGCGCTCGGGCGTCTCCAGGTCGAGCGGACCGATGGCGTCCGGGCTCAGCCCTTCCCACCGCGCGCCGCGCAGGTGCCCCGCCGCGTCGTACAGGGCGAAGGCACGCCCCGGGAGCACGAGTTCGCGCAGCTGGTCCGCCACCGCCCCGTCGAGCGAGTCGCCCTCGTCGATCTCGGCGTTCACGCTCACGGCGACCGTGTCGGCGGCGCTCCGCAGATCCTCGCTCAGCCGCCGCCGATCCAGATGTCCCTGCGCGACGTACACCGCGGCGCCGGCCGTCCCCAGGACGACCGCCAGCACGATCGTGTACCAGAGCGTGAGCCGGGCGCTGATCGACAGCGGCATCTTCGGCATCTTCATCGGCCGCCCTCCGCGCCGGGCGCCAGCTGATAGCCCTCGCCGCGTCGCGTCCGGATCACGGACGGCCGCCCGGCCCGATCGATCTTCCGGCGCAGCCGCTGGACGTACACGTCCACCACGTTCGACAGCGGATCGTAGTGCTCGTCCCACACGTGCTCGGCGATGTCGGCGCGGTTCACGACCTCGCCCGTCCGGCGGGCCAGGTACTCGAGCAGCGCGTACTCGCGCGCGGTCAGCGCAATCTCGCGCTCCCCGCGGGTGAGCCGGTGCGCGAGGGTGTCCAGCCACAGCTCGCCGATCCGGAGGCGGTCGGGCAGGCGCGGCCGGGCGCCGCGCCGGATGAGCGCCCGCAGCCGGGCCAGGAGCTCGGCGAAGGCAAACGGCTTGATGAGATAGTCGTCGGCCCCGCTGTCCAGGCCGGCCACGCGCGCTTCCAGGCTGTCCCGCGCCGTCAGCATCAGCACCGGCACGTGCGACCCCTGCCCGCGCAGGTGCCGGCAGACCTCCAGCCCGTCCTTGATCGGCAGCATGACGTCGAGCAGGATCGCGTCGTAGTCGACGATCGCCGCCTGATAACAGGCGCTCTCACCGTCGGCGCAGACGTCGACCGCGTACGCATGCGCCCGCAGCCCCTTGGCCAGCATGCGGGCGGCGTCAGGCTCGTCCTCGATCACCAGCAGGCGCACGCGACAGTCCGCTCCCTTCTCGCTGAACCGGCATCGCACGGTGTCACCGGACTTCGGACTCGGAACCCTAGAGTGCCACGAAACCGCCGGCACGGTGAAACGTGGACGCACGGGGCGCGGGCGCCGCGGGCGGCGGTCCGTGCTCGATACTTTACATCTTAAAGTTCTTTCTGTATCATCCGCCCATGCACGTCCAGGAACCGGCCACCTCCCGCCTGATGCTCCTGCTGGGTCTCGGCACCACCCTGCTGACCACCGCCGCCGGCAGCCTCCACGCCGACACCCCGCTCACGTCGGCCGCCGCCGCCGGCGACGTCGACGAGGTCGAGATCTTCCTCTCGGCCGGACTCAACCCCGACGCCCCGGACGGCGACGGGCAGACCCCCCTCATCTGGGCGGCGCGCGAGGGCCGGCTGGACACGCTGGCCCTCCTGCTCCGCGCCGGTGCCGACCCGAACCGGGCCGACCACCGCCACCACTGGACCCCGCTCATGCACGCCGTGCGCGCCCGGCAGACCGACGCCGCCCGTCTGCTGATGGCCGCGGGTGCCGACGCCACGGCCGCCGCGCCCGACGGGCTGACGCCCCTGCTCATGGCCGCCGCCGGCGACGACACCGCGCTCGTCGAGCTGCTGCTGGCGCACGGCGCCGACCCCAGGGCCCAGGGCCCGGGCGGCGAGACCGCCCTGTCGCAGGCGGTCTCGGGCGGCGCGTTCTCCGACATCGATCGCCCGATCTTCGGCGCCTGCCGCCCGGCCGTCGTCCGCCTGCTGCTCGCACGGGATCCCGGACTCCGGCTGCCGAAGAACTTCCCCGGTCAGATGGCGCGGTGGGTCGCCAGGCTCAGCGGATGCACCGAGGTACTGGAGCTGATCGGAGAGCCGGCGGCCGGCGACGTCGCATAGCGACCGCCCCGCTGGGGGCGGCGGGCCGTGCGGATCACTCCCGGGACAAGGCGGGGTGCCCCGAGACGGCCAGACTGTCGGCGTCGTAGCACCGCCACTGACGGTCCATTCCCACGCGGATGCCGATCCGCGGGCTCCAGACGATCCGCGCAGTCGTCCGCCCTCCGTCGGCGATGAACAGCCGGTCGCCGGTCAGGTCGCTCCCGTTGTCGCTCAGCGCGATCCCCATGGCGCGGGTCAGGTTGCCCGGCCCCCGGCACAGCGCCGCGTCGGGCGCATCGGGCGGCAGCCCGCGCACGCCCTTGCCGGCACGCCGTCGCCGCGCCCGCATCAGCCGGAGGCCGTCGAGCGGTTCGAGTGCGCGGATGAGGATCGCCGCCGGCGAGCCGGCCGGCTCGGTCACCACGTTCACCAGCGCGTGAATGCCGTAGTTGAGATAGACGTAGGCGTAGCCGGGCGGACCGTACAACGGGCGATTCCGCGCGGTCGGTCCCGGCGCCGCGTGACAGGCCGGGTCGTCTTCCCCGATGTAGGCTTCCACTTCGACGATGAGGCCGCTCGTCTCGCCGGCGGGCGATCGATGGACGAGGATCCTGCCCAGGAGATCCGGCGCCACCTCGATCGTGGGCCGCGCATAGAACGCCCGCGGCACGACCCGGGGGCGGCCCGCGCGGCGGCCGGCTGGCGGGGGCGGGCCAGACGCCCCGGCGGATCGCGGCCCGCTCGTCACACGTGACTCATGGCGCCGGGACCGCCTGCAGCCGGGCGATCGCCTGTCGGGCCGATGCCGCGAGTGCCGTGTTGTCGCCCGTCCCGGCGAGCGGCTGCAGCACGCGGCTCAGCGCCGCGTCGCCGGCCAGACCGAGGATCCGGACTGCCAGCAGGCGGGCCGCGGCGTCCGGCGTCTGCAGCGCCTGCTGCCACGCGGCCGCGCCGGCGTGGCCGGTGGCCGTCAGTTCCAGCAGATCGCGCGCGGCGGCGCCGCGCAGCGCCGGGCTCGCCAGCGCCGTCACGAACGGCCCGAGGGACGCCGTCCGTCCCGTGCGGGCGACCGCGAAATCGAGCGCGAGGTTCACGCGGTTGCTCCGTTCCGCGTTCAGCCGGCGCAGCAGGGCGTCGACCTGCGCCGCATCGCTCAGCCGCGCGATCCCTTCGACGGCAATCGCCCGGACGCCGGGATCCCGCGCGCCGGTCAGCGACTCGAACAGCGGCAGGCTGGCCGGATACGCAATGCGCGCGAGCGCGTCGAGCGCCGCCTCGGCCGCCGGCCCGCGCGTGTAGTAGTGAAAGCGCTCGGTCAGCGCCTGCACCGCCCGGTCGCTCCGCAGCGCGCCGAGCGCCGCCACGGCCGCCGCCCTGACGCCCGCATCCGTGTCGTTCATGGCCGCGACGACCGGATCGTCCACGGCCTGACCGCCCCGCGGCGCCGCGGCGCCGTACCGATCGGCCAGCCGGGCGAGCACCCGCAGGCCCGCCCGCCGGGTCGACGCCGCCCGGCTCGCGATCATCGCCAGCAGGCGCGGCTCGGTCTGCTGCCACAGGCGGTCGCGCGCCGCGCCGGTCGCGAGCGGTCCGACGACCCCGAGGCCGTACACCGCCTCGAGGGCGACGTCGTCCTGGCGGTCCCCCGCGGCCGCCAGCAGCCCGGACGCGACCGGCGCCGGCAGCGGCTGCGGCTGCAGCGCGAGCAGCCCTTTGTCGAACGCCGCCGCGGCGTCCACCCTGTGCCGCACCTCGACGACCAGCCCCACGTGCGAACGGGCGACCAGCTTCTCGGCGAGCATGCAGTTCATCTCGGTGGCGATCGCCGCCAGGCGGACCTCCGGCACCGGGTCGGTGAGCAGCGGTGCGACCGGCACTTCCGCCTGCGGATAGCCGGCCTCGCGCAGCAGATCCAGCGCCCCGAGGCGGTCGCCGGCGTTCGGGCTGCTGAGGCGGGCCACCACCTGATCGAACGACGGCGGCCGCGCGTGGATCGGCACCGGCCGCAGCAGCAGGCCGGCGATGCCGAGGGCGCCGGCCGCCGCCGCCAGGCGTCGAGCCGCTGTCAGCCGCCAGCCCGTCCCGGCGCCGATCACGACCGTCCCCCCGCGTACGCGTGCGACCGGCCTTCGGCGAGCACGTGCTGCAGGTAGCGGCCCGTGTGCGACGCCTCGACCTGCGCCACCTGCTCGGGCGTCCCGGCCGCCACCACGGTGCCCCCCTCGTCGCCTCCTTCCGGGCCGAGGTCAATCACCCAGTCGGCCGTCTTGATGACGTCGAGGTTGTGCTCGATGACCAGCAGGGTGTGTCCCGCCTCGAGCAGCTTCCGGAAGGCGGCCAGCAGCTTCGCGATGTCGTCGAAGTGCAGGCCGGTCGTCGGCTCATCGAGGACGTACAGGAGGCGCTCGCCGGTGTGCGAGGCCAGGTGGGCGGCGATCTTGATGCGCTGCGCCTCGCCGCCCGACAGCGTGGTGGCCGGCTGGCCGAGCCGCAGGTAGCCGAGTCCGATCTCGTCGAGCACCTGGAGGCGGCGCAGCACCTTCGGCGAGCTGCTGAAGAAGGCCAGCGCCTCGCGCACGGTCATGTCGAGCACCTGATGGATCGTCCGGCCGCGGTAGCGGACGTCCAGCACCTGCGGCTTGAACCGCTTCCCGTCGCACTGATCGCACGGGACGAAGACGTCGGCGAGGAACTGCATCTCGACGCGCACTTCGCCTTCGCCCTGGCACGCCTCGCAGCGCCCGCCCGGGACGTTGAAGGAGAAGTGGCTGGCGGTGAGCCCGCGCGACCGCGCGTCCTTCGTCGAGGCGAACAGCTCGCGGATCGGATCGAACGCCTTCAGGTACGTCACCGGGTTCGACCGCGGCGTCCGGCCGATCGGCGCCTGGTCGACGAGCACGGCGTCGGTGATGAACTCGGTCCCTTCGAGCCGCTCGAACGCGCCGACCTTCCGGTCCCAGCTGCCCTTCGCCCGCTTCACCGCCGCGTACAGGATGTCGTGGACGAGCGTGGACTTGCCCGATCCGCTCACGCCGGTCACGCAGGTCAGCGTGTTGAGCGGCACCGCGATGTCGACCGCCTTCAGGTTGTGCTCGTTCGCGCCGAGCAGCCGGATCCGCTGTCCCGTGCCCCGGCGCCGCCTCACCGGCACGGGGATGGCCAGTTCGTGCCGGAGGTATTTCGACGTGAGCGACCGCGACTCGAGCAGCAGGCCCTCGAGCGACCCGGAATAGACGATCCGGCCGCCCTGCTCGCCGGCCCCGAGTCCGAGATCCACGATATGGTCGGCGACATTGATCATGTCGGCGTCGTGTTCGACCACGAGCACCGTGTTGCCCTGGTCGCGGAGCTGGCGGAGGATGGCGATGAGCCGCCCGTTGTCCCGCGGATGCAGGCCGACGGACGGCTCGTCGAGCACGTACAGCGTCCCCACCAGCGCGGATCCGAGCGACGTCGCCAGGTTGATCCGCTGCGACTCGCCGCCCGACAGCGTGGACGACAGCCGGTTCAGCGTCAGGTAGTCCAGGCCGACGTCGGCGAGGAACGACAGCCGCCGCCGGATTTCCTTCAGAATCTTGTCGGCGATCGCCGCCTCGCGCTCAACCGGCGTGAGGCCGCCGAAGAACGCCTGCGCCTCGCGCACGGTCAGCGCCGCGACCGCGTCGATCGTCCGGCCGGCGACGCGCACGTCGCGCGCCTCGCGGCGCAGCCGGGTGCCGCCGCACTCCGGGCAGGTGAGATAGCCGCGGTACCGGCTCAGGAACACGCGGACGTGCACCTTGTATTTCTTCCGCTCCAGCCACCGGAAGAAGCCGCGGATGCCGTCGTACTGCTCGCCGTCGCCGTCGATGACGAAGGCGCGCTCGTCCGGCGTCAGCTCCTGCCAGGGGACGTCCAGGCGCACCCGGCGCTTCCGCGCCGCCCGCTTCAGCTCCGCGAGCTGCGACCGGTAGTGCGGCTTCGTCCAGGGCTCGATCGCCCCCTGCTGGATCGACTTGGCCGGATCGGGGACCACGAGGTCGAGGTCGAGCTCGATGATGTTGCCGAAGCCGTGGCAGGTCGGACAGGCGCCGAACGGATTGTTGAAGGAGAACAGGCGGGGCTGCGGGTCCTCGTACGCGATGCCGCACCGCCGGCATTCGAACCGCTCGCTGAAGACGTGCCGGACGGGCGGCGCGCCCGCCGCCCCCTCCCGTGCGCCCTCCGCCGGGAGCTCCAGCGCGAAGGCCGCTCCCCCGCCCTCGCGGTACGCCGTCTCGATCGAGTCGGTCAGCCGCGTGAGGACGTCCGGCGCGATCCGGATCCGATCGACGACCACCTGCAGCGTCGCTTCGCCCGTCAGGCTCTCCGGATCGACCTCGTCGAACGAGACCGCCCGGCTGCCGGCCAGCAGCCGTCCGAACCCCTTGCGCCGCAGGGTGTCGATCGTCGCACGCACCGCCGCCGGCGTCACCCGCGCCGGCGCGGCCGTCGCGCCGTTCGCCGCGGCCGCCGTCTCCGGCTCGCCGTCCGGGTCGGCGTCCCCGTCGGCCGGCTCCGTGTCCGCGGCGAATTCCGCCGGCGCCTCGACGACCGGCATATCGAAGCCGAGCAGGAGGCGCGCCCCCTCGGGCAGGGCGGCCAGTCGGCGGGCGACCACCTCGGCCGTCTCCCGCATGACCTCCTGGCCGCACGACCGACAGAACGTCCGGCCGATGCGGGCCCACAGCAGCCGCATGTAATCGTGGATCTCGGTCGTCGTCCCGACGGTCGACCGGGGATTGCGGATCGTGTTCTTCTGGCGGATGGCGATCGCCGGGCAGATGCCGTCGATCCGGTCGACGTCCGGCTTCTCCATCCGCTCGAGGAACTGGCGGGCGTACGCCGACAGCGACTCCACGTAGCGCCGCTGCCCTTCGGCGTAGATGGTGTCGAAGGCCAGGGAGGATTTGCCCGA
>DATLRO010000081.1:0-2988 GCA_035534615.1 Vicinamibacterales bacterium
GCGCCGGGCGGCGGGGCGCAGAACTTCGACACCATCGAGGTGGCCTTCACCAAGCGGTTCCAGAAGGGGCTCTTCCTCGACACCAGCTACGACTGGACGCGGTCGAACGCGCTGTTCTCGCCGTACGACTTCAGCGCGAGCCCCACGACCCAGGCTGACCCGATCAGCACGGGCTACTACGTCACGCCGTATCCGACGGTCGGCACCGCCCAGAAGAGCACGTCGTGGGTGTGGCACCTGTCGAGCGACTACGAATTCCCGTACCAGATCGGCGTCGGTCTGAACTTCGAAGTGCAGAGCGGCTGGAACTATGCGCCGATCATCGGCGTCAACCTGCCGAACGCCGGCTACCAGCAGTTCTTCCTGAACAACCTCAGCACGAACCGGTCGGACACGGTGCCGCTGCTGAACGTCCGGTTCGACAAGGCGTTCGACATCCGGGGCGGCCACCGCTTCACGGCGATGCTCGACCTCTTCAACATCACCAACTCGGCGCCGATCACGAACTTCCAGATTCTGAACGGTGCGTCGTACAACCAGGTCGTCAACCTGCTCAGCCCGCGCACGCTGGAACTCGGCTTCCGGTTCGAGTTCTAGCGCGTCGTCCGTTCGTCACACGCAACGCCGGCGCCGGCCCCCGGGGGGCCGGCGCCGGCGTTTTCTTTTTCCGGACGGCCGGGGGCCGCTGCCCCGCCATTGCCCGGCCCGTTCGGCCGATGCTACACTTGGGGGTTGCCGCACGCACGGGCGTGTGACCCGGGAGGGGCACGCGCCGCGCAGACCAGCCGTATGGTGGGCGTAGTTCAGTGGTAGCACGCCTGACTGTGGCTCAGGAGGTCGCGGGTTCGATACCCGTCGCCCACCCCATACTTCTTCTCGGTGCTCGGTATTCCCCAGAGAATCCATAGACAAACCCGCTCGGGTGTCGCACCATGACAGCGGAGCCTGTCGCGTTCCCGTGGTCACCGCCGCCCCTTCCGCCTCCACCGCCCCTCCCCGTGTGCCGCCCACCAGGCAGTCGGCCGTCTTCGTCGCCGGCGGGATCCTGAGCAGCCGGCTGGCGGGGCTGGTCCGCCTGCGCATCTTCGCGCACTACTTCGGGCTGCAGTCCGACGCGGCCGACGCCTTCATGGTCGCCTCCCGGATTCCCAACGCCCTCCAGAACCTGTTCGGCGAAGGGGCCCTGTCGGGCTCGTTCATTCCTGTCTACGCCGCGCTGCTGGCGCGGCACGACGAGCGCGAGGCGACCCGCGTCGCCGGCGCGGTCGCGGCCATGCTGGCGCTCGTCGCCAGCGTCGTGATCGTCATCGGCATCCTGGCCGCGCCGATTCTGGCCACGGTCATCGCCCCCGGATTCACCGGCGCCAAGCGCGCGCTGACCATCCACATCGTCCGGATCCTGTTTCCCGGCGCCGGCCTGCTCGTCATGTCGGCCTGGTGCCTCGGCATCCTCAACAGCCACCACCGCTTCCTGCTGTCGTACATGGCGCCGGTCGTCTGGAACGCGGCGATGATCACGACGCTGCTCCTCTTCGGTCCCCATGCCGCGCTGCCGCACCTGGCGGTCCTGCTCGCCTGGGGCTCGATCGCCGGCAGCGCGCTGCAGTTCGCGGTGCAGCTCCCCTCCGTGCTGCGCCTGGTTCCCCACCTGCGGATCGTGCTGGACGTCGCGGACGAACAGGTCCGGACCGTGATGCGGAACTTCGTGCCGGTCTTCGTGAGCCGCGGCGTCGTGCAGATCAGCTCCTACGTCGATTCCCTGCTGGCCAGCCTGATGCCGACCGGCGTCGTCACCGGCCTGGCGAGCGCGCAGATCCTCTACCTGCTGCCGATCAGCCTGTTCGGCATGTCGGTCTCCGCCGCCGAGCTGCCGGCCCTGTCGGGCGCGGTGGGCCTCGCCGACACCGAGGTCGTCCGGCGGCGGCTGGACGCCGGCCTCCGCCAGATTGCGTTCTTCGTCGTCCCGTCGGTCGTCGCGTTCGCCGCGCTGGGCGACGTCATCGCCGGCGCGCTGCTGCAGACCGGCCGCTTCACCCATGCCGACGCGGTCTATGTCTGGGCGATTCTCGCCGGCGCCTCAATCGGCCTGCTCGCGTCGACGCTCGGCCGGCTGTATTCGTCGACCTACTACGCGCTCCAGGACACCCGGACACCGCTTCGCTACGCCGTGCTGCGGGTGTCGCTGACGACGGTGCTCGGGTACCTGTGCGCGATCGTGCTGCCGCCGCACATCGGCGTGCCGGCCCGGTGGGGCGTCGTGGGCCTGACGTCCACCGCCGGCCTCTCGGCCTGCGTGGAATACTCGCTGCTGCGCCACACCCTGAACGGCCGGATCGGCCGCACCGGCCTGGCGCCCGGCTATGCCCTGCGCCTCTGGGCCGCAGCCGCCGCCGGCGCGGCGGTGGCCTGGGCCATCAAGCTCCTGCTCCCGTTCTCGCAGCCGATTGCCGTCGCGATCCTCACGCTGGGGCCGTACGGGCTGGTGTTCCTCGGCTGCACGCTGCTCTTCCGCGTCCCCGAAGCGCACGGCGCCCTCCGCCAGCTCCGCGCCCGCGTCGGTCTCTGAGGTCGAAGCACGAAGGCCGGAAGGGCGGGTCCCGCGCCTCACGGCGAGGTGAGGCCGTCGAAGAGCCGCACGCAGGAGGGGCAGATGCCGTGGGTCAGCATCGGCCGGGCGACCGTGCCGAACAGACGGAGCGGCTCGACCGCCGCTTCGATTTCGCGCCAGTCGCCCTCAGCGACCTTGACCCGCTTGCACCAGCTGCAGAGCGTGACGAACCGCTCGGAGCGGACCAGCCGCCGGTCGAGGAGCGGCACCGGGGTGCGGGATTCCGCGCGCGTCAGGACCGAATCGAACTCGATCCCGTGCTCCGCAAGCGGCGTCATCGTCATCGTCAGGAACCGGCGCAGGGCCGGCGCATCGCAGCGGAACGCGAACGTCAGCGGCCGGCCGGTCAGGCGGACCCGCTGCAGCAGCAGGGCGTACAG